>JANXZM010000083.1 GCA_025355505.1 Acidobacteriaceae bacterium | reverse complement strand
AGGCTCGACAGATTTCTTCGTGCGGTGCTCGGTTCTTTTCTCGCACTGGGGGTGATGTAGCTCCCCGTTTATTGAGCACAGCCGCTCGGTTTTGTGGACGCGGGAGGGTGTTCCATCTTTCAATTCGTGTATGCGATACTTAAGGAACCATGTGCCGTTGTGCTTGTAGATCGAACCTGATTGGTATGCCATGCGCTAGCCCCTCCAGCTACGCACAGAATACCGAATTGTTCTACAATGTTCTACAGCACGAAGGTCGCATCCCCGTAACTTGTTGTAAATACACCGTGGCGGTGTAGCTCAGGTGGTTAGAGCGACGGTCTCATAATCCGTAGGTCGTAGGTTCGAGTCCTACCGCCGCCACCAACTACCTCAAAAGTGCCTTCACTTCACCGAAGTCCCGGTGATCTTCGGCGCGGATGCCAGGTCCAGCGGCGGACCGGCGTTGTCGGGCAGCTTGCCGTTCAGAGCATCGAGGAACTGCAGCAAATCATCACGCTCGTCAAAGGTGAGAAAGTCGAGCGCATGGATTTGCTTGTCCAGGTGATCGTTCAGATTGCCGCCGCCAATGTAATTTGCGAACGCATCTTTCACCGTGGAAAAGCTCCCATCATGCATGAAGGGCGCGCGATGAGCCAGATTGCGCGGGGGCGGCGTTTTGAAGGTGACATGTCCTTATCTTTTTTAGTTTGGCTGAAGCGGCCAACATCATTCAGATTGCCGCGCGTGTCCGCTCCGATGCTGAGGTTGTGGAACTTGTTATCGGTGAAGAGCGCGCTGGTCTTGCCGATGGTGTGACATACCTCGCAGTTCGCTTTTTTCGGGTTGGTGAAGATATTCAGACCGCGCTGCGCAGCCGGTGAAAGCGCCTTCTTGTCATGTCCATAGTAAAAAGGGACGGCCGCTCTCGGTCGTCCAAGCCGAGCGCAGCCCGGCATCTGCCTGTGGCCACAGCAACTCTGGATTTGCTCTAGTACCGCGACCGGCGATGAGTCCGCCAGCGGTCTTAAAAAAAAACAATCAACACCCTAACCGACCCGCACAGTCAGCATCGATATCGATCCTCCGTCGACGCCTTCGATTGGAAAACTAATGACTTCGCCCTGCTGTCGGCTGGCAAGCACGTAAAGCATCGGGAGGTAATGATCAGGCGTCGGAATTGAGAGCCGAGCTTCCGGCCCGAGTCTCTCGTAATCGATCAGAGGCTTGTATTCGCCCGCGACCATCATTTCCTTTGCTTCTTTCTCGAAGCGGATTGCCCAATCGTAAGGATCAGGCATGTGTCTTCCCCACGCGTATGTATGAAGATTGTGGACCAGATTTCCGCTCCCCACAATCAGGATTCCTTCGCTTCGCAATGGCGCCAGTCTCCTCCCGATCTCAAAGTGGAATGATGCTGGTTGTGTTTCGTCGATACTAAGTTGCACCACCGGGACATCGGCATCCGGATACACGTGCTTAAGCACCGACCAGGTTCCATGATCGAGCCCCCATGAGCTGTCGAATTTCACCGGCAAAGGCTTCAGCAGCTCTTGCACTCTGCGGGCAAGCTCAGGATCGCCAGGAGCTGGGTACTGTACTTGATAGAGCTCTCGCGGAAAGCCACCGAAGTCGTGAATTGTTTTTGGGGACGTGCTGATGGTGACGCCAGTTCCGGGTACAAACCAATGCGCGGAAATCGCCAGAATGGCTTTTGGCCGTGGCGTTTCCTTCCCGATTTGCCGCCATCCCGCGGTGTAGCTGTTCTCCCGCACGGCGTTCATCGGATTGCCGTGTCCAAAAAATATTGCGGGCGGTATCTCAGCCATATGCGGATTACTCCCAAATCAATGCATCCGTAGAGACGCAGCTTGCCGCGTCTCTCGCCGTCTGCGGAAAATCGAAAGTTCGCGAATCCCCGTGGAAGAGCGGTCCTTCAAAGCCGCGTCAGCCGTGTAAAAAACCAGGCTTTAGCCCCAACTACTGCACCTTCCCGTCAGTGTCCATCAATCGGAACTCGCCGAAGTTCAGCTCGCGCACACCAGCTTCGATCTTCGCGCGATCACCCACCACGATCCAGATCAGGTTATCCGGACGCACCACTTCTTTTGCCGCGTCGTTTACATCGCTGATCTTAAGCGCACGAACTTTTTCCCCGTAGGTGTCGTAGTAATCGTCGGGGAGGCTGAATTGCACCAGGTCCACGATGGATTGTCCGAGCGCGTCCAGCGTCTCTCGCGACCCCGGGAGTTTCAGCGTTTCGTTCGCCTGAATTTTCGCGAGCTCCTCGGTGCCGACCGGATGGTCGCCTACGATTCCGCGGAATTCCTTGTTCATCTCCACCAGCGATTCCTTCGTCTTGTCGGTCTGAACGGGCGCGATCGCGTAGAACGGCCGCTGTGATCGGGCCTCGCGAAGAACGGTGCGCGCTCCGTACGACCAGTGCTTGTCTTCCCGCAGATTCATATTCAGCCGCGCGCCAAACATCCCGCCCAGACTGTTGTTCATCGCTTCAATCGCGATTTCCCGCGGATCTGCCCGAGGCGGCGCCACCACTCCCGCAACGATCACCGATTGCTGCGCTCCAGGCTTATCGATCAAGTACACGGCGGACTTCGCTGCAACAGCAACCGTCTTTAGGTTCTTGGCGGGAGCGCTTCCACTCTTCCACCCCGCAAAAAGTTTCTCCAGCTTCGGCGTCACTTCCTTCAGCGTAGTGTCGCCCACCACAACCAGCGTCGAGTTGTTGGGGCGCAACCAAGTGTCATGAAACTTCACGAGGTCCCCTCTCGTCAGTTTCGCCACGCTGTCCTTTGTTCCAGAGCCTGTCATCGGATTCCCGTACGGGTGACCCAATCCGTACAAAAGCGCCGGCAATACTCGCAAAGCCAGCGTCGCCGGCGTGTTTTGTTCGCGCTCGATTCCGGCGAGCGCCAGCTTCTGCTCGCGCTTCACTTCCGTTTCCGGAAACGACGGATTCAAAACCACGTCCGCAAACAAGTCGAGCGACGCTTCGAGCTGCGCAGTCAACGCCGAAAGCGAAACAAACGATAAATCGAGATTTGAATATCCGTGCAATGTGGCGCCGAGCGCTTCCAGTTCGTCGCTGATTTCGAGCGCGTTGCGCGTGCGCGTCCCGTCGCTCAGCACCTGCATCGCCAGGTTGGCAGTCCCTGGCGTCGTCGATGCGTCCGACGCGAATCCAGCGTCGGCTGCCAGCGTGAAATTTACCAGCGGAACTTCGTGACGCTCCGCCAAAATTACCTTCAATCCATTCGACAGCGTCGCCCGCTGCAGCTTCGGCAACTTCAATTCAGGAGGCGTGCCGATCTCCGGCATTTTGCTGCGATCCGCGCCTCCGGACGCGGTCTTGTAATCGGGGAAAGGATCCACTTCAAGGATGTACACGCCGTCGGACAGCCAGCGCTGCGCCGCCGCCCTCAGATCCTCCGCCGTCGCCTCTTGCACCCGCTTGAGCGAGATTTTGTAGGCGTCGGCGCTTCCGCGAAATACCTCGCTCTGCGCCAGCCGATCCGATTTTCCTCCGAACCCTCCAATCCGCTCGATCCCGCGGATCAAGTTTGCCTAATACTGAATCTTGAGGCGCTGCATCTCCTCGGCAGTCGGCCCATTTTTCACGAACCGCGCCAATTCCTCGTCCAGTTCCTTTTCCACTTGCGCAATGCTCTGTCCAGGCCGCGCCGTCGCTAGTACCACGAACTGCCCGCCAATTTCCTGCAAGTTGGTGAAGGCCCCGGCGTCGGTCGCGATCTGGTCCTCATACACCAGACGTTTGTAGAACCGCGACGATTTCCCGGAACTCAGGCAATCGCTCACCAGGTCCAGATAGTCCGCTTCCGCGCTGCCATATTCCGGAATGTTCCACACCTTATAAATCCGCGCCTGTGGCACCCGGTCCTGCACCACCTGGCGGTGCGTCCCCGTCATCTTTGCAATCCACACTTGTTGATGCGCCACCGGAGGCCCCGCCGGAATGTCGCCGAAATACTTCGTGACTTTTTCCCGCGCCGTCTTTACGTCGATGTCGCCCGCCAATACCAGCACCACATTCGATGGCCCGTAATACGTCTTGAACCACTCCTGCACATCTTTCATCGACGCCGCATCCAGGTCCGCCATCTCTCCGATCGTCGTCCACGAATACGGATGCCCCGCCGGATATGTATTTTGCGTAAGCAGTTGCCGTGTCACCCCGTAAGGCTGGCTCTCGCCCTGGCGTTTCTCGTTCTGTACCACGCCCCGCTGCAAGTCGAGCGTCTTCTGGTCCAGCGCGCCCAGCAGGTGCCCCATGCGGTCGGACTCCATCCACAGCGTAAAATCCACCGCCGAGGTAGGGACATTCTGGAAATAATTCGTGCGATCGGGACTGGTGGTGCCGTTCAAATCCGTCGCGCCAATTCTTTCCATGGCGTCGATGTACCGCCCCGCCGAGTGCTCGCTGCCGCCAAACATCAGGTGCTCGAACAGATGCGCGAACCCCGTCTTTCCCGGTTTCTCATTCTTCGACCCCACGTGGTACCAAATGTTGATGGCCACGATCGGCGCCTTGTGGTCCTCATGGACAATCACGGTCAAGCCGTTGTCCAGCACGAAGCGCTCATAGGGAATATCAATCTCTTTCGTCTTTGTTTGCGCCGAACTGCTCATCATGAGTGCAAGCACCAGGAACAAAATCGCAAATTCAATCCGCATCTTCACCCTCCGAATTACTTTCCCAAAAACACGCGTGCTTCAGGGGTAATTTTCAGCCGCGCGGGCTTATATCGTATAAATTCTTTGACTTTGGCGTCGAAAAATAGTTTACACCCAAGGTCTAAATTCCTTCTCGCTTGCAGATTTCCAGCCCCCAGATCGACCCTTCCCGGTGTTATCCTAAGCGGGATCGCGCCGCAGGGCTTTAACCTCTTTCATGTCCAATCCAATGTCGTCCTCCAATCCAAGCATGTCCGATCCAAATGTGCCCGAACCCAACTCGCCAAACCCGGGCACTCCCGAATCTACTCCGGCCCTCGAACCGGCCGAATCCTTCAAAGACATTTTCTCCGAATACGAGCAGAGTCATTCCCGCAAGCGCCAACCAGGCTCTCAGGGCCGCGAAGGCACGGTGATTACCGTGACCGCCGACTCCATCGTGCTCGATATCGGATTCAAGACGGAAGGCGTTCTGCCCCTCACCGCGTTTCCCGCCGGCAAGCCGCCCAAGCCGGGCGACAAAGTTCAAGTCACCGTCAAGGGCCGCGATCCGGAAGGCTACTACGAACTGACCTGCGGCAAGGTCGAACGTCCAACCGACTGGGCATCGCTCGAGAAGGCCTTCGCCGAGAAGTCGACGATCATAGGCACCGTGACCGGCGTCGTCAAGGGCGGCTTGAGCGTCGATGTGGGAGTGCGCGCCTTCATGCCCGCTTCGCGCAGCGGAACGAAAGACGCGGCGGAACTGGAGAAGCTGGTCGAGCAGGAAATCCGCTGCCGCATCATCAAGCTCGACGTGGCCGAGGAAGATGTGGTGGTCGATCGCCGCGCCATTGCGGAAGACGAAGAGCGAGCCGGCAAACAGCGCCGCTACTCCGAACTCAAGGAAGGCGACACTGTGCAAGGCGAAGTTCGGAGCCTGACCGACTACGGCGCCTTCGTCGACATCGGCGGCGCGGACGCCCTGCTCCACGTCGGCGAAATTTCATGGCGTCGCGTCAACAAGCCCTCCGACGTCCTTTCCACCGGCCAACAGATCGAAGCCAAGATCATCAAGATCGACTCGGACAAGCACCGCATTGCCATCAGCATGAAACAGCTGCTGCCGCATCCGTGGGACGCCGTCGCCGAAAAATACAAAGCTGGCGAACGCGTGCGCGGCACCGTGACCCGCACCGCCGATTTCGGCGCGTTTGTCGAACTCGAGCCCGGCATTGAAGGTCTGATTCATATTTCCGAAATGTCATGGGCCAAACGGGTCAGAACTGCCAGTGACGTGGTGAAACCGGGCGAGACCGTCGAAGCCGTCATCCTGGGAGTGAACGCGGGCGAACGCCGCCTCTCCCTCGGCCTCAAGCAGGCGCTGGGCGATCCCTGGGCTGGAGCTGCACAAAAATTTTCGCCGGGCACGGTGATCGAAGGCCCGGTAACAAACCTGACGAAATTCGGAGCTTTCGTGCAATTAACCGAAGGCGTCGAAGGCATGATTCACATCAGCGAAATCAGCGCGGAAAAGCGCATCAATCACCCGCAAGAAGTGCTGAGGGCGGGGCAAGTGGTCAAGGCGCAGGTGCTGGCGCTCGACACGGAAAAGCGCCTAATCCGCCTGAGCATGAAGCAATTGGTTCCAACCGGCCTCGATGAATACCTAGCCGAGCATAAAGAAGGCGACATAGTCACTGGCCGCATGACCGAGGTTTCCAAAGGGAGCGTGCGTGTTGAACTCGGCGAAGGCGTCTTGGCGACGTGTCGTATCCCCGAGGAACGTGCGGCGAAAGAAGATCAGCGCGAGGAACCAGCGCCGTCATCCTCAGCAAAGCCCGATCTGTCGTCGTTAGGCTCGATGCTGCAGGCGCGCTGGAAGAGCGGTGCTCCCGCTGACGAAGCTAAGCCAGATGCCATGCGGGCCGGGCAGATCCGCAAATTCAGGATCACAAAGCTAGATCCGGTGACCAAGAAAATTGAATTGGAGTTGGAGTAAATCCGAACGCGTTTCGGCGAAACTGCATTGCCGCCCCGTAGAGACGCGGCTTGCAGCGTTTCCCGCCGCGTCCAAAGCAGACGGGGCAAGCCCCGTCTCTGCACAATAATAACAGACCCGAACGGGTCCGGTTACTAACCGCACTAACTACTCGAGTTAGCCATCATGAGCGCAAACAACGCAGGCAGATAGATGATCGTAGCCCGCAGCAAGCGTCGAGCCGAAGGCTTGGAGGCCGCCGCCGTTGCCGGCAGTTGCGGATACGCCATTCCCATCGATACGCGAAACAGCGCCGCGCCCATCAGGACCGCGCCCACCAAATAAATCCGTCCCGCCATTCCTAACGCAACCGGCATAAGGCTCACGGGTATCAATGCCGCGGAATAGGCCAAAATCCGCCACACGGTGGACTTTCCATCGGGATCCACCACCGGCAACATGCGAATGTCGCCTTGCGCGTAGTCCTCGCGATAAAGCCATGCAATCGACAAAAAATGCGGGAACTGCCACACGAACATAATCGCAAAAAGGATCAGAGTTTCGATTTCCAGTTTGCCCCGAACCGCCGTCCAACCCAACACCACCGGCATCGCTCCTGGAAACGCGCCCACAAATGTGCAAATAGGAGAAACCTTCTTTAGCGGTGTGTACGCCGCCAGATACACCACTGCGGTCAAAAACACCAATAACCCAGTTAGTAAGTTGGCATAGAAGGCCAGATAAACGGAACCGCCCAGAGTCAGCGCCAGTCCAACCGCGGCCGCGTGTGCCTTGGTCATGCGTCCCGAAGGCAGAGGGCGCAACGCCGTCCGCCGCATCCGAGCGTCCACTTTCGATTCAAGCACTTCGTTCAGCGCCGCCGTTCCGCTCGAAACCAGCGCAATGCCGAACAAGGCATGAAGCAGGCCCAGCGACCACGACGACACGCCCATCCGGTGCGCGCCAAAAAAGTAGCCGCACCATGCCGTAAGCACGATCAAAGTCGTAATGCGCGCCTTGGTCAGTTCGGCGTAATCGCGCAGCAGAAAAACAAATGGTTGCAACATAAACCCCATACTTGCCCGTTTGCCCCCTTCCGCCCTCATCCGGCGGCTTAGTTCAAACCAGCAGTCCCGAACAAATCAAATCCCCACGGAACCAACCAACGTCAAAAAACAGCATTCGTAACGCGCCATCAGTTCAATGTCAAGCCAAAACTATAAAGATCCCAGCGTCTAGCCACCACGATGCTCGCACCAAACCCAGTCCTTAGCAACTGGTGGCGGCAACTAGTGCCCGCCGGCAGGGCTGGAAGCATTGAACGTCTCCGGCGGATCAAAAAAACACTGATGCCAAAGAGCCGCGTCGGATAACGTGCCCGCCTTCCATGCCTGAACGGTCGCGAGCGTTGCGGCGATCATGCCGCCATCGACCGAGTCGAATATCAACACGATTCCGGCGAGCTCCTGTGATTTTGCCGCCAGTTCCGCGTAGTCTTTATCGAGCAAAAATTTTGCGAATTCCAGCTTCGCTCGCGCGCCGCTATCCTTCGCGTTTTCCTGGATCTTCTGCACCGAAATGATTTTTACGTTCCTGCCTCGCAGCGGTTCCCAATCCCCCGGAAACGGCGCAGTCTCTTCGCGCGTCACCTGAAACAGATCGGGCGCAGCCGGTGCGGCACTCGCGCCCGCCGGCGGAATGTCCGAAATGCCCTCCGGCATCTCCAGGCTGGTTCGCCAGATCCATCCCCGTGACAAACCGGAAATCCGCACATGCACCCAGTCCGCATTGAAATCCAGCATCTCAAACTCATCGTGCGTGCTCGCCAAAAACAAAGTCTTGCCATTCAAACTGGGAGTCGCAACCACCGGAGTTCCTGATTTCTTGATTGCGACCAGATTCTTCGGATGCCCCTGGCTCTTGAGCACTTCCTCCAAACTAGCCGCCTCCGCCTGCAATCCGGTGGCTGGTTGATCGCCGGATTTCTGCTGCAATTGTTGCCTATCCGACCGTTGCTGATCCGGCAAACCCCGTTCCAACGTGGGAGACGAGAACGTGTGCCCGGTTTCCGGCGCCCTGGGCATCGGTGCCGAGATGGTCGGCTCCGCAGTGCCAGGCCGTTTCGCCGACGCCGCCGGCGTGGCGATCGCTGGGAAATTTCCACCAGAACTCCCGCCCGACGTCGTCGCACCAGAGTTGCTACCCAGCACATCGGTCAACTGGTCCAGCAGATCGGATTCGAGTCGACCATTCGAAGCGAGCAGCTGGTATCCCGAACGAGTTGAAACTGAATCCGCATACCATGCCGTCACCTTCGTGCTCACCCGCACCACCGATCCCCCGGACGCAGTCGACGTCACCTGCACCGCGGATTGGTAATACGCCCGCTGGTAGCGGCTCAAGGGACGATCGCCAGGCGAAGCGAATCCTTCCAGTACCGGCAGCCGTCCACTCATCGACGGCTGCAGCTCCTTCAGTGCTTTTTCCACCGCGCTTTTCGACTGACGGTAGCTGCGCTCGTACGAGCCTGCCTCAGCACTACCTCTCTGCGCTGCGGCCATCGCAAGCACGACCAGCAGAAACGCAGCCCACAGCGTGGCGCGCAGTAATCGGCGAGGTATTGACGAAGTCACAGGAGCGACTGGCAATCTCCGCCCGGTCATGGCGCCTGCTCCAACTGGTCCCGCCGAATCCATCCATGCTGTCCGTCGTGCGTCTCCACCCCGTACCAGTAAGGCGTTGAAATCAGAATTAGAACTTCGACGCCAGGCTCCAATGATTTCAGTGTGCTCGCGGTGTGGAACGGTGCCGACTTCAGCGGAGCCCCGGGCTTCTTGACCAATCGCTCCACCTGCCGGCGCAACTCGGCAACGTGTTGTTCCAGTGATTCGGGCTGCTCATACGCCGGCGCTTGCAACATTGCGGATGATTTTGGAACCGCCTCGCCCTTCGCGCTTTCGCCGGACTTCGCCGTAGCGGGCGGAGTGCTCAGCACAACCGTATCACCGCCCATGCCGAAGTTTTGCTTCGCTAGTCGTTCCCGTTTTGCTTCTTCAGCCTCGGCGTTTTCCTTTTTCATCAGCTCAACCGCGTCGAGCCGGTCGTGAATGTCCTTGTACTCGCTGCTCTCCACCGAGCCATTCGATTTGTGGACGCTGTGCCGAAAATCTTCCACAAACACGGCGTCAATGCGCAAAACCGTATTCTTGTCGCCCTGCGGTTGCACCACATATCGAACGGCCAGCGTTCCAACATCGCTGCTGTCTTTGAAATTGCGCGGATCCAGCGCCTGCTTCCGCACCTTGTAGAAGACCTTGCCTCCCTCCGTCCATGCCGGGAACACCGGTGTAGACGTGGCCGCCACCGCTCCCCCCACATATTCGTCTTTGTTGTATTCCTTCGTCCCCCGGATGATCGTGTTCTGCGCCACGTCTTCCACCACCGGCGCGACTTCGGCCTCCGGCATCGGAACATTCACAATCAGACCCTCACCGTACTGAAGAACATCTTTTTCGCGGCATTGCGTGGGGATCGCCGCTCCCGTCACTAGAAGCGAAATGAGCAGAAGAAAAACTGCGGCCGCCCGCAAATAAGGTGGGAAGTAAAGTGCAACTCCACGAAACGCACCCCAACCATTCAGTCCCATACCACGAAAACTCTTCTCCCAGATCACGACCGGCTCCGCTGTTCCTGTTGCAAGAGTCTCATACGCTGGGTTGACCGCTGTCAACTCGCGCATCAAGCACCCCGATCGCCACTCTCCCGTTTCTCTCGCGGCACGATGTAAACAATTTGTAAATAATCCTGTTGCGCTTCGCTACACAGGGTAGTAGTATCCACCACATTAAAGTGTGGTGGTCGCGCTTCGATGCAGAAGTTATAGCGTTCTGCTCGGACGCGGGAGGCTAGGCAGTTGACTTTGCGCTTGGTCGTTGCTGGGCTTTCGTCGTTTGCGCGTTGTAGAATTGGGTTTCCGCAAAATCTGTGAATTTGTCTGAGGAGTGCAGCATGCGGTTGTGGGCGCAGTCTCATCGCTGTCAGAAGCCGCGGCGGGTATCTTCCGTCCTCGCCGCTGCTTTCGCGCTAGTCTTCCTGATCCTGGGCGCCAGTCAGTCGGCGAGCGCTCTCCCTGCCTTTGCCAGGAAGTACGGCCTGCGTTGCTCCGCCTGTCATGAAAGTTGGCCCATGCTCAATTTCTTCGGCCAAAAATTCAAGGACAACGGCTACCAGCTCATGAACGACCGCGATGCTCCCATTTGGCAGAATCCCGGGTATTGGCCGGTCACCTTCCGCATCGTTCCGCTCTGGCATCGCGTCAGCACCAACAAAGTGCGGGTCGACAGCGGTGACGGCAGCAGGGAGGCGAAGATTACTTCTTCCGGCTTTGATCTCACCGGTCTTGACTTCCACACCGGCGGCACGCTGGAGAAAAACATTTCCTTCTACGTCCTCCCTTCCTCCGACGCCACCGGTTCCTTCCACTTCGAAACCGTTATGGCGCGACTCGACAACGTCTTTGGCAGTCCCTGGCTCAACGTGAAGCTGGGCAAGTTCGAGCTTGACAACCTGCTTTCTGAGAAGCGCCCTTTGACGCTGACAGCCAACGGCGGCATTTACCAGCTCTACCACTTCATGCCAGTGGGTAGCGGCAACATCTTTGGACAAATAGGGAGCAACCAGCTCGGCGTCGAGGTGATGGGGCACTCCTTGAACGATCGCACCCGCTACTCCGCTTCGCTTCTCAGCTCAAATAACGGCAGTGTAGGCTTGCCCTATGGCTCCAATTCCTATTCCGCATTCTTTACCGGCAGTCAGGCCTTCGATGCCGGCAGATTGGGTGTGCAACGCCTCGGCTTCTACGCCATGGTTGGCGAAGCTCCCACCACCTGGCTCACCGACGGCGGGGCGCCCGTGCCTGGTTCAGGAACTGGAAACAAGGGCTACAGCCGCGAAGGCTTTGTCGGGCAGTTCTACTTCGGCCCGCATGTTGACCTCACGGTCGTCACTCAACACGGATCAGACAGCGCGTGGTTCGGGCAGGGCTACGGCGACTTGATCGACGGGGTTGCCGTGAACAATAACACGCCGGGAACCGTGCTCGCCGCAGGCTCGCGCGCGCCAACCTGGAACGGTGTCCTCTTCGAACCCCACTATGTCTACAACCCGCAGCTCATCTTCATCGGCCGCTACGAGACGATCAGGATGTCGCAGCAGTCGACGCCGGGCACTCCTTCCAATCTTGGCAACATCACCAGCTACACCGTCGGCTATCGCTACAACCCGATCATGACCAGCCGCGCGGGCTTGGCCTGGCACACCGAGTACAACTGGTTCCATCAGGATGGAACATCGCCGGTGAGTAACACCAACCTGACCAGCAGCGAGCTGTTAATGGGATTTGACTTCGACTTCTAACCACCAGGATGGCCCGCTCGCGAACTCGATTCGCCGGCGCTGACTTCGGTTTAAGGGTGCTGACTATGAACAGCTTGAAGCCAATGCGTTTTATCGGCGCGATTTTTTTTACCGCGATCCTGGGGATGGTCCTCGCCGTCGGGTTCGCCGCTCCGGCCTTCGCTCAGGATGCACCCGACGTAGGGCCGACGCCGCCTCTCGTGCTCAAGCCCATGGAGAGCCACATCGGCAATATCACCGGCCACGCCGCTGCCGCGAAGTCCGACTACCGCCGCTATTGCGCCGGCTGTCACGGAGATCTGGGCGATGCCAATGGTGAGAACGCGGTCTGGCTTGATCCGAAGCCGCGCGATTTTACGAGCGCCACCTTCAAGTGCCGCTCCACTCTGACCGGCACCCTGCCCACCGATGAAGATCTCTACAACACCATCCAGCGCGGCATCACCAACTCCAACATGCCGATCTGGAATACCTTCACCCGGCAGCAGCGCGCCGACCTGGTGGCCTATATCAAGATCTTTTCACCCCGTTGGGACAAGGAAAAAGCCGGCGACCCGATCAAGGTTCCCGCCGAACCTCCGGTCACCATCGACAGCATCGCCCACGGCAAATTGTTATTCACCAAGCTGGAATGCTGGAAGTGTCATGGCCCGGCCGGCAAGGGCGACGGCCCGTCTTCCGGAACCCTCACCGATAGCAAAGACAACCCAATTCGTCCCTATAACTTCGCCTTGGGCAAAGACGATTCCCGCTTCAAGTGCGGTTCCACCAATCAGGATATCTACAAGATCTTCATGACTGGCGTGGACGGCACGCCCATGCCTTCCTTCGCGGATGTGATTCAGCCGAACGACGCCTGGGATCTCGTCCATTTCCTCCGTACGTTGCAGATCAACCGTCACGGCAAGGAGAACGAAATCCTGTCGGCGGCGCACGGAGTTATTCCCCCGTACGTGGATAAAAACCCGGCGCCAGCAGCCGCCCCCGCCCCCGCCCCCGCCGATAACAAGTCGCCCGGTGGCGGCCAGTAATATACTCGGTAAGTGAATATCCAACCCGAGGAGGATTTTACTCGAATGCGCACTAAGAATATTCTGCTAACTCTTTTAACGCTGCTCGTCTGTTCGTCCCTGATGTTCGCGGGAACGATTAGCGGCAAAGTGACCTACACCGGCACGCCCGCTAAACAAAAACCCATCGACATGGGCAAAGAACCCAGCTGCGCCAAGCAGCATGCCACACCCGTGACTAACGAGACGGTTGTGACCGGACCCAGCAATTCACTGGAAAACGTGGTGGTCTACGTTTCGTCCGGGGCTTCCGACGACGGTCAGGTTCCGTCGCAAGCCGTCACCTACGAGCAGAAGGGCTGCCAGTATCTTCCGCACATTCTGCCCATGCACGTCAACCAGGAACTCAAGATCGTCAACGCCGACCAGACCTCCCACAACATTCACCCCCTGGCCAAAGTAAACCG
The DNA here is from genome assembly GCA_025355505.1 of Acidobacteriaceae bacterium. Lineage (GTDB taxonomy): Bacteria > Acidobacteriota > Terriglobia > Terriglobales > Acidobacteriaceae > Acidiflorens. The sequence continues at coordinate 51,824 of JANXZM010000083.1, read as the reverse complement.
CGAGTGGAACAAATCCCAGCCCCCGGGCACGCCCCCCATTTCCGAGAAATACGACAAGCCCGAATTCATCTCGGTGAAGTGCAACGTCCACCCCTGGATGCACGGCTATTTCGCGGTGCTCAATACGAATCACTACGACGTAAGTAAGGGTGGAGGCGATTTCAAGCTGCCCAACCTGCCTCCCGGCAAGTACACCATCACAGCCTGGCATGAGGACTACGGCACCCAGACGGCCGACATCACCATCACCGGCACAGAAACCAAAGAACAAAACTTCACCTTCAAGGCCAAGGCCTACTAGCGCATCAGCGGCGGAGAGGAAGACGAACCTCCCCGCCGCGTGCGTACTTATGCAGGGCAAGCGGGAGATGACCAATGGGAAAATTGTTTGCAGTCACAGTTGCGATTATCGCGATTTTGTCGGCCGTCCCCATCGTGATGAATTACTGGGGGCCTCCCGTGGATATTTCCACGCACGGCGCGGCGATTGACGAGCAGATGCACCAGACCATGTGGGAAGCTGGTATCGCCTTTCTCGCCGCGCAACTCGTCCTTGCGCTCTTCGTCTGGCAGTTTGCCGGCCGCGGCAAAAATGACAAGCTCAAAAGCTTCCCGGGCGGAGCCAAATACCTCGTCATCGCCGCTTTTCTTTTCGTCGGAACGGAAATTCTCGCCCTCGGCATCATCGGCCAAAAGGCTTGGGCCTCGGTTTATTTTGCTCCGCTTGAGAAGGATTCCCTCACCATCCAGACCCAGGCCGGGCAGTTCGCCTTCTACTTCCGCTATCCCGGCGCGGACGGTAAGTTTGGCACTCTGCATCCCGACAAGATTAACGAAGGCAACCAGAATTTCTTCGGACTCGATCCCGAACACGACGTTGATTCTCGCGACGACATCATAGCCGGCGAACTCGCCGTCCCGGTCAATCGCCAGATCAATCTGATGATGCACTCCAAAGATGTCGGGCACTCCTTCTATGTGCGCGAACTCCGCATCCAGCAGGATTTTGTCCCCGGCCTCGATCTCGGAGTCCACTTTACCGCAACCAAAACCGGCCAGTATGAAATCGTCTGTACCCAACTCTGCGGACTTGGCCACTACAACATGAAGGCCTATTTATCGGTTCTGTCCCAGGAAGATTTCGATAAGTGGTTGAAAGACAAAGCGGCCCAGTAACTCGCGGCCATTCCAGCCCCGTTAGGGGCCAACCAGCGTAGCCCAGCGCTTCAGCGCTGGCAGAGGTTGCAGAAATGGTTCGAGTCCCGGAGGGACGGCCCAGTTCTCCCGCACTCTCTTTAGGGACGGCGCATCGATTTAAGATCACCGGTCAGACGAAACTTAGTTCAGCTTACTCGAGGTGAGTAAATGTCGGAAGCAGCGGCGCAGCACGGTCCTCCCCAAAGTTTTATCTGGAAGTATGTGTTCAGCCTCGATCACAAGATCATCGGCTTGCAGTACTACGCCCTCGCGCTGGTCGCCGTCTTTATCGGGATGTTCCTCTCCTGGCTTATGCGCTTTCACCTCGTCTGGCCAAACGCCGCCATTCCCGGCCTCCAGTTGCTCTCCAAGAACGGCGCGCCCGACGGCTTAATAACGCCCGAGTACTACCTTTCTTTGCTCACCATGCACGGCACGTTGATGGTTTTCTTCGTGCTCACCAACGCACCCTTCGCCGCCTTCGGCAACTACTTTTTGCCCATCCAGATCGGCGCCGAAGATATGGCCTTCCCCCGCTTTAATATGATGTCGTTCTGGACCACCTTCGTTGCCTTCGTCGTATTGCTCGCCGCGTTCGTCGTCCCCGACGGCCCGCCCATCTCCGGATGGACCGCCTATGCTCCGCTCAGCGCCATCGGTAAAGATGCTGGCCCCGGCTTGGGCATGGGACAAAATCTCTGGGGGATCTCGATCGCGATCTTCTGCATCGCGTCGCTGCTGGGTTCGCTGAACTTCATCGCCACCACCCTGGATCTCCGCGCCAAAGGTATGACCCTGATGCGCATGCCTATCAGCACCTGGGCTTGGTTCATTACCTCCTGCATCGCGTTGCTGGCCTTCGCCGTGTTGCTCCCGGCCTGCTTGCTCCTGATCCTCGATCGCGTTGCCGGCACCAGTTTCTTCATCCCTGCCGGCTTGGTTGTTAGCGACCGCTTACAGCCACACTCCGGAGGCTCGCCGCTCCTCTGGCAGCACCTCTTCTGGTTCTTCGGACATCCCGAGGTGTACATCGCCATTCTGCCGGCCATGGGCATCGTCAGCCACATCCTGATCAACAGCATGCGTAAGCCCCTGCTAAGTCACAAGGTCGTCATCGGTTCCATGATGGCCATCGGCTTTCTCAGTTATATGGTCTGGGGACATCACATGTTCCTGAGCGGCATGAATCCATTCTCCGCTCTAGTGTTCTCCTTCCCGACTCTGATGATCACCATCCCGGCGACCATATTAGCGCTCATCTGGCTCGGCAGCCTGTATGGTTCGCGCCTGCAGATCACCGCCGCTTCACTGTTTGCCTTGGGCTTCATCTCCATGTTCGTGAGCGGCGGCGTCAGCGGATTCTTTCTCGCTCAACCCGCGATTGATATCTACCTCCACGCCACTTACTTCGTCGTCGGGCACTTCCACCTGGTCATGGGTGTTGCCGCCATCTTCGGTATCTTTGCCGGAACTTACTTCTGGATGCCCAAGATGACCGGCCGCATGATGAACGAAACCCTCGGGAAAATTCACTTCTGGTTGACGTTTGTCGGCACTTACTGCATCTTCATGCCCTTTCACTATCTCGGATTGGCCGGCAACGTCCGCCGGTACTCGTCGTTCGTGGATGATTTCATGGCGCCCCTGATGCCGGTGCACAAGTTCATCACCATCGCCGCTCTCTGCACCGGAGCAGCCCAGCTTATCTTCCTGTACAACCTTGTCCACAGCCGCTTCTGGGGTCCGGTCGCTCCGGAGAACCCGTGGAACGCAACATCGCTGGAATGGACAATCCCTTCGCCGCCCCCGTGGAACAACTTCGGTGGTATCCACCCTGTCGTTTATCACGACCCTTACCAATACAGCGTCGAGGGTGCGAAGGAAGATTTCATCATGCAGAATTCGCCCGAACAGGTGGAAACTCCTATTCCTTCGTGAATGCTGCCTTGGTTTGCTTGAATGCCCGCTGTAGAGACGGGGCTTGCCCCATCTTCACAGCGTGCGGAATATCTAAGATTTCGATTTTGTTTTCAAGGGGCGCGGCTTCAGTCGCGCCATAAGTGCCCCAAAATAAACGGCGGCTTTAGCCGCTGAGGTTTTAGAAGAGAGGCGCAAGTGCAGTATGGCCACAACTGTCCCCCAGCCACCAGCAATTAACGCGCAGCCGCCCTCCAGGCCTTTCCCCGGAATGCATGGCGGCGGTGGCTCGGCCGGTCTCATTCCCGGTGCCGGAGAACTCCGTGCCGTTGCCGAGCGCTCCCCCGAGCCCGCCCGCACCGGCATCTGGGTCGCTCTCGCCGCCATCGCCATGTCGTTCGCTGCCCTCACCAGTGCCCTCATCGTCCGGCAGGGCTCCGGAAACGATTGGCAGCACATCCTCATACCGCGCATCCTTTATCTCAACAGCGCGATCCTGGTTCTCAGCAGTCTCACGCTCGAATTCGCGCGCAAAACAATCGCAAGCTACATCCGCGGTGAAGGTGTATCTCGTTCTCAAGCCATGCAATGGCTCGGCGCCACCCTGGCTCTTGGATGTGCCTTCGTAGCCGGCCAGTATCTGGCTTGGTTGCAACTGCGCTCCGAAGGGCTCTATCTCGCCACCAATCCCAACAGTTCGTTCTTCTACGTGCTTACCGCCGTCCACGCCGTTCACGTTCTCGGCGGCCTCGGTGGCTTGTTGCGAGTCATCTATCTCCTGCGCACTCCTGTGCCCATCCTGCGCAAGAGCACCATGGACTCAACGTCTTACTACTGGCATTTCATGGGCATGCTTTGGATGTACCTGCTTTTCGTTGTTTGGTTAAAGCTGTAACGTCTGTCTAAAACTGTTACTGATCAGGAGGCTCCGTGAGTCAAGCGAATCTCGCAGTCGATCCCCACGCCGCCGTGATGGAAGAGTCGCTCTTTGCAATTCCATCCAGCAAGCTGGTGATGTGGCTGTTCATCATCTCCGACGCGGTGACTTTCGCCGCCTTCCTGTTCGCCTACGGCTACATCCGCAACGCCAGCGTCGACTGGCCCACCCCATTCGAGAGCGCCAGCATCTGGAATGCCCTGCTCATGACCTTCATCCTGGTCACCAGCAGCTTGACCGTTCTCTTCGCGGTCCGCGCCGCTCAAAACGACGACCGCGCCGCAGCCTTCAAGTGGACCATGATTACCGCCGCCGGGGGCGCTCTTTTCGCCATCCTTCACCTCCGCGAGTGGAGTTCGCTCATCGGACAAGGCGTCCGCTTGTTCCAGAATCCCTGGGGCTCGCCCATGTTTGGCGCCACCTTCTTCACCATTACCGGCTTGCACATGCTGCACGTTATCGGTGGCGTCATCGCTCTCACCGTCGTAGCGTTGACTTACAAAGCCGGACGCTACTCCGCCAAGCACATCGAAATCTGGGCGCTCTACTGGCACTTCGTCGATATCGTCTGGATGTTTGTCGTGCCCTTGCTCTACCTCATGAACATGAAGCGTTCCTGAGATTCAAGCGATAACGTGAAGCGCTGGAAATTTGCCGAGGAGAATACGAAACCTATGAGCGCAGCCGGAAATTCAAATAGCATGACCACAACCTTCATCGTCTACGGGGCTATTTTAAGCATCGCCGTGTTCCAGGTTCTTTTTGCCATGATGTCGGGACCGTCGCTCGCCCTGATGCTATTCTTGGGCTTTCTCCAAGCGTCCCTGGGCGTCATGTACTTCATGCATCTCGGTCAGGAGCGCCACAGCCTGTTCCTCGTTTTGATCCCCTGTACCCTCTTTGTTGTTTTCATGATGAACATGATCTGGTCCGACAGTTTCCGGTTGCTCCGTATGCACTCGCACTAACTTCGGAGAGAAGTCGAGGACAAGTATGAGACAAGCAACAAATACGGCCCGCTGCATGAGAGCCGCGCTCCTGTTCGCCTTGCTCGCAGGCCTCTCGCTGCCTGCCTGGAGCCAGAGTTGTGCCCTCTGCTACACTCAGGCCGCCGCCGCCGGACCGCGCATGATTCAAGCCCTTAAAAGCGGAATCCTCGTCCTTATCTTCCCGCCCATGGGTATCTGTATTGGATTGATGGTCATGTCTTATAAGAAGCGTAACCTCTTCGGCGAGCAAAGTAACTCCGATCGGAAATCCGACCGTGGGTCTGACCTGGGCTGGTAGCGGCTTTTTCGTTTACGCTCTGTCCACTCGGTCCCGTCGCTTTGCAGGGTCCGCGCCTCTAGTCTTAAGTCCTTGCCCAGTACGGGAGTTCATCCAAAAACGGGAATTATCCGCCAGTCAATCAGCCCCTTCCACGGGAACTGCCTTGTTGTCCCACTTATAAGTGATAAACTCAGTTTATGGCAAAAACGTTGATTCAATCCGTAGTCAAACAACTCCAGCACGAACGAACGCGGCTTGAGGATGAACTCCACCGCGTAACCGCTGCCCTAACTGCTTTTGGAAACGTTTTACTGCACGGAAGCAAGAGTGGATTAGTAGTAACTCCCAAGAAGCGAACCATTTCAGCTGCAGGACGCAGGAGAATCGCGGCCGCGCAGAGGGCACGCTGGGCCAAGGTCAGGGCTGCCAAGAAATAGGTGCGCCGATCTTCCGCCTGTAGCGATGGGGCTTCCCCTCGTTCCCGCGGAAATCAGACGACCTTTTCAGGGCTGGGCGGGGGCTTCAGTTTGCGAGGTCCCTCACCACTCCGCCCACAAACTCCGCAAACTTCCGAACATCCTCCTCCGTCGTGTCGAACGAGCACATCCACCGCACCACCGACTCCTCTTCGCTCCACACATAGAAGAAGTACCGCTCCTGTATCTTCTGAATAGCCTCCCGAGGAACTTGCGCGAACACCCCATTCGCCTCCACGGGATACACAATCTTGACTCGCGGTATCTTCTTAACTTCCTGTTCCAGCAGTCGCGCCATCCGGTTCGCCTGCTCCGCATTCCGCCGCCAAAGATCGTTCGTCAGCAGCGCCTCCATCTGTACCGACATATACCGCATCTTCGATGCCAACTGCATCCCCTGCTTGCGCACAAATAAGAAATCCTCCGCCAGTTCCGGACGAAAGAACACCACCGCCTCCACGCCCATCAACCCGTTCTTCGTCCCGCCAAACGAAAGCACATCCACTCCCAAATCGCCCGTCGCCTGCCGCAGGGTCAGTCCCTGCGCCGCCACCGCGTTTGAAATCCGCGCCCCATCCATATGCAGAAACATCTTCCGCTCGTGGGCAAACCGCGCCAGTGCCTCAACCTCTGCCGCCTTATATACGGTCCCCATCTCGGTCGATTGCGTAATCGAAATCACCCGCGGCTGCACATGATGCTGGTCCCCTATTCCGTGATACGCATGGGCCACCGTTTCCACCGTCAGCTTTCCGTCCGGCGCTGCCAGAGGCACCAGCTTGCAGCCCGTATATTTTTCCGGCGCCCCACATTCGTCCGTATAAATATGAGACAGCTCCGGACACAGCACCGCATGAAACGGCCGCGTCAGCGCCTGCAAGCTCAGCACATTCGCCGCCGTCCCATTAAAAACAAAGAAGACCGCAACTTTGGCTCCAAATTGCTCCCGGAATTTCCCCACCGCCGATTCCGTGTGCGGATCGTCGCCATACCCCACCTCATGCCCCTCGTTGGCGCGCCGGATCGCCTCCAGCACCTCGGGATGTACCACCGCATTGTTGTCGCTCGCAAAACTTCGGCTTGGTTTCATGACAAAACAATTTAGCAGAACTAAAAATTCTTCGGAGCCTCCGGCCCTTACCCGGAATCTATATGGTTGATCTAATATTGTGTATGGCCGAAGTTGCCGTGGCCGAAGCTGGGTTTTGATTTTGCTTTGAAGGGGCGCGGCTTCACCCGCGCCGTAAGTATTGCAAGATAAACTGCGGCTTTAGCCGCTGACGGCACACCTCCTCGGAAACTAGCTTTTCAATAGCCCGAGGCATTTCACTACGCGTGACCATATGTCTAGACCCTTTACGAATACGTCATCTCTGATTCTGCCCGCCGCCCTTCTGGCCGCACTTCTCCTCACCACCGCCTGCGGCAAGAGCAAAGAAGCCAATGCGGCCGCCCCACAAGCCATGCCGGTCAATGTCCAAACCGCCACGGCCCAAAAAGTCGACGACTCTACCGACTACGTCGCCACCTTGAAATCCCGCGACTCCGCCGTCGTCATGCCGCAGGTCGAAGGCATCATTACCCAGATCTTCGTGCACTCTGGCGAACGCGTAACCTCCGGCGCTCCCATGATGCAAATCGACCCCGCCAAGCAGCAGGCCGCGGTCAAAAGCCAGGTGAGCGCAACCGCCGCTCAGGTCGCCCAGGTCAAATGGGCACAGCAGAATTACGACCGCGTCAACGGCCTCGCCAATGCCGGCGTAGTCAGCAAGCAGGATCTCGACCAGGCGCGCGCCAACCTCGACGCCGCCCAGGCCCAACTGCACTCCCTCGATGCTCAGGTCAGCGAGCAGCAGGTCCAGTTGCACTACTACAAAGTGGTTGCCCCGCGTGCCGGCATGGTCGGTGATGTTCCCGTCCGCGTCGGCGACCGCGTCGTCACCACCTCCACCCTCACCACCGTCGACCGTCCCGGCAGCCTCGAAGCGTACATCTATGTTCCCATCGAGAAGTCTGCCCAGCTGAAGATCAATCTTCCCGTCCAGATCGTCGACGCTTCAGGAAGCTCGCTCGCCGCCAGTCGTATCACCTTCATCTCGCCACAGGTGGATACCGCGACCCAAACCGTGCTCGTCAAAGCGACCATCGCTAACTCGAATGACAGCCTGCGCACCGCCCAGTTCATCCGCGCCCGTGTGGTCTGGAGCAGCCAGGAAAAGCCGGTGGTTCCAGTCGTTGCCGTGTCGCGAATCGGCGGTCTCTATTTCGCTTTCGTAGCTGAGCCTGACCACAAAGGTGGATACGTTGTCCACCAAAAGCCGCTCCAGATCGGCCAAATCGTCGGCAACAACTATGTCGTTCTCGACGGCGTAAAACCAGGTGACAAGGTTGTCGTCTCCGGCACCCAGTTTCTAATTGATGGCGTGCCCGTAGTCCCGCGGGAAAGCAGCAGCTAGCAAAAGTCCAAAAAGATTTCTCAGAACCAGCTCCAGCAAATAGCGAACAACAAGCGCTTATGACTCCGAACTGAGAACTGGCAACTTTCTTATATGGTCGATTTTTTTATTCATCGCCCCGTATTTTCCACCGTCTGCGCCCTGCTCATTATTCTTGCCGGCGCCGTCTGCATTCCTACGCTGCCCATCGCTCAATTCCCCAACCTCGCGCCTCCCCAGGTCGGTGTCACCGCCTTCTATACCGGAGCCAGCGCCCAGACTGTCGAGTCCGCCGTCACCACGCCCCTCGAGCAGCAGATCAACGGCGCTGAAGGAATGAAGTACATTACCTCCTCCAGCACCAACGACGGCGTCAGCTCCATCACCGCTACTTTCGACCTCAGCCGCGATCCCGACCTCGCCTCCGTTGACATCCAGAACCGCGTCAACACTGCTCTAGGCCGTCTCCCCAACGCCGTCAAGCAAGTCGGAGTTACCGTCGCCAAGAGCTCGGAGAACTTTGTCTTCGGCGCCGGCGTCTACTCGCCCGATGGCCGCTACTCCACGCTTTTCATGAGCAACTACCTCGATGTCTACGTCCGCGACAGCCTGAAGCGTGTTCCCGGCGTGGCCAACGTCATCATTTTCGGCGAACGTAAATACTCCATGCGCCTGTGGCTCGACCCCGTTCGCATGGCCAGCCGCGCTCTTACCGCCGACGATGTGGTCAGAGCTCTTGAGGAGCAGAACGTTGAAGTCGCCGCCGGACAAGTCGGTTCCCAGCCCGCGCTCCCCGGCCAGCAATTCCAGATCAGCGTCCGCGCCGTCGGCCGTCTTTCTGAATCCACTCAGTTCGATAACATCATCCTCAAGAGCAGTGCCGATGGCACTCTCGTCCGCCTCCGCGACGTCGGTCGCGCCGAGCTCGGCGCAGAAAACTACAGTTCCAACCTGGATTACAACGGTCACGATGCGGTCGGTCTCGGCATCACTCAGCTCTCCACCGCCAACGCCCTCGACGTAGACCGCCGCTGCATCGCCGAACTCGAACGTCTTTCCAAGCGCTTTCCGCCCGGCATGAAGTATGAACTCGCCTTCGATACCACCGACGCGGTCAGCGAATCGATCCGCGACGTTGTCTTCACCCTCGGCGAAGCCATCCTCCTCGTCATCCTTGTCATCTTCGTTTTTCTCGAAGACTGGCGCTCCACCATCATTCCCGCAGTCACCATCCCAGTCTCGCTCATCGGCACTTTCGCTTTCGTCAAGCTGCTCGGCTTCTCCATCAACACCCTTACTTTGTTCGGAATCACGCTAGCCACCGGCCTCGTGGTTGACGACGCCATCGTCGTCATCGAAAACATCGAGCGCCATCTCCAGGAAGGCGAGTCCGATCCCGTCAAAGCCTCGTCCGACGCCATGAAAGAAGTCACCGGCGCCGTCATCGCCACTTCACTCGTGCTGGTTGCCGTCTTCGTCCCCGTCGCCTTTTTCCCCGGCACCACCGGCATTCTCTTCCGCCAGTTCGCGCTGACCATCGCCTTTTCCATCGCCATCTCTGCCTTCAACGCCCTTACTCTTACGCCTTCCCTCTCCGCCCTCCTCCTCGGTCGCGTGCATGGCGAAAAAAATTGGTTCTTCAAGCGAGTCGACCGCGTCCTGGCCGCCGTTACCAACCGCTACGTTCGTGCCCTCCGCGCCTTCCTCCGTTTCGAAGCCGTCGCTCTAATCCTCTTTGTCTCCGGCCTCGCTCTCGCTTACTTCGTCTTCCGGCAAGTGCCCCAAGGCTTTGTTCCCAACGAAGATCAGGGATACCTTATCGTCGCCATCCAGGCTCCCACCGGAGCTTCGCTCGAATACACCCGAAACATCGGCACCCAGATCACCACCATCACCAAGAATTTTCCTGAAATCGAGGGCACCTTCTCCGTCGCCGGCTTCAGTTTCGGAGGCAGCGCCCCCAATGCCGGCCTGGTCTTTCTAAGCCTCCGGCCCTACGCGCAGCGCAAGGGCTCCGACCACACTGCCGCCGCCATCCTCAATCGCCTGCGCGGCCCATTCTTCGGAATTTCCGGCGCCATGGTCATCCCCTTCGAACCCCCCGCCGTCCAAGGTCTCGGCCGGTTCGGCGGATTCCAATTCGAAGTCCAGGATCAGGGCAATCACACCCTTCAAGATCTCGACAAAGTCACCCACGATCTCACTCGCGCAGGCTTCGGTCGCAAAGACCTAGCCCCACTCTTCACCACCTACACCGCGAACGATCCCCAGTATGTCGTTACCATCGATCGCGAAAAAGCTAAGAGCCTCCACATCCCTCTTAGCCAGATTACCGACACCCTCAGCGTCTTCATGGGTTCGGCCTACATCAACGATTTCGATTTCAATAACCGTTCTTATCGTGTTTACGTGCAGGCCGACAAACAGTTCCGCTCGCATCCGCAGAATATCGGCCAGTATTACGTTCGCTCCGATTCCGGCGCCATGGTCCCGCTCGATAACTTAGTCGGCATCACCCAGACCGCCGCGCCCCAGGTCATCAGTCACTACAACCTTTTTCGCTCGGCGGAAATCAGCGGGTCCGCCGCCCCCGGCTTCAGCTCGGGACAGGCCATCCAAACCATGCAACAACTCTCCGCGAAAGTCTTGCCCCAGGGCTACACCTACGAGTGGTCGGGAATTTCGCTCGAAGAATTGGCGTCAGGTTCCACCACGCTCATCCTCTTCGGCCTGGGAACGCTGGTCGTCTATCTAACCCTCTCGGCGCAGTATGAAAGCTTCGTGCTCCCCTTCATTATTTTGCTTGCCGTGCCCATGGCGTTGCTAGGTGCGCTCTCCGCCCAATGGATCCGCGGCCAGCAGAACGACGTCTACTGCCAGGTGGGACTCGTCATGCTCGTAGGCCTCGCGTCCAAGAACGCCATCCTCATCGTCGAATTCGCCGAGCAGTTGCGCAAACGCGGCATGACCATCCTCGAATCCGCCGTCGAATCCGCCCGCATCCGCCTCCGTCCCATCCTGATGACCTCGCTAGCCTTTATCTTGGGAGTCGTCCCCTTGGTCACCGCCACCGGTGCCGGAGAAAACGGACGCCACTCCGTAGGCACCACCGTTTTCGGTGGCATGATCATGAGCACTATCCTGAACCTGTTCTTTATCCCAGTGCTCTATCTCCTAATCGAAGGCTTTAGAGAGCGCAGGCGTAAACCCAAAACAGCCTAAGCAAGTGGAGGGACGGGCGTCCTCGCCCGTCCAAGCCGAGCGCAGCTCGGCAGATGCCAATCATCGCCGCAACTCTAGATTCGCTGACAAGCTGTAGAAAACCCACAACGGCAAAACCCGCGAATGTGTGGAGCACCGTGGAAGAGCGGTCCTTCAGCGCCGCGTAAGCCGCGAACTCAGCGTGGGCTTTAGCCCGGTGGTCGTTTTTCTCGGCAGATTGCGTTTTCCCCCAGCCTCGATGCGCCTACTCTGCGCTCCACGATTTCCTCCGCCAGCCGCCCGCAAGCGGTATCATTCCCCCATGCTCCGCCCATCCCGTTTCGCGGTATTCCTTTTCTGCGTAGCCTCATTCTTCGCAGCTCTGCCCGCCCCTGCCCAGCAGCCCTGGACCTTCGCCGTCTCCGGCGATTCCCGCAACTGCGGAAACCTGGTCATGCCCGCCATCGCTGCCGCCGCGCACCACGATCATGCTGCCTTCTACTGGCACCTCGGCGACTTTCGCGCCATCTACGACTTCGATCAGGATTACAAACAGCTCTCCGCCGCGCCCCCGCTCATCATTGACTACGAAGCGAATGCCTGGGACGACTTCATCCAAAACCAACTCGCGCCCTTCGCCGACACTCCCGTCTATCTCGCCATCGGTAATCACGAACTTATCCCGCCCAAAACTCGCGTTGACTATCTCATCCAATTTGCCGACTGGCTCGACACGCCGGATATAATGCAGCAGCGCCTCCGTGACAACCCCAAAGACCACCGCCTCCGCACTTACTATCATTGGCAGCGCGGAGGCATCGACTTCATTACTCTCGACAACGCCTCTCCAGATCAGTTCGACAGCGGTCAACTAGCCTGGCTGGAGCGCGTGCTCGACGCCGACGCCAAAGATTCTTCCATCGCCACCCTTGTCGTCGCCATGCACGAATCCCTTCCCGACAGCATTGCCCGCGGTCACAGCATGAGCGACTCACCCCAAGCCGAAGCCAGCGGACGCCGCGCCTATACCGATCTCCTTAAGCTTCAGCAAGCGGCAAACAAGAATATCTACGTCCTCGCCAGCCACTCCCACTTTTTCATGGACGGCATCTTCAACACCGATTACTGGCGCGGCAACGGCGGCGTTCTTCCCGGATGGATCGTCGGTACCGCCGGCGCCGTCCGCTACCCACTTCCGCCCAAAGCCGCCGATGCCAAAGCCGCAAAAACTAATGTCTACGGATACCTGCTCGCCATCGTCAACCCCAATCGCACCATCGATTTCCGCTTTCACGAATTGCAAGAAAAAGACGTTCCGCCCGAAGTCGTCACCCGCTTCTCACAGGACTTCGTTCACCAGTGTTTTATTGCCAATCGTTCCAATTAAGGCGTGGAGGGACGGGCGTCCGTTCCCGGCGCAAAAGAAAAGCAACCTCCCGGCTCTTTCCAGCGTCTCAAAGATGTGCAGTAGTTCAGGCCTCTTACCAAGTCATAAGAATTTTTGCGTGAGGTCCAACCAATGAAGAAGTCACTGCTGGCAGTTTTCGCTCTCCCCTTGATTTTCTCGATGGCAGCTCTAGCCAGTTTTGCCACCCAGAACAACCAACCAACTGGCGCGCTCAATCAGAAGAGCGTCGATCGCATCTACAAGGAAGTCCGTCATGAACTCGTGATGCTTCCTTTCTACGGCGTGTTCGACAACCTTGCCTACAAGGTCGACCCGGATGGTACCGTTACACTGCTTGGCCAGGTCTCGCGCCCCATTCTTAAGTCCGACGCGGAAAATTCCATCAAGCGCATTGAGGGTGTCGAGAAGGTCGTCAACAACATCGAGGTCCTCCCCACCTCCCCCAACGACGATCGAATCCGCCGTGCCGCCTACCGTGCCATCTTTAGCAACGACGTCCTAAGTCAGTACCAGATGCGTGCCGTTCCGCCCATTCACATCATCGTCAACAACGGAAGGATCACGCTCGAAGGTGTCGTGGCCCGCCAGATGGACAAGCAAATCGCCGGCATCCAGGCCAACGGCGTTCCCGGCGCATTCTCAGTAACCAATAACCTTGCAGTGGAAGAACAAGACAAGAAAAACGAAGACAAGAAAAAGTGAAGGTTCCGTATAAACCAGGGTGCCCCACGTCTCGCGGTTCGAGACGTGGGCCGCCGGGCAGCACGCACCGGAGCAAGCGCGTGGCTTAAGTGGCAAAACTACCGCCCATGAACGCCATCCGTCGTATATACCAAGACTCACCGCTTCGCATCGAGCCTGCAAGACTACCCATCCTTGAATCAGCCGCTTAATATTTTGAAAAACGTTCCACGTGAAATACTTCGTCGTTTTGCAAAGCGACTTATGCCCTGGCTTTGTCGATGGGCGGCTAGCCCAGCTTCGCATCCAGCGTGATGGTCGCGTTCAGCACCTTCGATACCGGGCAGCCCGCTTTTGCATTTTGCGCTGCCGCGTTGAAAGCCTCCGTGCTTGCGCCCGGCACCTTCGCGACCACATCCAGGTGCACGGCCGTGATGGTCCAGCCCGCATCAAGTTTTTCCATAGTGAGCGTAGCTGTCGTACGGATGCTCTCCGGCGTCAGGTTCGCGCCTCCTAGTTGCCCCGACAGCGCCATCGAAAAGCACGCCGCATGTGCCGCCGCAATCAGCTCTTCCGGATTCGTCCCCGCAGTGTTTTCAAACCGCGTCGTAAACGAATAAGGCGTATTCGTGAGAACGCCGCTGGTGGACGAAACCGTCCCTTTCCCCTCTTTAAGATTACCCTTCCACTCTGCACTGGCTTTGCGTTGCATTCCAATCTCCTCAACTCAAGATGAATCAAGTCTCCAGTCATTGTAAAAGGGATGGAGATTTTTGGCACGCCACGCCCACTTCAGTCAGAAGCGCCAAACGCCAAACGCCAAAAGCCAAGAGCTAGGCCAAAGGCCGCGCCGCCAGTTACTCCCGACTTGCCCGGGGTAATCCGTTCGACTCCTGTCCCGCCTCCTATTGCTCTCCCCGTGACCAACAAAACCCTGCGTGAATCGGGATTTCTCAGCAGCAAAAAAAGGGCGCGGCTTGCGCCCCGCCCCAGAAAAACAAGTAACTGCTTAGTCGTTCACCAGTTAGTCCACCACCAGCTTGTTCTCGACGCTGAACGCGCCCGGTACCGAACCCGCTCGCATCCCGGCAATGGTCTTGTCCATCGCGCTCTCGACGGTTCCGTAGAGCGTCACGTGTCCGCTGTCCACCACAATTCGGATCGGATGCGCCGGATCGCTCGCATAGCGGCCCAGCACCGAGTCGCGATAAATCGCGCGAGCCGTACGCGCCCGGATCGAATCGTCAAAAATCGAAACCGGCAGCACCTTCACTTCGTTGACCACATCCTTGACGCCGGGCATGCGCGCCACGATTGCCAGTGCCGAATCTTTCGCTACCTCAGACACGGTGTCGCCGTTGAGCGTGACCACGCCCTCTTTTACATCGAGCGTAAGATAGTTGAACGCATTGTCGTAATATCCGACGCGGTCATAAGCCAGCTGCTTAGCCAGTTTCTGCTGCAGTTGGCTGTCCGCCACCGTTTCTCCCGCGACCGCGATATCGTTGCGAACGCCGGTGACGTTTGCGAGCTTCTTCACTTTGTTCGCGGCGTCGAGCTTGTTTCGATAAAGGCCGACCGTGACGGTCAGGGTCACGATGCCATCGTCAACGCTCGAGTGCACGCTCTGCAGTTGCTTAGCGTCACGAATCTTCTGGCTGACCGTCTGCTGAATCTGCTGATCGTACCGGCCGGTGGCGGCCATTGCAGTCATACTCAACAGGACGAGCAACGCTACTGTCACCGCAATTCCTTGCTTATTGACGGGCTTCTTCATGGTTGCCATCCTTAACTGAAATTCCGGTTCTCCCACTCTATTAACCGGTTAGTTAAATAGATGCGTGGCGGGACTGGAGGGATGTTCGCGCGGGAGCTTTTACAAAATATTACAACGCGAAAGTGGTGCTTTTCAGCCACTTGATTGACAGATGTTTGTCATAACGACTAACCTTCCAATCATGTCTCGTGGCCTGCAAGCCGAGCTCAAGCAAACCGTCCCTTTTGCCAGCCGGGAACAGGAAGCCTACCTTTCTTTGATGCGTACAGCCGGAGCCCTGCAAGCAATAGTCGAGGCCCACCTCAAGGAATTTGGACTTACCGGCACGCAGTACAACGCGCTTCGCATCCTGCGCGGCGCTGGGCCGGAGGGCTTGCCGTGCCGCGAAATCGGCGAGCGCATGACCACCCGCGATCCTGACATTACGCGTCTGCTCAATCGCCTGGAAAATCGCGGCTTCGTCGAGCGCACACGCGCCAGGCACGATCGCCGTGTCATCTACGGAAAAATCACCGCTGCCGGTCTGAAGCTGTTATGTGAGATGGACGCGCCGGTCGAAAAATACGGCCGCGAGGCGTTGCGGCATGTCAGCCAGGAAAAGCTGAAGCAGTTGATTGAGTTGCTGGAGTTAGTGCGCAACGGAAAAATTGCAATTGCCCATTGACGCGATTGGCGACTCTGTTTTGTGCGTTGGCGGATTACTAATGTTATTGGACGAACCTTTGACAGGGAGCCAAGATTGATTTTGTGAGCTTATCCAGCAGACTCCAGAACTCAGCGATTGTGGCCCTCGTTAACCTTCTTCTGGCGACGATGGTATTCGGCAGCTTCTTGTATCCGAGGTTCAGCAATTGGGGCTTCAAGCTCCTTCCATTGATTTTTCTGTTACTAGCCGCTTCCGCTGGCCTTTTTTTACGCGACTTGTGGAGATCGTGCACTCGCGGTCGCGCGGTACTTGCGGTCTTTCTTTCTCTGCCCGTCCTATTCCTGTTCGGAGAGCTAACGGTGTGGGATGGCCGCTATACATAGCGGCCGAAGCTGCAACGCCTCTGAGGTTTCAGGTGCGAGGGCCGGCAGGATTCTGGGGACTGAAGGTTCTTCGCCCGGAGCGCCCGGCATCCGCGCGGAGCGGAGGCGATGCCGAATTGGTGTGGTCCATCGAGTGGACAGAGGTTCGGCGATTTCCCCCGAAGCAGTTGGAATTCGCCTACGGAGTTCCGCCCGCTGGCTTTCAGGGATGGACCGCACCGCCGCCGCTCGATCCAAACGCCACGTATACCTTAATCGTGAAACCCGCGATGGGAACGGACCGCTGTTATTCGCTCCATGGCGCACAGATTGCGGAATACAATCCTTATCCAGCAATTTGCCAAAAGTAGCTTCATTCAGAACCGCCGCTAGGCTTTTCGCTGGCGTGCTTTTTGTCGTTTCGCTGTCACTCTCGCGGCCAATCTGCGTGGAAATACCCGC
Organism: Acidobacteriaceae bacterium; assembly: GCA_025355505.1. Taxonomy (GTDB): domain Bacteria; phylum Acidobacteriota; class Terriglobia; order Terriglobales; family Acidobacteriaceae; genus Acidiflorens. The sequence goes on along the minus strand of JANXZM010000083.1, from coordinate 35,056 downwards.
GCAAAAATCTTGTCGATGTTCTTAAGCTGCCGCTTCAGGTCGAAGGCGTGTTCGATCTCCGCCCGCGGCACTCGTCCGCGAATTTCAGGATCGTTCACCACCAGCTCGTGGAAGTCGAGATCCTCTTTCCACGCACGCATGGCGCGATTCTGCACCAGGCGATACGCGTCCTCGCGCGAAACCCCGCTCTCGACCAGGTCAAGCAACAACTGTCCGCTGTAGACCAGGCCCCGCGTGCTCTCCAGGTTCGCCATCATGCGCGCGGGATAGACGTACATGGTCTCGATCAGGTTCGCCGTCTTGTTCAGCAGGTAGTCGGCGAGCGTGGTCGAGTCCGGAATGATAATGCGCTCGGCCGAGGAGTGCGAAATATCGCGCTCGTGCCACAGCGCGACATTCTCAAATCCGGCTTGCGCGTTCGAACGCACCACGCGCGCCAATCCGCTAATCTGTTCGCAGGTAACGGGATTGCGCTTGTGCGGCATGGCCGACGAGCCCTTCTGCTTTTCGCTGAAGTATTCCTCGGCCTCGCGGACTTCGGTGCGCTGCAGGTGCCGGATTTCAGTCGCGATCTTGTCGAGCGTCGACGCCATCGTGGCCAGCGTCGCCAGGTAATGGGCATGGCGGTCGCGCTGAATCACTTGCGACGACACCGCGGCAGCCTTCAATCCCAGGCGCGCGCACATCTTCTCTTCGAGTTTGGGCGTGAGGTGGGCAAACGTTCCTACCGCGCCCGAGAACTTGCCCACACGCAGATCTTCGGCGGCCGCCTTGAAGCGCGCGATGTTGCGCTGCGACTCCGAATACCAGTTGGCGATCTTGAAGCCAAAGGTGATGGGCTCGGCGTGCATGCCATGTGTCCGCCCAATCATCGGCGTATCCTTAAACTCCCAGGCACGGCGCTCAAGCACTTCGGCCAGACGCTCCAGGTCGCCGGCGATCAGCGCCGAAGCTTGCTGGATCAGTAACGCCTGCGCCGTGTCGACCACATCGTTCGAGGTCAGGCCATAGTGGAACCAGCGGGCGTGCGGGCCAACAATCTCCGCCACTGCCGTGGTAAAGGCGATGACATCGTGTTTGACCTCGGCTTCAATCTCGAAGATGCGGCCGACGTTGAAGTCGGCGCGCGCATGGATCGCCTTGGCGGCTTCTTTCGGCACAATGCCCGCCGCCGCCAGCGTTTCAGTTGCGGCCACTTCCACCGCGAGCCATGTGCGGAAGCGGTTTTCATCGCTCCAGATGCGAGCCATCTCGGGCCGGGTATAGCGTGGGATCACGGCGCTCTCTCCTGTGGGGGAACTGGGGATTGTAAATCAGGCGGGCCAATGTGTGCAGTGTGGAGTGTCGGGTAGTGTCCAAATTTCATTAACCACCAAGGCCACGAAGGCGCGCACAGCAACCAATCCCAACTCGGGGTTTCCTTCGTGTCCTTGGTGGTTATGGCACTCCCGTCTACTCCACCGTGTGCTTTGCCATGTACCCTTCGCGCGCGTAAACGATGACTTTCACGTCCTTGCCCTTCTGGTCGTGAATCTTTAGCGGACCTCCGTCCGGCGCCTGAAGTTCGACTTTCAGCTTGCGGTAAGTGCCATCGAGCTTGCTGTTGGTTGGGTGATAACTGATGTTGTACTGGTTGCGGATGTCCGACCCGACCTCGTTAAATATCTCGGGCAACTCGCCTTGGAAACGAGGGAAGTAGGCGCGGCCTCCGGTCAAGCTTGCGAACGTCTTCATCTCGTTGTCCGCTTGCAAATAGTCCATGTTGCCGACGGGTATTATCCCGCGGGTTCGGCAATGATGTACCTCGCAATATTCGCGGGCCGCGAAACCGACACTGATGGGGTAGATCGTGACATCCTTCGTGGATTTGATCTTCTTGAGAATCTGATCCAGGTTAAGCTTGCTGAAGGTGTCCACGCCGGTCGTGACGAGAATGATATATTTCTTGCCCTCGATGCGGTCGAGTCGGTCCAGCGTGTCGAACGTGGCGTCGAACAAGTTGGTTTCCGCGAACCCCGGCATCCGCAACTGGTTCAGCGCCGCGTTAACAGCCCGCTTGTCCTGGGTGAAATCCGCGAGAATTTGCGGCTTCATGTCATAGGAGATAACCGCGATCCAGTCATCTTTCTGCAGGGTGTTCGCGAATGCGTATGACGCATTCAAGGCTTCGACCATGAAAGAATAATTCGTGGAGGCAAACTCCACCAGCAGCACGGCCGTAATCGGGGCCTTGCTCTGATTGAAGGTCGAAATCTTCTGCGCCGCGCCATCTTCCATGATCTTAAAATTCTCTTGCTTCAGCCCCGGGATTGTCTGGCCGTCCTTGGTGGTCACCAGCACATCCAGGTTCACCAGCGGCACCTGTACGCTGATCGAGTAGTTGGGCATGTTCTCGATCTTTTTCGGTTTTTCAGGCGCCGCCGGCGGTGCCTCTTCCTTCTTCTTGGGAATCACATACGGCCCCACGTCGTTCTGCGGCCCACCGGCTGCCGGTGGAGCCTCCTGCTTGTTCGGATTCGCCGGGGGCGGCTGCGACGTATCTTGAGACTGGGCCTGCTCCGAAAAAGGCGCGACCGCCATCCAGAAAAGAACAAGTGCCAGTAGGATCAAACGCTTACGGGAAGTCGCCTGCACCCGGTTTTGCCCGCTAAGTTCGCCAAAAATCATGGGAAAGTCCTCAAAAACTCCTATGCTAGTATAGATGCAAGCACTCTGCGGTTGGAATATTTTGCGGGCCTTTTAATAAACGCCGCCTCTCCTGGCAAAGCCTTCTGATAGCACGCGGAGTCTAAACAAGTAACAAGGTCATTCTGCGACCTTCGGGGCCATTCATGAGAACAGCCACCAGCTCACTCGCCGCCCTTTTGTGTTTGTCGTCCTCCGTCTGGGTTGCCGCACAAAACCTTCCTGCACAGGAACGGCCAGCGGCGGTCATCGTTGCTCCGGCCATCATCCCGCTCGATCAGATCCACGAAGGTATGAAAGGTACCGCGCTCACCGTTTTCCAGGGCGTCAAACCCGAATCCATGGACGTGGAAGTTCTGGGCGTGATGCGCAACGTGAACGGTCCCAAGGGCGACATTATTCTGGTCCGTCTGCACGGTGCCAAGCCTGAATATACCGGCGTGGTTGCCGGCATGAGCGGCAGCCCGGTCTATTTCGACGGCAAGCTGGCGGGCGCGCTGGCCTTCCGCATCGGCGAATTCTCCAAGGAACCGATCGCGGGTGTGACGCCGATCGAAGAGATGTTGGAGATTAACGCCCTGGATCGCCGACCGGCCCCGGCCCCGATGCATGCCAGTCTTCCCGGCCTGAGCGAAGCCACCCAAACTGCGAGCCCCGGCGAAACTGCGGCCCTCCCGGCCCAGAACTACAGCAACTACCTGAAGCCCATCGAGACTCCTCTCGTGTTCAACGGCTTTTCTAACGAGACCTTGCAGCGCTACGCGCCCCAATTCGCCGCGCTGGGCATCGTTCCGGTGATGGGCATCGGCTCTCGGAGCGATCGCAAACAACCGGAGCCCATCGAGGCAGGATCCGCCGTCAGCGCCGTGTTGGTTCGTGGCGATATGGATATTGCCGCCACTTGCACCGTCACTTACGTTGATCCGCAGCGCTTGCTGGCCTGCGGACATCCGCTCTTGCAGTTTGGCGAAGTGGACCTCCCCATGACCAAGGCCAGGGTGCTGGCCACCCTGCCTTCACCACTGAATGCGTTCAAGATCGTCAACACGACTGAGACGATTGGCGCGTTCGTGCAAGACCGCCAGAACGGCATTATGGGCGTGCCGGGGCGGGAGTCCAAGATGATTCCCGTGACTGTCGCTCTGCGCAGTGGCGCAGCCACAAAAGAATTCCATTACGAGGTTCTCAACAACGCGAGGCTCAGCCCGCTGGCCATGATGGCAACTGTATTTAACGCGCTCCACGGCACCAACGAATACGGCGAGGACATTACTTACCGCATGAATGGCGTCCTCAGCGTGAAGGGCTATCCCGACGTAACGCTAAGGAACATGTTTGCCCCGCAAGACAACGGGCAGCCCGCGGCGGCTTTGGCCGCTGCCACCATCGGCGAGCGCTTTGGACGCATCTATGGCAATCCCTTCGACGCTCCCGACGTGCAGGGCGTGAAGCTCGATTTCGATCTTGTCCGCGAACGCCGCTCCGCGCGCCTCGAAGCTGCCCGCACCGATATGACCGAAGCTCGTCCCGGCGACCAGATTGTGGTGGAGACCGTCATTCGTCCCTATCGTGGCGAGCGCCTCGTGCGCCAGATTCCCATCCGCATCCCGACCTCCATTTCCAAGGGACCGCTGCGCATCCTGGTCAGCGACGGAGACACGCTCGACCGCATGCACCGCGCCACGCCGATGATGAACCGTGGTCTGGGCCTGGCGCCAACCATCGCATTGCTGAACCGCGAGCGCGCCAACGATCGCGTCTATGTTTCGCTTCTCGGCTCCGATCCCGAAGCCATGGTCGCCGACAAAGTGATGCCGACCCTCCCGCTTTCCGTCATGAACGTCATGGACAACATGCGCGGCACCCAGGACATGATCGTGCTCGGTGAATCCTCGGTCAGCGAAGCTTCCACCGATTCGCTCGACTATGTCGTTTCCGGAGCGCAGATGCTGACGATTAGCATCAAGTAGCTCGCGCTGTAAGTGGAGCGCCGGGCGTCCCCGCCCGGCTTGCAGGCGTCCCTCTGGCCGGGCGAGGGCGCCCGGCTCTCCATCAACAAGACAATAACTCTATCGGGGACATAGTTATCAAGAACCGAGGTATGACTTTGGCTCGTAAGACGCTCGCTCTACTATCGGCACTTACTCTTTCCACCTTCGCGCTTTCCACCTTCGCCCCAGCCGAGGGCACCCGCACCTGGGAACAATCCAAGTTCGAAGAACTGACCAAGGGCACCGCCAAAGGTATCGCCCTGCGCAGCGAGGGCGGCCTTGAACTTGCTCCGGCTTTCAAGTCGCTTGCGACCACGCCCTCAACCTACATCTGGTCGATCGCCTCCGATTCCGCGGGCAACATCTACGCCGCCGCTGGATCTCCGGCCCGCGTCTATCGCATCACGCCGGATGGTCAAACCACCACCATCTTCGAGCCCCAGGAATTGCAGGTGCAGACCGTGGTCGTCGACAAGAGTGGCATCGTCTATGCTGCCACGGCCCCCGACGGCAAGGTGTATCGCCTCGAACCTCCGCGCCTCGAACCCGCGAAAGGCGCGAAGGCCAATCCGAAAGCCTCCTGGAGCGCGTCCACCTATTTCGATCCTGGTTCCAAGTACATCTGGGACATCGTTCTCGACAATGCAGGCGCGCTCTATGTCGCCACCGGCGATCACGGCGAAATCTATAAAGTCAGCCCCAACCGCCAGCATTCGCTCTTGTTCAAGAGCGATGAAGTCCACATTCGCGTTCTTGCACTCGATCCCAAAGGCAACCTCATTGCCGGCTCCGATGGCAGCGGTCTGGTCTATCGCATCGCGCCGAATGGCGAAGCGTTCGTTCTCTACAGCGCGCCCAAGAAAGAAATTACCGCGCTCGCCATCGACGGCGCCGGCAACATCTATGCCGCCGCTGTGGGAGAAAAGCGCCCCGGCGCCACCACACCGCAAATGGGCATCATCCTCGCTTCACCGCAGAACCCGCCCGCACTCGGCGGCAATATCTCCATTACCCCAGCTCCGGCCGTGCCCATGATGACGACGCCCTTTCCCGCTCCCGGACTCGGCGCCACCGGCGGCTCCGAGATTTATCGCATCGCGCCCGATGGCGCCCCGTCTCGCTTGTGGAGTTCCCGCGAAGATCTCGTCTACGCTCTCGGCTTCGATCAGCACGGGCGCCTCCTCGCCGGCACCGGCAATCGCGGTCACATTTTCGCCATCAACGGCGTTGACGATTTCACCGATCTCATCAAAGCCAGCGCCACCCAAATCACCGCCTTCGCCGCCGCGCCCGGCGGAGGACTCTACGCCTCCGGCAGCAACCTCGGAAAAATTTTCATCCTCGGTTCTCGTCTCGAGTCGGAAGGCACCTACGAAAGCGATGTCTTCGACGCGCGCGTCTTTTCCCTCTGGGGGCGCGCCGGCGTCCGCATCTCCGGCAATTCCGCCGCTAATTCCAACCTCGAGTTCTATGCGCGCAGCGGCAATGTCGACAATCCCGACCGCAACTGGAGTCCTTGGACGCCCGTCGATCTGGCCGCTGGCTCCGAACTCAAAGTTCCGCCCGCCCGCTTCGTGCAGTGGAAGTCCGTGCTCCATGCCGCCAATCCCGCCGCTCGCCTTGACGCCGTCTTGCTGAACTACCTGCCCAAAAACGTTGCTCCCGAAGTGGACGACATCACCGTGCAGCCCGGTTTCCACTATCAGCCGGTTCCGCATGTGACGGGCAGCGAGCCCCCCGCTCCCGGGCAGCCGCGCTTCGATCCTCCTCCGCCCGCCGTGCGCGACCGCGACTCGATCGGCATCCGCTGGCAGGCGCATGACGACAACGACGATCAGCTCGTCTACTCCGTCTACTACCGCGGAGACGGCGAGTCGCGCTGGCTCCTGCTGAAGACCAACCTCGGCGATCGCTACTATTCTTTCGACGCCAGTCTTCTCCCCGACGGTGGCTACACCGTGAAGGTCGTTGCCTCCGATGCGCCCTCGCATTCGCCCGGAGAAGCCCTCTACGCCGAACGTGTCAGCAGCCGCTTCGAAGTCGATACTACCGCTCCGGTCATCGCGAACCTGACTGCCACTCTCGATGGAAAACAGATTGGCAAGCAGCTCCACGTGCGCTTCCGCGCCAGCGATTCGTTTTCCCCAATCAAGCGCGCCGAGTACTCGCTGGACGGCGGCGAATGGCAGTTCATCGAGCCGGTCGGCCAGTTGTCCGATTCCAAAACGGAAGACTACGACTTTCGCGCCGCCGTGCCGCAACCAGAAGCTGCGCCCGCTCCGATGGCGGACACTACTGGCAATGACCACGTTGTCGTGGTTAGGTCCTACGACCGCTTTGACAATCTCGCCACGGCAAAGACTGTGATTCGCGAGAAGTAGAATTCTTGCGCGCCCTGAATTGGGGTGCTGCTGCCGGCGAGGCCGAGCCCTATTCGGCTTGGACGGGCGAGGCCGCCCGTCCCTACACGACCTCTTTCTTCTTTAATCCTTACTGCTGCGCGAAAATGATGGCGCTTGGTGTTCCGCTAGTCTTCCCCATCATCATGAAGTCGGTGACCACCGAATGTGTAACGTCGAAGCCGATGGCGTAAATCACATTCGTCGAAGCCGCCGGAGCGGTTAGCGTGATTGTGCCCGTGCCGCCGCTGGTAATGTTGTACGTGCCAGTCACAGTTTTGCTGCTGGGGTTCTGTGTTCCTTCGACGTTGAACACCCCTCCTCCGGGCGACGTGAGTAACAGGTTCTGAACCACCGGCGATACAAGAGTGGAGTTGCTGTTGCTGGTCGTCGCTGCCGCATAGGTACCCGGCATCTCCGTATTGGCGTAGAAGATCGCTTTCGTTGGCTGCGGGTCCATAGTCCCGGTTATCACCGCCAAACTGGACGGATCGAGCAGAAAACCACGATTCGCCCCGCTGGCATACAAAACGAACGTAAGCGGCGCTACCACCGGGTTCGCATTCGGGTTGCCCAGCATCTGGAAGGTGTATCGTCCGTTGCTGCCAACGGTTGCTCCGTACTTGTACGCGAATGAGGCCACCGAGAGAATCGTTCCGTTATTGTTCTGGTCGAAGTTCCCCGAGAAGCCCCCCAGACCTGATCCGTCCGACGTGCCATCGGTGGTGCCGAGTGTCAGCGAGACATTCGCGTTCTTTCCCGTCAGATTTGAAACGGATGTGCCCCCTAAGGCCAGGTTGTTGTATGTCATCGGGAACTGGTAGACCATGGATCCGGAAAGTGCCGGATGAGCGCCATCGACCGTGTCCGTCGAAATGGCGTAGAGGGTCAGCGGATTGGTAGCGTTGCTGGTTTGCCCGGCAGCAACAAAGAAGTCGAATTTTTGTGTCGCGACCGAGTTCAGCGTCATTTGCCACCACGTGGGGAGGTTTGCGCTGGGTTGGGTGTATGTGCTGCTAGTAGAGACGTTGCAAGGCGTCGCGCCGCACACGTCGGTGCCGTTTACATTGGTGTCAAACACGCCGCCGGTGAGGAAGTTCCCACTTCCGTCCATCGGCAGCATACCCACATAGCCAGCCCGGTTGCCCCCCACCTCCTTGTCCACGCCCGTGAATCCGAATGCGAATGTCTGCGCGCCGGAGTTGAAGGCTGTATTTGCCGCCGACTTTTGCAGCACGCCGGAGCCGGTTCCCGCACTGTCGGACTCGATCATACGAAGGATGCCAGACGAGGTGAGAACTGCCGTGTATGTGTTGGTGGGTCCCCCATTTAAGGCCAGCGTAAGCGTCCCCAGGTTATTGTCGCTGTTATGCGGAACGTACTTGACCGAGGCAATAGGGAACTGCTGTGGCCCGCCGGCAGACAGCACGTCTTCGATTCCCGCCGTGACCGTGCCATTTGCGGCCAGAATGAAGCTTCCCGCCGCAGCGACGGGGTTACTGCTGTTGTCATGGCCCGAAAACTGGAATGCGTAAGTCCCCACACCTAGGCGCGAGGCTGCAACTATAACCTTAGCTTGACCAACGCCCGCCGGAGACTGCGGCACTGTCGAAGTCGCCGCCACCGCCGCGGGTCCGTTGGAGGCCGGGGCGGTGTAGACCGCCAGGCCGGAAATGTTTGGGTCTTGCACGATGCTTCCGCAGTTGCCGGTGCACGTCCAGGTGAACGTTTGCGGCGCATCGTCCGGTACCGCGACGGCTGTGAACTGCTGCGCCAAATTCTGCCCGACCGTAACCGCTGTCGGCGTCCCTGTCGGCGTCACGACCACCGTGAGCGGGATCACATCCAACGGGAGGGCGCCCGTCGCCGTCTGGTCGGCAACGGATGTCGCCGTGAACGTTACCCTCGTCGGATTCGGCGCAGTCGCCGGCGCCGTGTAGACGCCCGTATTCGGGTCGATTGTCCCGCACGGATTCGGCGTGCCCGTGCATGCCGTGCCGCTCAGACTCCACGTAACGGTCGTATTCGTCGTGCCGTTCACCGTGGCCTTGAACGTTACAGATTGGGTCGGGTAGATCGCCGTAATGTTGCCGTTGCTAACAGTAACCGTAATTCCATTGCCCGTTCCGTTGCCGCCCTTCGCGCAACCACCAGCCAGCGCCAGACTCAGCAATCCCACCGCAAACAGAAATTTCTTTATCATAAACAGATCTCTTTGAACTAAGGAAAGTCTGATTAAGTCCCCGGGTACCTCCGTGCACCCCTGTGTACCCTGTGGTTCAGGGTCTTCGTTGGCACTGAATCAGAGTTTCCCTAAGTCTTTCTCAACCAATATCTCTCTAAACTCAGCAGTTCAGAACCCGTTGCCCGGACGCACGGTTTCCAGCGGCAACTTACCCAAATGTACCTGAATTCAAGCCACTTTGTCTGCGCCGGTAGGGTTCCAAAGCGGCGGGCAGCATTGCCGCCTGTGCAAGATATTGCAGCTTTCGGACGGGACTTCTACCGAGGCCTCTCACTCAGCACACGAGCTTGCACCACCAAACCTCTCATTCGGCTTTTGCTTCCGCTTGGGTCTTTACTCGTTTCAGAATTGCCTTCCATATCAGCCCGGTGAACGGGCCTGCCAGACTCCAGTAGATGCCTAACTTCCTCCACGCCGGCGGCCCGAGGCATTTAATTCTCGTCTCGGTTGAAAGAATCGTGGTCGCTGTCTCCGTCTCTGGCAATTCCCCCCGCAGCTTAAAACCCCACGCAACCTTGGCGTATCCTAATCCAGAAAAAATCAATGAAGTTGGCCGCCAAGAGATCCATTCAGCGCCCTCCAAAAGTCAGTCCCGAACAATCCAAACGTCCACGCGCGCTGATCGTCTCCCGTCTCGAAAAATCCGAATACACGGAATGCCAAAAATGTGGCGACGTTTTCGAGTCCTGTGAATGGATGGACATGGCGATTGCGGAAAATAAAAATCCAGACGACGAGTGAGCCGCGTTCGAGCGCGCTCCGCTGATCTTAATTACCTGATCTTAATCACCAGGTTTTCCCACGCATCCACCCAAAACCTCTTTCCCGCGGGAATCACCGTGGTCGCGCTGTATTCCGTGATCACCGCCGGCCCCCTCATCTTTCGCCCAGGGGCAAGGTCTCCACGTTCAAACACGGGAGTAATCACGGTTTTGTCCCGAAAAAATACCGGCGCCCGTTCGACCGGTGACACACGTGGCCAAAGCTTCAGCGCCGTTTGCTGTCGCACAACTTTGTGCTGGGGTTGAGACTCGGGCGGCGGCGTGCGCAACCTGGCGCGCAGACGCAGCGTGACCAGTTCAATCTCCCGTCCCGCATGGTGATACCCGTAACGGCGCTGATGTTCGTCATCGAAGCGCGCGGCGGCGTTCCCCGTGGCGGGCACGTTGAGTTCGTAGCCTTGACCCCGATACCGCAGGTCAACACTCCTTTCACACTGAGGAGCGCCGCGCCAACATTCCGCCCCAAATTCTTTCCGCGCCGCCGCCTCCAGCTTGCAAAATTCCTTCTGCAGTTTTGCCTGCGGTACTGTTTGTCGCAAACCATCGGAAAATCGCCACAGAAGCGTACGCGAGTAATCTTTGACCACATCGCTGACCAGGATTCCATACGCTGAAAGCGCGCCCGGTCGTGCTGGAATCATCACCGTGGGAATTGCCAGCGCCTCCGCCAGTTCGCAGGCATGCAGACCTCCCGCTCCGCCGAACGCCACCAGCGCAAATTCGCGCGGATCGTACCCGCGTTCAATCGAAACGACCCGCAAAGCCCGCTCCATATTCGCATTCACCACGCGCACGATGCCGGCAGAAAATCTTTCCAGGCTCAAACCCGAGCCCTCTTTCTTCAGCCATTCCCCTGTAATCCGCCGCGCTCTTTCCAAGTCGAGCGTGAACTCGCCGCCCAGAAAACGGTTGGGGCGAAGGCGCCCCATCAGCAAGTTGGCGTCAGTCACCGTGGGTTCGGTTCCGCGGCCATAGCAGATCGGTCCCGGTTCCGCGCCCGCCGATTCCGGTCCCACGCGCAGCAACCCGCCCCCATCGAACCGAGCGACCGACCCGCCCCCGGCGCCCACCGTGTGAATCTCCAGCATGGGAACTCCCACCGGTAGCCCCGCCACCTCCGATTGGCTGCCGGCTCGAACCTCGCCCTGCACCGCCGCCACATCGGTCGAGGTTCCTCCCATGTCGAAGGAGAGAATCTTCCGGAACCCGCTGCGGCCCGCCATCGCCGCCGCGCCCACCAGTCCGCCGGCTGGGCCCGATAACACCGTCCGCACCGGTTCCCGCGCCGCCGATTCCAGCGCGGTGATCCCGCCGCTCGATTGCATCACGAAGATTCGCAACCCGCTTCGCTTCCGCGCCCCGCCCGAGCCATCCTCCGCGTCCTCGGCGCGCTCCGCCAGTCTTTCCATGTAGCTCTGCATAAGCGGTTGCAGATAGGCGTTCACCACAACCGTGCTAGTGCGCTCAAATTCCCGGAACTCCGGCAGAATGCGATGAGACACAGAAAGCGGTTTGCCGAGTTCCGCCAGGGCACCAGCCACGGCCGCTTCGTTCTCCGGGTTGGCGAACGAGAACAGCAAAGAAATGGCGATGGCATCCGGGTCGGCAAGCCGCACCGCCTCGCGCACCCGCGTCAACTCCGCGTTTGACGGCCGCTCCAAAACCCGCCCCTCGGCATCCGTCCTCTCCGCGACGCCGAATCGCAGCTCTCGCAAGACCAGCGGCGCAACCCGATCAAAGAAGAAGTCATACAGCCGAGGACGCGCCTGCCGTCCAATCTCAATCACATCTTCAAATCCCGCCGTCGTAATCAGCGCCACCCGAGCGCCTTTTCGCTGCAACAGAGCATTGGTCCCCACAGTGGTCCCGTGCAGCAGCGTGATCGCACCTCCGCCAGTCGTGCCTCGAGCTTCACCAATTTTTCTCAGAGCTTCGCCAATCGCGCGCGACGGATCATCGGGAGTCGAAAACACCTTCAGAGTCTTGAGCGCGCCGTCCTCCTCCCACACGCAATCGGTGAACGTGCCTCCGGTGTCGATTGCGATGCGCTGAAATGCCCGTGTGGCGCGGACACTCTTGTCCGCGGCCTTTGACTCTGATGTTGGTTCTGGTCGGTGTGCGCAATCAAGTGCGGAATAAAGTGCGCAATGAAGTGCGGAATGCCGGGCGCGGACCATAAACATGGAAGACTACCACCTCTCGCGCCCTGCGCAATAGCCCCTGCACCCGTGCCCGAAACATAATCGCCTCCCGCCCCCGCCTGCCGTATTCTGAACAGGTGAACGGGAGAACATGGAAGGCGTGGCTGGTTCCCGGCGGCTTGTTATTGGCGCTGGTGGCTACCCTCGTCAACAGCTCTCTCTTCGTCCAAGTCGCGCCCTCGCTTAGCTTCTATTACGTTGCCGTGTTCGCCGCCGGATTGCTTCTAGCCTGGCGTTTTAATTCCAGCCGCGTTCTGTTTTCCTTGCTGGTTCTGCTGCTGGCGCATCGCGCCGTCAATTTCTTTTCTAATGGCCTGGCCCTCACCGGACCCGTTCACACCGGACCCGGCCGCACCGCCGTCGCTCTTGCCGCTCTGCTCATCCCGCTGAATTTCATTGTCTTTGCCCAGATGCGCGAGCGCGGTTTACTCATTGCCGGAGTCGCGCCTCGCTTTGCATTGCTCTTCCTCGAATCGGTTGTCTTCGCCGTAATGTGCAGACCGGAAAATAGCCCCGCCAATCCACATCACCCCGCCGCACTCGCGATCCCCCTCTGGATTTTGTTGACCTTCGCAGCCGCCATCGCAGTATTCGTCCGGCGTTTTGTTCAAACCCGCAAGCCCATCGAGCCCGGCTTTGTCTGGTCGCTAGCCGCCGTTTTCATGTGGCTCCAATTCGCCCCGTTCGGTAAAGCGTCAGACGCCTACGTAGCCACCGCCGCCCTGATCCTGGCCGCCTCGCTGATTGAGACTTCCTACGTTCTCGCCTACCACGACGAACTCACCGGCATTCAAGGACGCCGCGCCTTCAACGAGTCCCTGCTTTCTCTCGATCAGCAATACGCCATCGCCATAGTCGATATCGACCATTTCAAAAAGTTCAACGACACCTATGGCCACGACGTTGGCGACCAGGTGCTGTGCATGGTCGCCAAGCGACTGACGCAAGTAGGTGGCGACGGCCAGGCCTTCCGCTGCGGCGGCGAAGAGTTCGCCATCGTCTTCCGCGGCACTTCCGCCCAGGAAGCGTTCGACCATCTCGACGCGCTGCGCCAGATCGTCGAGAAATCCACGTTTCAGGTGCGCGGCTCCGAAAGAAGAGCCGAGAAAGTTGCCGAGAAAAGCAGCGATCTCCCGAACGATCTTCGGGCAGGCGAGTCGGATCGCCGAAAGTCCGCAAAAAAGAAATCCGCGGCGTCATCGAGCAAACAGCGGAACCTTTTCCCGCAGCCTGCCAGCCCGTCGCCCGATCCTTTATCCGATCGCCTGTCAGTAACGGTCAGCATAGGAGTAGCCGAGCCCAGTACCCGTTACCGCCAGCCCGAGCAGGTCATCCAGGCCGCCGACCAGGCTCTCTATCGCGCCAAAAATAAAGGAAGGAACCGCGTGGAACTGGCTTCCACCGCTCCGCTCCGCCTAGCCGCAAGCAAGCGCGCGAAAGCGTTGCGACTCTGACGGACTGCGGAAAAAACCGGCGTCACACTCGATTTTGGGTGGCGCAGCGGATGACCTGCCAGTGTTGCAAACACGTAAGTTATAGCAAATATAGCCGTTTCCAAAGTCACAAAAGGTAACGAAGTTAAGCAAGACCTTACCGAAACCTTACCGTTTCTTCGCGTTCTTCTTCTTCTTGTCGGCAAAGTCAACGATGTGCTGCACCATCTCAGGCGGAATGCGAACGCCGATTTCTATCCGCTTGCCGTGAAAACGCAGCGTAGCGTGAGCGTGCATCGAATGTTTTAGTTTGTTAGTCAACGTCTTCATGCGCTTAGGATTTCGTGCCATATCGGGCACTCCTTTTTTGACGTCGAATGATAACACGCGTTCACCGACGACGCAGCGACGCAGCCACGGCCTTCTACCACGAGCGCTGAGGCAGTCTAGCGGCCTGCCTTCGCTGCTTTGCTCTTCGGCAATGTGGTTGACTTCACGAGCCAGTTTTCCAGCTTAGCATTAAGTGTCGTGAGTGCGGTCTCATTCGGTCACACTTGTCAGTCAGTTGGGCAAGGATTTTTTAGCGAAGCGACTCCGCTATTAGCGGCGCTCTGGCGAGGCTCTGCGAAGTAGTGACCCTCTGGGCCGTCCAAGGTGCTGTCGAGGCGCTGGCGGCCCGCGCTGCGAGGGGATTTTGGCTTAGTTGTTGGGCGGCGCTCTGCGGGCGGGTTCGTTGGTTTGCGTTCGAGGGTTTAGCTGCGTCAACTGGCGTTCGCAAACTCGAATTGAACCTGTGTTTTGTCTTTGTTGTGGGCGTGGCCGATAGAAACATCCTTGAGGTTCTCAAGGCTCAGCACGGCACCGAAGGGCATGAAGATGTCCGAGAACCTGCCAATGTGTTTCCCCCAGTACACCATTGCACAAGACATGGGCGCTCCCTTGCCAGAATCTTCTCCGTTTTCGAGAAAACGAAGTCGCGTGTCGTAGAGAAAACAGACTGCCGTTGCTCTTCCGAAAATGAATCTCTTCCAATGACTAGTGTTGGTTGCGACTGGAACCAAAGCGATGACTTCAGCGCCGTTCACTCGGTGCGCCTCTTCACATTTCCGCAGCCAGTCCTTGATCGTTCTGCCCCGCTCGGTATCGAGGCCGTACGGAGGGTTCACATAAATCGTGGAAGAGTTCCACAGCTCTTTCAGGCCGTCATGTTTCGGCAACGAGTATTCCACTTCGGCATCAACGATTGAAAATTGGTTCGAACAAGGGTCAAGCCCGATGCGTCCTCCGAAGCACTGGCGCACAGCATCGACGTACTTCTGTGGTGTTCCCCAGTCCTTGCTTTTGCCAACAATGTTCCTGCCAGCGGTCATAGCGAGTGTATCTGTCTCCAATTCTTGTCCCGCAGTTGGCTCAGCTCACTCTCCAACGTTTTCATAGTCACAGCTTGGGGCGCAATGACATTAAACCATGTCTCGATGCGCGATGCATTGTCCTTGAAATACTTTTGGAGCACTAGGTCAGCGCGATAATCCATCTGTACCTTAGTAAACTGGTTTTTGGTCTTTTCCGCAAAATAACTTGCAAGAAAGGCACGCTTCGCAGGCTCCAGAAGCGGCTCAGGTTCGAGCAATAGCTCGGTGATGAACTCCGCAAGTCCCTCGTCGGTCAGAAAAATTAGCCAATCGTAAGATTGAGCCAGAACCCTTAACTCTTTGTTGTGCTCCTCCGAGGTGAACCAGTTGCCGTGATTGCTGACCACTCCTACCGTGAGAACAAAATCCCGCAAAAGTTCTGTGTCGTCCGACGCAATGATCTCGGCCATCAACTCGAAGAAATCTTTTGAGTAAATGATTGTGCCATTCCCTTTGTAAACTAAGCCACGACGTTCGCCCGAGGGCGTTCGCAGCTTGTGGAGTGACGAGAGTGCCTTTGCAACGTATGCTCCTTGCTTGGCCTTCTCGATGGATTGCGGGCCTTTCTTCATACCCTCTTCAACCCCAACCCGTTTGCATTCGAACATCGCATACGGCTTGCCGTACTGCTCCACAATCTCGATTTTCACGCTGTCATTCTCTATCTTATCGAGCGTCGCAACCAGATGGGAGTTCTCGCCGTTTGCAACGACGCATGAGTTTCGGAGGACACCGCCGTTAGTGAGCAATACCCTGTTTGACTTTGTGAACCCAGACAATGAGAACGCCGCACCGACGTTTTCCAAAATCCGCTTCACGTTGATAGGCAACTGGTGAAGAAATACAAGACTCTTCTGTCGAAGGATTGGATGCAACGAATACTCAACGTTGTGGGTTATGGCTGGGTTTCCGAACTCAGGCAGAGAGCGCTCAATCGCCACCGAATGTTCGAAGCCCCAACTTTTCAACATGTAAAACGTGATGATTTCCACAAGTGTGCCCAGCGCTCTCCCTGCGGCCTTCTTCGAGTCCTTCGCGTAATGGAAGACCTTCTCGACGAGCACCTTTTGAAGTTGGTCAACGGACTGGTAGGCCATTTTTTTGTTTGTTTCGAAAGTCGGGGCGCTTCGGTTGAGATTGTAGCACCGTCATGCTGCTCATCTTTTAACTACTCAGGAATACCAGACAGCACCTCCTCGATATCGCAGGCCAATGCCGCATCGAGTTGCTCTGGCGAAAGTGTTGTACTCGTGAACTGGCGGCCAGCAGTGCCAGTGGGCACGCACAATTGGCGGCGTCCGCGCACGTGCCAACACGAGCGTGAGTGCGGCTTGTCATGCGTCTTGCCGCACAAGAAAGCTTCGCACACGTAACCTGCTTTTTTGCTGTATTGTTCCGCCGCTGTTTCCGCTGTAACCTGCGTGCCGAATCTGCTAGCGCCGCCGCAGAACTCGAAGAACACAATTCTGCAACTCATAGGCGCTCCGCCACACTTCCTTCGGTACACGATGAAGCGCACGCTCTGCCTTAGCGCGTGCGAGCCGCACCGCTGTACGCTTCGCAAAACGGTCGCTGCAAAACGCACACATTCTTTTCCCATCGCGCCTAGCGCCGTGCTTCCCGCCGCACTGATTACACTTTCCATCTCGCACCCATCGCTGACGAGTGCCCAGACCATCCGAGTATTTTCTCCATCCGCTCGGACGGCCCCGCATTCTCCGCATACGCTCTGCTGTGATGTTGATGACAGTCCGTGCCACCTTCGGTGCTGCGGCGATTTCTGCTCTGCGTTTTTCTTCCTGTTCAGCAGCTATCCGCCTGCGCTCTGTGCGTTCGCGGTTCATTTCGATGCGTGCGGCGCGAACGCGTTCTCGCTCTGCCTTACGTACGGCTCGCTGCTCTGGCGTCGGCTTCGGGATGAACTCGACGGCGTATCCCAGACGACTCGCGATAATGTTCATTCTGCGAATGATCTGCCTGACTCCTTGTGGCGTAAGCCATCCCAGGTGCTCAGCTATCTGGTGAGAATTTTCACGCTGCCTGTAGTAGCACACGACCACGTCGTAGAAAATGTCGGGGTGACTCGCCAATAGAAGTTGTTTGTCTAGTCCCGAAATCAGGGTCGCGAGCGTGGCGCGGCGGGCGACGCAAAACGAAGTCGTGCACGCGTAATGCTCAGTGTATTCGGCGCAGAGCCGACCAAGGACAACGGTCATCTGCGAAGTGCGTTCGCGAAGCGCGTTCATAACTCTGATGAATCGCTCGCGTTCGGTTCCAGTGTTGGTGGCGCGTTGCTTCCCGCCCCAACAGCGTGATTCCATGTACGAGAGCACGACACGGCGAGTCGCTGCGTCATTCAAAGTCCAGAAAGGGATTTCACGGCGATGCTTGTGGCCGATGACCCGCGATGTTGTCTGCATGCGTGCGTAGTCGTCGAATCCCAAGCCTGCTTGGAAAGAACCGTCTTCGTTCTGTTCTGGGCAATGAACGGGAAACGACCGCCCACGTCGGCGAACGGTTAGAGGGTTCGAATCGCGAACGTCGCTCGCGGGCATCGGCGGGCAGTATTGAATACGGACGGCGGCACAGGCAGACATCAACTTTTTCCCCCTTCAAAAAGCGGGACGCAGAGGGTACTGCGCCCCGCTCTCTCTCAAGAGCACCTTTTCGGTCGGTGCTGACCAGCGCGATTTCCTATGCCGACCGCTGCGCCACGAGTCGTCCAGCTATCCTGCGTCGCAGTTACCTGCTAACGCAGCAGCGCTGGCGCTGGGAAAAGTCTTCACTGTTTCTGGCGCGCCGCGTTCTGTGCGGCGAGCCGTGCGTGTACGGCTGCCCGCGCAGCGCTTACATCGAACGGCGGCAGACAAGAGCCGCTAGCGGTCTTCGTCCAGTCACCGACTGCTACACTCGCGGCTAGATTGTTCTTCGGCTTCATCGCTTCGGTGTGCTCGTGCAACTGCTCGCGAGCGGCTTCGATTGCATCCTGACTGAGTTTCATTTTCCCTTCTCTTTTCTTAGTTGACCAAGTCTCGATAGCACCGTTTGCACGCGACCAGCGCAGCCGTGCGGTTTTCGGATGTAGGATTGGCGGCAGCGAGTGCGTGCGCTTCGGCGGCGGTATAGTGCGCTTCGGCGGTCGCCCTCTCACAACGTCGAGCAATGCAGCGGTGCTCGTCTACGGCCTGCTCGTGGTCTTCTTTCGTCGATGTCGTCGAACCGCCAGGGCAATCGGCACTCAGGTCGTCCAGGGCCATTCTGCTTTCAACTTCGCGTCGCAGATTGTAGACTTCGTCGGCGGTCAGCGGTGTGTAGTCGGCAGACTTCGCTCTGCGCTCTTTAATCTCAGCGAGCACAGCATCGTTTCGCGTGAGTGCGTAACGATGTGCCTTCATGCGCTCCAAGCCTTCATCGAACCCGCGCCACTCAGCTAGCAAAGTCTCGAACGATTTTCTCGATTCGCGAACAGGGAATAGCGTCTCAACGAAACTTCTCGCGCTCACAGATGTCGCATCGTACGCAGGATTCGTTACGACATCGACGGAGTAAAGGGTCGCCCCCTTGATTCTTCGGCGCGAGCAGCGGTTACCGTCGTCGTCTTTCACGGACGGGTCATCATCGTCAAACACATCTTCGTCAGCGGTAAAGCCGAACGAACATTGCGAAACATCACCGCGCTTGACGGCAGACCAGAGATTTCGATGCTCAGAATTGTTCTTGTCTAACTGTACGGCGAAATCGAGACCTTGCTGGCCGTCAGACAATCGCAGCGTGCCTGACTTAGTGCGCCCGAGCGGGATGTCTTTGTCGTTGTGATTGAAGGTGGCTAGCACATCGCTGCCAGATGCGAGCGAGCGCTTGAATGCGCCAGGCACTACCAGCTCGCGGAAAGTGAAGCCGCGCTGCGATGGCATAGGCTTCGACAGCGAGTTATAACTGACGGCTCTGCCGCGAAGTAAGTATTGCGGGTCGCTTGCTTGCCCACCGTCTTCGGCTCTGAGACTGAATGTTCTGACTTCGATTTTGTTCACAGTGTTTCTCCTGAGCGGCTTGTTTTCCGCTCTCTACTTAACAGGCAGACATGACGGCCACTTTTTCAGTAGCGCTTGAAAGTTTTGCTTTGTTCGTTGTAAAGAGCGGCGTCGGCCTTTGCCTGTGCGAGCACTTCGGATGCTGCATTCGGATTGATGCTTGCGAGTTCTGCGAAACGGCGCTTGATGCTCTCAGGCGCGTCATCAGGCGGTGCGGAATAGAAAGTCGTTTCAGAGCCACTCTTCTTGATGACGATGTTTTGCGAATATGCAGAGCCATCGGATTCGCGAATGCCCCACTCGACGCCTTTAACGTTTGGGTCCACGTTACCAGCGCCCGACGCTGACGAAAATTCAGCAGCGAGTCGTTCGCGAAAATTGCGGTACTTGTATTCGGTCGCGAGACCGCTCGCAACTAGGACGCGGCCAGTGGTGTTGTCGATGTGCTCTGTGATGCCTGATTTTGGAGATGCTTCGGTGTAGGTAATTCTCACGGTGAGGCTCCTTATACGTACAGAAGTTAACTTTCGAAGCGACTTATCTGCTTCGGAATAACACCGAAGTGTGACGGCCACGCGTTCAGCGCCACGGAACCCCCGACGCGGGTTCTGCACTGTCCCACGTGACTGTGCTGTCATTGTCAAGCGAGTCTGTGTCGATGATTGAAGCGCCTGCGAAGTGCTGCACGCCGTCGCTCTGCGGTTTCGAGTAATTTAGTTTCACAGTCGGCAGTTCAGAGCGCGGAACTGATAGCGTGTCGCGCTTCGCACCGTCCACAACAGTCGTGCCGACTTGATACGATGTCCCGCAACTGATGCCGCGATACCCTAACCCTACACGACCGCTGTGAAACTCGACGTTGAAGAAACCGAACGGAACAGCGTCCGCGTCGGCGCTGCTGTTGATAGTGATGGCGGCGAACGTCGAAGATGCAGACGGCGCAAGAAAACTTCTTACCTTGTCGATGATGCTCATTGCTGTCTCCAGTGTGTCAGAATTGCGTTAGGTGATTTGAGTGTCTCTCCGCGAGTTAGAAGGCGCTCGCCGATGGCATTGCGTTCGGCCTGCGTCAGCGAGCCGATGTGATTCTTGGTGATGAGAAAGCGCAGCACGCGCATCGCCTGACACGCGGTCTCGCTCTTCTCGCAGAGAAAGAAGAGAGCAGGCTCCTGCTCGCGATGCAATTCAAAGCCTTCGGGCGGGTCGTTGAAGTCGTTGCTTCGCGCTCGCGCTCTGGCGACGATGCCAACTTTCGAGCGCTCTTTGATGAAAGAACGAAGCGAGACCTGACGCACGAACTCGTTGACGGCGTTGTTGAGAATTTCTTCGCGGCGGTCAGGCGGCGGCGAATACACATAGACAAAGCCACAACGCATCCACTGCCTGAGATTCGGCGCGGCGGCGAATATTCCACAACCTTCGCAACAGAAAATCATCGGCGTGATGCTGCGCCTTCCGTATTCGCTGCGTGTCGCCACGAGCACAAGCGCCCAATCAGAACCTTCGACGTGTTGAACCACTACGCTACTTTGCAACATAAAATTACCTCTCTAATTTCTTGCCAGGCCCGAACTGAAATTCGTTCATCGTGATTCGAGCGTGGCAGCGCTTGCACAAACTTTGCAAAAATTCCATATCAATCCCGCCCATGAACACGAACCAAGAGGCGGAGTCTTTCCACGGGCGCAAGTGATGCACGTCCTGCGCCGCTGCGCCACATATTTCACACTGCGGGTTGCGCTTCAGCTTGTAGGCGCGAACGCCGTACGGCCCTTTCCAAGCAGCGAGCGCGTACCATTTGTCCTGCACGTGACGCGGCGCGTTCTGTGTCTTGCGTGTCGTCGCTTCTTTGTGCGACTCGCAGAAATCGCCTGTCGTTGCGATACCTGGGCAACCACCTTCCGCGCAGAACTTCATGCGCCGACCACATCGGATGGATGAGCACCGCGAACTTTTTCACACTCAGGCGCACGCACCTGCACAAGTTTGCCGTCAGGCCCGCTCTGCATCACACTGTTGTCATCCATAAGGAAGGTCACAGGAATGTCGCTTGCTTCAGGCGGTGCGAGAAACTGCGGTGCCATCGCAAGTCGCAACGCGTACAGCGCAGCGATGGCGGCGTCGATAGGCTTGTCGGGATTCGCTCGACGCGGAAACAGATTTCCGTTCAGGTCGCGGTGCGCGTAGATGCTGAGCAGGCTAGAAGCTAGAATCTCGTCATCGTCGGCGAAATGCAGGCGACCTACGAGCGCGAGTGACATCACCCAATCGAGCACAGGCGAGAACGTTCGGGCCGTTTTCGTGAAAGGCAGCACAGAGATGCCGTTCTTTTCGATACGCGGCGACGGCGTAACCCAACTATCGTGCGCGAGCGCCTTCAGCGAGAAGCCGTCGTCGGCGTGCTCAGTGATCCCGTAGCCGATGTGGTTGCGATAGCCTGCGAGAATCGAATCTGCTAGCTGCTCGTCATCGTTCACCCCGCTGTCGTAGTACCGACCGAACAAATAGAAATGCTCGATGCCGTCGAGATAGCTCTTCGTTGCGTAAACTGCTGCGGCCCGTTCCTGCAAACTTGAGCGCTCAATTCCAACGACGAAAGGTCGTAGCATGTCAGGCTGAATGACGCCAGTGTGCTCGCCGACGAACCAAAGTCTGAAGTCTTCCATTCGAAGAGTCGTCTGACGACACGGCGCGAGAACTTCTTTCGAGAGCCACTGTTTGTTTTCGGTTCCGTCTTCCCACAAAACTAAGTTGTGACTCTTGAACGCGGCCTGAAGCGCTGGAATTGAAATCGCGCGCTGCTGTGCTTCGGTCATCGTTTCGAGATAGGAACTCACTCCAGCATTCGGATTGCTGGCAAGGATTGCTTCGGGTGATTTCCAGTCGAAGCCTTCAGCGCTGAAAATGAGCGCGAGTGTTTTCTCATCGGTCATCTCGCCGTTGAGCATCTTCGTCGATGCTGCGTGCAATTCGTAGCCGACTGAGAGCAGATTCTCACCTGCGTGACCGATGCTCGACAGCAACGAGTTGTTGCGCTTGTCGCAGCCAAGTGACATTTCGTCGTAGACAGAACGGTCGCGGTGCGCCCACAATTCATCGACTGCCGCGCCGTGCAAAATCTTTCCTGCAAGACTCTTGCCTTGGGCAGAAACAGGGAGCAGTGTGCTAGCGCTGCTCTTTTGCGTGATGCTGTGCTGCAAAACTTTCAGACCGAACGACTCGACGACATCAGGACACGCGCGCAACATGTCGCGGCAGTTGTCGAAACACTGGCGAGCCTGATTCGTCGCTCGCGCCGCGCAAACTATTTCAGCGCCGCCTTCGTTGTCGGCTGCGAGCAGGTAGAGCAGAATCGCGGATGAGAGCGCCGTCTTGCCTGATGACTTTCCGCATTCGAGAAAGAGCCTGCGATAGCGCCGCAGTTTGTTGTCGTCGATTCGCTTCCACGAGAACAAGCAGAGCACGAGCCACACCTGCCAAGGTGACAGGATGAACGGTTTGCCTGCGTGCTCCCCTTTGACGTGCTTCAGACACGAAATGAAGTCGATTACCGTCCCGCCGTCTTCAGGAATCCAGACGTACGGGAAGTCGGCCTGACCTTGCCTGAGCAGGTCGGCGCGCTGGCGCTCAACTGCCTTACGAGTCCACACGCACGCAGGTCGCGAGTCTGAGAGAATTTCTTCTTCTCACCGCGCCGCTATGATTTCGTATTCCGTCACCGTTTCCCCTTCAACGCAGCGATGCGTTCTTTCGTGATTTCGGCGGCGCTCTTGTCGTCTTTCTTGACTGCTGTTTCTGCGTTAGCTTTCTCGATGCGAAGGCGTGCTATTTCCTGACGCAAATCGTTCGCAGAAGTTGACGCGAGTTTTCGCTTCTTCAGCGTGTCGAGATTGACGACTTCTTGTTGTGCGATTTCTAACTCTAAGAATCTGATTTGATTTTCGAGCGAAATCAGCGCGGCTTCTTTGCGCGAAATCTCATCATCGAAATATGCGATGCTGCCGCGTTCGAAAGTTGATGCGACTTCAGGTGTCGGATTTTGCTGCTCGATTGTCGGCTCAGGTTTAGTCTTCTTTTTTCCGCTACGCATACAACCGCACGATGTTGTGTGCTTTTGCAGGTAGGAATCTCGACGACAAATGAACGCAGGCGAGCCGCATGAACATTGCACGAGTAGCAGTCGCTGCTTGTGCTTGTTGAGTCCTGCGTCGGACACTAACGTCAAAGTTGGCATGGGATTTCAAGGTGACAGGTAGATGTGACGCCTTTTGCTTCTTACACCGACTACTTACACCGAACCGACACTGCGTCTATGCGAAGCGTAAAGCGCCTCTAATGTGTGATATAGGCGTATCTAAGTGCTAGCTATATTGGACGAAAAGGAGTCACTTACACCATTAACTTTCGGATAGGCCGTGTAAAATTTGTCGGAAAGCTGGCGCAAACCGACAGCGTCAAAATTTCATTTTTTTGACCGCCTACCTCCGTTTTTCAGCCGCGAAGACCAAGTATCTCGCCTGCCAAGCCGCGCAGACCAAGCTCGACGCAGGCTCGATACGCGCAGTCGAGTTGATGCTCTGACAGCGTCCACTGCCGCAGAGGAAGGCCCAGGCGCACGACCACCAGCAGACGTAGCCTGATGAGCAGCACGACGTAGCAGGCTGTCAACAGGTCTCTGAGTGTGCTGTCGCTTTCTACCATGGTAGTTCTCCTGAGCGCTTGTCTGTGTCTGTAGGTGTGCTCTGCCGTCTCGCTCTGCTCCACCAGTTGCCCTAGGCCGCTCCAAACGTTGCTGTATGCCGTTCAGTTAACGGAGTAGATGTATGCTTCGATAGTCGTTCGGCCTGCGAGCCTGTGCGCCGCCAGTCGGTGATTGCCTTCGACGATTGCTAGCCGACCGCGGGAGTCACGACTCACGAGAATCGGCGGCAGCGCTTCGCCTGCGTTCAGTCGCTGAACGTACTGAGCAACGATGTGCTGGTATCTGGGGCTGTGCACTGTCGTGATGTCGGACACGTTGAGAGTCATAGCTACTCCAGACAGCCCTGAGCCGCAGTTAACCTAGGTCAACAGGGTCGTCCAAGCCCAAGCGTTTCTGTATGACTTCGATGACCTTTTCAAGCACCGCGTTTTTGTAAGACTCGAAGCCCGATGTCATCGGCGTCGAGCGTCTGATGTCGCCGCGCTCCTTGCCACCAGATGAGCCGAACTCCGCCAACTTGATGAGATAGCGCAAACTCCGCCGATAAATTTTGTTAAGAGGCTGGCGCCCGTGTCCCCGAGACACGTGCAGGTCAACGAGTGAACCCTTCGGCCCAACACGTACTGTGCCCGATAGGTCGGACTCCATTCGAGCGCTCTTCGACCAGCTGCTTTGCTGCGCGGCGACCTGGCGGGGTTCGCCTGTGAATGCATCCGCACAACTGATCCTCATCACTTCACGCAGAGCATCTCCACCTTCGCTCAAGCCTTCTTTCACGATTTCTCGCGCTTCATCCCCGCCAAGACGCTCTAGACGATCTTGCAATTGATCTAGTCCAGTTATTTCAACTTCTTCGTCGCTCATAGGTTTGCTCCACTCCACCCTGTCGCTCGATGTTCATTTTCTGACCCGCTCGAAGGCACGCTCGACAATCTTGAACTTAGCAGCGAAGTCGGCGACGACGGCTTTGTCGTCGAACGGTTCGCACGGCACTCCAGGCGCGAACACGTGCGTGCACTCGTGACAAATTGTTTCCGCCATCTCCGCGTCATCGTCGAGATAGATATTGTTGAGAAAAATCGTACGGCGGCGATGTGATGTCAGGCCGTAGTGCTTCGGTTGCTCGACGAACGGCTCGACTCTTACAATCCAATTTGTGACGCCGAATACAGATAGCGTGGCCTTCGTGAGTTCGATTGCTCTGTCTGCGGTCATGGCTAGGTCCAGTCCACTTCTGTGCAGTCGTCAGGCAACCAGCAGGCGAATCTGATGCGGTTCACTTCAAACTTTTTCGGCTTCGGCGGCACTGGCTCGACGTAAACAGGCGGTCGGTCGCTCTTCTTCGCGGCTTTGTAGATTACGAGATTCTCGATAGTAAGACTGTTCGTCATGTTTTTGCTCTGTCATTCATACCCGAACGAGTCGCTGCACTTGCGTGGCATAGGGCACGGCTTCAGGTCGCGTACTTCGTGATTCGCTTTGCAATTTCCATGGAGATGGCACGCGCCTTTCGCGGCTCGTTGCGCTTGCTCTTTCGAAGCGAACAAATAAACAGCGAGACGGTCACACGCGACGAACGCGAAGCGACCGACCGCGTAGATGTTTGCGCCCAAGTAACACTGACCCGCAATTAGTCGCCAGTTATTTTCCATAGTCTTGCTCCAACTTAACGAGCCTAATTGCGCGGTCGGGATACTTCTTGCGGGCACGGCTCGCGACTTCGGCCTGTTGAGACTCTGAAGCACACATGAAGACTACGTTGCCGTCGCTCACTAAAAACGGACCCGCACCATAGGCCCAGTCGATGACGAAGGCGCTGTCATTGGGAAATTGCTTTCGGGCTTGCTGCTGAATACGCACGATACGCTCAAGGTTGGTCATGGTCGTTGCCTTTTTCGAGCGGCTCAATAGGCTTGCTCAATAGTTTCGCGGCCTGCTCGTCGTCGAACGCGTTCGGCTTGCTCGTGTCGAACTCGAACGGGTTCAGGTCGGTGGTGATGAGTCGGCGCACATAACGCGCAGTCGGCACGTCGGTCAGTTCTTCGCGACGGCGCAGGTCTTTCGCCATTGCCTTCGTTATGCGAATGCTCAACGTCTCGTCGTGTGTCATACATGCACCGCATTGTCATCGAAGTGTGACGGCCCTTCGTGTCCGCAGACCGACCATCAGCTTTTGCGCCAGATGTTGTAAGTCTTGCCGATGTACTCGTACGTGTCTTTGAGCGTGAAGCCTTGCTCGGCGCGGTCGATGACGGCTCGCCAGATTTCGTCTTCGCAGCGCTCGTATCCATTCGCGATGTGAAACGGCGACGGCTCAAGGTTCTTCATGGCGCTATTCGAATGCCGAAAAGTTGGATTGATTTCGCGAGCTATCTCGGGTTTCGCTCGCATTGCTTTCAACACGGGCAACCACATCGGCGGACACTTCTTCTTGTGCAGTTTCATCATCTGCGACATTACGACTCCCATAAGCATAGCGTTCGTTGTGATCCCGCAATACGGCTGCTCTGCTCTGTCGTTTACTGAATCGGCGATGCACTTCCTCAGGTCAGGCTCGTCGAAGTTAGAATTGTCTTCATCGGTGATGCGGCCATCGCTGATGCTCTCAACGTCGATGCGTGCAAACTGCGCGAAGTGCTCACCGATAGTTTTCGATTTGTCGGTGTACATGGCCGCGGGTGTTTTTGCTTCTTCGGTCGGTCGTGAAGAAGAAAAATCTAAAGCCGTTTTTCTGGCCTGCTTTTGCTCTTGCGTTTGCTCTTGTTCTTGATGTTGCTTGGTCGCAGGCTCAACGGCTAAAAACGGATAATTCGGATAATTCGGATCCACGGCTAACCGGCTAATACGGATAGAGGGCGCAATTTGTCCGCGTTCTGTCAGCCATTTTGTTGCGAGTGCTTCTGTAAGGTCATCATTCTTATAAACTTGTTCTAGTTCGTCGGTGCTCCCACTCGTGCTCTCATTCGTGTTCCCAAAATGACCTTCGAGTGCTCCCAGCGTGCTCCCGACGTGCTCCTTGAGTGCTCCTTGAGTGCTCCCACCGTGCTCCTGCGATGCTCCCAGAGTGCTCCCAGCACGTGCTGCTTTCGCTTGCGGCGTGTCGCCTAAATCTTGCGACGTTTCGGCGTGCACATAGTCAGGATGTCGGCGTGTTTCCATGCAGCAGAATTTGCCGTCAAAATGGCCGCGACCGTAGAGTCGCTCGATTCCGTCTTTGTCTTTGACGAGAACATGCGGTTCCATGAAAAACACATTGCGCCCGTCCCACCGTTTGATGTACGCGCTGATGATGTGCCGAGCGCGGAGTTCGACGAGCACGTGTTTTAAATGGTCCATGCTGTAGCGAACGCCATCGGCTCGCGGGCCTTTGTTGCAGACTTTGAGCAGTCCAGATAGCTCGACAAACACCGCGCGGCCTTGCGCCGTGTTAGCTGTGGCCCATTTGTCGAGAATGCCCAGCACTTCGCGCACGAGAGTGCCTTTTTTCCCGTGTTGTTTCCAGCCGTGTGCGCGGCCTTCGCGTATCTCTACGTTCCAGTTGAAACTGTCGCTATAGTTTGTCGGCATCTTTTCCCTTTTTAAGTACCCGAGTATTTATTCGAATTAGAGCGCAGCGACGCACGCTGGCGCTAGTTACTTTGGCTCACCGCGTCACGGTCATCTCGCGCATCACGCGCTCGACAACAACACGCGGCACGAACAACTTACGATGTTTCCGCCAAGTTTCACTGTCGCCGATCTTGCGGCGGTCGGCGTCTTCGCGTCGTCCGTGGATGATGACGCCTGGCTGATTGACAAAGATTTTCTGCAAGGTCTGACGACAAAGTGGCAGGTACTTCTGATGGATTTCTGGGATTGTTAAGTATTCAGGTGCGACGGTTGCCTTCGGCACGGTGATATTCCAGCGGTGCAGTTAGTTTGGAATATCAGGATTGGCTAACCTGAAGGGCTGCTGCGCTTGACGCGCTGATTTGCCGTTCCGCAACGGCGAGCGAGCCGCATCGGGCGAATGTCTTCTTGCCCGACACGGCTATATTACCAAAGTTCTGCAACGTTTGCAAGTGAAAAACCGCGACTGGCGCGGCTTCTCACCACTGGCACGGGTTCGAATCAATCACCGACATCATTCGCTGTTCGAGTCTCGCGGCGCGGGAAGCAATCCACGTCGAGTAGTGCTGCTCGACGACTGAAGGAGTATCACCGATGAGCGTTGCGATGTCGTGCGTCGGCATGTCGGCGTTAAGGCACATCAACACGAACGAGTGACGCCCGAAGCTGTGCGAGCCAGCTTTGATCTGCTCGCCGTTCTCGTCGGTGATGTCGGCCTGCTCTGCCAGCTTTGCGAAGCGACCGCCGAACCACTCCACAAGGTTCTTGACTTCGTTCTCAGCGGTCGGCAGCGCTGGAATGAATAGGTATCGCCCGCTTGTGTTCGCGCCTTTGAGCACTGCGGCCATCGTCTCAGCGCTCAGGTAGTTGTTGACCGCTTTACCAGTCTTGGCGCGGCGCAGATACATTCTGAACTTGCCGTTAGGCATCCGCTCGAAAATGTCGCGCTCGACGCAGACCGCATCTTTCAGCGCCAGACCGCTCATCCGCATCAGTATCGCGAGCGATTTCAGCTTGGCTCTGTCGGCGTCGTCCGTCCGTCCGTTCAGCAGCGGCAGTGCGGCGAGCAGCGTCGAGAACTGAGTATTGTCGAGCGCCTTCGGTGCCTGCGTCGCTGAGCGCTTCACTTTTAGCTGGCTCTTGATGGCGGGCGATTTCGCCAGCTTGTTGAAGTCAACGCAGTATTGGAAAAATGCGACGATGAACAGCACCCGCTTGCGACGGCCTGCTGCTGCGCCTTCCAAACCGTCACGCCACGCCTGAACGTCATCAGGTCTCACGTCGCCGATGTTGATGAGACCGCGCCGCTGTAGGAACTGCGCGAAGTTCGTTAGCTCGAATTTCCACTGACGAACCGTCGCTTTTTTCACGTCGTCGCCGTTCTTCTTTGCGACGAACGCGGCCACAAGATCACCGATGAGAAACGACTCGCTTTTGATAGGCGACGTGGTCGGCTCGCCCTTCGCGGCGGCTGCGAAATTGTTCTCCAGTTCGCGGGCCTTCTGTTCGGCTGCGTGACGGTCGTTCGTCTCAGCGCTGACGCGGTGCAGCTTGCCGTCGCGCCAGAACACGAGCGACTTCGGGCAGTTGCAGGCGGTCTTCGTGTCCTTCGTCAGTTTGCACAGGCTCGTGTGTCGGCTGTAGACTTTCACTCGCGGCACTTCACGGCGCTTGCGGCGGATGACGACTGGCGGCGCTTCGACTGCGGTGACTGAGTTTTCCATGATTTCCCCCGTTTTCCTTAACCTTGCCGAAACCTTACGCACTGATTTCAACACATGGGCTAAGTCATTGAAAGATAACCATGGTTCCAGTTACCGTCGGAGTTGCAGCGGTTCACCGCTGCGATAAGTGGCCTGTTTCCAGAGTCGGCCTTAGCCGCTGCGGTGAGACGGCGACGTGGAAAATACTTTTCCGCAGCCTACTAATAATTTGTCATCCTGAGCGAAGCGAAGGACCTGCTGTTCGCCGGCGGGTGTCGCGCGTCCGCTTTTCGAGAGCCTGCCCTTCCTCCCCGCCTGGCATTTCCCGCACAACCCAAGTTAGAATCCTCTGTTCCTTCCCCCGCAACCTTCACACTAACAATATGTTCGAACAAGCCTTCAGAAACATCGACGACATCCTGCGGAAAGAAGCCGGATGCACCACCGAGCTCGATTACACCGAGCAAACCTCCTGGCTGCTCTTCCTGAAGTATCTAGACGATCTCGAGCGTGACAAGACCGCCGAGGCCGCGCTCGACGGCAAGAAGTACACCAACATTCTCGACAAGCCTTACCAATGGGAAAGTTGGGCCGCGCCCAAAGGCAAGGACGGCAAACTCGACCACAACAAGGCCCTCACCGGAGACGATCTCCGCGACTTCGTCAACGCCAAGCTCTTTCCCCACCTGCACAAATTCAAGCAAAAGGCGACCGGCCCCAACACCCTCGAATACAAAATTGGCGAAATTTTCGGCGAGATCAAGAACAAGATTCAAAGCGGCTACAACCTGCGCGAGATCATCGACCACATCGACGAGCTGCGCTTCCGCTCCCAGACCGAGAAGCACGAACTCTCCCACCTCTACGAAGCCAAGATCAAGAATATGGGCAACGCCGGACGCAACGGCGGCGAGTATTACACCCCGCGCCCGCTCATCCGCGCCATCGTCCAGGTCGTGAAGCCCAAAATCGGCGACCGCATCTACGACGGCGCCGTCGGCTCCGCCGGATTCCTCTGCGAGTCCTTCGAGTACCTCAAAGCCAAATCGAGCGGTCTGAAAACGATGGACCTGAAGACGCTTCAGGAGCGCACCTTCTTCGGGAAAGAAAAGAAGTCCCTCGCCTACGTCATCGCCATCATGAACATGATCCTGCATGGCATCGAGGCGCCCAACATCCTCCACACCAACACCCTTACCGAAAACCTCGCCGACATTCAGGAGAAAGACCGCGTCGATGTGGTCATGGCCAATCCGCCCTTCGGCGGCAAGGAACGCAAGGAAGTGCAGCAAAACTTCCCCATCCGCACCGGCGAGACCGCCTTCCTCTTCCTCCAGCACTTCATCAAGATGCTCAAGGCCGGGGGCCGCGGAGGCGTGGTCATCAAGAACACCTTCCTGTCGAACACCGACAAAGCCTCCGTCAGCCTGCGCAAACTCCTCTTGGAAAGTTGCACCCTGCACGCCGTGCTCGACTGTCCCCGCGGCACCTTCCAGGGCGCGGGCGTGAAGACCGTGGTGCTCTTCTTCGAGAAGGGCGCGCCCACGCGAAAAATCTGGTATTACCGCCTCGACCCTGGTCGCAATCTTGGAAAGACCAACCCGCTCAACGACGATGATCTTGCCGAGTTCGTGAAGCTGCAAAAAACCTTCGCCGACTCGCCCAAGTCTTGGAGTGTGGATGCCAAAGGCATCGACAAGACGACCTTCGACCTTTCCGTGAAAAACCCGAATGGCGGCGAGGAAATCGCGCACCGCACCCCGGAAGCAATTATGGACGAAATCGCTGCGCTGGACGCCGAGAGCGCGGATGTACTGGGGAATATCAAAGCACTGCTATGAAGAACGGGTGGCAGACAACACAACTCGGCGACCTCTGCGATGTGCTCGACTACAAGCGCAAGCCTGTCACAAAGAGAGACCGTGTTGCAGGGGAATATCCATACTACGGCGCAACGGGAGTTCTTGATTACGTCGACGGATTCTTGTTCGATGAGCCGTTGGTTCTTGTAGGTGAAGACGGAGCAAAGTGGGAGTCAGGCGAGAACAGCGCCTTCGCGGTAGCGGGTAGGGTTTGGGTAAACAACCATGCGCATGTTCTGAGACCACATCGGACCAAGCTTCTCGACAACTGGCTTATCTACCATCTAAATCACGCTGACCTGACCGAGTTCGTTTCTGGTCTCACAGTCCCAAAGCTCAATCAGGGCAGTTTGCGTGAGATTCCGATTCCTCTGCCCCCGCTCCCCGAACAGCAGCGGATCGTCGGCATCCTCGACGAAGCGTTTGAGGGCATCGCCACCGCCAAAGCCAACGCCGAAAAGAACCTCAAAAACGCCCGCGCCCTCTTTGAAAGCCACCTCCAATCCATATTCGCCCATCGCGGGGATGGGTAGGTGGAGAAGCGACTCGGGGATATTGCGGAACTCATCGATTGTCTGCACAAAACTCCCTCTTACACACAAGATGGCTTCCCGATGGTCAGAGTGACAGACATCAAGCCTGGGATATTGGATCTTTCGAATACACGGAAGGTTGATGAGGAGACGTTCACAGAGTTTTCAAAAAAGCACACCCCAAAGCCAGGTGACATTGTTTTTTCACGCGTTGGAACATATGGCGTTTCGTCTCTCGTCAGCTCGAATGAACGTTTTTGCCTTGGTCAAAATACCGTATTCATTGTCCCAAAGATCAATTCGAATGTGCTCTATCAGTTCTTGAATAGCCCACGCGCCAAAGAGCAAATAGATACACTTGTCGACGGCACTACTCAGCCAACTATCAGCCTGAGTAGCATAAGAGAAATCAGAATTCCTGTTCCCCCTCTTCATGATCAGCACAAACTGGTCGCCCAAGCTGAACGTGTTACTTCCGAAACCGGGCGGCTTAGAAACATTTACCAGCGCAAGCTCGCCGCGCTGGAGGCATTGAAGAAGTCGCTGCTGCACCAGGCCTTCACCGGCCAACTGTAACGTGTAGGGCGGACACTCCTGTCCGCCGCCGTTGACTTGCTTTTGGTTTTGATTTTTGGCGGTGTGCGCGAAGATCAACACCAACCCCAACGGCGGCGGACATGAGTGTCCGCCCTACATGATGGAACGGCAGCTGAGAATAGAAGGCGGTCAGTTGGTGACAAACTGTCACCAACTGAAATTGAGAGTGGCGACCGGTGACAACCTGTCACCAGTTGAACCGTGTAGAGCGGACACTCCTGTCCGCTGCCTTTGCGGTTGCTCTTGCCCTTGATTTTGGATTTCTTAAATATGCGGCAAAGATCAAAACCAACACCAACACCAAGGGCGGCGGACAGGAGTGTCCGCCCTACACATTCATTTTGGCGCTATCCACAGCCAAGGGTAATCTTCTGGCCTCGCTACCAACCCCCTGCGCACAGGGTTCTGGCGGATGTACTCCAGCTTCTCCTGGAAACTTCCATCTCCGCGCAGGACGTGGTCGAAGGATTCTTTCTGCCACACCGGCCCGGAGATCCCCAACAACTTATTCACATTACGCGCCGAGATGCCTTTGATTAGTTTCAGGATCGCCGGCAGCGGGTAGGCCATCCCTGCTCGTCGGGCAGGGGCGTAAGTAAAAGATGGACGTGATCGGGCATAACCACAACGGCGTGCAGATCGATTCGCTTCCCGTGGTCATGCCGGCAGTGAACCAAAATCAGATCGCGCGCCGCATCAGGAAAGGCATCGCGGAGATGCTTACAGAAAGTCACAAAGATGGCACGGTCCGGCTTTTGGTAATGTGGCATGCGGCGGCGATATTCATATTTGCGGGCGAGCACAGAAGAGTCGGCCATGATCGATTGAAGGCTCGAACCAGAGCTGCTGTCAGTGACGCCCGAACAGGCAAAATGTTCGTTTTTGTGTAGAGCGGACACTCCTGTCCGCTGCCTTTGGTTGCTTTTGCGGGCGCGGGCAATGAAAATCAACACCAATGTCAAGGGCGGCGGACAGGAGTGTCCGCCCTACATAAACTATGAACGAAGCCGAAACCAGAGCCGAACACATCGATCCCGCGCTAAAGGCGGCGGGCTGGGGCGTCGTTGAGGGCAGCCGCATCAGGCGCGAGTACACGATTGCGCCGGGCCGCATCGAAGGCCAAGGACGTCGCGGAAAGCCGCTCATCGCGGATTACATCTTGGAGTATCGCAACACCAAGCTCGCGGTCGTCGAAGCTAAGGCGTGGGATCAGCAACTGACCGAGGGGGTCGCCCAGGCGAAAAACTACGCCGGGAAAATGGCGATTCGCTACACCTATTGCACCAACGGCCAGGGCATCTACGCCATCGACATGGAGACCGGCAAGGAAGCCGAGAAGCCGGGCTATCCTTCACCGGACGAACTTTGGGACATGACGTTCGCCAAGGCGGACGCTTGGCGGGACCGCTTCGCCACAGTGCCATTCGAGGACAAGGGTGGTTCCCATCCCGGCCGCTACTACCAGGACATTGCCGTTGAACGAGTGATGGAAGCGATCGCGCGTAATCAGCAGCGCATCTTGCTCACGCTCGCTACCGGCACGGGCAAGACGTTCATCGCCTTTCAGATCGCCTGGAAATTGTTCTACAGCCGGTGGAACCTGAGCCGCGAACCGGTGCGCCGCCCGCGCATCCTCTTTCTGGCTGACCGCAATAACCTCGCCGACCAGGCCTACATCAACTTCTCCGCATTCGCTGAAGATGCTATGACTCGCATCGAGCCGGAGGACATCCGCAAAAAAGGCAGAGTCCCAACGAATGCCAATATCTTCTTCACTATCTTCCAGACTTTCATGAGTGGTCCGCCGAAGGACGGCGCGCCCTCGCCGTATTTCGGAGAGTATCCGCCCGATTTCTTCGACTTCATCGTCATCGACGAGTGCCATCGCGGCGGGGCCAATGACGAAGGCAATTGGCGCGGCATCATGGATTACTTTGCTCCCGCCGTTCAGCTCGGCCTGACCGCGACGCCAAAACGCAAAGAGAACGCCGACACCTACGCCTACTTCGGCGAGCCGGTTTACATCTACTCGCTCAGGGAGGCATCAATGATGGCTTCCTTACCCCGTTCCGCGTAAAGCAGATTGCCACCACGCTCGATGAGTATGTCTATACGCCGGACGACTACGTGGTGGAGGGCGAAGTGGAGCGCGGAAAGCGCTACACGGAACCCGACTTCAACAAGATTATCGAGATCAAAGAACGCGAACGGCATCGCGTGAAGTTGTTCATGGAGCAGATCGACCAGAACGAAAAGACGCTGGTCTTTTGCGCCACCCAGGACCATGCGCTGGACGTGCGCGACCTCATCAACCAGATGAAGACCAGCACCGACCCGAACTATTGCCAGCGTGTCACAGCCAAAGATGGTGAACTCGGCAACCAGCACCTGCGCAACTTTCAGGACAACGAAAAGACCATCCCGACGATTTTGACCACGTCGCAAAAGCTTTCGACCGGCGTGGATGCCCGTAACATCCGCAACATCGTACTGATGCGCCCGATCAATTCTATGATCGAGTTCAAGCAGATCATCGGTCGCGGAACGCGACTCTTCAAAGGCAAAGACTACTTCACGATCTACGATTTCGTGAAAGCGCACCACCACTTCAGCGATCCGGAGTGGGACGGGGACCCGATTGAACCGGAAACCTGTCCGAAATGCAGCTGTTACCCCTGTCAATGCGAAAAGCCACAACCGCAACCATGCCCGGTCTGCGGAGAACGGCCTTGTGTATGTGAAAAGGAGTCGTGCCCGAAATGCGGCCAGCGCCCCTGTGTGTGCAAGAAGAAGGCGAAGGTGAAACTTGCCGACGGTAAGGAACGGACCATTCAGCACATGATGGTAACAAGCTTCTGGCACCCGGATGGC
>JANXZM010000037.1 GCA_025355505.1 Acidobacteriaceae bacterium | reverse complement strand
ATTTGATAATATTTTAGAAACTAGTGTCTTCCATCACTCCCATCAAGCTTTCCGACAAGCAAGGCGCGGCCGAATTTCGCGCGGCTCCGGCCGAGGGGCTCGTCCGCTCCACCGCGCGTTATCTGCTCCGGACCGAGGTGCACACCTTCGCCTTCTCCGTTGCCGCCAACGCGATTCTGTCCTTCTTCCCGTTCCTGCTCCTGCTGATGACGCTGATCCGCTATGTCTTTCATTCCCAGGTGATGTACGGCGTAGTCGAGAATCTGTTGCGCGACTATCTTCCGACCGGCCAGGAATTCGTGATCCGCAACCTGAATGCGCTGGTCGGTGCGCACCATCGGGCGCAAGTGTTCTCGCTGGCCATGCTGCTCATTACTTCCACCGGAATTTTTCTGCCGCTCGAAGTTGCGCTCAACCGCGTCTGGGGATTTCGCAACAACCGCTCCTACCTGGGAAATCAGTTGATGTCGCTCGGACTGGTGTTTGCCTGCGGGTCGCTCGCCCTGCTCTCGGTGGGACTGACCGCCGGAAACGTGGCCATCGTGAAGAGCGCGCTGCACGGTTATGGCGGCTGGTACGTGCAACTGGTGGACTTTGTGACCATGAAGGTCTTTTCGATCGGCGCCAGCATCGCCATCTTCTTCCTCGTCTACTGGCTGCTGCCGAACGGCAAGGTGCCGGCCCGAGGAGTCCTGCCGGCGGCGGTGATCATGGGATTGCTTTCCGAGGCGCTGAAGTACGCTTATATCTTCGCCCTGCCCCGGCTCAATTTCGCGGAAGTTTACGGCCCCTTCGCCATCTCGGTCAGTCTGATGCTCTGGGCGTTCCTGTCGGGGATGCTGCTGTTGACGGGAGCCCATCTTTCGGCGCGAAAAATACTAGAGCGCTGAACCAGTCCCGCAAAACAAGTTCGTTTGTAGAGACGGGGCTTACCGCGTCTCTACCAGAAATCAGCCCCGCCGCCAGAATCCTCTACTGCACCGTCACCACGAGGTTCAGCGAGTTAAGCCCCGCCGTCGAGGCCGTAATCGTAACCTTCCCGGTATTCGGGCCCGTCGTGTACTGCGCCGTGGCGGTTCCGATGGCACCGGTGACGACCGAAGTGGCAACGAAAGTCCCGCCCGCGCCGTTATCGGTGAAGTTCACAGTCACTCCCGGCACGCCAAAACCATTCGCGTCCAACACCTTCACCATTAAAGGCGCTGCCAGCGGCGTATTCGGCGCCGCCGTTTGATTGTTTCCGGAAACAATGCTCATTTTTACCGGCGGACCCACCGCACTCGTTTCGCGTAACAATGCGCTGACGTAACCCAGACTGGAGCAAGTGATGGTCACGGCGCGCGGCTTGGGGGGAAGCTGGTAACTGAAAGCGATCTTTCCTGTCGCATCCGTTGTCCGTTGAATTGGACTTGGGTAGAACACCCCTCCCGCGCCGAACAAGCCTCCCACACCCCCGTCCTTGCAGGTCACAACCACGCCGGCCAGCGGCCCAAAACCGTAGGAATCGGTGGCCACCACACTCAACCCTAGCGGCAAAACCGTTTTTTCCATACCTGTCTGGTTATTGCCCGTCACCACCGAGAGCGCCGGCAGCAGTCCATACACCTCCAGAGCCGCCGTTCCGCCGATATACACCTTACCGTTCGAGATGGTTGGAGTTACGAAGCGTGCGACGGGAACCATTTTGTCCCGCCCACTCAGCGCTAGCGTGCTGTCGTAGAACTTGTTCGCGAGGTTGGTTGGATCGAAGGCAAACAGGGCCGGGTTGGTGTGCCGGATCGCCCAAAGGACTCCACCGCTGTTCCCATTCGCAGTAATCGAGGTGGAAGCCGGACCGGCGCCGCCAAACAGGACCGTGGTTTGGGAAACCGGCTGTTGCATGAGAAGTCCGTTGACCAAAGAGTACTGCTTGATATAGTCCACGTCTCCGGCCACATACACGCTGTTGTTCCAGTAGGCAGGAACGCCGTTGAGTTCACTCGCCGCTGCGTGGGGAATGGACTGGATGACGTTGTCAGCGTCCGCGTTGAACTGCCCCAGCTCATCGCGATTGATCAGGTAGAGACCGCCCTCCTTCCCTCCCACAATCAGTTCGTGCGGATACAGACCGGGTTGGTCCGGCAAAACCAATGGTCCCGCCGAACCCAGATCCAGATCCAGTTGCGCGAGTTGCAGTTGGTTGTAAGGCGTGAAGAAGTCCAGCACGCCGAAAACATTCCCGTTCCACCCCATCTTGAGCACGCTGTCGCCAAAGTCGCTCGCTCCCGCGGGCCCATCATACGTTCCGTTCGCCGTAGCCACGTAAATGTAGCCGTTCGCGTCCGCCGCCGGACCACTTCCCCCTTGCCAGATCGAACCCTGACGCCCATCGGGAGTCACCAGGAAGGCCCCCTCCTGTTGCAGCGTTTGGGAGCTGTAAGCAAAGAACCAGCCGTTATAGGCGAAGGTGTCGCAACCGTTTCCACCAAATCCTATGTAGATCACGCCGTTTTGCAGCAGAAGCGCGGGCCGCTGCATTTGATAAATCGGATTGAAAGTTCCCGATCCGTTGCTGGACGGCGCCGTGCCGGTAATGATCGCCGGCCCTCCCAGCCGCTCGCTGCCCGTGGTGATGTCCAGAGCATGCAGACTGAAGTTGCGCACCGAACCATTCAGCGTCTTGGCCACGACATAAACCGTGGTCTTGCCCGAATCGATCACCGGCGTGCTCATGATCCCGATTTCGGTGTAGTGCGTTCCGGTACAACCAAAGTCGGCGATCGGATCGCTGGTCCCGCCACCGTTCAGGCTCACCGACCACAGCGGAGAAGCGTTCTTGCCCTGCGTGCTATCCGCATCAAAGGCGTACACCGTGTTGTGCTGCGTCGCAACGTAAACCACGTTGTGCACCTGACCGTCGTTCATCAAAACATTGCTCGCATAAAGCGGCTGCCCCACGATGATGCCATCCACACTCTGCGCGAAAAGCTTTCCAAAACTTCTCACCATGACGTTCGCTGGAGTCAGCAGGGTCTCATTCGAATTCAAGCCCGCCCGCGTATTGTCATTGTGTTGAGTCAAAACATCGTTCTGTCCCCAGGCCAGAGACAATCCCAGGCAGAAGACGAAGAAAACAACGGCTACCGTTATAACCGGCTTCGGGCGCGGCATTCGCCTTGCTCCTCGACGATTCATAGTTTCAGCATCCTGATTTGGCAACACGGCAGAGACAACCTGGTTGGGCATTTTATTCCTTTACCACGTGGAGATGGTCGAAGAAATCGCCTTGTTGGCAAATTCCTCGAGGTACACGCGCACTTCTTCGCACCAACTACTGCACTTGGCTACACAAGAAGATTCAAAGGGGGAGGGGACTTCTACGAACTCAACTCATTTTTCCATATCAGCCGCCGAACGGCAACCACTAAATCGTTCTCTTTTCACCTTTAGCAGTCACCGCTGGAACCGTTACCAACGTGGGGTTCCGCCACTATCCATCATAGTTTCCATCGAGTTGCAGACTTCGGTAAAGTCTTCCCCACGAAACCGAAGACCCAGATGGGCTCGCCGTGGAAGATCGGCTCTCTCATGCCCCGCGAGTCCATCTTATATTTTTTCGTGTAGGCGGCTGCGACGCTGCATCCTCGACTTGCGTCGCTAAGCCTTTCATGATCACAGCGTCTTCGCTGTCGTCGTTCGTAATCGTGCACGCGGGATTTGCGTCCCGTCGAAAAGAAGAAAGCGTCGAGCCACACTCCCAACACCGGCATCACATGCGGACGTCCGTAGCCTGCGTGAATCGTCGCCAGCCAGAACGTCCGGCAGCCGTTCACTTTCCTGGCAACCCAGGCCCACGAAAGCAGGCCCTTACCCTCTTCCGCTCCCACAATGCCATCGCCGGGCGCAAACCGACGGTCCGCATTAGGTTGCGACTTCTCAGTCCTCTTCGATCAAGTATTCGATCGCGTAGATGATCGCTTCAATGATCGCTTCGGAGAACGCTTCGCCCTAAAGCTCCGAGCTTCCGCCTACTTCTTTAACTCCTGCACCGCACGGTAAGCCTGATCGATGGCGCCGTCCGTGTACGCGTATGCCCCTGCGTCCGAGTTCGCGATCGCCAGCCGCCCAAACGGTTTGCGCGCCGCCTCGCAAGGGGTCTCGCCGCCTTCCAGCCAGAACTGGTCGAACAGCGAATTGTATTCATACGAGTAGCCGTGCGGCCAGCGGTTCACGGTAATTTCAAGGATGTCGCGCGCCGGGTTGAATCCGCCCGGGCCCAGTATCCGCGCCAGCTGCTCCCGAATGTTGCGCTCGTAGGTTTCGAAGCTCGTGGTATAGAGCTGGATGCGCCCCAGCTTATGCTGCTCGCGCGCCGGGCGTCCCGCCTTGCAAGCCGCTTTCATCATGTGCACCACGATCGGCTCGTCCGGTTTTTTCGTGCATTCATAGCCGCCGATGCTGACTGGAAGATCCAGGTTCACGCTGCTGTGGTACATCCCCGGCGCGTAAATCGCACTCGCGCCCAGCTTCTGGAAGGCGCTCCAGTTGCGGATAAGGACGTTGTTGTACAGCAGCGGAACTTTCTGCGCCGAAGCCAGCGCTTCTTTTTGCGCCTCCGGCAATTCCTGCGCGATGTACGGAATCACCACATGCCAGCAAGCCAGAATGCAGTTCGCGGCGCGCACCGTCTTCAACTTCTTCCCGGTAAAGTAGCTGACTTCCACTTCTTTCGCCGACGCCGGATCGCCCAGGTGGTTCACCTTGACCACCGTGCTGTTGAGCCGTATGCGCGTCGAACAAGACGGCTGGTCAAGCTTTGAGTAATCGGCCCTGGCCAGCACCACGTCGGTAGCGGTGCTTCCGGGAATCGCCGCCGGGATCAGCTTGCGCACCAGCAGCCGGGCGATCGAAGCGTTGCCATCGGGAAAGTGAAAGAAATATTTTTCCGCTTCGTCGCTGCGTATCGCGTCGCGGTTCATTCCCTTGCCCGGGGTGGGATCCAGTTTGAGGCCGTTGAATCCCGGCATTTCCAGGCCCCAGGCGTCTTGTGCGGGGACCGCGTCAATGCCCACGCCGAACAGCGGGTACGGAAAGGCCTGGAATAACTTTACGATCTCCTCGCTCACGCCAACCGTGTCGGTCAGGTATTTTGCATAGCTTATCCGAGCCAGGCGCGCCTTCTTTTCGTCGGAGCTGAGACCGGGGAAATAATCTTTCTCCTCCGTGAGCAGCCGCTGAAAATCCTGCTTGGCTTTCGCCGAGAGCGGAGCTTCTTTCAGAAACTCTCGCAAGCTCGCTTCTCCGGCTTCGTCGTTGATGCCGCTCTCATCTCCTCCGGTATGCACCGCGTTCACCACCAGCTTGTCGGTCCCAAACGTTTCCTTGTCGAAGAAAATCCGCGGCTTCAGGCCCAGCGAACGGTAAAGATCCTTGTTGACATACTTGTGATACGAAGGCACGTCAATTCCGAGCTCTTCGATCAGAGCCTTCGCGCCGGCGCTATAGGGTGCCGGGCTTTCAATGGAATAGGTGCCGCCAAATCCCAAAATCGTACGGCCACCCGTGCGGAATTCGTTGCGCTTGGCGTGTCCGCCGAAATCATCGTGGTTCTCAAGAATCAGGACGCGCGCCTTGTCACCCGCGGCCTTGCGGAAATAGTGCGCCGCCGCCAGTCCGCTGATCCCTCCGCCGACGATCACCAGATCGTAGGATTCGCCAGTATCGACAGCCTTGGGTGCTTCCTCCCAAAAAGCGCCGTCGCGGACTTTGTGCATGGTTTCGAACGACCCGCCGTGACTTCCGCGCAGGCCGGTCTTGCCGGGAGGATAGTAGCCGGGAACGTCCTGCACTTCGAGATCGGCGGCTGCCGCTGCCCACATTTCAGGAGGAACGATGTTCGGAACGAGGGCCGCACCCGCGGTGAGTGCAACTCCGTTCAAAAAATCCCGGCGCGTGATGCTCGCGCCCATCCCCAGTACTCGGTCCCGTTCCTTACCCACAGATTCGTCTGGCACAAATGCCTCCGGCGAGGCAGTGTATCACTCCACTGACGCTAATGCCCGATCCCGCCGTCATCCCCGCGCACGCTGGCCGTCTCCAGCCCGGACTGCGCCGTCGCTTCGAGCACTTCATCCCAAAACAAAGTATTCGGATCGACCGCAGCCACCCCCATCTGGCCTGCCGTCGGAGTGTTTTCTCCCCCGACCCACGCGACTCGAAACTGTTCCTTCTTGTTCAAGCGGGCAAGAGAAATTTTGACGCCCTGCCCAACCCTTCCGTGGATGCCATCCAGCAGCGCTCCCCGCCGGCTGATATTGATCGTCATCACTCTCTGATCCAGTGGACGACCGCTGACGTCAGCCCCGCTCAGCAGCACCGGCAACGCCAGTTCAATCCGCGGATCGCGGCGATTGCCGAGCCGCTGCGCTCGCAAGTCGCCCTGAAACTGCTCTGCCGTCAGCGCCGCCCCCTCGCGTACCAGCTCCAGGAGCGGGTCGGGCGATTCGGCGCCCTGCGCCGTGTCGGGCGCCGGATTCGGCTCAGCGTGCGCGCCTTCTTTTCCTGCTTTTTTCTGCCCTTCCTTCCGTCCAACGAAAATTCGCGGCACCTCGCGATTGCTCATCAGCAGGCCGATTAGTTCTTCCACCCGCGCCCGCTGATCCTCCGCTGGTCCCGTGAACTCGACTGCCATCCCCCCTTGCGCGTGCGACACCCGCACCACTCCCTCCAGCAGACACTCCCTGGTTAACGCTCGAATACTCAGCACCACCGGAGTATCCACGGGAAATGGCGCCGCCGCCTCCAGATAACAGGCGCTGGCGCTGATGTCGGTCAGCCGCCAGCGTCCCGAACGAGCCAGCTTCGCTGCCCCGCCCGGCCCTTGCTCTGCCTGCTGTTCTCCGCCAGGCGACGCGTCCTCCTTGATCTTCCAATCCGTGGGCGCATACTCGATTCCCCAGAAGTTGCCGGGAACGTCGAGTTCCAGGCCCACCAGCCAGGTCTCGGGATCCCCGCCCAGGGGAACCACCTCCGCTACCCGAGCCGTCGTATGCCGTTTGGCCGAAACGATTTCCAGCCGCACCTGAATGCCCTGCGCCAGCGCCCGTGGAACGATCAGCCCACATCCGTGCGCGTTCACCAGGGTGGTGTTGCCCGGCGCGGAAAATGGCACGGCGTCGTCCAGGCTGGTCACCAGCACCGGAACTTCCAGCGGCAGCCGCGTGCTGCGCCGAATCGCGTGCTGCGATTTTTCCGAAGGGCCCATAGTTTTAGCAGGTTAAAAATTCTTCGGCCTGAAAATGTCGATTTCAAAACCAGAGCCGACTTGAAGACCAGTGCCGAAAACTCCGGCAACAATCGTTCTCCGACCATGCTAGATCACAGGCAAGCTCGGAGCACACAATTTCACCGCCCCGGTTTCCAGTTAGACACTAGGGAAACTTCCGTCAAGTTGGTTCGCGGATGCTTTGAAGAGACGCCCGATTTCCCTGTAGAGACGGAGCAAGCCCCGTCTCTACAGGCGGAAAACTTACGGCATCGCTGAAGCGATTCCCTGATACAAAACCTTATCCGATCTTGATCGCCGTATCGGGTGCCTGGAAAGCGATCTTGGCGTGAGCACCGTCGCAGAAAGGCCGGTTGGCGGAAGCGCCGCACCGGCAGAGGGAAAACGCCGTCTTACCCGTCAGGTCGTACTTGTTGCCATCGGCGTCCACCATTTCGACAACGCCGTTGGGATCGTCCACGCGCAAAGGACCGTTCTTGCGCACCGTAATCGTCACTTGCGCCATGAAACCTCCAGCAAAAATGAATAGCCTTCAAACTATCGCACAAAAGAAAAAGGTGCCAGTACTCAGTACCCAGTTGAGAATTGGCGCAAGCCGTCATCTCGTACCCTTGTCTGTTCTAAGAACCGAGAACTGGACACTGTTACCGCCACCGGTCCACCGCTTCAAACCACGCCATCTTCAACCACTCATCCAGAGTGGTTTTTGCCCATTCGCGGTTTGTCCACCAGGCTTCGCCGAATTGCGCCGGATTGCGCGCCGCGGCCACGTTGATCTGGTATTGCGGCAGGCGATGGCGAAAGATCATCAAGGCGCGGCGAGTGTGAAATTCCGAAGTCACAATCAGCACTCGATGCGCCGCCATCGACTGCAGGCATCGGCTCACGTCGTCGGCCTCAGCATTAGTCGAGAACCCAACAATCGGACATACCGAGACCCGATTTGCTTCACGCAGGCCGTTCACGTATTTCTGCGCAATCTCGATCAGTTGCTGGTCGTAAATCAAATTTCGCGCTTCTGCATTCATGAACACGCGCGGCGCCACACCCTCACGCAGCAGTTCCAGAGCGCGGGCGGGACGGTAGTTGGTCTCCCCAGCCAGCACCACGATGGCATCGGACTTTTCCGGTTTGTCCACCACCAGAAACCTCGCCGCCTGGCTCGCCAGCGCCACCAGAAACAGGAACAGCACAATCGGTAGCCCTAAGAATCGCATCCCCTCGGATGTTACTAAGGAAACCGCTGCCTGGGCGAATTCGATTACGGCAGTACTCAAGATCGCAATCCCCCGGTAACAATCGCATCAAAATCGCGCACAATCGTAGGCCAACCGCAGCTTCCGCAGCCCAAGCGCGGCCTCCAGTGCTAGAATTATTTCTGCCATATTATGACTACTCAACTCACCGCTTCTTCCCTCTTTACTGACTTGAAAAGCCGCATCGATGCGCGCCAGGCTCGGGTCGGAATCATCGGCCTCGGCTACGTTGGCTTGCCGCTGGCCCTGCTCTTTAGCGAGCAGAAATTTTCCGTCACCGGCTTCGATATCGATCAGCGGAAAATCGATACCATCGCCAGCGGCGGCACCTACATTTTTCGCATCACTCCCGAGGAAATCGCGGCGGCCAGGGCAAATGGCTTCAAAGCCACGGCTGACTATTCGCAGATCACCGCCATGGATGCAATTATCATCTGCGTCCCCACCCCGCTCAACGAATATCACGAGCCCGACCTCAGTTACATCACCAACACCGCCCACGCCGTTGCGCCCTATCTGCGTCCCGGTCAGATGGTCGTCCTCGAGAGCACTACCTACCCCGGCACCACCGAAGAAGTCCTGATTCCCATTCTCGAACAGGAAAACAAAGCTGGCCTGACAACATCTCGCAAGGGAGCTGCCGGCGACAAAG
Organism: Acidobacteriaceae bacterium; assembly: GCA_025355505.1. Classification (GTDB taxonomy): domain Bacteria; phylum Acidobacteriota; class Terriglobia; order Terriglobales; family Acidobacteriaceae; genus Acidiflorens. The sequence goes on along the minus strand of JANXZM010000037.1, from coordinate 39,967 downwards.
CGATCTGGGTCGCGTTCTCGCCCGAGCGTGAGGATCCCGGCAACACCCAGGTGGCTCGTCACGATATTCCAAAAGTGATTGGCGGACTTGATTCTCAGGCGAGCGAGATCGCCGCCGCGCTCTACGGCTCCATTTTTCGCCGCACCGTTCCCGTTTCCTCACCTGCTGCCGCGGAGATGACCAAGTTGCTCGAGAATATTTACCGTTGCGTCAACATCGCGCTGGTCAACGAACTTAAGCTGCTCTGCCTGCGCATGGACCTTGACATCTGGGAGATCATCGACGCTGCCGCCACCAAGCCCTTCGGCTTCCATCCGTTTTATCCCGGGCCGGGTCTCGGCGGACACTGCATTCCGGTCGATCCCTTCTATCTTTCCTGGAAGGCGAAGGAGTTCGACTTCCGCACCCGCTTCATCGAACTGGCTGGAGAAATCAACGTGGCCATGCCCTACCACGTGATCGCCTCCACCATCTCCGCGCTCAACCGGCAGAAAAAGGCCATCAACGGATCCAAGATTCTGGTTTTGGGCGTGGCCTACAAAAAAGATATTGACGACCTGCGCGAGTCGCCTGCCCTTACCATTATCGAGCTGCTTCAAAAAGAGGGCGCCGTGGTCAGCTATAACGATCCCTACTTCCCCTTCGTTGGCCGCGGCCGTAAGTACGACCTGCAGATGAAGTGTTCCTCGCTCGACAATCTCGGCCAGTATGACTGCGTGCTCATCGTCACCGATCACTCCGACTACGACTACAAGACAATTGTCAACGACGCCAGCCTGGTGGTGGATTCACGGAATGCCACGCGCGGCATTAAGAGCGGCAAGATCGTGCACTGCTAGCGATAGCGTGCGGCGCGGACGCTTTTGTTTGCGCGCACTGATTCGACAACCGGCGCTCCGGGCGGCATGCCAGCCATGCCGCCTTTTTTGTGCCTCACCGCTGCGGTCACAACGCGCAGCCGTGTGCTAGTATTTCGCCTTGACCCGGGGCAGCCTTGCACGCTGCATCCTTACAGTGTGAGCCGATGAAAGATACGCTCGGAATCTTGCTCGCCGGTGGCGCTGGCGAGCGCCTCTATCCACTCACCCGTGATCGTGCCAAACCCGCTGTGACCTTCGGCGGCATTTACCGCATCATCGACATTACGCTTTCCAATTGCGTCAACTCCGGCCTGCGCCGCGTCTTTATCCTCACGCAATACAAGGCGCTCTCGCTCAATCGCCAGATCCGCGAAGGCTGGAACATTTTCGGCCGTGAAATCGGCGAGTTCATCGAAATCCTGCCCCCCATGAAGCGGGTCAGCGAGAACTGGTACATGGGGACTGCCGACGCGGTCTATCAGAATATCTATTCCATCGGCTCCGAGCAGCCCAAGTACGTCCTCATCCTCTCCGGCGATCACATTTACAAAATGAATTACGAGCGCATGCTCAAACAGCACCGGGACGCGGGCGCCGACGTCACCGTTGCCACCCTGACCACCGACCCGGCTGAATGCCGCCATTTCGGCGTCGTCGATATCGACCACGACCATCGCATCACCGGCTTCCTGGAAAAACCGAACCAGACCGATTTGCGTTCGCCCTACGATCCCACCAAAATTTCAGCATCGATGGGCATCTATATTTTCAACACCGACGTGCTCATCCCCGTGCTGCTCAAAGACGCCGAGGATCCCGACTCCAGTCACGATTTCGGAAAGAATATTCTGCCTAAAATGCTGGACGACCACCGCGTCTTCGCTTTCAATTTTGTCGACGAAAACAAGAAAGAAGCCCTCTACTGGCGTGACGTAGGCACACTCGACGCTTACTACGAAGCCAACATGGACCTGGTTTCGGTCTCTCCCGTCTTCAATCTTTACGACGAAGCCTGGCCTATCCGCACTCATCAGCGCCAGTATCCGCCGGCAAAATTCGTATTTGCCGAAACTGGGCGCATGGGCCACGCCCTCGATTCCCTGGTTTCCTCCGGCTGCGTCATTTCCGGCGGCTCCCTTCAAAATTGCGTGGTGTCTCCGAATGTGCGCGTCAACTCTTACACCGAGATCGAGGACTGTATTCTGTTCTCACACGTAAACGTGGGACGCAGTTGCCGCATTCGGAAAGCCATCATCGACCGCGATGTGCACATTCCCGAAGGAACCACCATCGGCTACGATATTGAAGCGGACCGCGAGCGCTACTTTGTCACCGACAGCGGCATCACGGTCGTGACCCGCGATTATTCCCTGTTTGAGAACCCCGTGACTGTGGACTACTTCACCAGTGAGTAGAAACCTGTTCTCGGTTCTCTGTTCTCAATCAAACCATTTGGGCTCCCGCTGACAGAAGACGGACAACGGACAACCGTCAACCGTCTTCCGGTACACTTCTCTACTCTATGTCTTTCAGCCTTCGCCGCTTTTTCAAGAAAGAAAAGCAGGAGCGCCGCATCCTGCGACAGATCGAACGCACCGGCGATCGACTGGAACCCGAATACCATCGCCCTACGCCCGAGTGTCCGCACCCCGAGCGCTGGCACATGTTCGATTCCATGACCGCCGAAGCCGAGGTGCTCGAGTTCCTGCGCACCCTCGTCACCACCATCAAGCCCGAACTGGTGGTGGAGACCGGAACCTTCAGCGCCATGAGCACTCTCTGGATCGCCGAGGGACTGCAAGCCAACGGACGCGGGCGCGTCATCACCTGCGAGTTCGACCACGAGATCTATGAGAACGCCAAGGCTAGAATCCAGGCTTCCGGACTCGCCGAGTGGATCGATCTGCGCCATGCATCAAGCCTCGACATGAAAGTCGAAGGCACAATCGATCTTTTCTTCAGCGACAGCGATATGCCCATCCGTGAGCAGGAAATTCGCCGCTTCCTGCCGCAGATCAGCCCCTTTGGCCTGATCCTGATGCACGACGCCAGTTCACACTTGAAAATCGTCCGCGAAGCCGCGCTCAAACTCGAACAGGACGGCCTCATCTCCGCCGTCCTCTTGCCCACCCCGCGCGGACTGGTCCTAGCCCAGAAGCGGGAAGGAAGAAAGTAGGGGATTGCCGCAAGCCGGGCGTCCCGCCCAGAAAACACCGCGAGGACGCCCGTCGCTCCACCAGACCACTGATCACGCGGCGGCTCTCCTAGTTCAACTTCAGACGCACGGTTTGAGCCAGTTTTCTCGGTTGCCGGTCGAAGCTGTAGAAGTAGTCCACACCCAGTTCGAGTGCTGCCGCCACGTGCAACAAATCCACTGTGCAAGTGCCCAGTTTGGCGGTCGTTTGTCGAGACACAAGGCGGGCGTTTCAACCGTCCCTAATGCTTCACCAAATCTTCCGCCAGCATATGTCCCTTCTCCGCCAGCGTGCTCGCTCTCCGCACGTCGCCTTCCTTCAACGCCGAACGCGCGCCATCCATATAGTTGCGGATCTGTCCCACCGTCTCCTGCTGTCGGTCGTCCAGCGTACGTCCCGCCAGTTGTTTCAGTTGGACGTCGGTAGCTCCCAGCAACCGTTCCGCGTTCTGGCGATGACGAGTAGCTTCCGCGGGCGTGATGTCGGGAGCAATCTGCGCCGGGGGTTCGATCGCCCCGCCCTCGCGAACCACAATCTTCCGCGGAGCCCCCTCGGGAGCCGACGCGGTCCCCTTGCGGCGTTTCCTGGTTCCACCCCCCGAAACTCCGCTCGCCGAACCAGCACCCATTTTCTTCTTCGCCACGCTCTCCGGCGCTTTTTTGTGCTCCGCCACCGCAGTCTTCGGATTGTCGAGCTCAGCCCGCGTAGTCTCTGCGGGAACCTGCTGCGCCGGCGCGGTCTCTGCCCGAGCCGCGGGCGCAGCCGGAGCTTGTCCAGCGGAATTCGCCCCGCCTGCCGCGTCCTGTTGCCACCAAGCCATTCCCGCAGCCGGGAAGCTCAGCCAAAACGCAATCGCAAGTCCACAAGTAAGTCGCATATCAGTAATAACTGGATTGTTGACTACCCGTGCAAAGAACGCAAGCTCAGGATACTGAGTTGGCTTAGCAGCGATTCGCAGAAAAAACGGAGGAAGCATTTCTGCTTCCTCCGTTGCCTTCTTGCAGCACTCACCCTGCGGTGATTACTACTTTTTCGCCGGTTTCTTAATGCCCTTCTTTGCTACTGGAGCCTTCTTTGCTGCGGCGGCTTTCCTGTCAGCCTCCCTGCCGCCAATCAGGGTCAATGAATCAGCAGCATTGAACGGGTACTGCCGCACCGAAGTTTCGGTTTGGCCGGCAACGTTCAACGTGACGTCCACCCGGCGATTGCTCGCCCATTTGATTACCGTTAGGTTGCGCAGGAACCTGGCCTGTTCCTCTTTCGTCAGCTCAGGGTTCTGCTCGACCGCCGACTTCACCTCGGCTGCGGTCAGGTTGTGCTGATTGCCGAAAGCCTTGGTGTCCAGGTCGGCCTCAGGGACACCCTGCTCGACCAGGAAGCTCTTGACGCGCGCCACTCGACGCTCGGAGAGTGCCTGGTTGTACGGCACGGAGCCACGCACGTCGGCGTGTCCTTCGAGGGTCAGGTGAGCATCCGGCTTGGCCTCAAGATATTTCTTGAAGTCCGCAGCCAGTGCCACGAGGGTTTGTTCCTGACTCTTAACCATGCCGGCATTGGGGGCCTTAATCGACGGTTTGTCGGTCACGAAATACACGCTGTGAAGCAAGAGCCTGGCCTCCAGCACTTTGTCCACAACTGGCGCCGGTGGCGGTGGCGGGTTATTCACTGCGACCGAACTCGAAGTCGAGGCCGTCAAGCCGCGAGAATCAGTACAGGTTGCATTCACCGTTGCCGGACCTGCGGATGCGCCGGTAGTGCTAAGTGTCGCGGAATTGCCGCTGCCCGCGATGCTCCCCGCACTGGAGGTCCAGTTGCCCACTGTGACCGTCGCGTTGTCAGGACTCGTGCAGATGCAGGTGATCATCGAGGACGTTCCGACTTCGACCATTGCTGGATTTGCCGAGCACGAAATCTGCGGCGGATTCAGCGGCTTCACGGTGAAGTTCGAAGTGCAATTGGCCACTCCGTTTTTCTTGACCTTGGGATCGGTGACACTGGCGGTGGCGGCATAGCTGCCGGGGGCCGCGCCGTTGGTGTCGATGGCAGCGCCGGTATCCTTGCCTTCGATCTTGCCGCCGGTGCTTGTCCAGTCGTATTTCAGTGTGTGCTTGGGGTTGAAGTTACTGGGGGTAACGGTCGCGTGCAGCGGCTCACCGACCATGACTTCGTTGTGGTCGATAGAGCAGGCCGCGGCTACCGGAACTTCCGGAGCTCCGCCAAAGTTGAACACCAGACCACTGCTCAGGCGGACGCCGTTATAAGTCTGACGCCGCAACGCGCTGTCGTTCGCCGGCACATTGCCAGAGAAGTTCATCCGCGCGAGCTGGTAGTCAGCTTCAAAAAGTCGCAATGAAACCGGCTTCCAGAGCTTCAGATCCATACCGCCGCCAAGAATCGCCGCTACGCCGTTAGTGGATTGGATACCTCTTGATGACAGGCGCTGGAATCCAACCAGGGTGTGCGCGAAAAAACTCACACCATCGCCACGCCAGGTGTACTTCGGCCCAATGCCCGCCGCGCTGATGCTGGCGTTGCGGTTCCAATCCCCGCCGTAATTGCCTTCCAGTGCCAAATTCCTGGTGAAGTTGTAGGACAGGTTGGTGCCGAAACCCTGCGCAATCGAGGGCAGCTTGAAAGCGTTGGGCGGTTGGCTTTGATCCGGAATGTTCCCGCCAGGGTTCAACCACTGATAGCCCAGGAACAGCTCCACCTTGGGGAAGTCATCCGACGACTGTACAGTTGGCGCTTTGGGCGCGGTTTGTGCGTTCAGCAAAACTGGCACCGCAATCAGAACAAGGGCCAGGGCCAGCGCGACACTCGCGCATTTCCGGTAAGTTTCGTGACAAAGTGACATTGAGTTCCTCCGAATCGAATCCACTGCAAATACAAACTTATCTAAACAGAACTGTAATCGATAAAGCATTACGCCACCTACGGATACGCTTCACCTGGGAACAGAGAATTCTACAGCAACCGGGCATTTTACAAAAGAAAAAGAATTGGTGGCGGATATTCTTATAGCTCTCGTGGGGCCGTGAGCCGACTTCTGCAGCCGGTTGCTCCGGAGTGATCTCAGATTGATATTCCCTCATCCCCAGCCGGGTTGCGACGCGGCGCGCTTCCCTGAATAATGCTCATTGAGCTCCGGGACATAAAAAATTATGACACAGGAACGCGTGCTGATTGTTGAAGACGAAGAGAACGAACGAACTGGGCTGGCCGAATTAGTTTCGAGCTGGGGTTATCGCACCGACACCGCCGCCGACGGCGTCGAGGCGCTGGAAAAAATTCTCGTCTTCACTCCGTCCATCGTCATCACCGACGTGAAGATGCCCCGCATGGGCGGCATCGAACTGGCGGAGAAACTTGCCGACATGTCGCAGTCCATCGCCGTGGTCATGGTCACCGCCCAGAAGGCCACTGACACCGCGTTTCACGCGGGCCGGCTGGGCGTGCAGGACTACATCGAGAAGCCCATCGATTTTCACCGGCTGCGCTCCATCCTCACCAACCTCGGGGAGATACTGAACACCCGCACCGAAAATGAAGCGCTGCGCCGCCGCTTGCGCGATAAAGGTGCGCTTGGCCTGCTGGTCGGCGCCTCCCCTCAAATGCAGGAAATCTTCCGGCTCATCGAGTTGGTGGCTCCGAGCACGGCCTCGGTGTTGATCACCGGGGCCAGTGGCACCGGCAAGGAATTGGTGGCGCGCACCATCCACGATCTAAGTCCACGGCGCAACAAAGCTTTCGTCCCCATTAATTGTGCCGCCATTCCCGAGACGCTGATCGAGAGCGAAATTTTTGGCCACGAAAAAGGCGCATTCACCGGCGCGCTGGAGCGCCGCACCGGCTGCTTCGAACTGGCTGAAGGCGGAACCCTGCTGCTCGACGAGATTGGCGAGATGCCAGTGAACACCCAGGCTAAGCTGCTGCGCGTGCTCGAAGACCACAAACTGCGGCGACTCGGCAGCAAAAACGAAACTTCGGTGGACGTGCGCGTGCTCGCCGCGACCAACAAAGTACCCGACGATGCCGTGGCCAATGGTGAACTACGCGAGGATCTTTATTACCGGCTCAACGTTTTCAATATTCACATGCCGGCGCTGCGCGAGCATAAAGAAGATATCCGCGAGTTAGTGAAAAATCTGCTCGCGGACATGAACCGCAAGCATAATCGCAAGGTGGCGGACGTCAGCGAGGCCGTGCTCAATATGTTCCAGACTTATTCGTGGCCGGGCAATGTGCGCGAGTTGCGCAACACGCTGGAACGCGCTGTCATCGTCTGCGAAAGCGGACTGGTGGAAACCAAGCACTTGCCGCCTGGCTTTGGTCAGAGTGTCCGGCAGGTGGCGAACGATCCCGATGCCGTGCACCTGGGCGTGGGCACGACGGTTGGGGAAGCCGAGAAGCTGCTGATCCTGAAAACTCTGCAGGCCTACAATAACAACAAGACCAAAGCCGCGGGGAAACTCGGCATCAGCCTAAAGACGCTGCATAACAAGCTGAAAGAATACGGCCGGCCGCAGGATGCAATCCTGGCCGCGGAGGAGTGACGAGTTGCTCGCATGCCGCGCCGCGCCAGTGCTGTGAGTTCTCAGGAATCGGAAACGTTTTGTGGCGCTCACTCAGAACTGAGAACTTTTCTAAAATATGACCCGCAAATTCATCATCGTGTTCGTGATCACCACGCTGTTCACGGCGATGGTCGTCGGCTTTTCCTGGATCTATCTCTCGCAACTGCTGCGCCAGCGCTTGCTCTGGGCCGATGAAACCGCTTCCCAGCTCACCAATCAACTGGAGTACGCCGCATCCAAAGCGGTGCCCGATCTGACCAGCACGCGGGTTGACACCAACAATCCCAAGGCACTGCGTGCCGCCATCACCAATTATCTGCAGACCGACACCAACCTCAACGACATGCTCGAAGCGGTGGTGGGAAATTCTCGCATCATCTACGATGCCGCCATCATTGATCCGAATGGAGTCGCCATTCTCGATACCAATCCCGCTCTGAATGGCAAGCCGGTTCCGGAACGTCCTCGCTTGGGCGGGTTGCGCGACGCGGGCTTCCGGCGCCAGTTACGCTTGCTCTACGCCCCGGCCACGGTTTATGACGTGAGTATCGGGCTGGAACTCGACAGGCAGGCCTTTGGCAGTGTTCGGGTCGGCGTCTCGACCGTTTTTCTGCGCAACGAACTGACGCCCAAACTGCAGCAGGCCGCTTTCTTTTCCGTCCTCGCGATTTTTTGTTCGCTGGTCCTGGCGGCCGTGGTTTCCAACGTCGCCCTCGGCCCCTTAAAGGCCATCGCCCGGAACCTCGACAGCGCGAGCGCCGGAGATATCTTGCCCGCCGAAGAGTCCGGTTCGGACGACGAGGTTGGACTGGTGTCGCTGAAGATTGCGCACCTGGGCCGGCAAATTCGCGATACCAACCAGATTTTTTCCGCGCTCAAAGACAACGTCGAGCAGGTCATGACCAAACTCCAGGACGGGCTTATGTTGTTTACCCGTGATTCGCGGGTGGTGCTGGTGAGCGCCTCGGCGGAAAAATTTCTGGGACGCCCGCGTCGTGAAATTCTGGGACACACAGCGGAAGAGATTTTTTCCGACGGAACCGTGCTCGGCGCCGTGGTTCTGCCGGCATTCCAGAAGCAACGTCCGCTGGTGCAGTACGAATTCGACGCTGCCGATGGCCGCCGGGTGCAGGTGTCGCTCGACTTCATTCAGGAAAAAGGAACGCCCATTGGCGCGCTGCTGACCATGCGCGATGCCGAATCGGTTCGGCGCATCGAGAACGAGATTGAAATTTCGCGACGCCTTTCCGCCAGCGGCCGGCTCACCCGAGGCGTCGCCCACGAGGTCAAAAATCCCATCAACGCCATCGTCCTCCACTTACAGTTGTTGCAAAATAAACTGCAGCAGGACGATCCCGACACCCGCCGCCACATGGACATCATCGGCAGCGAAATTCACCGCCTCGACCGTGTCGTGCAAATCCTGGTGGACTTCACCCGTCCCCGCGATCTAAGACTGGAAGACCTGGACTTGCGCAAGATTCTGGAGAGTGTGTCGGTGCTGGCCGCGCCCGATGCCGCCCGTCACGGCGTGCGCGTCGTGCTGGAACTGCCCAACCAGCACGCGCGGAACGACGAGTGGCCCAACCAAGATCACGCGCTCATGGTGCGCGTCGATTCCGATCTGATAAAGCAGGCGATTTTGAACCTGGTGTTGAACGGGGTCCAGTCCATGACGGCGGGAGGAATGCTTACTCTGAAAGCGCACCGCGAGGGCGAAATGATTTTCGCCGAAGTCATGGATCAGGGCTGCGGCATTCCGCCCGAAGCCCAGGAAAAACTTTTTGAACTCTACTTCACCACCAAGGGCGACCAAGGCGGCAGCGGAATCGGCCTGGCCCAAACCTACCAGATCATGCAGTGGCACTATGGCGAGGTGAAATTCGATTCCATCGTCGGAGCTGGCACCACCTTCCGCCTGCGGCTCCCAGCGGCTGCAGCGAACCCGGATCGCCGCGAAGAGATTCCGGCCTGACAGGCTGCGGCGAAATTTGGCTTCGTGTCGAGCTATCGCTTTAGCGATACCGTAAGTTCTTCGAGATCGGACGCCCCTTTTAATGCTGCCAAAGTCGTTTTTGTTACAACTTTTTGGACCGAACCCATGAAATTTCACACCGAATACCTGACCCTGCACACCAAAACCAAGCGAGCCTATATTCACCTGACCCCGCAGGTTGAGGCCGCGCTGAAAAAGTCTGGAATCAAAGACGGCATAATCCTCGTCTCCGCCATGCACATCACCGCCGGGGTTTATGTTAACGACAACGAGAGCGGTCTGATCCAAGACATCAACCACTGGCTGGAAACCCTCGCTCCCTTCCGGCAGAACTACCTGCATCACCAGACCGGAGAAGACAACGGAGACGCTCACCTCAAATCGCTGATCATTCAGCACGAGGTCATCGTCCCTGTCACCAACGGAAAACTCGACTTCGGCCCCTGGCAGCAGATTTTCTACGCCGAATTCGACGGCCAGCGCGACAAAAAAGTCATCATTAAAGTGATGGGAGAATAGTTAACTTGGTTTATCCTCAAAGCTCGTTGAAAAAAGGCCCGTAGCCCGCAGCCCGAACCTCGCAGCGCATTTAGTAACAGGAGCCCCATACCATGTCCGAAGAACTCGACCAACTGCAGGAGCACGCCGAACACGCCAGGGAGCATCCCGATCTCGCCCCCGTCACGCTCACCATGGCGGTGCTGGCCGTCTTGCTGGCAACCGTATCGCTGCTCGGCCATCGCACAAACACCGAAGAAATTATTTTGCAGAACAAAGTCACCGACCAGTGGGCCTACTACCAGGCTAAGAATATCCGCCGCCACACCGACGAATTGTTCGCCGATCTAACCACCATTGTCGCCGCCAAAGACGCCGAAGCCGCTGCCAAGCTCCAGCAAAAGTATCGCGCAGAAGCCAACCGTTATAAAGACGAGCAGAAAGAACTCGACGCCAGGGCGCGCGAACTGGAAAAAGAGGCGGAACTTGCCCACCGCAAAGTCGACCGCCTCGATCTGGGTGAAGTCTTCCTGGAGATCGCCCTGGTGATCACATCCATCACCCTGCTTACCGGTCGCCGCATATTCTGGCGCTTCGGCCTGTTTATGGCGACCGCCGGCATTCTTCTCGCCGCCTCTGCCTGGATCGTGCGTTAGAAGCTACCGCATGAATGGCCATCCCCAACACGCTGCCCCGGACTAACTCCGGATAACTCGCAGAATGCAGTCTTGGGCATTTCGCTCCAGGTATTCCCCCTGTCACTAATTACGCTGTGATCCCCATCACAACTAAAATGTTCGGCGACCCATGGACGATCTTTCGTCGGACGTGACCGCTCGCCGTCAACTCAACTCGGCGCAGCGTAACCCACATCACTTTTCCCACTGCTAACTCACTGTAACTAACGGTTAATAATTCCTAGTGTCCCGCCAACTCTTCGGCCTCTCACATGCACTGCCCTTGGAATCTCTCTGGCCGAAGTTCACAGAAGAGAAGACTGGACCTAGCCAATGCTCCATAAATGCGCCAACCCCACCTGCACCGTTCCCTTCCGTTCCCTTCGCGAAGGCAAGCTGTTTCTGGCCGAAACTTTCCCTTCTGACCTCAGCTCCGCTTTCGACGGCAATCGGCGCAAACTCCGCCGCCGCGAACACTTCTGGCTCTGCAACACCTGCTCCTCTCACTTCACGCTCCGTTTCGACACCACCCTCGGGATGATGACTGTCCCCCTCAGCGAACGCGCGGGTACTCTCTCCCTCGCCCGCGCCGCAGCCAACGCTTGACATTGTCGAAAGAGGCGCCGATGGATTACGCAATCACAAAACGCTCGCCGTGCTCCGTTTGCAATCTCGATACCTTTCGCCATACAGGATGGTTCTTAGTGGTCGAGAACCGCTGGCTTGACCGCCTCAAAATCCTCTCCTGGCATTCCTCGCTCGCCTCGCAGAAAGACATGCGGAGCGTCTGCTGCCGCCAGCATCTCAAAGCCCTCATCGCCCACTGGCTAACTCAGGCCAGCCTTCGCCTTCCTCCTGCTCTCCACCCGCCGCTGCCCATTGGCAGCGACCCGACTCTGGCCGATTTCGACCTCGGCCCCGATTCCGTCGGCCGTCTCGTCGGCGAACTCGCGGTTCATCGCGAGTCCTTTTCTCGCGTCTGGTCCGGCTCCCCCGCTGCCCTCGAATACATCCTCGACGCTCTCATCACCATCGGGGCTGAAAACAAACCTCAAGCACTGGAATTCCGGCTCTTCGATCCACCACAGTCCTCGCACGGACTCTCTCTCCAATAAAAAGCGCCGGCAGAGTCTAGCTCTGCCGGCGCTCCTTCCACACTCGCCAATCTTTTTCCAGCCCATCGGCCATCGCCTGCGCCGCCCCCGCCAGCCAGTTCCCTTTTCGTCCCCGCAAATCCTTCAGGATCGCACGCCGCTTTTCTTCCGTCCCCACATGTATATTCGCCGTCTCTTTTCCCATCGCCTCCAGCAGTCGCAATTCCCCTCGACTGCTTCCAAGCGCATCCAGTTCAATGCGCGAGCAATGTGGCGACAGCCGCCGCACAATCCAGTGTCCCCGCATCTGCACATAAGGATCGGGACACCGCACCGCCCGCCGCAGAATCGCACCATACAAAATTTCCGCCGGCGCCCCATCCGGATTCAGCCACTGCCACGCCGATGACAGCAACGCCTTCGCTTCCCGCGCCACCCGCCCGCCTTTCCACTCCGCAATCGCCACCAGTCGCGGACGCCCCAAGCTTCCCAGCCCTGCCACCCGCCGCGTCAGCCGGTACCGTAGGCCCCGCTCCGGCAGCAGATGCTCGATCGCCTCCCGCGCGCTCTCCGGTATCTCTGCCTTCACCGTAGGGAGACGATCCATCTTCTGCCAGAACACCACCGGATCGCGCAGCTTGCTCTCCGCAATCGCCCGCAACCACTCATGGTTCTCGCCCAACACAAACGGACGCCCGCCCTCTTCCATCCCGCGCTCGTATCCCGCCAAAATCGCCGCCGCCGACTCCTTCGCCTTCATCGCCAGACGATGTTCCCGAGTAGCCAGCAACGCGCTCGTCGCCAGCCGCACCAGGTCCATCGTGTAGGGATACACACACGCTTCATCAAAATCGTTGACGCCCCACACCAGCCGCCCCTCGGTGTCTCGCCAGGTGCCGAAATTCTCCACGTGCAAATCGCCCACCGACAAAATATGCGGCACCCGATCCATCTCCGCACACACCTCCGGCCACACCTGCAACCAGCGATAGAATGTCGCCCGAAAGAACGGAAAAAGAGCCGCCGCCATCTGCTCATGCTTGAACCGCAAATCGGGTTCAACAATCCGGACCTGCCGCCCCAGCCATTCCTCAAACTTCTTCGTAGCCTTGACAATGTTCATGTGTTCACAACCACGATAGTCACAACAACAACGGTTAGGGAAAGTCTGATTAAGTCCCCAGGGTACCTCCGTGCACCCCTGTGTACCCTGTGGTTCAGGGTCTTCGTTGGCACTGAATCAGAGTTTCCCTAACGACAGTCAGCAACCACAACGGTTAGCAACAATAAGAAGATAGCCCCACCCTGTCAAGAAAGAGTTGGAGCACCAGAACCCCAAGCCCCGGAGGGGCGAACCAGCTTAGCCCAGCGCTTCAGCGCTGGGTAAAGTCGGAAAAGTGATTCAAGTCCCGGAGGGACGGCCGGAGTTCTCATTGCGGAAAAACCCGATGTTGCACTTGTTTTTGGATGTTGCACTTGTGTTTGGATGTTGCACTTGTTTTTGGGTGGCGCAGCGCTTCAGCGCTGCGGTAACTGCCTTGTTTTGAATTCGGCTTTAGCCGCGGAGGTAAGCCTGCGAGCGCAAAAAACACTTTTCCCGCAAGCTGTTCAGCCGTGCCGCCAAGGTCTGCACCAGGTTCTGGCTTCACAGCTTGCGGAAAAACCCACGAATGCGTGGATCACCGTGGAAGAGCGGCCCTTCAGGGCCGCGTAAGCCCTCTGAAATCACCGCGGGCTTTAGCCCCGGTGGTTGTTTCTCTTCGTCAAATTGCATTTTTCCGCAAGCTGTTCAGCCCTGCCGCCAAGCTCTGCAACAGGTTCTGGCCTTACAGCTTACCCAAAGACTCCGACATGGGCGGGGTTTGGGAAGGGCACGAGTTCACCCGTGCCGCTCAGTCGTTGAAAATGTGTCCGCGCTTCAGCGCCTGCGGTGTGCCTTTTGCACCCTTGGCGACTTTTTCCGGAGCCTGTTTAGCCCGCTGCGCGTACGCACTCTACCCCATCATGAGAACCGCTCTAGCACCAAAGTGGTCTACACATCCTTACCCGACACTGGTAGATAATGATCACGACCGAGGGGGCCATGGGGAAATCCATGGCCCTTTTTCCGTCGATAGCGTTAGAATCAGTCGTTCAGTGCGAGACATGGCATTAAAGAAAGCGATCTCACTCTTTAGCGGATGTGGCGGGTCCGACTACGCTCTGCAGAAACTCGGGTACAAGATCGTCTGGGCAAACGACATCTGGCAGACAGCCTGTGACACCTACAAAGAAAATATTGATGGCTCGAACATTGAATGCGGAGACATTCGCGACTTCCACAAATTTCAAACTGCCGATCTCTTGGTCGGCTGCTACCCCTGCCAAGGTTACACGCAAGGGGGCAAGCGCAAATGGAAGACCGACGCCCGGAACTATCTTTATCGTGAATTTGATCGCGTCTTGCGCGACGTTCTACCAAAGGCGTTCATAGTTGAAAACGTCAATGGAATGGTGTTCGGCGAGAACCGCGATCTCCTGAGCAATCAACTAATCCGGTACCGGGCGGCGGGTTACCGAGTGCAATGGTCCGTGCTGAATGCCAAGGATTATGGCGTAGCGCAGAATCGTCGCCGAGTTTTCTTGGTGGGCGTGCGTTCCGATCAGACGTTTGAATACAAATTCCCGAAACCAACCTATGGACCAGGTACCGGCAGGAAGTACGTGAGCCAGCGCAATGTGATAAATCGTTTTCCACGATGGCCCGAAGGCGAATTCAACACCGAGCCCTTTCATTGGTATTATTTATCGCGGAAGCGTCGCCACTCGTGGGGGCAACCGAGCCCTTGCATAGTCGGTCACTGGCGCCACGTTCCGTTACATCCGGCGAGCCCTCCTCTGCGACGGATTGATACTGACCATTGGGAGTTCACTCGCGCGGGAAGGCCGAGACGGCTGTCTTATCGGGAGTGCGCCGCTTTGCAGGGCTTTCCGAGGTCTTGGTGCTGGGATCGCGGAACCATCAGGGACCGCTTTCAAATGATAGGGAACGCAGTTCCACCTCCGCTCTTTCGAGCTGTGGTTAAGTCCTTGACCGGAGTCTGGGAGTAATCCTTTGCCAAAGAAGAGCGACGCAGTGCGCGAAACTGAATTCACCGACATTTTCGTGGAACAGTTGCTCTTTGACCCAACGAACCCGCGCTTCGGGGGAAAGTCTGAATCATCATCGCTTCCCGAAATCGAAAAGCAGCAGGACCGCGTACAGAAACTTCTGGAAGGCGATCCACACTACGCACTGAGACTCCTCGAATCGTTCAAGAGAAATGGTTTCATCCGTTACGAACCTCTCGTAGTAAGGCAGATGGACGGTAAGTTTGTGGTAATCGAAGGCAATCGCAGATTGGCTGCTGTCCGCCACATCGTGGGGAACAAAGATGGGGTCTTTTCCGCCCAGGAAATAGCGAGGTTCAAGAAAATTCCCGTTCTGATTTTTCACCAAGAGGAAGATCAATCACACATACAAGCTATGCGGGTCTACCTGGGAGTTCGACATCTCTTCGGTTTCAAAGATTGGCCGGCAGAAAGTAAAGCGACATTCCTAGACGAACAAATCAAGTCTGGCGAGGACTTGGACCGAACCGTCGACGAGCTTGGGATCACGAAGAGCGCGGTCAGGCGTTACCTGGTCCCGTACCGCGTGATCCGAAAAGCCAAGCAACACCTCAGAGGAATTAGCGACCAAGAGTTCTGGATATTCGGCGAGGCCCTAACGCGCTCCGCCATCCCAGATTACGTCGAACTAGAAGTGAATCCGGACACCTTGGATGTGGAGGGGTACAATCTCGCAAAGCTAAGGAAGCTACTTGACTTTCTCTATGGGGAACTTACGGATGCTGGGACTCGAAACTTCCTAACTCGCAAAATTACGGACACGCGTGAATCCTCTAAACTCGCGAAGGTGCTGAGCGACCCAAAGGCCGCGGCGAAACTTGAGCGGGGAGCAAGCCTCGAAGAAGCTCTCTTGGAGGTACAGACGCCGAGCGAAAACGTGAAGCGTTTCCGCAAGCAACTTGGGGAATTGGCGGTTATTGTCCGAAACATTACAGGTCGCGGGGACAAGAAGGCGAAGGATCTAAAGCATAAGTACCAAGAGTTCTCACGGGCCGCACGGCAATTTTTGAAAACCAATGTTTAGTGCAAGTTTTGAACTTTTCGAGATTATTTGCAGAGAGCTAAAAGGGCGTGATAGCTGCTTTATCACGAACGAAGACCTAGGTTCGGAGACGGAAGATCAGACGGGGGGCAAGCTCGATGACGTTCTAGACAATCTTCGGCTCGAACACAACGTCGCCGACAATCAAAGCGCGATCGCCGCCGCCTTAGAGTTGCTCGAACGCCACTTTCAATCACGCCGTTCCGAGCTTCCCTTTTCCTACGAACTGAACATCCGCCAGTTCAAGACCCGAGACAAGGAGTTCGTACGGTTCATAGCGGATGTCAGCGGAAGGCGGAGTTCCGGTGGCAACTATGCCAAAGAATTTGAGAATGCCACCTGCAACCGACTTGCAAAGAAACTGACCGGGACGCTTCACAATGTGGGCCATCCACGTAAGAAACTCAGGACGGCTGCGAAATACAAGAAATACTTGCAGAAACTTGGCTTCGAGAGTCGAGTGATTCTTGGAAACGAACGTGATGGGGGTTTCGATATTCTGTGGTTTCCGCCCTTTGGGGCAAATCCGGTTGCACCAGTTGTTTCCGTGCAGTGCAAGAACGGTCTTTTCAGTCGCTCAGTTGCCAGAGAAGCATCAGGCCGAACCGCCGAGACTCTACTGTGCCACAGTATGCTCCGGGGAAACGGCGTCCACATGTCCGCGATTGTGTTCAATGACTACATCGAACCCGGACGCCTGCCAAACAAGCCAATCACCTACATCCCGCTCGGACTCAGTGATCTTGCGGTCGCCAAGGATATAGAAATCAGTGAGATTTAAGACCACCAAGCAACGCTCCCAGAACATGCGGGCGATTAAGGCTACCGCAAACGCAACCACAGAGCTACGCCTCCGAGCTCATCTGATAAGAAATGGAATCGCGGGTTGGAAGGTTCGTGAGGAGGGCTTGCCGGGGAGCCCGGATTTTTTCTTTCCTTACAAGCGCATCGCGGTTTTCGTCGACGGGTGCTTCTGGCACGGATGCCCGAGGTGCGGTCACACACCCAAAACGAACCGCCCATACTGGATCAAGAAACTAGCTCGCAACAGGCGCAGAGACGCTCAAATACGAAGAACCCTGCGCTCGAAGGGAATCAGGGTCTTACGCTTTTGGGAGTGCCGATTGCGTGACGAACCAAGTTCCTGCCTCAAGAGGCTATCTATGCTGCTTGATCGACCCTAACCTCCCTCGCCATGGCGCGTGGCCGGGCTGAGGTTTTCCGTGGCTGGACGCGCCCGCACCATTCCCCGTACCACTCCATCGACCCGACCTTTTTTCATCACACCCAACCAGTGAGCGCCATCACAGACACCCAGCCCGACCGATGCAACAATATCCCCTGAGCTGGAGCAGTGCAGAGGTGTGCCCGTCTCCCAAGACGGCCCTCGAAGCCGCCCCAAACCAATTTCAGCTTTCTTTGACAACATAAATAGTTGAGGCGGTTAGCGGGCGTGACCCTGAGCGCAGTCGAAGGGGCGAGCCCGCTGCCGAAATCCTGAGCGAAGCGAAGGATCTTTGAAGTTGAGGCCCAGCGGCCGTCAGTCCGCTGTCGAAGGTCCTCCAAGAGACGGAGAAGCGAGCTAATTCCTTATTCTTGAATACTTTGCGAAGAACTTCCCGCTAACCATCTGATTCTAATAATCTAAAAAAAGGGGGGTACCCCTTAACAGACGGTTATTACCCCCACAATGATTGGGTAAGCCATATATGGAATAAGCGATAAAGCGCCCTAGAAGCTCCGCCGCTCCGCCGCTCTCCCTCTCTCCTGTTATGATTTGCGGCGCCCATGTTTCTAAGTTCCCATCGAGCGTTAACACTCCTGGCCGCGCTCGCAACTTCCACCAGCCTCAGCGCCCTCGCCGCCCCGAAAACCCCGCCCGCTCCGCACCCCGTCCGCATGCTCCAACAATGGATCCCCATGCCCGACGGCGTCCGCCTCTCCGCCACTCTCTACATGCCCGACAACCTCAAGCCCGGACAAAAATTTCCCGCCCTCCTCGAATATCTCCCCTACCGCAAAGACGACGCCACCGCCGCCCGCGACTATCCCGTCCACGCATATTTCGCCGAACACGGATACGTCAGCGTGAGAGTCGATATCCGAGGCTTCGGCGCCAGTGAAGGCACGCCCACCGATCGCGAATATTCCGAGCAGGAACAACTAGACGGCGAACAAGTCATCGCCTGGTTAGCCGCTCAACCCTGGTCCACCGGCAAAGTTGGAATGTTCGGCATTTCCTGGGGAGGCTTCAATTCCATCCAGCTCGCCATGCGCCGTCCGCCCGCGCTCAAAGCCATCCTAGCCGTCGATGCCACCGAACAGCTTTTCCACGACGACGTCCATTACATCGACGGCATGATGCACTTCGACGAGTTCGAGCTCAACATGGATCTGGCTCCCTCCATGACCGGAGCGCCCGACTACACGCTGGACGAGAAAGTCCTGGGCCCGCGCTTCGACTCCGCCCCTTGGTCCCTGCTCTACTTCAAGCATCAACGCGACGGCCAGTTCTGGCGCGCTCCCCTCCGCCCGCTCAGCGAAATCAAAATCCCCTGCTTCCTAATCGGAGGTCTGCTGGACGGCTACCGCGATTCCATCCTCCGCATGTTTGAGCAAGTCAAAGCACCCATAAAAGCCATCGTCGGTCCCTGGAATCACACCTTCCCCAACGACGCCGAACCCGGTCCGCAGATCGAATGGCGAGATCAAGCCCTCCGCTGGTGGGATTACTGGCTCAAGAACCGCAACACCGGAATCATGGAAGAGCCGCCACTATCCATTTATATGCAGGATTGGCACGCCCCCGATCCTCACCTGAAAAACGTGCCCGGAAAATGGCGCGTCGAAACTGGCTGGCCCCCGAAGAACGTACTCAACACAACCCTCTATCTCTACGACGCCCACGTCCTCTCCACCGAACCCGCCAAGTCCGCCGCTCACCAGCTCCGCTACATTCCGAGCATCGGCGTACAAGCCGGATTCTGGTGGGGAGAACTGCTAACCGACCCGCGCCCCACCGACGCCTTCAGCCTTACTTACGATTCCGCTCCGCTAAAAGAAGACCTAACCATCCTCGGACGTCCCCACGCCCTACTCCAGGCAAGTTCGTCCGCCCCGCAAGCCAACTGGTTCGCCCGCCTCTCCGACGTAGCTCCCGACGCCACCGTCACTCAAGTCACCGGAGCCGGACTCAACGGCGCCCAACGCGACAGCGCCTCCGACCCCAAAGATCTAGTGCCCAACCACACCTACGCGCTGGATATAGAAATGCACTTAGCCACCTGGACTTTCCCCAAAGGCCATCGCATCCGCTTAGCACTGTCAAACGCCCTCTGGCCCATGGTCTGGCCAACTCCCTATCAGATGACGACCACGCTCCAACTAGGCGGCGACACCGGATCACGCCTGACCCTGCCGCTAGTCCCGCCGTCCACCTACTCCGCCCCCCAATTCGCGCCCCCCGAGCCTTCCCAACAACGCAGCGACATTCAGTCCGCGGGCTTCCCCTGGCCCGGCGACTGGAAAACCGAGCGCGATGAAGTCAATGCTCAAACAAAGGTCACTTGGACAGGAAAGTCCGAAGAAACGTACCCGTGGGGAAAAGAATCCGACTTCGAAGGAATAACCTACCTAGCCGACGATAACCACCCCGAAACTAGCTTCGTTCAAGCCGAAGCCGAAATCGTGATGGCGCTGAAACAACAGACTCTAACCTGGCAAGACCACCTAACCCTAAGCAGCGACGCCCACAACTTCTACTACAAATACACACGCGAGTTATTCAAAGACGGCCAGCCGATCAAACAAAAGACCTGGCAGGAAACCATTCCCAGAGACCACCAATAAACCACCACCGGTAAGATCTCATCGCTCCTGCTTTCCGCCGACCCTGGGATCTGGCAGGCCCCGGAGGCGCGAACCAGCTTCGCCCAAAGCTTCAGCGCTGGGGAAACAATCGGAGAGATGAATCAAGTGCTGGAAGGACAGCCCAGTTCAGCCGCACACACTCCAGAATCGAAAACCGATTTCCCCCGCAGCCTGCCAAAGCGAGCGGCTTACGGTATTCGACTGAACCAAGGCTTAGTTACTATAGTTACCTTCGAAGATTAGCCGATTGGGAGTAGCCTAACGGCAATGAGGAAGTTATCCATGCGACCTTGTTTTGCAGCCGTCTTGGCCGCCCTCTCTTTAACAGTGCTCGTCTTCTCCCCATCCGCTTCTCCCGCCCAAGAACAGCCGGAAGTAAAGCGGAAGATAGTGAATCGGGTGGTCCCAGTGTATCCAGAGCTAGCCAGCAAAATGCAGATCACTGGAACCGTCAAGATAGAGGTCGTAGTTGCGCCCAACGGAAAAGTGAAGTTCACTCAAGTGATTGGCGGCAGTCCTGTGCTGGCAAAAGCGGCAGTCGATGCCATAGAAAAATGGAAATGGGGACCGGCTCCGCAGGAAACCAAAGAACTCATCGAACTTAATTTTCACCCTGGCGATTCTCATCCATAGCAGGCTGCCCCACTTTTCGCGGTTTTCGAAAAGCGTGTGCCCAAAGCCACAGCCGTATCACCCACCTGCGTTAGCAGCCCGTAGTGCAAGTATGTTTTGTATCAGGTGTATGCCTTCAGGCATACCGTAAGTGCCGTGTTATGAGGGCGCCTTTAGGCGCTGGTTTTGGGCGCTGGAGTTTCACCACAGGCTGTTAGACTAATAGTAGCTGGCCCCCTGTGGTTAAAGCTTTCTCCGCGATCTCTGCGCTTCAACCACTACTGCGCACAAGCCGCCGCTCCGCTCGACTTATAAACCTTCCCATCCTTCATCACAAACTCCACCCGCTCCAGCAAGCTGATGTCCTTCAGCGGATCCCCGCTCACCGCAATCAAGTCCGCATACTTTCCAACCTTGACTGACCCCACTTCGTTCGCATGTCCCAGCAGATCCGCCGCACCCGAAGTCGCCGCCTGAATCGCCTGCATCGGCGTCATCCCATACTTCACCATGAACGCAAACTGCTTCCCGCTCGTCCCATAAGCGCACACGCCCGCGTCGGTCCCAAACGCCATCTTCACCCCCGCCCGCACCGCCTTCCCGAAATTCTCACGCTGAATTCGCCCGAGATCGGCGTCGTGTTGCAAGAAATCCGCCGGAGTATGCCCCGTCTTCCCTCCCGCCTGGATACATTCTTCGTCATAAATATCCATATCCAGATACGTCCCGTTCTGCTTCGCCAGCGCGATAATGTCGTCGTCCAGCATCTCCGCGTGCTCAATCGAAGCGGCGCCCGCCAAAATCGCATTCCGGATCCCCTGCGCCGCATGCGCATGCACCGCCACCCGCAGCCCGAAGCGCTTCGCTTCATCCACCCCCGCCTGTAACTCTTCCTCCGTAAATTCAAGCGACATAGGATTACTCCCATGCGTCAGCACCGCTCCCGTTGAAAGCATCTTGATCACATCCACGCCATCGTGCGCCAGTAACCGCACCTTCTGCCGCACTTCCCACGGACTGTTTGCCTCTCCATAATGCAGATCCCACGGCAACTGAATATCCGGAGCCTGCCCCGTCATCGCCCCGGCGCCCCCGGTAATCGTGATGTATGCCCCCGCTACAAACATTCGCGGACCAATCACGTCTCCGCGCCCAATCGCATCCCGCAACGCGATATCGTTCAAAGCCCTATAAGTCCCCACGTCACGCACCGTGGTAAATCCCGAAAGCAGCATCGCCCTAGCATTCGGAACCGACTCCAGCGCGATCCGCGACGCCGTCTTCCGCAGTACGTTAAACGGTTCTCCGTCCCCCTGCCCATCCGCCACGTGCGTATGACAATCAATCAGCCCCGGCAATACCGTCTTATCGGAAAGATCAATCACCTTAGCGTCCGCCGGAAGCGCCAGTGCCCCACCCACCGCCTGAATCTTCCCGTCCTTGATCATGATCACCTGATTCGTAAGCACTGTCCCCGAATCCGGATCGATCAACCGCCCCGCTCGAACCACCGTAATCTGCCCCACCGCCAAAGAACTGAGCGCCAGTGCAACCACCACCAGAATAGTTTTTTTCAAAGTCCCCCCAAATCAGAAACCAGAATTGAACTTGTCGCGGGTGCCCCACTTCTCGTGGTTTTCGAGAGGTGGGGCTTTTCTCCGCGTACTCCCCGCCCTCGGCGATTAATCCTCACTCCGAGCGCCCCACCGCCCCAGCCCACTCTTCAAATTCCCCGCCAGCAACTGATGAAACAACTGTTCCCCCGCTTCCCGCCGCACCGAGAGCCGCCCCGCCCCATAAGCCCGCGACTTCAGCCCTCTCTGCACCGCCTCGCAAATCCCCAAATCCTCATCTTGCACCCGATTCCCAACCGCCACACTCTGCTCGTTGTAAGCCCGCGCCGCCTCGCTAACATCGCTAAAATAGAAATCAAAAATCACCCGGCAATGGTCCACATCAATCGGAATCACCAGATTCGTATCCAGATACCCCTCGTAACAGTTGAACATGAAATTCGGATGCAGCCAGAAATACCAGGCCCGGTCGCCCCGACGCGTCGTGCCCGTAGCCGCATCCTCATCCGAACTCACCATCGGACTCGACTGCAGACAGTACTGGTCCTCATTCTCGATTGTGTACTGCTTGTAATCCAAAACAGAACTAAGCCCTTTATGAAGATGCGGCACATGGTATCCACCATCCAGATAGTTATCCACAAATACCTTCCAGTTACAGTGGATGTCATAACTCTTACTCGTAAAGTAGTGCAGTTTACTCAAACCCAGGGGAGCCACGCGCTTCATAATTCCACCAAGAAACTCCGCCAGCGGAGCCGCCTCCGCATCCAGGTTCACAAACACAAACTGCTCCCACGTATCCACCTTCACCGGAACCAGCCCATTGTCCTTGCGCTCAAAGTTCTTCACCCCTTCGAACTCCGGCATCCCCTTGAGCGCTCCATCCAGCCCGTAGTTCCACCCGTGATACGGACAATGCAAAATCGACGCCTGCCCACACGGCTCCGTCACCACCGCCGCCGCATGATGTCGGCATACGTTATAAAACGCCCGCAGCACGCCATCATTCCCGCGCACCGCCACCAGTGGCTCTCCCGCCACCGTCGCTGTCACAAACTGTCCCGGCTTTTCCACCTGGTCCACTCGTCCCATCACCTGCCAGGTCTGCGAGAAGACCGTCTGCCGTTCCAGTTCCGCAATCCGCGCATCCACATACCACGGCGCCGGAATCGTCGAGGCTTCCGTCAGCGGCGCCGCCTCGTCATAACTCGCAACAATCTGCTCCACGCTCATCCCATTGTTCATGCTTTCTTCCCCGCCGCCTGTACTTTTTCCGAACCGATCGCACGCCGCAACAATTCCACAAACTGTTCAATCCGCGCCTCTTTCTCCTCCGGAACCGGTCCTGACTTCCGAAACAGTCCCGGATCCAACTCCTCCGTGAGCAGCGCATCCTGAAACCGGTCCATCGTCCATTCCAGGATCGACCCCATCAGGTCCACATCCAGATCCGTCCTTAACTCCCCCCGCTTCACTCCGTAGCTCACAAAATCACGCCATCCGTAAGGATCTTCCGCCACCAGAAATCGGTTGATCTCCCGCCGGAGCGCCAGATCCGTTCCATAATTGCCCACCAGATAGATTCGGTATGACGACCAGTTATCCCGCACCATATTCTCCGTGCGCCCCAGCCAGTACCGCAGCATTTCAAACAATCCCCGCTCCTGCACCGCCGCCGGAGCCTGCATATATTTCGGGAACGACGTCACCGCCTTCTTGTACGCCTCGAAAAACAACCCATCCTTGCTCTTGAAGTGCTGAAACACCGACCCCTTGGCAATGCCCAACTGCGCTGCAATATCTTCCACCCGCGCCGCGCTATACCCGCGCTCCGCAAAATGCCGGATCGCTACCTCCACGATCCGCGCCCGCTTCGCTTCCGATCGCGGACGCAACTTCCCGTCCCGCCTCATCTGCGTCGGTTTCGCCAGACTGCTTGCAATTCCTTCCATGGCCCAACTCCTCCCCGGTTCTTTGACCTTCGGTCAACGAAAGATACAGCACTAACAAACCATTTTTCAATGGCTTTTTTCGTGGGCTTTCGCTATTTTCTTCAACCGGGGCCTTTCTTAATTTTGACCATCGGTCAACACATGCCTAGCCGCCTAAACTCAATTTACGACGCCGTCATTATCGGCGCCGGCCACAACGGCCTCACCGCCGCCGCGTATCTCGCTCGCGCCGGATACTCCACCCTCGTCCTCGAACGCCGCGACATTGTCGGCGGTTGCTGTGTCACCGAACAGATCGCCCCCGACTGCCGCGCTTCCACCACTTCCTACATCGCCAGCATGCTCCGCCCCGAAGTCATCCGCGACCTCCATCTCGCCGATCACGGTCTCCGCATGGTCCCCTGCGATCCTGCCCTCCAGGTCCCTTTTCCCGACGGCCATCTCGTCTCCTGGTGGTCCAATCGCAACCAAGTCGTCGAAGAACTCCGCAAGATTTCCCCCAAAGACGCCGAAACTTTTGTCCGCGTCGACGATCTTCTCAAGAAACTAGCCCGCTATCTCCAACCATTCTTTCTCGAGCCGCCGCCCGAACCCGGCACCCAATCTTTCGACGGATGGTCAGACCTGTTCCGTACCGGCAAACGATTTCGCGGGATATCAACCACCGAAATCTCTCAATTGGTCTCGTTTTTAACCGGCAGCCTAGGCGACTTCCTCGACCGCAACTACGAATCCGAAAAAGTGAAAACGCTGTTTCTAGCCAACAACGTTTACGGAAAACACGGAGGTCCATACCAACCCGGCACCGCTCTCGGCCTGCTCTTCCACTTACTAAGCGGCGGCGAGCACGACCAGCAAGGCTTCTACGGACACGTCATGGGCGGAATGGGATCCATCACCAACGCCATGGCCAAAGCGGCCCGAACCTTCGGAGCCGAAATCTGCACCAGCGCCCCGGTTCAGCAGATCGATTCGCGCCATGGAAGAGTGCGTGCCGTAGTTCTCGAAGACGGCGCCGAAATTCGAGCCCGTGTCGTGCTCTCCAACGCCGATCCCAAACGCACTTTCCTCGGCATGGTCCCGGAGCGCGATCTCCCCGCCGATTTCGTTCGCGCCATTCGCGGCATCAAAATGGACGGACCCTGCGCCAAAGTCAACATGGTCCTCGCCGAAGAGCCGCGCTTTACCGGCGCCCCCGCAAGCTACGCTCCCCAGCAGCGGTCGCTTTTCACCCTGGTCCCCTCGCTGGAATTTGCCGAGCGCTGTTACGACATCGCCAAGTTCGGAGAAATTCCCGAACAACTCTGGGTCGATTGCGTAATCGCTTCCAACGCCGACCCATCTCTCGCACCCGCTGGCAAACACGTCATGACCTGCTTCGTGCAGTATGTCCCCTACAAACTTCGCCAGGGCACATGGGACGAAAATCGCGAACTACTTGGCGACCGCGTAGTGAAGAAGATCGCCGAATACGCGCCCAACGTTCCAACTGCAATCGTAGCCCGCCAGGTTCTCACCCCCCTCGATCTGGAACGCACCTACGGACTCACCGAAGGCAACATCTTCCACGGCGACTTAAATCTTGAACAATTGTTCTTCAACCGCCCCGTACCCGGATGGTCTCAGTACCGCACCCCCATCGCCGGCCTCTACTTATGCGGCGCCGGAGCCCATCCCGGTGGCGGCGTCACCGGAGCCCCCGGCCACAACTCCGCTCACCAAGTCCTGCGCGATTTGAAAAAAGGCAAGTTCAAGGAGGCCGTAGCATGAGCACGGGGAGCGACGGGCGTCCTCGCCCGTCCACGCCAAGCGAAGCTTCGCAGCGCTCCTCGGACCGCCTCCCCAAAACCGCCGACTTCATCGTCCTCGGCGCCGGCGTCATGGGAGCTTCCATCGCTTTCCATCTGGCCCGCCGCAACGCCGGTCGCATCGCCGTCCTCGACAAAGACCACGCCGGAAGCGGCGGCAGCGGACGCTCCTCCGCCCTAGTCCGCATGCATTACAGCTTTCCCCCCGAAGTCCAACTCGCCCTCGTCAGCCTCAAAATCTTCCAGCACTGGCGCGACATAGTCGGCGTGCCCGGCGAATTCCGCAAAACCGGATTCGTCCGTATCGTTCACCCCGGCGAATCCGAAGCGCTGAAACAAAATGTAGCCATGCAAACAAATCTCGGCGCAAACGTCCATCTCATCGATCGCCATCAACTCAAACAACTTGAACCCGACTGGCAAGTGGACGAAGTAGACTTAGCCGCCTATGAACCCGACTCCGGTTACGGCGACGGTAACGTAGTCGCTAACGATTTCCTAACCCGCGCGCGCGACTTAGGCGCCACCTATCTCTCCAAAACTTGCGCCACCAGTTTCCTCATCGAGGCCGGACGCATCCGCGGCGTACAAACCGATCACGGCGAACTCCACGCCCCCGTAGTCATCGTCGCCACCGGCCCCTGGACGCGTCCACTCTTCCTCTCCACCGGCTTCGATCCGCCCATAGAATCCGAACTCCACCAGGTAGCCATCCTAAAGAATGCGCCCACCATGAAGCCCGGCGCGGCCTGCATTGACTCCGTCACCGCTACATACTTCCGTTCCGATGCCAGCGACAAATTCCTGGTCGGCGATTTCTACGGTAAGCGCCCCATTGACCCCGACAACTTCCCCCAGCGCCCCTCCGAAACCGACTTAGAAGAAATTATCGAACGAGCCGCTCGCCGCCTTCCCAAACTCGAATCCGCCCAGGTAATGCGAGGCGTAACCGGCGTCTACGATGTAACTCCCGACTTGCGCCCGCTGCTAGGCCAAGTGCCTGGAGTAGAAGCCTTATACCTATGCGCCGGCTTTTCCGGCATGGGCTTCAAAATCTCCCCCGCCATAGGCCTAGTAATGTCCGAACTAATTCTAGACGGCAAAGCAACAACGGTAGACATAACTCCGTTCCACCCCGAGCGCTTCCAGCAGGGCCACCCCATCAAAGCAGATTACGAGTACAAAGATGACTAGGCCATGCCATAAAGTTACCGGCGTCCCCGCCCGTCCAAGCCAAGCAGAAACCGGCAGCGCTGTCAGCAGCGGCACCTTCCGCCAGTAGAGACGCGACAAGCCGCGCCTCTACTGGAAATATGACGCCCCTTTAGGGGCTGCTCCAGAAAGGAGAGTCCAAATGTCCGAAACCGCTCAACAATACACGCGGCGCATCCTGGCCAACGCCCAGGGACAAGACCCAATCGAACTCCAATCCGCCACCAACAAGAAACTAGCTCGCCTCGTCAAAGGCGTACCCACAGCCAAACTCCGCAAGCACCCCGCACCCGGCAAATGGTCCGTCGCCGAAATCTTCGCTCACTTCGCCGACGTCGAAATCGTAATCGGCTGGCGCATGCGCTCCATCCTCGGAGCCCCCGGAACTTCCGTCCAGGCCTATGATCAGAACGCCTGGGTCGTCGCCGGACACTACGAGAAACGCGATCCCCGCAAGTCCATCGAACTGCACCGCGTCATGCGCGAGGCAAATCTAGCGCTCCTGAAATCGCTTTCCCTCAAACAGTGGAAGCACTACGGCCAGCACGCCGAGCGCGGCCAGGAATCTATCGAGCACATCGTCCGCATGGTAGCCGGACACGACGTCAACCATATCCAACAAATCGAGCGCATCCTAACACCAACCAAATGACCCCATCTAAAACAGGAGCACTTATGCCCAAGCTAGGTATTCTCGAACGCCTGAAGCACGGCCCCGTCCTGGGTGACGGCGGCTACTTACTCGAACTGGAAAAACGCGGATGGGTTCGCCCCGGTCCCTTCACTCCAGAAGTTGCCATCATCTACCCCAACGCCCTCCGCGAAATGCACGTCGAGATGCGCGAAGCCGGGGCCGAAGTCCTCCAGGCCCTAACCTTCTACGCCAGCCGCGACAAACTGGCCACCGTCGGCCTCGAAGACCGCGTAGAGGATATCAACCGCTCCGCCGTCCGCGTCGCCAAAGAAGTAGCTGGCGACCAATGCTTAGTCGCGGGCAATCTAAGCCTCACGTGGATGTACGGGCCCAACAGCCCCACTTCCGCCGACCGAGTTCGTCAAACTTTTGATGAACAACTCAAAGTCCAGTGCGAAGAAGGCGTCGACTTCATCATCGGAGAGACCTTTTCCTGGTTAGGCGAAGCACTCCTCTGCGTCGAGCGCGCCAAGAAAACCGGACTCCCCGTTATGGTCACCATCTGCTTCGAAAACAAAGATGAGACCGCCGAGGGCATCAACGCCGCCACGGCCGCCAAAACTCTATTTGACGCCGGGGCCGACATCGTAGGCATGAATTGTCTCCGCCCCCCGCAGCACATACTCGGCCCCATGGAACAAATGCGCAAAGCTGTCGACGGCTATCTAGCCTGCCAACCCGTCGCCTATAACACCCCGAAAGACAAGCCCGACTTCACCAGCCTCCCTGAATTCCCCTACGCCCTCGACCCGCTCCAACTAACTCGCAAACAAATGGGAGACTACGCGCTGCAAGCCAAAGAAATCGGCATCAACTACATCGGCTCCTGCTGCGGATCGGTCGCCATGCACGTGAGAGAGATGGCGAGAGTTCTGGGTAAGCTTCCTGCGGAAAGCCGTATCTGGAAAAAAGGTGGCACGAAACCAATGTCAGCCTACGAATATTACGACCACGACCAGATCAGCGTGAAGTAGTTGATTCTTCCGGCAACCACGCAAAGCGGAATACAGCGAGCGGCCCTTCTAGATAGGGCACAACAACGACGTCGGTGTCAGACCCGATGAGCGAAGGGTAGTATTTTTTGAATATTTCAATCAGTTTGTCGATCGCGGCATTCACAACTCTAGGTTTAGGGACAGCGGATCTTGGTCTTTTATCGTGGTGGGCAACATGCTTGTCAACGTAGTCGGTCACGGGACGGCATGCAGCGTCAAGGTCCATCAAATCTTTTTGAAGCTCCCCTCTGCTGACTCTGTTCACCATGTTCTCAACACCTAGCTGACGTATGAGCAAGGCTGGGTGATTCTGAAGTTCATCCAGGAGTTTGGCTAGTGAAATGCAGTCTTTATGCCGGTCGGTTAAACGCCTAATCCTCGCGGCTGTGGCGTGGGCATACGAGCAATTGAGCATGTCGATAAATGGGCTTCGTATCTTCAGCAAACGCGCGTTGCGCTGCATGACCTCTTTTTGAAATCTCCACAAAATATCGCTGTCTGTGGCTAAATCCAGAATCTCCGCGTGGATGGTCCGCAGATACTCCTTGGCCTTCTGCTTGAAGTCGGCATTACTCAATTTGGTTACCTCCTGGTTCTTTAGATGGCCCAGTCGCCCCGTCAAAGCGCCTGCGTGGGCGGAGGTGTTGCTTAAGTCCCCGCACTCAGCTCAGGCACGGTTCACTGCCGACGCGCCCTTCAAATTACCCAATTACAAACTCCCTCACGAGCTCCCAATCCATATCCCCACCGCAAACACCAGCACTCCCCCCACTACCACCTGAAACGCCGCCGACAGTAGGGGAGTATCCATGTACCGATTCCGAATCCACGCAATCGTCGCCAGTTCCACCGCCACGATAATCACCGCCGAAATAAATGCGACGTGAAAGTCTTTCATCAAGAAAGGAAGCGTGTGCCCAATCCCGCCCGCCGCTGTCATTAATCCCGTGACCGCACCGCGCAGCATCGGACGCCCGCGCCCTGTCAGCGATCCGTCATCCGATAGCGCCTCCGCGAAGGCCATCGAGATTCCCGCGCCGATCGATGCCGCGAGGCCCACTAAAAAAGCATCATTGCTGCTCTTCGTGGCAAACGCCGCCGCGAACACCGGTGCCAGCGTCGAAACCGACCCATCCATCAGCCCGGCCAGCCCCGGCTGAACTATCTGCAAAACAAACAGGCGTCGCTGCGCTTCCTCCTCCGTCTTCTCCGCCGTCCGCGTGATGCTCACCGACATCGCCTCCGCCGTCATCTGGTGCTTGCGCTCCACCTCTTCCAAATCGCCCAACAGTTTCCGTATCCCCGCATCCGTCACCTGCCCGATCGCCTTCTGATAGAACTGGCGCGTCTCCAGTTCCATGATCTCCGCTTGCTTCCGCACCTCCGAAATCTTCAGAGGTCGCGTCAGCCAAAACGGCCGCCGCTGCACAAACCCCTTCACATCCTGCCGCCGGATCAGCGGTATGTGTTCCCCAAATCGCTCCCGATAAGTCGCAATCAGCGATGCCCGGTGCCCCGACTCCTCGGCGCCCATGTCATCGAACAGCTTGGCCGTGGCCGGGTACGTCTCCCGCAGCCCCTCCGCAAAATCCGCATACACCCGGCCATCTTCTTCCTCCGATGAAACCGCCAGCGCCAATATCTCGCGCTCCGACAAATCTTTGAAGTTTCGCGCCATGCCAACAAGTGTACTGTTTCTGGATTTCGTTTCAAGATCGAGTTTCAGGGAGACTCAAATTAAAGTGGTTCCAAATAGCTTTGAAGGGGCGCGGCTTCCGCCATCCCGTCAGATCCCGCCACACAAGCGGCATTGCAAGTCTGCGGAAACACTCAGCTTTCGAGCTTGTTTTGAAAGGCGCGCCGGCTTTAGCCGCTGAGGGTCACCCCGCATACCTCCAGTGTTGCCAACGGAGTCCTGGTAGGGCAGTCATGATACAGTCCTAACTGTCTCAGCACTTTCGTAACATTCCCCGCCGCTCCCTAATCGGGTCTAATTACATTTACCCCGCTAGGAGACTTATGAAACGAATTGCATTGTTCGCTTTGCTTTGCGCAACCTTTACCTACGCCCGGGACCATCAATCTCCGCAGTCCGGCACGCTCCTCCAGATGGACTCCGTCGAATGCGGCACCGACCAGAAGAGCGCCAAGAGTTTAGCCGGCGAGATTATCGGCACTGATTCCGCCCACCAGAAAATGCACACCTTGCTCTGCCAGGAATATCTCTTGCAGACCAACCGCATCATCTACCGCATTCGCCCCAAGGACGACAAACACCCCACCCTACTGCCTGTCGGCGAAAAGGCTCAGTTCCGCATCGAGAAGGACCATATGAAGCTTCGCGTCGAAGACCTTGACGACAAAGAACGCGTGTACATCGTCGTTTCCATGACTCCGCGCGCGGAAGCTCAAGCCGCCGACAACCACAAATAGTCCGTGTGGCGCGGGCGCCTTCGCCCGCAGCCTTCGAGTTTTGTGGGGGGAACGGGCGGACGCCGGCCGCGTCCCCGGCAAATCTTGCCTGTACCCTGCCCTGCACACTTTGCCCGCCCGCACCGCACCGCGCCATCTCGCCCAGCGCCATTGCCCGCAACCGCTACAAAATGCTCCAACATTTCTCCCGCGCTATTCCCCGAGCCAATGGAATCGAGCGTGCTCCAGCACCACCAGGTTCACTCGGAACTTCGCCAACGGCCAGCATCAATCTTCCGCCAGCGAATTCCCCGCCGAACGCTCGTTCAACCTTTACATCGAGGTACATGAATGTCCATCTCCACGATTTTGAACAGCACCTTCAGCCAACACCAGCTCGGGGGCGCCAGCAACCCCAACCAAAAGCAGATCCAACAGCTAAGCCAGGATCTCGCGTCCGGCAATCTCTCGGCCGCGCAATCCGATTTCGCCACCTTGCAGAAAGCTTTTCCGCAGCCCACCGCCACTTCTGCTTCCACGTCCGCCACAGTGACCCAAGCCTTCCATCAACTCGCCACCAATCTCAAGTCCGGCAACCTTGCTGGCGCGCAAAAAGATCTCTCTACCATCCAACAGGATCTCCAGAGCCATGGCGGTCCCTCGACCAACCACTTCCACCATTACCACCCTCTCAGCATCGGAAGCGAAGACTTAACCGCCCAGAATCCCCCGCTCCAGGACCTCAACCAGTTTGGCCAGAACCTTACATCCGGTAATTTTGCCGGCGCCCAACGGGCCTACGCTGCCCTGCAAGCACTGGCCCCCATCTCAACCGGCGGCATCCTGCACCAAACAAGCCCGCCCGTGTCCGGTCCGCCCATCTCTCTAGTAGCCTGATCAGCTAGCGTGGCGCCAACAC
This sequence comes from Acidobacteriaceae bacterium, assembly GCA_025355505.1. Classification (GTDB taxonomy): domain Bacteria; phylum Acidobacteriota; class Terriglobia; order Terriglobales; family Acidobacteriaceae; genus Acidiflorens. The sequence goes on along the minus strand of JANXZM010000037.1, from coordinate 7,830 downwards.
TTCTGTCCGCGGGCGTGGACTCTGGTGCAGCGGGGCGGGCTTTTGACTCGCGGCAACACCCGCCCCGCCACCAATAAAAAGCGGCGAAATCGTTATTCGGATTCCTCTCCGCAGGACCGGCAACCTGCCGCGTGGGCCTTTGACTCTGCCTTTGACTTTTGTGTTCGGCAACCTTCCTCGCCCAGCGTGATCCAGATCACAGCCCCATGCCCGCCACTTCCGCTAAAGTATCCTCAAGCATGGACGGATTCTCCATCCTAACCAACCGCAAACGCGCCATCGTCGCCCTGGTGCATTCCGTAGTGTTCCTCCTGATCGCGATCCGGCAAATGGTTGCCGCCAATCCAGCCACCGGCATCTGGATGCCATCCACCGTCTCCCGATCCACATGGATTCTCTGCGCCATCTCCACCATAGTCTCCGCCATTCTTCTATGGCTCTTAGTTATTTCCCGCGGATGGATGGAACAATTCTATTTCGCCCTCTGCACCGTCAGCGCCACCTCCGGCCTGCTAAGAACCGCTGCGGGCGACCAGGCATTTCACGCCGGCCTCTACATCAGGGTGGTCATGCTGGTAAGCGCGGTTTTGGTAGGACTGCTGATCGTTCGAGGGTACTCGCCCGCCCACTCCCGCACGCAATCGGAGTACGCCGAAAAAGGCAGTTCAATCGCAGCATCTCCCCAGCGCAGGTAGGGACGGCGGGTGCCCCACGTCTCGCGCTTTGAAGCTGTGAAAAACACTAGCCGACAAATTCTGACCAGTTTTTCGGGTGACCTAAAATGTATCCCAACGCCGCAAACTTCGTTTATAGGCCATCTAAACGATAAGCTTGTTGCTGCCACATCTAGTTAGAATCTTGAGGCTGGTTTTTTCACAGCTTCGCTCTTCGAGACGCGGGTGCTGACGGTCCCGCGCCCTAAATTACCAATTACAAATCCTCGGCGCCCTCCGCGTCTCGGCGCTGAGCCGCCTCACACCACAAAATACTTAGCCCCCGGATGGTGCACCACAATCGCTGAAGTACTCTGCTCCGGCTCCAGCAAAAACCCTGAAGTCAGCCGCACGCCGACGTTCTCCTCCGGCTTGAGCAAAGCAAACAACTTAGTCTGATCCTCCAGATGCGGACACGCCGGATACCCAAACGAATACCGCGACCCCTGATACTTCTGATGAAACAGATCGCGAATGTGCGGCGAGTCTTCGCCCGCAATGCCTAACTCTTCTCGCATCTTCTTATGGTGAAACTCGGCAAGCGCCTCCGCTGTCTCCACACTTAAGCCATGGAGATATAGATAGCGGGTATATTCTCCGCCTTCGAAGAGCCGCTGCGTCTCAACCGACGCCTTGGGCCCGATCGTCACGAGAGACAGCCCAAGGACATCCATCTTTCCGGAAGCAGTAGCAGCAAAGAAATCGGAAATACAAAGCCGCCGCCCTTCCCGTTGTCGAGGAAAAGTAAAGCGCAGAAGTTCTTTCCCCTCTGTTCCTCCGTGGTTATCGCTCTTAGGCTCGTACACCACTACGTCATTGCCATCGCCCTGGGCTGGAAAATACCCGTACACAACCTTAGGCTCAAACCAGCCCGCCTCCATCACATCCTCTTGCAGCTTCTTCTTGATGGGACGGTACTTTTCCTCCACCAGCCGCGCGTAATCTTCCTGCGACGCCGTCTTCAACTGCCACTGGTTCTTGAACAAAGCCGTATCGTTGATGTAATTGAAAAGCTCCCGCAGAGCGTAATCCTTAACCACCCGCACGCCCCAGAACGGAGGCGTTGGAATATTCTCCGCATCCGTCACCACCACGCTGCGCTCCGAAAACACCGGCCCGGTCTCTTCATCCACCGCTGCCGCTTTCGCGTATTCCTTTACTGTCCTGCCATCCTTCAGCCGCGCTTCGCGCTTCGGATCTTCCGACGCCAGATCCTCCATCACATGCAGCCCCGCGAACGCGTCTTCCCCGTAGAACACCGAGCTCGAATACTCGCGCCGCAGGTCATCTTCCACATACTTGCGTGTTAGTGCCGCGCCCCCGCAGATCACCGGAAACGCCAGCTTCTGCCGTTCCAGTTCCTGGATCACGTACTTCATCTCCAGCGTCGACTTCACCAGCAATCCACTCAGGCCGATCGCATCCGCGCCATGCTCCTGCGCCGACCGGATAATCACGTCGCCCGCCTGCTTGATGCCCAGGTTCACAACCTTGTATCCATTGTTCGACAGGATGATGTCGACCAGGTTTTTTCCGATGTCGTGCACATCGCCCTTCACCGTGGCGAGAACGATGGTGCCTTTCTGTTGGGAACCGGTTTTCTTTTCCATCTTCGGCTCGAGATAGGCGACCGCCGCCTTCATCACTCCCGCCGAATCGAGCACAGACGGCAACTGCATCTTGCGCGCGCCGAACAAATCTCCCACCGTCTTCATCCCGTCGAGCAATACCGTGTTGATCAGGTCGAGCGCCGTGTACGACTCCAAAGCTTCTTCCAGCAACTCTTCCAGGCTGCGCTTGGTTTTGCCCTCGCCCACCGATTTTTCGCCGTTGATGATCGCGTACTTGAGCTTGTCTTCGATCGAGAGGGTTTCGATGTGCGCCGTCGTCTGCGCCTGCGCCTTCCCTTTCATGCCCGTGAAATGCTGCATGTAAAGCTGTAGCGGATCTCCGTTCGACCGGTCCTGATAAATCAGCTTGCGTGCCAGTTCCACTTCTTCCGACGGAATTTTGTACAGCGGATAAATCTTCGTGTAATTGACGATGGCAACGTCCAGCCCATTTTCCACCGCCTCGTGCAGAAACACCGAGTTCAAGACGCGCCGCGGATAAGCGTCCAGCCCGAAGCTGATGTTGCTGACCCCGAGCACCGTCTTCACTTCCGGCAATTCGTCATGGATCCGCTTCACCGCATTCAAGGTTTCGATGCCAGCCGAACGATATTCTTCCTGCCCCGTGGAAATCGGAAGTGTCAGCGTGTCGAAGAGCAAGTCCACCGGACGGATGCCGTACTTTTGTGTAGCCAGATCGAAGATGCGATGCGCGATCGCGACTTTCCTGTCCGCCGTCAGCGCCATGCCCTCTTCGTCGATGGTCAGCGCGATGACGCCCGCACCATAGCGCTTCGCCATCGGCAACACTTTCGATGTCCGCTTCTCGCCGTCTTCCAGGTTGATGGAGTTGATGATGGCTTTGCCGGGAATTCGCTTCAAAGCTTCTTCCACCACGTCGGCTTCGGTGCTGTCAATCAGGATCGGCGCGGGCACGCGGGTTGCAATTCTTTCCAGAATCGCGGAGATGTAGCCCTTCTCGTCCTCGCCCACGATGGCGCAGCACAGGTCGAGCATGTGCGAGCCCTCGTTCGCCAGCTTTTTCGCCAGGGTCAGAATGTCGTCGTATTTCTTGGCCTGCACCAGCTTGCGGAAGTGATCGACCCGCGTCGTGGTATTCATCTCTTCCGCCACGATCAGAGGCTTTGGTTCCAGATCGAGTGGCACCGATGTGTATGCGCTTGAAGCGGCGCCTACCGGCTTCACATCGCGCTGCGCCGGCTCCACGCCGGAAACCGCATCCACCACGGCTTTTAGATGCTCGGGAGTCGTCCCGCAACAGCCGCCGACTATCCGTACGCCGTAGTCTTTTACAAAATGCTTGTGAAACTCCGCCAGATCCTTCGGTGCAAGCTTGTACTCCGCATGCCCGCCCACGTTCTCCGGCAGTCCCGCATTCGGCAAAACCGAAATGAACTTAGTGGAGTTCAGCCCCAGATATCGGACTGCTTCATTCATCTCCGCCGGCCCGGTCGCGCAGTTCAGGCCTATGATGTCGATGTCGTAAGGCTCAAGTGCCGTCAGCGCCGCCCCTATCTCGGTTCCGAGCAGCATCAATCCGGTATCCTGCAGCGTGACCTGCACCTGCACCGGCAGCCGCTTTCCAGCTTTGCGCATTGCCTCCAGCACTGCGACCGTCGCTATCTTCGCCTGCAACAAATCCTGGCAAGTCTCAATCAACAAAACATCGACACCGCCCTCGATCAGCGCCATCGCCTGCTCTTCATACGACTCCACCATCGCGTCAAAACCAATGTGTCCGAGCGATGGCAATTTCGTAGTAGGCCCCATCGATCCTGCAACGAACCGCGGTTTGTCCTTGGTCGAAAATTGCTCCGCCACCTCTTTCGCCAGTTGCGCCGCCTTCAGATTGATCTCCCGAACTTTATCCCGCAGTTCGAACTCGCCGAGCACCAGCCCCGTCCCGCCAAACGTGTTCGTCTCCACGATGTCACAGCCCGCGCGGAAAAAATCTGCGTGAATCTCGCGAATAATATCGGGACGGCTAAGCACCAGAACTTCACTGCAGTTTTCCTTTCCCCAGTAATCGTCCAGGGTAGGATTCCGCTTCTGAATATTCGTCCCCATTGCGCCGTCATAAACCACGACGCGTTGCTTAACGATTTGGAGAAAGTTGGACATTAGTTTTTAGTCGCCGGCCTTTGCTTGTTGCTCAATACAAGAACGCCGGTCCCGCAGGGACCGGCGTTTGCTGAAACAATCTCGAAGTTCGCTAGCTTCCCGTCACGCCCGCATCTGTTTCCGATTGCGCAAACACCTGATTGGCTCCCATGTGCGCCGGAGCCGGCGCCAGCATCTGTTCCTTCCGGTAAATCAAATTGCTTGCATTGAAACTCGCCAGCTCAAATCCATGCCCATGCGTAATCGCATCGGTAGGACAGGCCTCCACACAATACCCGCAAAATATACATCGGTTATAGTCGATGTTGTAGGTTTTGGCGTAGCGTTCGGCGCCTGAAACTCGGGTTTCAGCGGTGTTTTCCGCAGCTTCAATGTAGATGCAATTCGCGGGACAGGCGGCGGCGCACAGGAAACAGGCTACACACTTTTCCAGGCCGTTTTCATCGCGCTGCAGGACGTGCATGCCGCGAAAGCGTTCTTCAAACTTCGCCCCTTTCAGCGCGCCGGGACCGTCGGGATAATTTTCGACGATCGAGGGCTGAAACATCTCCTTCAGGGTGATGGTCATTCCCTGGGCTATGGCTCCGATGTTTTTGATCACGGACATGCTTCATCAGTATAGCGGATGTTGGGGGGACCAACCCTAATACCGCCAGCCTTCGTCCCACTCGCCCAGCAGGAATCGGCCATTCCCGCGTTCGTCGCGCTCATAGCCGAGCACACTCAATCCTTCGGCAAACGCCCGGTCGAAGCGCTCACGATTGCCTGCCTGCACGGCAAGCGCCTGCGCACGCGTCGCCGCCACGGCCTTCCATTCATAGATCTCCGCCGGCACATCGATGCGCGCACGAGCTTCGAACTTCGCGCCTGGAGCCTCCCTCAAAATCGCCTCGACCCGCTTTGACTTCATCCACCACTCCGCCACCAGCCGATCGGTGGGCAAACCACCGTGCAGCAGCGACGACGTGATCCCGTACTGGTTTACGTTGTAGCGTCGCGCGATCGCGCCCAGCTTCTCGATATTCAAATACGCGTTCTTGATCTCCAGCGGATCGAACGTCCACTCCATCAGTTCAAAACCCCGCGCCAGAGCATCGTCACGCTGATAGAGCTTCATCCGCCGCCCCAGGCCCCCATTGCGATATTGCTGGCGGACGGCCAGCATGTGCGAGTGCAGATAGCAGTGCCCGTTCCGCATCCCTGGAATCGCGATCGCAAAGCCGATCAACTCTTTCTCGCCGTTTCTTTCCTTGTCCCCTTCAACGAACGCACCAATCACGTGGCCGCCGATCTTCGAAGCCACCACGAACATCCGCACCGGAATCAGATCCGCGTCCGAAAACTTCCACACTTCCTTCTGCAGCGCAAAACAGGCCTGCATCTCCGCAAGCGCTTCGCACTTGCCGATCGTCACTTCCCCGGTCGCTTTTCCGGTGGTCGCGCCGGTCACGCCGGTTTTTCCTCCCGCTTCGCTTGTTGCCATAATGTTTCCAGTTCGTCCATCGACGCCTGCTGCGGCGTTCGTCCGCTGGCGCTCAGGCGCTCCTCCATCCATTGAAACCGCCGTTTGAATTTGCCATTCGTCTTCCGCAACGCCGACTCCGGATCGAGCGACAGATAGCGCGCAATGTTCACCAGAACGAAGAACATATCTCCAACTTCAGCTTCCAGACGCTCGCGCAACTCCGCCGAAACCTGCGGCTTTCCCGACCCAGCAATCCCCGTCCTCGACGACCCCTTGACGGGCGCAGCCTTCAGTTCCTCGCGCAACTCCGCGGTTTCTTCTGCCAGCTTTTCGAACAGACCTTCGGTCTCCGGCCAATCGAATCCGACTTGCGCCGCGCGCGAACTGAGTTTATACGCTTCGAGAAGGGCGGGCATTTTCGACGACACGCCCGAGAGCACCGATTGAGCATCGACATCGTCGGCGTTCTCTGCCTGCTTGCCTCCTCCAGCCGCCCGCCGTTTTTTTTTCTCTTCCGCCTTCAGCGCCTCCCAGTTGCGCAGCACTTCGGCGGAAGTCTCCGCTTTCACTTCCCCAAATACGTGCGGATGCCGGTCCACCAATTTATTAGAGAGCCGGTCGAGTACATCATCCACCGAGAAGTGCCCTTCCTCGTTTGCCATCTGCGAATAGAACAGCACCTGCAACAGCAGGTCGCCCAACTCGCCAGTCAATTCCGGCCAGTCGCGATTGTCGATGGCTTCCAGGACTTCGTAAGTCTCTTCCAGCGTGTAGGGCTTGATGGTGTCGAAGGTCTGTTCGCGATCCCACGGGCATCCGCCCGGAGCCCGCAACCGCGCCATGATCTGAACCGCTCGCTCGAATCGTTCGCCTGTAGTGGACATCCTGTTCAATGTAAATGAGTCGAATTAAGGGAGCAATGGCAGCCCAGGCCCGGGTTCTGTCTTCAATGAGGTATTTGGAAAGCAACACAAAGTTTAAGACACTACCGGAGGCGCGGGTATTCCCCTGTTCGTCTTTCGGTAAAGTTTGACCGAGCATGTCTGGTGCATGACAGAGTTGTTCTGCCCAGGCGGAGGAGATTAAAGATGCACACTTTTTCGCTAAATTTTGCTGTTCTCAGCTAATTAAAATGTCCACTTTTTGTAGCAAGTGAAATGTCCGGTTTAGTGAATCTCCCGTAGCCGTAGCCTGGCAGCCTAAGTGTTGGGTCCTTTGCTTCATGCTTTCCGCCGCTAGCCGTCGCTCTTCGCAACCTTTCTGTCTGCTACAGCCTCAGCCATTTTTGGTTTTCCGCGCACCGCCCGCTCTCTTGCCAAACGTCAGCCCCCATGGCCCCCCGCCAAAACAAAGCAACGTAAACCCAATCGTCGCCAGCGCCAGCGGGAATTCGAATCCACCATTGCCTGTCAGCCCATTCTTAAAGTGCACCTTCCAGATGGCCACGCCCATCTCGATCACCATCGCAAACGAAAAAAAGCGCGTCAACAATCCCAGCACGATTGCGATTCCGCCAAAAAATTCCGTCCCCGCGGAAAGATATGCCATCCGTCCCGGAATCCCGAGCGATTCCACGAACTCCATGTGATGATGAAACCCGCCCCAAACCTTGTGATAACCATGCGCGATCAGGATCGCTCCCACAACGAGACGCATCATGAGCAGCGCCAGCGGCTGCAGCCGATTGAGAAAATCCACGCCCACCTCCAGAACAGGAAACGGATAAGGTAACAGAAAGGCAGGTCTCAGGTGTTAGGGAGTGTTAACACTAAATAGGATTTTGTGGTATTCTCTTTTTATGGAGATTACCGAGGCGCAGTACGGTCGCATCGAGTCCAGTCTTCCGCGGCAGCGCGGCAACGTGAGCCTGACCAACCTCGCGGTGCTGAACGCGATTCTG
>JANXZM010000098.1 GCA_025355505.1 Acidobacteriaceae bacterium | reverse complement strand
GCCTTCCGCCCCGCCTCCAACTGCTTCAACGCTCCGATCATCTGCGCTTCCGTGTGCTGACTCTTCGACATGCCTCTTCCCCTTTCCGCAATCTGAAATCATACTCAGCCGTGTGCGGTTTTTGGGGTTCACGTCAAATGGGAACAGGGCACCGAGTTGGGCTGGTTACGACGCCTCGTATCCTACTGGGCCAACGAGTTCGACTGGCGTGGCTGGGAGCGAAGGCTCAACGCGTTCAACCACTTCACCTGGGAGGGCATCCACTTTGTGTACCAGCGTGCGCCATCAGGTCAGGGTGTGCCGCTCATTCTCACGCACGGCTGGCCCAGCAGTTTCCTCGATTACATGGACATGCTGCCGATGCTCGAGCACTTTGACGTGGTCGTACCCTCCCTGCCCGGGTATGGTTTCTCGCCGCGTCCACCCAAGGTCGGCATCAACTACCGGTACGTCTCCGAGCGCTGGCACTGGCTCATGTCTGAGCTTGGGTATTCCCGCTATGGTGCGAGCGGTTATGACTTTGGGGCCGGGGTGACGACGACCCTTGCGCTGGACCATCCCAAGTCGGTGATCGGGATCCATCTCACCACACTGGAGTCGGATCTCGCCCCAGTGATGGACGATACGGAGCTGTCCGATGCCGAGCGTTCGTACCTCGCGGTGAACCGGGGCTGGGATATGACGGAGCGGGGCTACAGCGCGATCCAGTCCACCAAGCCCCAGACTGTCGGCTATGGACTCAACGACTCCCCGGCAGGGCTCGCGGCATACGTGGGTGAGAAGTGGCACTCGTGGAGCGACGTTACGCCGACCGACGACTTCCTCTGCGCCACGTTCACCCTGTACTGGATCACGCAGAGCATCACCTCGTCGATGCGCGACTATTGGGACAATCGCTGGCACCCGGTCGCTCCCAGCTACGTCAGCACGCCCACGGCGTTTGGTGTTTTCGCGCACCAGACCGTTCCCGAGGGAGAACTGCCGCGCTCGTATTTGGAGCGCCTATACAACATCCAACGCTGGACAGTCTTTCCGCGCGGCGGGCACTTCGCCCCGGCTGAGGAACCAGCGGCGGTTGCAGCGGATCTGACCGCCTTCTTCCGCAGCCTAGGCTGAGGCCATGCTCACGATCCGCACTTCCAAATGCAACACCATAATTAAGAAGCCCTCCTCAGCTCTTTTTCTTTGGCTTCATGATTCAAAAGGCTGGGCTGTCGGCAATGCGGAAGTAATCCGGAAGCCCGTCAGCGTCTCGCTCGCGGTCCAGAAACCGGCTTCTGAGAAGTTGGCATCGTATCGAGCCCAAACACCTTAAGTTAGCACCGATGTTGGTTTTGCCCCCCAGGACAGGGCGCAACCCCTTACCCACATGAGTAGGAATGGCTCATGACACAGGAAGTCGTTTGCCGAAAGTTAGAAACTGAAAACTGACAGCCGAGAGCTGACAGCTAACCTCTACCGTCGAATCAGCGCCATCACCCATCCCGCGAGAAAGACCCCGCCGACGAATAAGGCAAAGCAGTAGAGGCCGTACTTTACCTGCTCCACGGTCGAGTTGCGCTGCGTGATGCCAAAAACGATCGAAGCGAACAACGCAAACACCACCGCAGCCGAAAAGTGCGACAAGTTGATGTTCACGGTTTCTTCCCCAGCGCAATGTGATGCGCATCCGCAGCCGCGATAAAATTCAGCAGGCCGGCGACAATCAGAAACGTCTTGCCATAATCCGCCGCGGCATTCGCCGCCATCACGTTGCCCCAGTCCATGATGCGCGCCAGAAAATAGAGCGCTCCCGATCCCACGTCGCCAACGAAGCCGAGTATGTCGAGGATGTCTCCGCCGTTCGGCTTGTAAATTCGCCCCTGCATGCCGAGGCCAATCAGGAACATCGCCACCACCGACACCAGCAGCAGAATGCCGCGCCCATAGCGCTTCAGCAGGATGTGCCCCCCGCCCGGAATCAGCCAGCCCACCAGCGGCGCAACCACCGCCATGGCCGTGAGCGGGTACTCCGGCTCACGAACTGCATTTTTTGATTTATCTGTCGTCTTATCTGTCGTCGGCTTGGCCATTTAGATGGTCACGATCTCTCGTTGAATTTTACCAGTCACTTCGGCGCTTCCCGTCCGTACCAGCACGTCCACTTCCAGGCGCACCCCGAACTCGGGGAGGTAAATCCCGGGCTCGATCGAGAACAAGGAATTCGGCAAAATGCGCCGCTCGTCGTGAATTTCCAAATCATCCATGTTCGCGCCATTCGCGTGCACCTCGGTGGCAATCGAGTGGCCGGTGCGGTGGATGAAGTAATCCTCGCATTTCGCCTGTTTGATATGGCCGCGCACCGCGTGATCCACTTCCCATCCCGCAATCGGCCGCGCGGCAGAGACCGCGTCCTGCACCGTCTTCACGCCGATATCGCGCGCCTCGCTCACAATCTTGAAAATCTCGCGCTGCCGGTCCGACGCAGCCTGGCCCACGAATCCCACCCACGTGATGTCGTAAAAAACCGCGACCGGCGTATTCTTCTTCGCCCACACGTCCAGCAGAACAAAATCTCCTTCACGAATCGGCACCGGACGGCTGGCACTCGGCTCGTAGTGCGGGTTGCCGCTGTTGGCGTTCACGGCCACAATCGGCGGATCGTCGGTCACCATGTTCTCGCGCTGGAAGGCTTCCATGAAAAATTGTTGAATCTCGTGCTCGTACGTGCCGCCGCCGCGCACGCGCCGGCCAATTTCCTTAAAGGCCTCAGCCGTGACCGCGTCAATCACATCGCGCGCCGCGAAGTGCGATTTGATCTGTTCGTCCGTCAGGGTCGCTTCAAACAGCGCGATCAGGTCGGCCGCGCTGACGATGTTCTTACCCAGCCCGCGGATCATATCCGCCGTTCCCGCATCCACCATCGAAATGGTGAAGACAAAATTGTTGGGCGAATACTGCATCGCCACATTGCGATACGGCGCCAGCATCTGCTTCAAGCCGTCAAACAACTCCTGCCATCCGGCATACTGTTTCTTCGTGCCGGGCAGGGTGTCCAGGTGTCCCGACTCGATCTTGTGAACCAGTTTGACGGGCTCGCCTTTGGCGGGGATCAGGTAGTACCAGCGCCGTGTGACCATGAGCCCATCCGGCAGCCCGAGAACGCGGTAAGCGATCGGGTCGCGATGGTGATGATCGTAGAAAAGCCAAGCGTCAATGTTGCGATCGCGCAAAGCTTGCTGGATGGCGGAGAGGTCCATATACAAACGGTTATTCTACACGACCATTGCGGCTCGCTGGGTTTCTTGAGCGCAGAGTGTCCGCGCCACACGGGCAAGAGAGTCTGCGCTATCCTAAGTAACATGCACTCGCATGGCGGACACGGACATTCTCATGGGACGGGGCGGGTGCTGCGCATCTCGCTGGCCGTCACCATGCTTTACGTCGTGCTGCTGGTGGTGGCCGGCATCCGTGCGCACTCGCTGGCTTTGCTTTCCGAGGCGGGACATAACCTTTCCGACTTTCTGGCGCTGCTGTTGTCGCTGGTCGCGGTTTATCTGGAAGACCGTCCGCCGAGTGCGACCAAGACCTATGGATACCGGCGCGCGGGAGTGCTGGCGGCGCTGGTCAATGCGCTGTCGCTGGTAGTGGTTTCATTTTTTATTTTCTACGAGGCTTTCCGTCGCATACAGCATCCCGAGCATGTGCACGCCCGGATGATGATTTGGGTGGCGGCGGCGGGCGTGGTGATGAACGGCGCGATCGCGCTGCTGCTCTGGCGTTCAGGGAAGGACGTGAACATCCGGAGCGCGCTGCTGCACGAGGTGGGCGACACGCTCTCGACCGCGGTGGTCATTGTCGGAGGGTTTGCGATCCTGTGGACGGGACAATACTGGATCGACTCGGCGCTGTCGTTTGGGATCGGCGTGCTGATTTTATGGTCGAGCTTTGGGATCGTAAGCGAAACCCTGAATATTCTGCTCGAGGGCACTCCGCGCGGGATGAGTCTGGAGGCGGTGGAATCCGCGATGCGAAAGATTACGGGCGTGAGCGAGGTGCACGATCTGCATCTGTGGAGCATTGGGTCGGAAAACCACGCGCTCTCGGCGCACGTGAAGATCGCAGACATGGCGACTTCGGAGAGCGACACGATTCTGCGGGAGATCAACGAGAAACTCGGGCAGGGGTTTGGCATCCACCATACGACAATCCAAATGGAACATGTGGTGTGCGAAACTGCGCATGCATGCGTGATCGCGGTGCCGGATGAAGAACGCAAGCACGACCATTCCGGGCACGACCACACCCACTGAATGCGGGGGAATCCATCTGTATCTTCTTGAAAAACAATTAGTTATGTGATTTGTCCACGGGGCGGCTACCGGCTTATGTGTTATCCTAATCGTTGGAGTCCTTCCTCCCTGAGTACCATCCAATGACTATGCGACGTTGGCGGCAAATTTTGCGTTTTTTGGTAGCGGTGCAGTTGCTGCCAGCTCTGGAGAGCGGCGAGGAAACACTCGTCGGCGGGCAGGCTGTGCTGGAGGGCGTGATGATGCGTTCGCCGCACGCCTGGGGCATAGCTGTACGCAAGCCTTCGGGCGAGATCGTGACTCACAGCGAGCCGCTGGAGCGGCCTTCCGAGCAGCATAAATGGATGGGCTGGCCGGTGGTGCGCGGGGTGATGACGCTGGGGCACGCGATGACGCTGGGATTCCGCGCCCTGAAATTTTCCGCCAATGCGGCGCTGGACGAGATGCCGGCCAACGAGAATGGCAAGAAGATGGAAATCAGCGGCTGGATGGCGGGGTTGAATATGGCTTTTTCCATCGCCTTCTTCATCTTCATGTATAAGTACCTGCCGCTGCTGGCTACGACCGAACTGAAAAAAGTGAATCCGGTTTTCGGGCAGCAGTTCGTCTTTAACCTGGTGGACGGGTTGATCCGGATCGCCATGTTCTTGCTATTTGTGTGGGGCGTTTCGCTGTGGAAAGATATTCGGCGCGTGTACGAGTACCACGGAGCCGAACACAAAACGGTGTTTGCGTTCGAGAATGGCGATCCGCTTGAAACCGCGGCGGTGCAGAAGTATTCGACCTATCATCCGCGCTGCGGAACGAGTTTTCTGATGACGGTGATGATCATCTCGATGGTCGTGTACATGTTCATTCCGGTGACCACGTTCTGGGCGCGGTTTGCGGAGCGCATTATTCTGCTGCCGCTGATCGCGGGCGTTTCCTACGAGATCATTCGTTTCGCCGCCAAGCATCGCGGCTCGCTGTTCGCGCTGATGACGGCGCCGGGACTGTGGCTGCAGCGGATTACGACCCAGCCTCCCGACGACCGGGAAGTCGAGTGCGCAATCATTGCGCTGGACGAAGCCATGAAACTGGAAAAACAGCGTGGTGGGGAACTGGTAATTGCGTAGCGGTGCCCGCCGCGAACTCTTGTTTTCTTTCTCATTCCACCTAAAATCATTAGAGTAGAGACGCGGCTTGCCGCGCCTCCTGCCGCAGAGTGAGACGGCACAAGCCCCGTCTCTACGGATGGAAATCATGTTTGAACGACTTGACCAAATCGAAGTGCGCTACGAGGAACTGACGCGAGCGCTCTTGTCGCCGGATATCACCAATGATTCGGCGAAATACCAGAAGACCGCGAGGGCGCATAGCGAAGTCGCGGGGATCGTTGAAAAGTATCGCGAATACAAGGATCTGAAGCGCGGGATTGCCGAGAGCCGGGCCGTACTGATAGATGAGACCGATCCGGAAATGCGGGCTTACGCGGAAGAGGAACTGGCGAAGCTCGAAGGTCGCGTCGGGGCCGTTGAGGAAGAACTCAAGGTTCTGCTGCTGCCGAAAGATCCGAACGACGAGAAGAATGTGGTTCTCGAAATTCGCGCCGGGACGGGCGGCGATGAGGCCACGTTGTTTGTCGCGGAAGTCTTCCGCATGTACAACCGCTACGCCGAGGTGCACAAGTGGAAGGTGGAAGTGCTCTCCACGTCGGAGTCGGGCGTGGGCGGGTTGAAGGAAGTGATCGCGCTGATCGAGGGCGACCGCGTCTATTCGCGCCTGAAATACGAAAGCGGCGTGCATCGCGTGCAGCGTGTGCCTGCGACCGAGCAGCAAGGGCGGGTGCATACCTCGGCGATCACGGTGGCGGTGCTGCCGGAAGCGGAAGAAGTGGACGTCAAGATCGAGGCCAAGGATCTGCGCATCGATACGTTCTGTTCATCGGGGCCGGGCGGGCAGTCGGTGAATACGACGTATTCGGCGGTGCGGATCACCCACATTCCGACGGGGACGGTGGTGAGTTGTCAGGACGAGAAGTCGCAGATCAAGAACCGCGAAAAAGGCATGCGCGTGCTCCGCTCGCGGCTATACGAAGTCGAGATGCAGAAGCAGCAGGACGCGCTGGCCAAAGAACGCAAGCAGCTGGTCGGATCGGGCGACCGCTCGGAGAAGATCCGCACCTACAATTTCCCGCAGAACCGGCTTACCGATCATCGCATTGGCTTCACCATTCACCAGCTTGAGCAGGTGATGGACGGGAAGCTGCAGCCGATCATCGACTCGCTGATCACGCATTATCAGGCGGAGGAGATGAAGGGCGCTAACGCGGCGGGCGCTGCCAGCATAGCTTAAGTAGTCGTTCGCGGGGTGGCGGTGGTTTTAGGAGGCACTTTAATTCTCCTCTCGCTCCTCTTTCTCGTTTGTTTTTCTCCGTGTCTCTATGTCTCCGTGGTGAAATAAGTACGTGCAATTAAAACAGTCTCTGATTTTAGCGGTCGAACGTCTGACTGCCGCCCACGCTCCTTCCCCGCGCTTGAACGCGGAACTGCTCATCATGTTCACCCTCGACTGTGACCGCGCATATCTCTACGCGCATCCGGAGCGCGAGCTCACCCCCGACGAAACCCGGCGCTACGACGCAGCTCTTGCGCGGCGGGCGACCGGCGTTCCGGCGCAGTACATCACGGGGCATCAGGAGTTCTGGGGGCTGGATCTTATCGTGTCGCCGGCGGTGCTGATTCCTCGTCCGGAGACGGAGCATCTGGTGGAGGCAGTGCTGGAAATCGTCTTGCCGGCTGAAACCAAGCAACGTCAACAGCAAAAGCAACGGCAACAGCCGCGGACAGGAGTGTCCGCGCCACACAATCTGCGCATCGTCGATGTCGGCACCGGGGCGGGAGCCATTGCGCTCGCGCTGGCCAAAGAGCTGCCATCCGCTGAGATCCATGCGACAGACATTTCCGTAGCGGCGCTCGAAGTTGCTCGTGCGAACGCGGCACGCCATGACTTCACTTCACGAATCAAATTTCACCAGCAGGATCTGCTAACAGGTTTTCCACATGGAGAATTCGACTTCATAGTTTCGAACCCTCCGTACGTCGGCGAGTCGGAAGAAGATTCAGTGCAACTCGAAGTCCGCAAGTTCGAGCCGCGAAATGCGGTGTTCGCGGGACCAGCCGGTCTGGAAGTGATCGAGCGACTCATTCCCCAGGCGCGTGAGGCGCTTCGCCCAGGAGGATGGCTCGTATTCGAGATCAGCGGAACGATTGCGGATCGAGTGCTTGGCCTCTTGTCGAGATGGGACGAGGTTGAGATCAGGAACGACTTGCAGGGGATCGCGCGGGTGGCGATTGCCAAAAAACATTTCTAGAAAAACCACGAAGGGCTGACCCTGGTATGCCCCCCTTGATATCATGCGACGCCGCGTTCCCCAAGAACCATCGCCGCTGAGACGTCGGTTCCTCCTAAACTCTAGAACGTCACCCGCACGCCGAGCTGCGCGGCAAATGGAATTCCAACCGTGGCGCCGGGGCCGAAGAAATCTCCCAAACCGCCCGCGGGTATCTCCAGTTGCTTCAGACTGGTGACGGGAATCTGATTGGCCACACTGCAACTTGGATCACCGCAAAGACTCGTAACGTTGCCGCTGGTCATCTGGTTGGGGAGGATCGGGAGCTGAGTTATGCTCGCGACGAAGTTGGCGCCGGGGTTATTGCGATTGAAGAGATTGAAGAATTCGGCGAACGGGTTAATCTGCCAGCGCTCGCCGATTTTGATGGGTCGGCTGACGCGCAGGTCGGCTTGGATGTAGGGCGTTCCGCGAAATTCATCGAGGCTGGTCTTGTTGTCATTCACCTTAATGCGGCCATCGTTGGTGGCGTTGGTGATGGTGAACGGGCGCGCGCTTTCGGCCTGCGTGATGGCGGTTAGTTCGAAGCCGCCCGGGATGTGCAGCGTGCCCGCGACCACAAAGCGGTGGCGAACGTCTTCGCCGGACGGACCATAGTCGCCGGGGCCAAAGGCATGCAGCGGATCGCAAACGCCGTTCACATAATCGAAGAGTTCGCCGAGCAGACATCCCCAGGTCTGCGCCTTGGCCAGCGTGTAGTGCGCGGTCAGGCTGAAACGGGAGACATTGCCCTGCACGCGCAACATGAGCGCGTCGTAGCTGGAGCGGTTGTCGGAGCGGAAGATGGTGACGTCGGAATAGGGATAGGCGCGATAGCCGTGGTTGCCCTGCTCGTGGGTATAGTCGGCGCTCACGATCCAGTGCTCGTCGAAGGCGTGCTGCACGCCCCCGGTTATATGGATGGCATAGGGTGTTTTATAGTTGGGATCGATGAGCGACGGCGGCGCGACGGTATTCTTATTCACCGACTGAAGTGCTGTTGCCCAGCCGCCTTGCGCTAAATCGTTATAGAACATGCCAAATCCCGCACGAATCACGGTCTTCTCGCTGCCGCCGGGCGAGTAGGCGATCCCGAGGCGGGGAGCGATCTGCCTGTGATAGTCATGAGGAACTGCCGCAGGATAACCGTGCTCCGTGAGCATCAACGGAAAAGACGGATTCGAGGCCTGGCTTTTTCCGGAAGCGGTGAACAATCCGAAAGTCGTTTGGTAACGAACGCCGTAGTTGACGGTGAGATGGTGCGAAACACGCCAGGAGTCCTGCGCGTAGAGTCCCAGTCGCTGAACGTTCTGCGAGAAGCTGCCGTTGCCAGCGGGAGTGAAGTTGCAAGTCGAGCCATCCGCTGGAAGACCGGCAGCACACTTTTGACTGAAGTAAAAACTGTCTGGGTTTTGCGCGTACACGTCTGGGTTGCTTACATATTGAATGAAAGTCTCGTCCGTTGCCGCAAACGCGCCGCCGAGTACGGGCTCGTGGATGAAGTTGATGCCGAACTTGAGCGAATGATCGCCGGTAGCTCGGCTCAGGTCGTAGCGCGCCTGGTATTTGTCCTGATTGCGCAGGGTCGGGAACAGAGTGATCGGCGTTGCGAACTGATTGTCACCGAAAGTTTCGAAGCCCGAGATCGTCTGCGCAGTGGTGCTGAATGGAAAGGCGAATGCAAAGCCGAGATTCGAGTTGCGCGTCTGCGTGAGGTGCAGCAGGCTGGCATCAAGCACCAAAGTGCCGAGCCAGGTCGGGCTGAAAGTATAAGTATTGCTGACGACGGTGTTCCAGTAGTTGTTGTGCGTGGACAGTCCCGTGGAGGGAAGCGTTGCCTGCTGCACCAATGCGTTGTGGGTGATGTAGCTATCTTGCGACGTGCGCAGGAACCACTGCGACTTCGGAGACTGCGCCCAGTCAAAACGCAGCGAGCTAATGTAATCGCGGAAAGGAACAGAAACGTTTTGGGGAACGGCGATGGACGGGACGCCAGGAATCAGGCCTTCCGCGGCCAACTGCGCCAGCGCATCGAATTGCGTGGTGCTGGCAGGGCTGTACGCGATGCTGGCATTTTCGTGGACGTGCTCGAATGAGGCGAAGACCCAGAATTTGTTTTTTGCGAGCGGTCCACCGAGCGTACCAACGTAGTTCTGCCGGGAGAACGGTTGCTTGGGATTGGGCGCGGGATTCTCGATCGGAAAGCGGGCGTTGAGCGCTGCCGCGCGCTCATAGAAAGCGGCGTCGCCGTGCCACTCGTTGGTACCGTGCTTGGTGATGATCACTACGGAGCCGGCAGTAGTCCCGCCGGTGTCCGCGTCTTCATTCGCCGTGCGGACAGCAAATTCCTGAATGACATCAGGAGAAAAATTTTGCAGGAAGCCGCCAATCCAGTCGTCGGAGTTGTCGGCGCCGTCGACGGACAGTTCGTTGTTCAAGCCGGAGCTTCCGCCGGTGGAGACGGCGGTGATACGCGCCTTGGTGGGATCGGAAGGCTCGACTGGCTCGGTTCCGGGGACAAGATAAGCGATGTTGGCGAAGCTGCGGGCTGCGAGCGGAAGAGTTTCCAAGTCGCGGCTTCCGACCACGCCCTGATGAATCGCGCTCGCCGTGTCAATCGACTCGGTTGTGATGGAGGAAGAATTTTCCTTCACCTCCACCGTCTCGCGCCCGCTTTCCGGTTTCAGGATAACGGTGATATCGCGCACCATACTGACGGCAACGTCTACATCGGCAGTAACTTGGGAAAAACCATTGGCGGTCACGGTGACGCGATAGGAACCTGGCAGCAGGCCGTCGATGCGGAATTCTCCCCGCGCATCCGCGGTCGCCTCGCGGATGATGGAAGATCCGTTTGACAGGACCACGATCCGAGCACCGGCCACTCGCGCGGCGCTGGCGTCCTGGACCTCTCCGCGAAGCGCGCCGTTCGGATTCTGCGCATGCAGGGGCGAAGGAACAGAGACGAGGATCATGACTAAAATCGGGAAAATAGCGACGTAGATTGGCAAAGTCGATCTGTACATCTGGGAGAGTGAAACCCTAGCGAGCATAAAAAGACCATCCGGCGAACGAAGAAATTGTCCGCTGTACAGACTGCTCAGGGGAAACGGCCTGCGCGGCAAAGCAGACTAACTCACCGAGAGTATCGGGGCACGCTAACTACTACCAGCGATAGTGGCAATAAAAAGGTGGTGAGAAGAACACTCTGCGGGCGGAAGCAAAGAGCAGCCCCACAGGGGACATTGATTTCGATGGATTTGCGGCGTCGCTGAAGCGATGCCCCGACAGGAATCCAGAGCGCTCACGGAAAGCCGGGCTTTTCCCGCAACCTGCTAGCGGACAAGCCACTCGGTAACTACGTGCGTCAGCGCCAGAACGGGGCCATAAGTAACAAAGATGCAAAGCAGCGCCACCAGAACGGGTGGAATGACATACCACTGGCAAATTCGAATCGGCTGGGCTTTGCCGGCTTCATCCCAGGCCAGCAGGCGCGCCACGCGGGCGCTGATGGATCCGGTCACAAAGCCCACAGTGCAGACCGGAGCGGCTTCGACAGGAAGCAGACGGGAGAGCTTGACCAGGGCTGCGGCCAGGTCAACTGCGTCTTCCAGATTCGAAACCGCCGCATCGTCAGCGGCCAGTTCGGCGGTTTGGGACCAGGCACTTTCGAGCTTGGCCATGCCGGGGAAGGGACAAAAACGGAAGACGAGTTTCTTCAAGTTGTCGCGAGACTGCATGTGCGCGAGTTCATGCTTGAGCGCGATGTGCAGTTCGTCATGACTCAGAAGCGCCACCGTAGATTCCGAAACCAGCACTCGCGGTTTGCGCACACCCACCAGCATGAGCGGTGGAGCCTCGCGTTGGGACCGAAACGTCACGGTCGGCGTACCGGCATCCACGTCCAGAGGATGCGCGCCTTCCAGCCAGCGCGCCACCACACGAAAAGTTTTGGTCTGGGCGGTGATCACGCGGAAGCAGCCGCAGGCAATCAGCAAGAGCGCGCAAACGCCGAGCGCCAGCGGCATTGCTCCCATGCCTTCATCAATCGAACGGGGCTCGAGCAACTGAAACGACGGCACGACAAAAGCAAATGTAATGACAACGGAAGCCGCTAACGGAAGGACGCGCAATGCGAAGAGCAAACCAGCCAGGCTCTTTTCCCTTGCATGAAGCAACCGCAGCGAGCGCCACCCGACTGCCACCAGCGCCGACAGCAGGCAGTAGAGCAGGACGAAGAAAGTGAGCGAGACGGCGATTCCGCGCAGAACAAACATCAGCGTCGCTCCCGGTCGTTGTTTGCCAGGGGCTTGAGTTCCCGGCTCTGGAGTTCGCGGCGTTTGCGTTCGACCAGCAGTTGCAACTCGTCGAGCAGTTGCGCGTCATGGGTGCTGAGAGCTTCCACCAGATACGAAAGGGGCAGCGCGGAAGCAACACCAGATCCTAGCAGTTGCCGGATATTCTCAAGCGCTGTGACCCGCTGCAATTCTTCCGGGGTGTGGCGCGGCGTGTAGCGGAACGCCCTGCCTTCGGCGACGCGGTCGAGCAGGCCTTTTTTGTAGAGACGGTCCACGGTCGTCATCACCGTGGTATAGGCCTGACTGATCGTGCCATCCGCAAGCAGCTCGCGAACCGTGGCGCTGCCATGCGACCAAAGCTCTTGCAGCAACTGCTGCTCGAAAGGACCCAGTTGAGGCCTGGAACTGGAGCCGAAAATTGTAAATGCTTTCGTCATTTCAAATCAAAATGCAAGCGCCAACTGCGCCCAATGCAAGGTTGCTTGCCGGAAAAGAATACCATCGGATCGCGGGCCTTGCGCCCTACAAAATGGAGGAATGAAGAAGTAATCCCCTGAAAAAGCACAAAGCTTGCACAACATATGCAGGCGAGCTTCGCCCCTTGGCCCCCGGGCAAGGGATCGTGCTGATGCTTATGGTGCGGCTGCCGCCGGCTGAATTTCTTCCACATCTATCTTGGTGGGGTAGTTTCCCGTATAGCAGGCGGAACAGTAGGTGGTTTTTTCTCCGTCCGCACACGCTTTCTTGAGACCTTCCAGCGAGAGATAAGCGAGGGAGTCGGCAACAATGTACTCGCGAATCTCCTCGATTGTCTTGTTGGCGCCAATGAGTTCTTTTTTTGAAGGCGTATCCACTCCGTAGAAGCAGGGCGAGATGGTCGGCGGGCAGGAAATCCGCATGTGGACTTCCTTGGCGCCTGCGCTGCGAATCATGCGGACAATCTTCTTGCTGGTGGTGCCACGCACAATGGAGTCGTCGACCAGAATCACTCGTTTGCCTTCGAGCAGGCTGCGAACGGCGTTCAGCTTCAGCTTCACGCCGAAGTCGCGGACCGACTGTTTCGGCTCGATGAAAGTACGTCCGATGTAATGGTTGCGAATGAGGGCGAGGCGGAAAGGAATGCCACTTTCGGCAGCGTATCCGATGGCCGCGGTATTGCCGGAATCAGGGACGGGAACAACGATATCGGCGTCCACCGGAGCTTCGCGCGCGAGCTGCCGTCCCATGGCGTCGCGGCTTTGATCGACCGAGCGGCCAAAAACCAGACTGTCGGGACGCGAAAAATAAACGTGTTCGAAGATGCAGCTCGACTGAGACGGAGACGGAGAGTAAAAACGCGAGCTGATGCCTTCGGGGCCAACGATGACCAGTTCGCCGGGTTTCACGTCGCGTTCGTAAGTGGCGCCGAGCAAATCAAAAGCGCAGGTTTCAGACGCAAAGACGATCGTGTCTTTTTTCTCGCTGGTCAGAGCCGGGATCCGGCCCATGGCCAGTGGCCGGAAGCCGCGCGGATCGCGGGCGGCAAAGATGCGGTCACGGCTGATCATGACCAGCGAAAACGCGCCTTCGACGCGACGCAGTGCGTCGGCAATGGCATCGGGCAGGGTCTGCTCGCGGGAGAGCGCAATCAAGTGCACCAGCACTTCTGTGTCGCTGTTGGTTTGGAAGATCGAGCCCAGGCCTTCCAGCTTGGAGCGAATCGCGCGAGCGTTGACCAGGTTGCCATTGTGAGCAATCGCGATCGTGCCCTTGTTGGATTGCACCATGATGGGCTGGGCGTTCAGCAAGGCCGAATCGCCAGCCGTCGAATATCGTGTGTGGCCGATGGCGAGAACGCCACGCAGAGAAGCCAGTACTTCATGGCTGAAGATATCGGCAACCAACCCCATGGCCTTGTGCTGGCGCAGGCGCTCGCCGTCGGAGGTGACGATACCCGCCGATTCCTGTCCGCGATGCTGCAGAGCATGCAGTCCGAGGTAAGCGAGCTTCTCCGCCTCCGGGTGAGCGTGGATGGCGACGACGCCGCATTCATCGCGAAATTTGTCGGAAGTCAGCATTTTGCAGTTAGCACTTAGCTTTTAGCCAATTCAACCTTGCTCGTGGAGCGACGGGCGTCTCGCCCGTCCAACGCAAAAGCCCGGCAACATCAGTCCGCAGCGACAACGTTCGGTTCGGTTCGCAACGCCCTCTCCAGCGCGCCTTCGTACGCTTCGCGCAGTTCGCCGATACTCGCGGAAATCACTGACTGGCCGTCCACCGTGATTTCAACCCTGTCTGAGCCCGTTTCGCCCAACACATCCGCGAAGACGCCGTACTCTTCCGCTACTTGTTGGATTCGCGGCAGGTGGATTGGGTCACAGCTTATTACGACCCGGCTGGCGTCTTCTCCGAACAGCACAAACTCACGCGCTACTTGCCGCTTCGGCAATCTGACGTTAAGGCCCACTCCGGCTGGGAGTGCCGACTCCACCAGCGCCACGGCTAACCCGCCATCGGAGCAATCGTGAGCAGACTCGACCAACCCCGTCCGGATTATGGCCACCAGAGCACGTTGCAGAGTGGCTTCTTTCTCCAGATCCAGCTCCGGCGGATAGCCCCACACGGCTCCAAGAATTTCCTTCGCGTACTCGGACGACCCAAACTCCAACTCAGCGTCGAGGGCGTCACCGGCTTCATTCCCACGCAGCAAGACGATCTTTCTCCCGCCCTCGCTTCCAGCTTTCGCGAAGTGCATTTTCGCGGTTTTGTGGATGTCTTCGAGAATTCCCACCACTCCGATCACGGGAGTCGGGTAAATTCCCTCGCCGAGGGTTTCGTTGTAGAAGCTGACATTGCCGCCGGTAATCGGCGTATCCAGTTTCTCGCAGGCTTTGGTGATGCCGTCAATCACCTGGGAAAACTGCCACATGATGTGCGGTTTTTCGGGATTGCCGAAGTTCAGGCAGTTGGTGGCGCCGATCGGAGTCGCTCCCGCGCATGCCACTTTGCGGCAAGCTTCGGCGACTGCGTGCATCGCGCCGAGACGCGGATCGAGATAGCACCAGCGACTGTTGCCGTCGAGCGCCATGGCCAGTCCCCGATTGGAGCCCTTGATGCGGATGACGCCGGCATCGCCCGCTCCGGGCGCTTCGACAGTATTGGTCTGCACCATGTGGTCATACTGCTGCCAGACCCAACGCTTCGAGCAGATATTGGGGCTCGCGAGTAAACGCTTGAGCTGAGCCGAAAGGTCTGCGCTTTCGGCGAGATGGATATGCTCCGGCATTTCCCGATCGACCGGCGGTTCCCAGCGCGCGAGCGGACGTTTGTACACCGGCGCGTCATCGGTGAGGGCGGCATTCGGAATTTCAGCGACGACTATGCCGTGTTCGAGCACGCGCATCTTCGCATCGGAGGTAACCTGGCCGATTTCCACCGCATCCAGTCCCCATTTCTGGAAGACGCGGAAGACTTCTTCTTCGCGGCCTTTCTGCGCGACCAGTAGCATGCGCTCTTGAGACTCGCTTAGCATGATCTCGTATGGGGTCATGCCGGTTTCGCGTTGCGGGACGCGGTCGAGTTCGATTTCGATTCCCGTGCCGCCACGCGCACCCATTTCGCAAGTCGAGCAGGTCAGCCCGGCAGCGCCCATATCTTGAATGCCGACAATCGCGCCGGTTCGCATGGCTTCCAGGCAGGCCTCGAGCAGCAACTTCTCGAGAAATGGATCTCCGACTTGAACATTTGGCCGCTTCGCTTCCGAGCCTTCGCTGAACTCTTCGCTCGCCATGGTGGCGCCGTGGATACCGTCGCGTCCCGTCTTGGAGCCTACATAAATTACAGGATTGCCTTCGCCCGATGCGCGGCCGTAGAAAATCTGGTCGCGACGCACCAGGCCGAGAGCAAACGCGTTCACCAGCGGGTTGCCGGAGTAGCAGGGCTCGAACTTCACCTCGCCGCCCAAGTTGGGCACGCCGAAACAGTTGCCGTAAGAAGCGACGCCGGAGACCACACCTTCCATGACGGAGTGATTCTTGTGAATCTCCGCTTGTGTGGGAGCGGGGCTCCGCCCCGTCCCCACACTAATCGGCCCGAAACGCAGCGAGTCCATCACCGCGACCGGCCGTGCCCCCATGGTGAAAATGTCGCGCAGAATTCCGCCGACGCCAGTGGCAGCTCCCTGAAATGGCTCGATAAACGACGGGTGATTGTGCGACTCGATCTTGAAGGCGCAGGCCCATCCGTCGCCTATGTCCACGATGCCGGCATTTTCTCCCGGCCCCTGCAAGACCAGCTTGCTGCGCGTGGGCAAACGCTTCAGGTGAACCCGCGATGATTTATAAGAGCAGTGCTCGCTCCACATCACGCTGAAGATGCCGAGTTCGGTCCGCGTGGGCTCTCGTCCGCCGAGCAGTTGCTTGATCTTGTCGAATTCTTCCGGAGTGAGGCCGTGCTCCCGGATCATCTCCGGCGTAATGGCAGCGATCGCAGAGGTGGTCATGGATGGGAAGTTCTATTGTCGCATTTTGAACGAGTTTTTACATGCTGATTTGAACAAGATCTTGCGCGGCCGAATCGGCTGTCGCCACGCTCTCCTTTCGAGACGAAGGCCATTGTACCCAGCGCATGACAGCTTTGAAGTTCTCCGTTATGCTATCGCACACCATGAACAACGTTGCTACACCGTCGCCTGTCGCGCGCCCCGAAAGACCGGTTTTCTGGCAGAACGGCATGCTCCCCGTGATGGGAATCGCTCTGGCCAGCTTCGTGTTCCACATGATCTTCAACAACCGCTACGGATACTTCCGCGATGAATTCGACTACATCATCTGCGGGCGGCACCTGGCGTGGGGCTACGTGGACCAGCCGCCACTGGTGCCACTCCTGAGCCGAATGTTCCTGGCCGTATTCGGGGAGTCGTTACGCGCCGTGCGGTTAATGCCGGTGCTGGCCATGTCGTCCACCATAGTCCTAAGCGGCATGATCGCGCGCGAGCTGGGTGGGAAACGGTTCGCGGTGCTGCTCACGGCGCTGGCGGTGTTCATCGCCCCAATTTATCTGTCAAACGGAAGCCTGCTGACAAGCAACTGCCTGGAGCCGCTGCTGTGGATGGGTTGCGTGTATTTCGCGATCCTCGCCGCGAAACGTAACCAGCCGCGCTACTGGCTGTGGTTTGGCGTGGTCGCTGGAATCGGCATGCAGGAGAAATATTCGATCGCTGTGCTCGGTTTCGGAATTGTCGTCGGGTTGCTGCTGACCGGGCAGCGGCGATTTCTGCTGAATAAATGGATGTGGCTGGGCGGCGCGGCGGCCTTTCTGATTTTCCTCCCCAATTTGCTGTGGAATGTCGCTTACCACTGGCCGTTCGTCGAGCTCATGCGCAACATCAAGGCCGCGGGCCGCGACGTCGCACTCTCCCCCGGACAGTACTTCTCACAGCAAATCCTTCTCATTTATCCCGGGTCCGCTTTGTTCTGGATCACGGGCGTGATTGCATTGCTCGCGGCGCGGCGCTTCAAGCCCTACCGCTTTCTCGGATGGGCATATTTGGTCAGCTTCGCCGTCTTCGTCATCCTCAAAGGGAAGAGTTATTATTTGGCTCCGATTTACCCTCTGTATCTCGCTGCCGGCTGTGTGGTGATCGACGACGCCATCGATCGCATCCGGCAGGGGTGGCTGAAACCACTGCTGGTCGTGCTTTCGGTGGCGGGAGGCGCCGTCTTCGCGCCTTTGGTGGTTCCGATTCTGCCGATCGAGCAATTCATCCCTTACATGCAGCGGCTGCCCATCAACACGCCGCGGGCCGAGCATAGCCACATGCGGGCTGTCCTTCCGCAGCACTACGCCGACCAGTTTGGGTGGGATGAAATTGTGGCCGAGGTGGTTTTCGCCTGGAACCAGATTCCCCTCGAAGAACGCAGAAACAAAGACTGCGGAATCTTCGCGCAAGACTACGGGCAGGCCGGAGCCATCGACTTCCTCGGGCCGAAATATGGGCTGCCACCCGCGCTCAGCGGGCATCAGTCGTGGTGGTTGTGGGGGCCGAGAGGATATTCCGGCAATTGCTTGATCGTTCTCGACGACAGCCGTGAATCCCTGGAAAAGCTCTTCGAGCATGTAGATTTCGTTGGCGCTTCGCGCGACAACCCCTATGCATTGGAGCGCCAAATCCCCGTATTCATCTGCCGCGGGGCAAAGTTCGGCACTCTGGCGCAGGCTTGGCCCAGCCTGAAGAAATGGCGCTAGGCTTGTGTAGAGCGGACACTCTTGTCCGCTGCCGTTGCCGCTGCCGCTGCCGTTGCCGCTGCCGCTGCCGCTGCCGTTGCCGTTGATGTTGTTTCCGAAGGATCAGGACCAATTTTAAAATCAAAAGCGGCGGACAAGAGTGTCCGCCCCACATACCCGTCTATACTGACTCCGATGAAGTCCGTCATCGTCGGCACCGCCGGACATATCGACCACGGGAAGACTTCGCTGGTGAAGGCCCTGACCGGCATTGATGCCGACCGCCTGGAAGAAGAAAAACGGCGCGGCATCACCATTGACATCGGGTTTGCCCACTTTGCACTCAACGCGCCCGATGGCAGCGGGATTCGGGTGGGATTCGTCGATGTCCCCGGCCACGAGCGCTTTGTGCGCAACATGCTGGCTGGCGTGGGCGGCATCGACCTGGTGCTGCTCGTAATTGCCGCCAATGAAGGGATCAAGCCGCAGACCCGTGAACACTTCGATATCTGCCGCCTGCTTGCGATCCGCCGCGGCATCACCGTGCTCACAAAATCCGATGCGGTGGATGCGGAGACGCTCGAAGTGGTGCGACTGGAAGTAGAAGATTATGTGCGCGGGTCGTTTCTCGATTTAACGCAATCGCCGATGGTCGCGGTGAGCTCGTTGACGGGCGCAGGTCTGGAGGAGTTGAAATCCGCGCTCGCTCAGGTCGCGTCCGAAGTTGCGGCGAAAAACTCGGCGGCGATGGCTCGTTTGCCGATCGATCGTGTTTTCACCATGAAAGGCTTCGGCACGGTTGTGACCGGCACGCTCGTTGCCGGGACGATCCGCAAAGAAGAAGAACTCGAAGTGTTTCCCGCCGGCGAGCGCGTTCGCGTTCGCGGCGTGCAGGTTCATGGCTCATCGGCGGAAGCTGCAGTCGCAGGGCAGCGCACCGCACTGAACCTTGCGGGACTTTCTACCCAAGACCTGGCACGCGGGATGACGCTCGCCACGGCGGATACCTTTCGCTCCACCTTGCGAGTCGATGCGCTCCTTTCACTTCTTCCATCAGCGAAGCCGCTCAAGAACGGCGCGCGCTTGCATTTTCATGCGTACACGACGGAAACGATCGCGGAAGCGCGGCTCTACGGAACGAAGCAACTGAATCCAGGGGACGAAGCGTACGCGCAGCTAAGATTCGCTGAACCCATGCTCCTTCTGCCCGGGGATCGCTTTATCGTGCGCCAGTTTTCACCGGTAGTGACCATTGGCGGAGGCGTTGTGCTGGATGCTTCGCCTGCGATTCGGAAGCAACGTCGAGAAGATACGACCGCGTTTCTCAATACCATGCGGGATGGTTCTCCGGAACAAGTGCTGGCCGCGCGCGTCACACGACGAGGGGCCACGGGCCTTCGTCTGGACTACATACCCGGAGAAATGAATATCCGACGCGAAGAAGCGACGGAACTGGCTGCAAGGACCGGACTAGTGTGGTGCAATCAGGTGCTGGTTGCGCCGGAACCCTTCACAAAAGCAAAGGCCGATGTGCTTCAGGCCGTCGGAAAATTTCATGATGCGAATCCTCTGGTAGCCGGGATGAGCAAAGAAGAGCTGCGCGATCGGGTCAGCCTGGGCCCCGAAGTGTTCTACAGCGTGCTGGGAAAGTTGGCGGAAGAAAAGAAACTGGAAGTCGCAGGCGAACTCGTCCACTTGCCCGGCCGTAGCGTGGTTATGAAAGACGAAGAAGCCGAATCCAAGAAAATCATCGAGCAGGCATTTGCTTCCGCGGGGTTGAAAGTTCCGTCGCTGAAAGAAGTGCTGGCGGGTCTGAAGGTGGATAAAATTCGAGCTCAGAAAATTGTCACTCTGCTTTTGCGCGACAAAGTTCTGATCAAAATCTCAGAGGAGCTGATCTTCCACCAGAGTGCCCTTTTGGATCTTCGCCACAAGATCGCCGCTCTCAAAAATAGCGCGCCGAAAATTGATGTCGCCCGCTTCAAGGATATGACGGGAGTCAGCCGCAAATATGCGATCCCGCTACTCGAATATCTGGATCGCGAGCGCGTCACGCGGCGCGTTGGGGATGAGCGGGTGATTCTCTGAATTGCTGGTGGAGAGACGGGCGTCCTCGCCCGTCCAAGGCGAGCGCAGTTCGTCGGACGGGCGAGGACGCCCGTCCCTCCACGAAGTCCTATATCTTTTCTTCTGGGAATTCGACTTCCAACGCCAGCGGTCCGGTGACACGGTTGGTCAGGTTCACCAAACCAATCAGCATGTGTAGATCTAGAATCTGCTCGTCGGAGAAATGTTTCTTGAGTTCCGCGAAGTCGGCATCGCTGGCGCCGTCGGGGGTGCGCGTCAGCTTTTCGGCATAGCGGAGCGCGTCTTGCTCGGGCACGCCAAATCCCGAGTAGTTCCCCTCCTTTAGAGCTTTCAGCTGTTCCGCTGTGAGTCCAGCGCGTTTGGCGCCCTGGATGTGATGCTGTGTGCAGTAATGGCATCCGTTGATCAATGAGACTCGCAGATACACGGCCTCGTAGAGCTTGCGGTCAAGCGAACGTCCCACGCTGGCATAGAATCCCAGAAAGTTGCCGAGCATGGCGGGACGATGCGCCAGCGCTTTCTGGATGCTGCCAGGCTTGCCCTTCAGCTTGCCATCGTAGATTTCCTTAACTTCCGGGCTGGCTTGCACGGGTTCAATTAGACTAATTCGGGTCATGGAATTTTCTCCTGAGTGGTACGCCCTATAATAAACAGATTCGGCGAAGCGCGCTGGAGTTGCGTAAAAACGGAGTCAAATGAAACTGGAGTTCCACAAACAAGTTCGCGTCATCGGTGCTGGCCTGGCGGGGTGCGAAGCGGCGTGGCAGTGTGCGCGCCGTGGCGTCGCCGTCGAGCTTTTCGAAATGCGACCGGTGCGCGCGACTCCTGCCCACCAGACGGACGACTTCGCGGAACTGGTCTGCTCCAATTCTCTGAAGTCCGAGAGCGAGAACACCGCGCCCTGGCTGCTGAAGGAAGAGATGCGGCGAGCGGGCTCTCGCCTGCTGGAGATCGCGCGAGAAACTGCGGTGCCCGCTGGGCACGCTCTGGCGGTGGACCGAGCGGAGTTTTCGCGAAAGGTGACGGAGGCGATTTCCCGCGAACCGCTGATCGCGATTTGCCGCGAAGAGGTCACGCAAGTCAAAGCAGGCCAGCTCACGATTATCGCGACCGGTCCGCTGACGTCGGACGCGCTCTCGCGGGAAATTGTGCGGTTGAGTTCCGCTTCCACCACGTCGGGAGAATCCGGCGCCGATCCTTCGCGGGCAGGAATGCCCCCGCCACTCAATCTTTATTTTTACGATTCGATCAGCCCCATTGTCGAGGCCGATTCCATCGATATGAGCAAGGTGTATTTGGCGGCCCGCTACGACAAAGGCACGGCCGACTACATCAATTGTCCAATGTCGAAGGACGAGTACGACCGGTTCTACGATGCACTTCTCGCGGCTCAATCGGTGGAGCAAAAAGACTGGGAGAAGCTGAACTACTTTGAAAGCTGTCTGCCGATCGAAGAGATCGCCAGGCGCGGGCGCGACACGCTGCGTTTTGGGCCGATGAAACCGGTCGGACTCAAGGACCCTCGCACGGGCAGAATTCCGTATGCGGCGGTGCAATTGCGGCAGGAAAATCTGCGCGCCGATTCTTACAACCTTGTCGGATTCCAGAATCACCTGAAATTTGGCGAGCAGGCGCGAGTGTTGAGTTTGATTCCCGGACTGGAAAGCGCGCGGTTTCTGCGCTACGGACAGATTCACCGCAACACCTATATCAACTCGCCAACGCTGCTCAGCCCGACGTTACAGATGAAGTCGCATCCCGATGTGTTGTTCGCGGGACAAATCTGCGGAGTCGAAGGCTATGTCGAATCGATTGCCACCGGGCTGATGGCGGGAGTAAACGCGGCCGTGCTTGCGATCGGCGGCGAACCGGCACCTCCTCCGCGAGCGACGGCTTTGGGCTCGCTCGTGCACTACGTTACGCAGGCGGAGAGCAAGAACTTTCAGCCGGCGAATATCACTTTTGATCTTTTGCCCTCACTTGACCGCAAAGTGCGCGACCGCCAAGAACGCCGTCGCC
Organism: Acidobacteriaceae bacterium; assembly: GCA_025355505.1. Classification (GTDB taxonomy): domain Bacteria; phylum Acidobacteriota; class Terriglobia; order Terriglobales; family Acidobacteriaceae; genus Acidiflorens. The sequence continues at coordinate 52,841 of JANXZM010000098.1, read as the reverse complement.
TGCAATGTGAATTTGCCCTGCGGGAGTTTGCGGACTGGATCGGGCGTAACCTCCCGCAAGCCACTTGTGCTGATCGGTAAGTTGGCCGGATTTTCGTGGACAGATGGGACGCTCGGCTCTCCACCGGCAAGCCCGCAGTTTATCTTCCATGTTTATCTTCCGCATTGACGGCAGAACTCTGGCACGATACCTTGGCGGCGTTAGTACGAGGTGATTTTTGCCCGTCTCCGCCGTTGATTGCATACAGCCCGCCCTGCAACACACGCGGGCACAACTCTTCACTCGTTTCCGTTTCGGGCAATGGTCCCGCCTGGCGCTGGTTGGCATTCTGGCGGCGGAACTCCATGTCGGCGGATGCAGTTTCGGAAATTTTGGACAATTCGCTCAACGGACAAGAAACCCTGATATGGAGTTTTTGCCGTCCTCCCGCCTGCCGTTTGGTTTTCCTCCCTTTGATCCCGCGCACATTTCCGGGCACATCGGGCAGTTCCTCGGGTTGATCGTGGCCGGAATCCTCGCCGTCATGGTGCTGTCAGTTGTGTTCCTGTATTTCAACAGCGTGTTCCGGTTCATCTTGTTCGACTCAGTGGTGCGGCGGGAGTGTTCGATTAGTGAGGGATGGCAAAAATGGCGTCGTGCCAGCGGCCGATTTTTTCTATGGCAAATTGTGTTTCAGTATTCAGTCGGGATATTTGTTCTGGTCCTGGTTGGCGTGCCGCTGGCGCTGGCTTTCGCTTCGGGGTGGATGACAGATATCAAGCAGCACGTGGGGCGATTGATTCTCGGAGTCTTTCTGCTGGTTGGCTTCCTTATCGTGTTCGCGCTGACAACCGTAGTGGTTCACGCGCTGGCAAAGGACTTCCTGGTGCCGATCATGGCTCTGGAAGGCCTTGACTTTGCCGACGGCTGGCACCGCTTACTCGCAATGATGCGACGGGAGAAAGGACGATTCGCCGTTTACCTCTTGCTTAAGTTCGTGCTTTCCATTGCGGCGGGAATCTTGTTCAGCATCATCGCAATCATCCCGCTTCTGTTTGTTGTGGTGCCCGGAGTAGTTGCGGTGTTGGCGGGCAAAGCTGCGGGAATGGGATGGAGCGTGACGACGATCAGTCTCGCAATCATCCTCGGAAGCGTGCTCTTATTCCTGCTGATTTACCTGGTCGCTCTGGTTTGCGTGCCAGCCACAGTTTTCTTCCCGGCCTACGCCATGTATTTCCTGACGTCTCGCTATCCGAATCTCGATGCGCTGCTGAATCCCCCGCCGCCAACTCCACCGCCCGCGCCAGAATTGCCACCGCTACCGGAGCCGATCGGCTAGTCTTGCCAATGGAGCGCCGGGCGTCCCCGCCCGGCCACGATAGTGCTGGCCTGCGAGTGACGGGCGAGACGCCCGCCACTCCACTACCTCTGCGCCCCGCTCGCTTTGCGCCCCCAACTGAAGCGCCGCCCGATGATGCACTTTAAAATCAAATGATCGGCGGAGTTGGTTACATCCACTCCCGCGCCGAAATTAAATTCCCAGTTCGGCGAAAGATTCAGGTCAATCGTCGGAAAGATTTGTTGCGACTGTTGGGAAATAGGATCGAAGTTTGAGACCGGCCCGAGAGCTCCGTAGTATTCCAAGCCTCCGGTGATCTTCTTGGTGAAATCGAAACTGATTTTCACGTTTGGAGAAAAACTCCAGCCCTTGCCCGTATTCAGACCATGCAGCGCCCGGTCAAACGCCGGATTAAAGGCAAAGTACCAGCGTCCCAGTTTCTTGTCGATGATGGGACGAAGCTCGTAGTTCCAACTGTCCTCCGCAATCTTCCGCCGCTGATAGCCAATTTCCTGCGCGAGGCTCAGGCCAACTGGCAGGTGCCACGACGCCGGAGCTGTGATGCGCGGGCGAATGTGATCGCCTACCCAGTTCCAGCCCCCGCCGGGCTGAATGCTCGAAAACACATAGAAGCCGGTTTCAAACCAATCGGTCCAGCCCTGTGTAATCTCCAGCGTTTCGTGCATGGCGTGATTCGATGGGGCCACGCCGTTGATTACCCGCTTCTGGCCGTCCACGGTGAAGTTGGAGTGAATCTCCACCATCGTGACATTCTTCGGCGTCGCTTCCGAGCCATAGACCTGGATTTCGTAGTTGTCCTGCGCGACGGCCGATAGCGCGAACGTAAACAGCAAAGTTGCGAGGATTGCCGGTGAGCTAGTCTTCAACGTGATCCCTTAGAGTCCATGAACTTTCTTCGATTCTACCGGGTCGCGGCTTGAGCAGGAGATTCGCGACAATCGCTGGGGTATTGGTACAGTTCAAACTAACCCACTCCCCACCTTTGCCATCCTGAGCGCAGCGAAGGACCTCTGCATTCCTCACCCTTGCCGCGAAACTATGGGACGCGACACCAGTGCGCAAGAACGCTGCCCACTGGAACTCTCCGCCTCCTCCGGGTGTCCAATTACTCAAGACACGCGCGTGCCGAGTCCCTAGAAAAAGAAAGGAAATTCGCATGGCGTTCTCCACGGCAGGCGGTGATCCGTCTTCGACAGGTTCAAAGATGAACGTCACTCCCTTGATGGACGTTCTGCTGGTGCTGATCATCCTGATAAAACAAGTTCTAGTCCCGCGCCCGGTTCTTGATCCAAATGGGCGAGCCCATGAACCCGAACGCAGCACGAATCTGGTTCTCCAGAAACCGCTGATAGGAAAAGTGCAGCTTCACGGCGCGGTCGGTGAAGAGCACGAACATGGGCGGCGCCACTCCCGCCTGCGTCATGTAGTAGATTCTTACGCGCTTGCTTACAGGAACGGAGGCGCGGTCGAAGTCAACCGTCTTCAGGAAACGGTTCATCTCTCCGGTGGTGACGCGCTTGCGGCGCTCGGCGGCCACTTTCTCGATCAGCGGAAGAATTTTTTCCGTTCCTTTGCCGGTGTGCGCGGAGAGAAAGAGCACCGGAGCGTAGGCCAGAAATTTAAGTCCGTAGCGCAGGCGCTCTTCATAAAGCGCGCGATCCTGCGGCCGCTTGGCGTCCTGAATGCGCGCCGTCTTCGACTGGCTGATGGCGCGCTTCTCGCCGCTCGCCACCAGATCCCATTTATTGACCAGGATAATCACCGACCGTCCGCTCTCGTGCGCATAGCCTGCGATGTTCGCGTCGAGTCCGCTGGCGCCTTCAGTGGCGTCGACCATAAAGAGCACGATGTCGGCGTCTTCGATATTTTTGCGTGCCATGACCACCGACAGCTTCTCTGCCATCAAATGCGTCTTGCCCTTGCGCCGAATGCCGGCCGTATCCACAAAGCGAATGGCGCGACCGTGGTAGCGAATCACTTCGTCGATGGAATCCCGCGTCGTGCCCGCAATCGGCGAGACGATGGCGCGGTCGACTCCTGTGAGTTGATTCAGCAGCGTGGACTTGCCAACGTTCGGATGCCCGATGATCGCCACCTTGATTTCATGCGGCTCCTCGGGAGTTGGAGAGGTTTCCCCCGTGCCTTCCTCTGTGCCCTCCGTGTCCTCTGTGGTTGCCGTTGCTGTTGCTGTTTTGTAAGTCGGAATCACCTTAAGTATTCCGTCAAGCAGGTCGTCAACGCCGCGCCCATGCTCGGCCGAAATCGGGAAAATATTCCGCATTCCAAGCACATGAAAGTCGTCAAGCAATCCATCCTGCTTGTCCGAGTCCATCTTGTTCACAGCAAGAAAAAGCGGCTTGCCAGTACGCGCCAGCAGTCGAGCCAACTCACGGTCGGGCCCCGCGATCTCGGTCCGCGCATCGACGACCATGACGATCGCCGCCGCTTCGTCGAACGCGACTTTAGCTTGACGGAAAATCTCCGACGGGATGAAGTCTTTATCTTCGGGAACTATGCCGCCCGTATCCACCACTCGAAACTCGTGCCCGAGCCATTCGACCTCGCCATAGAGGCGGTCGCGGGTGATGCCGGGCTCGTCACCGACGATGGCGCGCCGCGATCCGGTCAGATGGTTAAAGAGCGTCGATTTTCCGACGTTCGGGCGCCCGACGATGGCGACGAGTGGAGATGGCTTTTTTTTGCTCAAGATATCTTCTTGTTTAGTGTCATGGATGGGTTACGTGCCCTTACCGTTATTATAGAGACTTCGTGCCTTCTTCATCCCATCCCGTGACTCCGGCAGCGGGATTCTCGCTGTACCAGTTCTTCGCGCCGGGCGGCATCCTCTCGAAAACGCATCCCGCCTACGAGTTTCGCCGCAGCCAATTGCAGATGGCGCAGGCGGTGGAAGAGGCGCTCGAAGAGAAGCGCCACTTGATTGTCGAGGCCGGCACCGGCACTGGCAAAACGCTGGCTTATCTGCTGCCGGTGATCCGCTCGGGCAAGCGCGTCATCATTTCAACCGGGACAAAGAATTTGCAGGAACAACTTTTCCACAAAGACATTCCTTTTCTCGAGCAAGCGCTTTTCCCGGATGGCAAGAGCAAGCTTAACGTTTGCTACATGAAAGGGCGCGGCAATTATTTGTGTCGTAAGAAGCTCTACGACCTCACGACAAATCCTGTACTGAGCGGATTGGAGGAGATCAATCACTTCTCTGAAATCTCGCGTTGGGAAAAACTGACGCAGATTGGCGACCGCGCCGAGTTGGCGGGCGTGCCGGAGAGCAGCGTGCTGTGGCACAAGCTGGACGCCCGTTCCGAGGCCTGCACTGGGCAGAAGTGCAGCGAGTTTGACCGCTGTTTCATCACCCTGATGCGGCGCCGGGCCGCGGAGAGCGATATCGTGATCGTCAATCACCATCTATTTTTTGCGGATTTGACGATCAAGCAACAGTCTGAGCACGCGCCCGATGCGGGAATTTTACCGGAAGCCGGAGCGGTCATTTTTGACGAGGCGCACGAGTTGGAGGACGTGGCGAGCAGCTACTTTGGCGTCACCATCAGCAACGCGCGTGTTGATGAACTGGCGCGCGACGTCGAACACGCGCTCACGCGCAATCGCATGTTTTCGGCCGGACTCTCCGGAGCGATTGGCAGCCTGCGCGATCATACCGCCCTTTTCTTTTCGCTGCTGCCCACGGGGAACGGGCGGTTTGCCTTTGAAAATCGGCGCGATTTTCTGGAGGAAAACGGCGAAGAATACATCGCGTTGAGGAATTCGCTGCAGCGCCTCGACGCCGAATTGCAGCAGATGCAGGAAAAGCCCGAGGAAGTATTTGCTTTCTCCCGGCGCGCCGGAGAGTTGAGCTTTCAACTTCACTTCGTGATGGAAGAGGAAAATCCGAACACTGTCTTTTGGATTGAGCGGCGTGGCACGCGTGGCGCCGGAGGCCGCGATCGGCATACTGTGTTCCTGCAAGCCACTCCCATTGACGTCGCGCCGATTTTGAAAATGTCGCTATTCGACAAACTCGATTGCGCTGTGCTGACTTCCGCCACGCTGGCTGTTGGTGGAGGCTTCGATTACATGCGGCAGCGGTTGGGACTTGAACACACGCGAGAGTTGCTGCTGCCATCGCACTTTGATTACGAAAGCCAGGCCCTCCTGTATGTGCCTCCCGATCTCCCCGATCCGCGCACGCCGGAATTTGCGGCGCGTGCGGCGGAGCGCATTCGTCAACTGCTGGAAATCACGCGAGGCCGGGCGTTCGTGCTCTTCACCAGTTATGCGCAGATGAAAGACGTTTATGAGCGTCTATGTTCCCAGCTTCCGTATCGCCTGTTCCTGCAGGGCGAAGCGCCGAAGAATGCTCTGCTTGAAGAGTTCCGGCTGACTCCCAATGCTGTGTTGTTCGGGACATCTTCGTTCTGGCAGGGCGTGGATGTGCAGGGCGAACAGTTGAGTTGCGTCATTATTGATCGCTTGCCGTTTGCCGTGCCGAGCGATCCGGTGGTTGCGGCTCGGGTGAAGGCCATCGACGCTGGCGGCGGCAACGCCTTCTTTGAATACCAGGTGCCGAGCGCGGTCATTACACTGAAGCAGGGCTTTGGGAGATTGATTCGATCGTTGCACGATCGTGGGTTGCTGGCTCTGCTCGACAACCGGATTTTGAAGAAGCAGTATGGGCGCGTGTTTGTGGAGAGTTTGCCCCCATACACCAGAACAACCGACTTGAAAAAAGTACAGGAGTTTTTCGGGGCGGACATTGGATGATGTTTGATGGAGCGCCGGGCGTCCCCGCCCGGCAAGACGGGCGAGACGCCCGTCCCTCCATCGCAAACCAAAACTATTCTGCCGCTGCTTCTTTATCGACAACTACCTTCAAGTGCGTGGTCACATCCTTGTGCAGCTTGATGGGGATGATGAACTCGCCTACGGTCTTGAGCGGTTCGTGCAACTGGATCTTGCGGCGATCGATGTGGAAGCTCTTCTTCTCCAGCGCGTCGGCAATATCGCCGGCCGTGACCGATCCGAACAAGTGATCGCCTTCGCCGGACTTGCGCAGGAACTTTACCTCGAGCCCGTCAAACTGCTTGCCCAGAGCTTCAGCTTCCGTCTTTTCCTTGGCGGAGCGGCGCACCGAGGCTGCCTGCATCTGCTCGATAACAGTTTTGTTGGCGGCGGTGGCCTGAATCGCCAGTTTCTTGGGCAGCAGAAAATTCCGCCCGTATCCCTCGGCGACTTTCACCACCTCGCCGCGGTTGCCCAGCTTGGGCACGTCTTCTTTCAGGATGACTTCCATGAATGACTCCGTTTTCTTTGGTCTCCCCCTGTGCCCTCTTTGTGTCCTCTGTGGTCAACAAAACCTTTAACCACCAAGCACACCAAAAGGTACACCAAGGAAAGTCCTGTATCTCTTGCGTCGTTACTGCGCCCGTCCGGAGAACGGCAACAGGGCGATGTTGCGCGCCTGCTTGATGGCTCGCGACAGACGCCGCTGGTGCGGCGTGCACACGCCGGTTAGGCGTCGCGGAGTGATCTTGCCGCTTTCGGCGACGAACTGCGCCAGCAGACGCACGTCCTTGTAATTGACCGCTTCGATCTTTTCGACGCAGAACTTACAAACCTTCTTGCGTCGGAAGAACTTGCGGCCACCTTCGCGGGGACCACCGGGGCCTCCGCCGGGACGCGGACCGCGTGGCCCACTGCGCTCCGGACGACTTTCGCCGTGGCTTGATCCCGCCGACCCCGCTGGTGCTTTCGTTTCTTCTGCCATAGTGCTCCTGCTTTCTAAGAATTCGTTAACCGACGGGCCAGACGCCCGTCTCTCCATTGATCCTCACGCGACCAACCCAACGGCAGCTACACCGGCGCCGAGGCTGGTGCTTCCGTCGGCGTTACTGGCGTTGCTGGTGCTGCCGGTGTTACTGGAGCGGCGGCCGCGGGTTGTGCGCTGACTTTCTTTTTCGCGTCGCGGAGCTTCTTGATCTTGTCGAGACGCTTCAGTTCTTCGTCCGTGCGCACAGTGAGGAATTTAATCACCGGCTCGGTCACGCGCAGGCGGCGTTCCACTTCGTGCACGACGGCGCCGGTGGCTTCAATCAACATCAGCACAAAGATGCCGTCGTTGAACTTGCCTACCCTGTACGCGAGACGGCGCTTGCCCCAAACTTCGCTCTTGGTGGTTCCGCCCGCCGAGGCCACTGAAGACTCCAGCGTGGAAATCAGCTTGTTCAGATCCTCGTCCACCATGTCGGGCCGGACGATGAACATCAATTCATAGTTACGATTCATTCGTTATCTCCAAACTCTCTGCTGCAAAAACTTTGTCCCGCAAAATGCGGATATGTTTACGTCGCCTGCGGCTCTTCACCCGGTTCGTTCTTGCGATTGAACCGATTCATCGCCGCCGCCGGGCCTTCTTTCAATATCATCTCGACCGCCTGTACTGCCGTGTCGAGGACTTCATCCACTACTTTTTCCTGCACCTTGCGGAAGGGCGTCAGCACATACTTCACGCTGTCCGCCACTTTGCGATCGGGCGCAATTCCCAGCCGTATCCGCAAGAACTCGTCTGTACCCAAAGCGCCGAGGATGGATTCCATCCCGTTGTGCCCCGCCGAACTGCCCCGCTGCCTTATTCGAATCGTGCCCAGCGGCAGGTCGAGCTCGTCGTAAATCACAATCAGGTCCCGTGTCACATCGACCTGATGTTCCGCCACCAGCTCCCGCACCGAAAGCCCACTCAGGTTCATGTAGGTTTCCGGTTTAGCCAGGACCGCTGGCTCACCGGCAATCGTTGCCCGCCCGGTCAGCGCCCGGCACTGGCGATTCCTGACTTCGATCCCGAGGCCGTTGGCGATCCGATCAATCGTCAAAAACCCGAGATTATGCGGCGTGAACTGGTGCTCGATTCCGGGGTTGCCTAAACCGACGATCAGTTTCACGCAAGTTAGCTCTTAGCTCTTAGCTCTTGGCCTCTAGCTCGCAGCGAAAGGCCCGTAGCTATTTCGCTATTTCTTGTCTTTCTTCTCAGCTTTTTCGGACTTGCCCTTACCCTTGGCATCGCCCTCAGACTCGCCTTCACCCTCGGTCTCCTGCTTACCCTTCTTAATGACTTCGGGTTCAGCCGGAGTTGCCGTCGCATCCGCCACCACTTCCGGTGCCGCAACCACTTCTTCCTTCACCGTGGTGATGTGCGCGATCATCTGGTTCTCTTCGGTCAGGAACTTCAGCTTCTCGTTGTGCGGGATGTCTTTCACTCGCACTTCGACGCCGAATACGAGATGGCTGATGTCCACCTCGATGTTTTTCGGAATATCCGCCGGGAGACACTCAATCTCGATCTCACGCAGCAACTGCTCGAGAATGCCGCCCTCCGTCTTCACCCCCGCTGCCTCGCCCTTGAGCACAACCGGAACCGTAACTGTCAGCTTCTTGTCCATCGCGATGCGCTGTAGGTCGATGTGCAGCAGGGTTCCCTTGATGGGCTCAAACTGCCAGTCCACGATCATGGTCTTCACCCGATCGTTCTCGATCACCAGATCGAAAATCGTATTGTGCCCGCTCTCCGAGCGCAGGATGCGCAGGACCTGCCGGGGATCGACCGCCACCGAAGCCGCTTCCTTGCCCGCGCCGTATACAACCGCTGGAATTTTTCCGCCGACGCGCACGCGCCGGGCGGCGTTTTTGGTGCCTGGTTCGCGCTTCTGCGCTTCCAGAATGCTGATATCCGTTGCAGTCGCCATATTTCCGTTTCCGTCCTTCGTTTATCCTAAAGTCAGATAAAAAGTCTGCTCACCGAAGTTTCTTCGTGAATGGACTGAATTGCCCGTCCAATCAGCCCCGCGATCGAAAGCACCTTGATCTTGGTGGCTTGCTTTGCCGCTTCGGTCAGCGGGATCGTGTTGGTCACCACTACCTCGGCGATCGGAGAGTTCACTAGATTTTCCACCGCCGGCCCTGAAAGTACCGGGTGCGAACAGCAGGCATACACCGTGCTGGCGCCATTTTCAACCAGCGCCTGTGCCACCTTCACCAGCGTGCCCGCGGTGTCGATGAGATCGTCAATGATGAGACAGGTGCGGCCATTGACGTCGCCAATCACGTGCATCACTTCCGCCACGTTTATCTCGACGCGCCGCTTATCCACGATGGCCAGTGCGGCATCTACCTTCTTCGCGAAAAAACGCGCGCGCTCCACGCCACCAGCGTCCGGCGATACTACCGTCAGTTTCGGCAGGTTCAGTTTCTTGAAATAATCCACCAGCACCGGCGAAGCGAACAGGTGGTCCACCGGAATATTAAAAAATCCCTGCAACTGCGGCGCGTGCAAGTCCACCACCAGCGCGCGATCCGCCCCTGCCGTGGTCAGCAGGTCGGCGACCAGCTTCGACGAAATCGGCACCCGCGGCTTGTCTTTGCGATCCTGGCGCGCGTAGCCGTAGTACGGAATCACCGCCGTGATCCGTCGCGCGGAAGCTCGCTTCAGCGCGTCCATCATCAACAGCAGTTCCATCAGATGCATGTCCACCGGGTGGCAGGTGGGCTGCATCACGAACACGTCGGCCCCGCGCACGTTCTCCTGAATCTGCACGTACGCCTCGCCGTCGGCAAACCGCGTCACCTGCGCCTGGCCGCGGGTCAATCCCAGAAAGTGACAGACCTCATCGCAGAGCGGCTCGTTGGCAGTTCCACAGAAAACCTTGAATCTGTCGTCCACCCGGGCGCGTTGCTGCTTGCGTTCCGCCTTCTCGTCCGTGATCGGCTTTTTTTCCGCGGTCGTCGTCGCTACGGTGGACATAGTTTCAGTTCTCAGTCTTTAATGGTTTTCAGCTCTCAGGTTCGGGCTCCAGTTATGACTGTGAACTGGCAACTGAGAACTGGTGATCTGGCTGGGCCGCTAGGATTCGAACCTAGACAAAGTGCTCCAAAGGCACTTGACCTACCATTAGTCGACGGCCCAGTGAAACGATCTGCCGATTGCACTTCAATTGTCGTTCAACAATTGTTTTGCAACAATCGAAAATCAACAATCAAGAATTCTTTCCCAATATTTCTGGCGCGTCAACGTCCTGGTCGCCACCGCTTTCAGCCCCTGCTTTCGCAGACGGCTTGCCCCCTGCGCGGCCTCGGCTGCCGACCGGAACAGCCCGTACAGGGTTGACCCTGATCCGGAGAGCGAAGCGTATCTCGACCCCGCGCTCTCCAGCGCACCTTTTATGTCTCGCAATTCGGGATATTGAGGAAAGACGACTTTCTCGAAGTCGTTTTCAATCCCGGTACGGACAAGGTCGGAAAGCAAGTTCCCGGCCCGGCTCCCACCTTTTGCAGGAGCACCGGTGTTGGGTGAACCACTCAGCCACGCCGACAGCACGCAGCCAACCTCAATCAGTCTATCGGACGCTTCCGGCCACGTCAATTGCTCCCTGCTTGTGTGGGACCTGCTTGTGTGGGACCTGCTTGTGTGGGGACGGGCGCCCTCGCCCGTCCAAGCCGAGCGAAGCTCGGCCCCTCTATCCCCCTGCATCAGCGCATCCCAATCAGCGAACGCCTTAGGAGTCGATACGCCAACTTCCGGCGTCACCACAACCATCGCCACCGCAGGCAAATCCCGCAGCGGATAAACTTCCTCGCCGCGTCCCACTCCTAACACCGTGCCCCCCACGAGAAACAGCGGCAGATCCGATCCAACTTCGGCCGCAATTCTTAGACGCGCGCGGTTCGATAATTTTTTCTTCAGCGCAAACTCCAGCGCGATCATACTCGCCACCGCATTCGACGACGCCGCGCCCAGCCCCCCCTGCACCGGCAGCCGCTTTTCGATTTCGACAGTGACGCGACCCTTCGCGCCAAGCTCACCCAGCACTCGCTCGGCCATGCGATAGCAGGTGTTCGACGAATCCAGCGGAACTCGCGGGTCTTTGCACAGAATTTCAATTCCGCTGCCACGCCCCACGCCCACCCGGATCACGTCATGCAGCGCCATCGTCTGGTACACCGTGCGCAGATCGTGATACCCGTCCGCGCGCGCGGCACCAATGTAGAGCCCGAGATTGATCTTCCCAAAAGAACGAACCGTAACCGTCATGAATTTGAGGATGACACCGTTTGCATGGTTCTACCCTGTGATCCTCTGTCTCCCCTGTGGTTAAGCTTTTTCTATCACAGGCAGCACAGACGTTCACAGAGGGAACCCTGGATCTTGTTCGGGACTGAAGTTACTTCTTTAGCAGCGTGGCGTCCAGCGTCAGCTCCGATCCCACCGTAATCGTCATCTCTTTCGTCCAGGCCTTGTAGCCCGGCTTCTCCACGCGGAAGCTGTGTTTCCCGGGGCCGAGCGCGATCTTCGCCGGGGTGTATCCCATGGAATCGCCGTCCACAAACACTTCCGAAAGAAACGGAGTCGAGCGCACACTGACCGTGCCCGTCGAAGGCGCGGGCGGCGGCGGCGGTGGAGCTGGTTCTGGCGCGGTGGCCTTGTCTTCTCCGGCCTTCGAAAAGCCGACCATTGACTGCGGGGACCGCGGCGCGGCATCCAGTTCTAAGAGCTGCTTTTTCTCTTCCGCAGTGATTGGCTGCATCGGGCCTGCAGTCTTCCGCTGCGTGATATGCAACCGCAGGCTGCCGGTTGCCGACCGCAAATACATAGAATCGCCGCTGACCTCAACCTTCACCGCCGAGCCGGAGGTCCATTCGAGCGGCGGCTTCGATTGCGTAGCGGAAACTTCGTAGTTGCCGGCAATCATTCTGTCCTGCACATGCACCGAGATCGTGTACAGCGTCCGTTCTTCATCCAGCGGAGTGTTCACGACCCAAGCTTTTGTGCTAGTCGTAACCGACTTCTTGACCGATTCGATCCGCCCATATTGCCACAGAGACTCGGCGCCGGCGAACCTGCTGCCAATCAGCGCCAAACCGATCAGCACGAAAACGATGAACAGAACGCGCTTCATTCTGCCTTCCAGTTTACAGGGTCGCGGGTCGCGGGGCCCGACCTTCGGTTTTGGTTTCCTCTCCGATAACACGACTGTGGGTGCCCCGTCCTTGCGTTCTTTGCAAGGGCGGGACGCGATGCCGCCGACAAGACATGCCGTTCGTCCCATTGTGTGAACACTCCAACTCCCACCCTTCGCAAAGTGCGCGAAGGACGGGCACCCCCCGCGCTAGTTGTGCCAGCGAGATCAAAAGCCTGGGCCATCCGCGCGATCTGGTTCGGCCGCGCCCTCCCCGAACTCCGCATCGAAGCCCGCTAGCGTATTTCATAAACAATTTTTAGAAAGCCCCAGTGTAGAGCGGACACTCCTGTCCGCTGCCGTTGACGTTGATTTGTTTGATCTGGAATCGGCGGCAGAACAAGTTCAGCGAAATTCCATTTCCATCGACCCAGTTTTTTCATCACACCCAACCAGTGACCGCCATCACTGACATCCCACTCGTCATGCGCGAAAATGAAGATGGATCGGCCCAGGCAAAAGTGTATCCGTCTCCAGAGACGGACCTCGATGCCGCACCGAGGCCATTGCCAGCGCTCTTTGACAACCTAACTAACACCTGAGCAGTCGTCCCCCGCTTCCAATTCGGGACCAAAGCGCAGCATTTATCAGCTAAGTCCTTATTCCAGAATACTTTGATATAAGTCCTTTCGATTCAAAGACCGAACCCAAAAATTCCTCCTATCCTTATGACTCCTATAGGCAGGGGGGGAGGGGGGGGTACTAAGTAGTAATATCCTCCGCCTTTACTGACAACTGGGAACCGGCCGAGACTACCGCGTGACCGATCCCGTCTTGTACGCGCCCTCCGGCAACCCGGTGACACGAATTCCGCCGTGGCCTTTGTGCCGGATGTTGAGACCGATCAGCAGTGCGGTGATCTGCTCGACAATTCGCGCGTTCTCCAGCTTCCCGCCATCAATCGCTCGCACGCCCGCGATCTTCGCCGCGAGTTCCATTGCAACCTGCGTGGCATTCGGATCGTCACTGCATACGATCACATCGCAATCCACTTCTTCGTTACTGTCGCCGTTGAGCACGTCCGCCGAAACGTTCTGGAATGCCGCCGCAACGGAAACGCCCTTCGGAACCAGCTCAGCCGTCTGTTGCGCAGCCGAGCCTTGCCACACGCCAATGGTGCGGCTGGCGCGTCCCCCCACGCTCGCCGCCAATGGAACGGTGGCATCAATCACAATGCTGCCCGGACGGATCGCAGGCTTCAACTGTTTCAGCAGCGCGGCCTGCCCCTCGAACGGCACGGTGAGCACCAGCAGATCGCAAGCCGCGCAAGCCGCCGAATTCTCCATCCCGGAAACTTGAGCATCTGGGCCGACGCGCTTACGGATCGCCTCTGCCGTTTGCTCTGCCCGAGCGGCATCGCGCGAGCCGATGATGACGGTCTCTCCCGCGCGTGCCCAGCGCAGCGCGAGGCCCGTACCCGCCGGGCCAGTGCCCCCGATGACTGCGATGGCGCGGCTCATGCGGTCTTTCATGCGAACTCCGGAACCAGCGCACGTTCAGAAAAAACCTCGGCAGAAAACGATTCGGGGGACAGCTTGATCTTCATTCGCGAGTATTTTGTGTTGCGCTCTGCCGGAATGCGGCCCATCTCCAGAATTAGCGCCTGAAAATCTTCTGGACTGGTGTACTGGCCCGCGGTGGCTCCGGCCTCGCGCGATATGTTTTCTTCCATCAGCGTCCCGCCGTAGTCGTTGGCGCCCGCGTGCAGGCAAAGCTGCGAAAGTTTGCGGTTCAGTTTCACCCACGAGACCTGGATGTTATGAATCGAGCCCGCGAGCAGTATTCTGGCCAGCGCATGAATCTTGAGGTGTTCGGCGAGCGTCGGTCCCGTGCGCGCCAGCCCCTGCTGGAACAAAAGCGTGTTCTGGTGCACAAAGCCAAGCGGCACGAACTCGGTGAAGCCGCCGGTCTCCGTCTGAATTTGCCGGAACAGAGACAGCTGCCGCACCCAGTGGCCAGGCGTTTCCATGTGTCCGTACATCAGCGTCGAAGTGCTGGGGATTCCACACGAGTGCGCCGTGCGGATCACCTCTTGCCATTGCGCCGACGAAAGTTTATTGCGCGACAGTACATGACGCACTTCGTCGTCCAGAATCTCGGCCGCGGTGCCTGGCAGCGTGTCCAGTCCGTTATCGCGCAACATCATTAGATAGTCGCGCAAAGTCATGCCGGTCAGTTCCACGCCATACACAATTTCCATGGGAGAAAACGCGTGGATGTGCATACCCGGCACCGCATTCTTCACGGCGCGCAAGATGTCGCGATAATAAAATGGCGGCAGACCGTGCGGCAGTCCGCCCTGAATGCAGACTTCGGTCGCTCCCAGCTCCCACGCTTCTTTCGCTTTGCGGCCCATGTCTTCGAGCGAATGAAAATAGGAGTCGGCCTCGCGCGGCCCGCGGCTGAACGCGCAAAATTTGCACCCCACGAAACAGATGTTCGTGAAATTGATATTGCGGTTCACCACGTAACTGACGATGTTGCCGACCAGGTCGCGCCGAAGTGTATCCGCGGCCACCAGCAGGGCGAATAAGTCCGCACCGTCGCAGTTCGCCAAGGCGTAGCGTTCCTCGTCTTGCAGACATGCTCCGTCTTGCGTTTGCAGCACGCGTTCCAATGCGCTACGAATCGCCACCGAAGCTTGTGGTGCGATCTGGTCCCAGGTCAACGCGGGGAATTGCTCGAGTTCTGAAGCTTGCCAGGTCATAACATTCTCCTATCGAACTTTTACCGAAAAAGATCGTTCTTCGCGGACCGAATCATTTCCCGCGCCCCACCGCTTCCTCGGCGGTTTTCGCGGCAGTAAGAGTAGCCTCGAATGATGCACGCCGGAGTACCTGCCAGCTTGCCGCAGACCAGTCCCGCCGCACAAGCCAGTTCGTCGGCGACCGCGTCCACCGTCGCGTGCAGCGAGTAGCCGTGCGGATCGCGGCGTCCGCGGTAGTCGACCAGAGGCCGCATCCCGGCGACGCCGATCGCCACCTCCGTCAAGCCTTCGCGCCACGGGCGCCCGAAACTGTCGCTGACGATGACCGCGATCTCGATCCCAAGCTGCTTCTTCAACTCCCGCCGCAACTTCGCCGCGGAACGATCCGGATTCGCCGGCAACAACACCGCGTGCCGCCCGCCATCTACGTTCGACACATCCACGCCACTGTTGGCGCAAACGAACCCATGCCTGGTCTCGGTGATCAGCACACCGCGCTTGCGCCGCACGATTCGCCGACTCTCACGCACCGCCAACTCACTGACGCGTGCGTCGAGCCCGTAGCGTCGAGCCCACACTCGTGAAGCCGCCGAGGGCCGAATCTCATCAAGCGCCACCAGCGCACCTTCCGACTTCGAAACAATTTTGTGCTTCACCACCAGAATGTCGCCATCCTGAAAGCGCAGCCCCAAGCTTCGCGTTGCCGCCAACACTCTCGCGCATAGCGATTCGCCGGCGCGGATTTCTCCACTGACGGCGACCGGAAGAATCCGAACTTCCCCAGCCGCGCGCTTGCCGATGCCGGATCCCGCGCTAGACCTGCCCATGTTAGGCCTGATTCCGCCGGCTGAGGTTCCAGCTTCGCACCAGCTTCTGCGATCGCCGCTCTCCACTGGCAGCCGCCAGTAAGCGGAGATCTTCGGGACGATCGACATCCCGCGCAATCCCCGGCAGTTCGAGCACAACGCAAGGCAGTCCTGTTGCTTTCGCAGCAGCCAGGTGCGGCAGAAAGCTGTCGTTACCGAAGCGAAGCGGAAACAAATCACTCGGAGATCGCCAGGCTGCATTCGTGCCGCGCCCCGCCGCGTCCGGCACCAGCACTGTGCCACCTGGAGGAGCGCAATCCACGATCTTCTGCAGTTCCGCACTGTCGATCAAAGGAATATCGGCCGGTACCACCAAGGTGCTGGACGCTCCGCGCCCTCGGCACAGTGCCGTTGCCATTTCGATGGCGCTGGTCTCTCCGGAGTTGTCGTCGGCAACCACATCGAAATTGAAACGCTCGGCCAAGTCGCGCGCAAACGAATCACTCGTCACCACCGCAACGGCAGGCCGGCTTTGCCAGTGTGCCAGCGCTTGCAGCACGTCCTCGCACATTGCCTGCGCCAGCGCGAAACGCTCTTCCGGACTCAAAACAGAAGACAGCCGCTGCTTGGCGTCGATGAAGTTTTTAACGGGAACCAGAATCATGCCTGCTCCACCGCGGCCTGGGCGGACGGGGGTTGCGTCGCCGCGTCCAGGGTGCTCTTTGCCAGCGCGATTCTGTCTTCGTATTTGTGCATGATGGTCGCGGTGCAATGCACACGCATGCCGGTTTTGCGCAACTCTTCGGCAGCCGGCGCGTCCTCGGAATCGACTACCAGCAGATCAAGGAAGTCGTGATAGCAGTCGGCAACGCCGGCAATCGAAACGGCGAAGCCCTGCGCCGCCATGAGCGCTCCCGCAGGCCCGGTGACGGCGGCCCCTCCCACAATCGGGCTCACGGCCGCAATGCGGGCGCAACTTGCGCGCAGCGCTTCGCGAATTCCCGGAACGGCGAGAATCGGCCCAATGCTGGTCACCGGATTACTCGGCGCCAACAGCACAAGATCCGCCGAGCGGATCGCCTCGATCACTCCCGGCGCCGGTTCCGCATCCGAGGCGCCGGCGAACCGAACCGATTCCACTGGATCCTGGTACCAGCGCTGGACGAAATATTCTTCGAAGCTCAAGTCTCCCGACGGAGTCAACACCCGTGTCTCCACGCGCGAATTGCTCATCGGCAAGACTCGAGCCTGGATTCCAAGACTGGCCGCGATTTCCGATGTGGCTTCACTAAGCGTCTTGCCGTCGGCAAGCAGCTTCGAGCGAAAGATATGCGTGGCCAGATCGCGATCGCCGGCGTGAAACCACGTCGGCTGTCCCATCTGCCGCATGGCATGCAGGCAAAAAAACGTGTCACCCTTTACGCCCCAGCCGCGCTCCTGGCTCAGCTTTCCAGCCAGCATGTACGTGATGGAATCCAAATCGGGCGAAACGTACAATCCCCACCACAGCAGGTCGTCGCCGGTATTCACGATGATCGTCAGCTCTTCCGGACGAACGATCTGCCGCAGTCCATCCACGAACTTGGCGCCGCCCGTGCCGCCGGTGAGAACCGTGATCATGCCGCCCTCCGCGCGTAGCCTTCAGCGTCTGCAGCGGCGCTCAGTCGCTGCGCCAGCAAATCGCTGTGGGCCGCCGCTTGTTCCGCGAACTCAGGATAAACCGGCAATCTCTGGCGCAACTCGAATCTTTTGGCTTCGGTCCGCTGTCGCAGTTGGTCCAGATGCGGCCACGGCATTTCCGGATTGATAAAATCCGGCGTCAGCGGCGAAACTCCGCCCCAATCATTGATGCCGCCGTCGAGCAGATCGGCATAGTGCGGATCGGAAAGATTCGGCGGCGCTTGAATGTTCATCTTCGGCATCAGGAGGCGCGCCACGGCCAGCGTGCGCAGCATTTCTCCGCGACCCGGTTCGGGGCAATGTGCCATCGGAGTTCCACTCTTGGCGCGGAAGTTTTGCACAATCACTTCCTGAATGTGCCCATACCTCGCATGTAAGTCGCGGATCGCAAGCAGCGCGTCCACGCGCTCTTCCGGCGTCTCCCCTATGCCGATCAGAATTCCCGTGGTAAAAGGAATTTTCTGCCGCCCCGCATCTTCAATTACGCGCAGGCGCTTTGCTGGGTCTTTGTCGGGAGCATTGTCATGAGCGGCGTTTTTCGCGAGCAGGCGCGTGCTGGTCGTCTCCAGCATGAGCCCCATGCTGGGAGCCACGCGGGATAGCCGTTCCAGCCATTCCGCGCTCATCAGCCCGGGATTCGGATGCGGCAGCAAGCTCGATTCTCGAAGCACCTTCTCGCACATTGCTTCCAGATAATGCAGCGTGGATTTGTATCCGAAGCGCCGCAGCGTATCGCGCATCTGCGGGAAAAGCAGTTCCGGCTTGTCGCCCAAACTGAACAACGCCTCGGTACATCCCATGCGCTCTCCCGCGCGCACAACTTCCATCACTTCGTCCGGCGTCATGGTGTGCGCACCGGGTTGGCCCGGATCGCGCCGGAAGGTGCAGTAGCCGCAGTAGTCGCGACAAAGATTTGTAAGGGGAAGAAACACCTTGCGTGAATACGTGATGACTCCCGTTTTGAACGTCGCGCGCGCAACTTGCGCCGCCGCAAGCAGGGAAGGCAGCATCTCGTCGTCCGCTTGCAGCAGCCGGCAAGCCGCTTCACGAGAGATCGGCTTCGCGCCGTCGCTCGCCAACTCCGCCGCAAACAGCGCATCTGGGGAAAAGGTGGCCATAGGTCTTTACTTCAGAACTCGTTTCATCCGAACCACGTTCTGTCCGGCGCTGGCAACGCTACGCTGGCAACGATAAACGATCATAGCGGACCCAGCGAATCCCTGTCCCTGCGGGCCAGATCGTAAGGGCCCACATCCGATCCTGCAACATACGCCCAAAGTGGTGAATATTTCAACACTTGACAACGTGAACAGTTAGGAACAAAATTCCACCGTTTAGCTGGACGACAATTTCTGAGCATGGATCGAACGCAGATTAACCGCGTAAGTGTGGCGGATCAGGTGGCCGCTCTTCTCCGCCAGCGCATTCTTGAAGGCGAGTTCCGCCCCGGCACCCAGGTTCAGGAATTGCCCCTGGCTTCTTCTCTGGGCGTTTCCCGCAACACCATGCGCGAAGCAATCCGGATCCTGTCACTCGAGGGTCTCCTGCGACGCAGCCTCCATCGGGGTGCGGCGGTCTCTCAACTCTCTTTGCGCGATGTGCAGGAGATCTACCAGTTGCGCCGGATGCTGGAGTTGCCCGCCGTGCTTGCGGCGCGCTCTCCGAACCCGGATTTGTTGCAAGAGCTCCGCAGCGCGGTCGAGCAATACGAACTAGCCGTCGGCGACCGGAACTGGTCCCACGCCGTCAGTCACGACCTTCATTTTCACAGCCTGCTGATCCGCTTTCACGGCAACAAGCGCCTGGATTCATTCTATAAAAACATGATCGGTGAACTGCGTATCGGCATGGTGCTGGTGGACCGCAGTCATGACAATCCCGGTGCACTGATTCCTGTCCACCGGAAAATGTGCCGATTGCTCAGTACCGGAAAGCTTAAGCAGTGTGCCACTGTACTGGAGCAGCATCTCGATGATTCCGAATCCAGGCTGACCAAGATCATGCACGCGCGCGCGGCACGAGTGGTGCGGACAGCTCAGTAGCTGCCTGGGCAACAACACCAGATTTACGAGGGGGAATTCGATGGCCGTTCAATATGTTGTGAAATCCTATGCCGGGACGCCCGGCTCCGTTCAGTCCTCGTTGTTCCATCGCTGCCTGGGAGCGGTCATTTGTCTTCTGTTCCTGGCACTGTCCTTGGCCGTGCCAAGTTGGTTGGCAGCCCAGACCGTTAACAGCACTCTCCAGGGTCGCATCTCCGACACCACCGGCGCCGTGATTCCGGATGCCTCGGTGACGGTGCTCAATACGGCCACCGGTTTGAAGCGCTCCGTCACGGCCAGCGCGGTTGGTGAATATCAGATCGGCGGACTTCCAGCGGGCGATTACACCGTCAATGTCGAAAAGCAGGGTTTCCAAAAGTCCGCCAAGAAGATTCACCTGGATATTGGTGCGTCGGGCAATGTGGATTTCGCGCTGACTCTCGGCCAGGTTCAAACCCAGGTCGAAGTGCAGGACGTGGGCGAAGTTGCCGAGCCCACTCGAACCATGGTGAGTTCGGTGATTGATCAGCAAAAAATTGAAAACCTTCCGGTCAACGGGCGGGAGTTTATCGATTTTGCGTTGCTCGCGCCCGGTATCACCATCGGAAACACGACCTCGGGCAGCACCGACGTTATCGTCGAACCGGTTACAAAGCTTTCCTTCGCCGGCCAGAACATTCACTACAATTTCATTGCGGTAGACGGCGCCGACGACATTTCAACCGCCTCGGGCATCCAGCGGGGCACGCCGCCACAGGAATCGGTCCAGGAGTTTCGCGTCATCAACACCGACTACACCACGGAATTTGGACGAGCCACCGCCGGCATCGTGAACATCATCACCAAAGGTGGCACCAACAACGTGCACGGTTCGCTTTACGACTATCTGCGCAATAACAAACTGGACGCGAGAAGTATTCTTTCCGCGCCGGGCTTCAATGTGCTGCGCCAAAATCAGTTTGGCGGCGCTATCGGCGGACCGATCAAGAAAGACAAGACATTCATCTTTGCCAATTACGAAGCTCAAAGACGTACCGAATCGCCAACTTACAATTCGACCGTGCTGAGCAACATTGCGGCGATTAATAACGTCAAGACGACGGTCTACGGTCTGCCTGCCGAAAACCTATTTGTGCTGCGCAACGGGAACACGGACAACGCTCTGATCAGGCTGGATCAGAACTTCAGCCGCAATAACCTGTACGTCCGCTATTTCATCAACAACGGTCGCTTGACCAACCAGTCGCCTCTCAACAATGGTTTCGACCTGCCCTCTGCATTCAAGAACAACAACATTCGCGACCAGTCGCTCGCCGGTGGCTTGACGACGGTGATTTCCCCATCGTGGGTGAACGAACTGCGTATGCAGTATGCCCACCGCAACTTCGATTTCCCGGTGGTTTCCACCCAGCCACATCTGGAGGTCTCCAATACCTTCGCAGTCGGCGTCAATCGCGGGAACCCGGACATTTACCACGAGTCGCGCTTCGAGTTAGTCGACAACATGACCCATAACCTGTCGAGCCACACCGTCAGTTTTGGCGGTAATTTTGATCGGGTCAGCACCTACGAATCCTTCCCCCTGTTCTATCCGTTCGAGGCGGACTTCGCAAACCTCCCCGCTTTTCTCGGCACAGATGGCGCTGCGTGCGGCCCGGATGCGATCTGTCCTGATCCATTCGTGATTTTTTTCGAACGCTTTAGCACAGCTACGACTCCGCTTTTCAACGAGACATCTCTGGCGGGAGGACCGGCAGTGTACCAAGGCGGCGCGATCCCGCAGGCGATCCGTAATCAAGCCTCGGCGACGCTCGACCACACCTACACCGGCTTCTACCTTCAGGATAAGTGGCGCGCCTCCCAGAATCTGACCGTGAATTTCGGGGCGCGCTGGGAATTCGAAAAGTGGCCTTCCCGCGTTCTGAATACGCAGTGGAAGAACGTTGATCCGCGGGTGGGGCTGGCTTACAGCCTGGGAACTTCCCGCAACGTCGTATTCCGCGCCGGCATGGGGCTGTTCCACGGCATTATTCCATCGCCCCTGCTCATGTGCCAGGCGCCGTCCTGCGGCGGACAATCCACCTACCCGAATCGTCCATTTGAAAACGGCTTGAATGCGACGACTGGCCTTTTTAGTTTTGCCAGTTCCCCATTCATCACCAATTTCGCGCTTAACGCTTTGTTGGGGCCGGGCGCCACTTACCCCAACGGAACGCCCGCAGGTTTCTGCCCGGGCGGATTCCTGGATGGTTGCGGCTTCCTGCAGGACGCGACTATCGTGCGGTTCGATCAGAACAGCCAGAACCCCTACGGCATTCAGACCAGCGCCTCGTTGGAATTCCAGCCCTTCAAAGACTCGCTGTTGAGCATCACCGGAATCCATTTGCGAGGAGTACACCTCGGCAGCTTCTACAATGTGAATCAGCCCGACCACAGCGGTACGGTACAGGTCTTCAACTCCAAAGGCCAGGCAAGCTGCAAGAACGTTTACTTCGACTTCGCTTCGAACCTGAATCCGGGTGGGGTGCCGATCCCTCCCCCTAATTGCGCCAACGGCGACCAGTATCCCGCGGTAATGATTATTCCGGGCGTGCCCCACATCAACGGGGTTCCCGGTTTCCGCGACCCCCAATACAGCGTCTTCTTCGAGGCCCGTTCCAGTTGGGACTCTGTTTACGATGGCCTGCTCATCAACATGAGCAAGCGAATGGCTAACAATTTTTCGTTTAACATCAGCTACACCTATTCGCATTCCATCGACAACGGCCCCAATCCCAGCTTCGTGCTGATTCCGCAGGACAGCCTCAACTTCCGTCAGGAGCGCGCCAGTTCCGCCGACGATGCCCGGCATCGTTTCGTCGGTAACGCTATCTTCTCCAGCCCCAAGAGCTGGAACGTGATCGCGCGCGATTTCAGTTTCAGCACGATCCTTACCCTGCAATCTCCGCAGTTCTTCACCAAATATGCCGGCTTTGACGCCAATGGCGACGTCTTCGGAAACAATGACCGGGTCGGCAACGAACCACGCAACACATACAAGGGAGATTCACTGCACACCGTCGATGTTCGACTGGAACGCACCTTTCCACTTTATGAAAAGTTGCATGTCCAATTCCTGGCGGAAGCCTTCAACTTGCTGAACACCGTCAACGTGCGCTACTCCAACACAAGCTATGGAGCAGCGGACTTCTGCCCCAAGGATCCGGGTGCTCCTGGTTGCTTTGGAGCGCCGGCATTTTTTCGGGAGGGTTCGCCCAACCCGAGCTACGGAACGCCCAGCGCAGTATTCAACCCGCGTCAGATTCAGCTGGCGCTGCGTTTGACGTGGTAGCGTGGTCACTTACCGGACGGGCTGCTCTCGTGGCCCGTCCGGCCATTCAAAACGCCTTTCAAAGCAATGGCCCGCAGGTTTCCGCATGAGCCTTACCGCGAGCGATTTCCGCCAGGCCATGGGATGTTTCGCAACCGGGGTCACGGTCATCACCGTCGACCAGGAAGGCAAGGTCCACGGCATGACGGCGAATGCTTTCACCGCAGTCTCACTCGACCCGGTGCTGGTGCTGGTTTGTGTGGATCACCGGGCGCGGACACATGCTCATCTGCATGCCCGAAAAAGATTTGGAGTGAACGTGCTGCGCAATGATCAGCAGACCATCTCGGAATATTACGCGCGCTCCGCGGAGACCCATCAGCATCCCGAGGCCGCGGGCGCCCGCTTCGATCGCACCGCGCAAGGCACGCCCGTGCTGCAAGGTGCTCTCGCGTACCTCGAATGCCGGCTGCACTCGACCGAGACCGCGGGTGACCACACCATCTTCATCGCGGAAGTGGAAGAGGTCCTGGTGCGAGATGGGGAGCCACTGCTGTATTTCCGCAGCCAGTACCGCGACATAGAACCCGTGGGCCACTAATGCCAGCGACTCCCAAGTCATTCCCGGACCGTGCCAGTTCCGCGCCCGCGAAGCCTGCGCTTGCTTTGGCGCCCCATTTCGCGCCCATGAGCGCACGCCGCCTCTACATATTCGGCGGCATTGCTCTAATCGCCGCCGGCCTTCTCTTCGGCGACATCTTTGCCGTTTTCATCCTTCACCAAAATGCCGCGCTGCAAGGCGAAGCGCTCATCGCAGCATCTCGCGCCGTCGCTGCCGGAAATGCCGCGGCGGTAAATGATGTGTTCAGTCATCTTGGCAACGTCCTCGAAGATCGTGGCACCAAGGTGGATGCGCACGTCCACATGATTGGCGCCGGGTATCTGGCGCTCCTGCTGGCGCTGGTGCAGCCGTACATCGCGCTCTCGCGGCAGACGAAAAAATCTCTGGCGACTCTGTTTATTGCCGGCGGAGTTTTTTTGCCAGTCGGCATTTTTCTGATTCATTACGTCGGCCTCACCGGCAGCCCGTTTACCGCCATCGGCTGGGCGAGCGTGCTGGCCGATTCCGCCGGAGCCTTGCTGATCCTCGTTCTCATCGTCCAAGCGTGGGGTTTCCGGCAATACCTTCGCAGCCGCCAACTCAGCGAGCCTGAACTCCCCGCTCTCGAACGCTCGGGCGACAGCATGCCGCGTCGCGCACTCTTGACCGGTGGCACGATTCTCGTCTTACTCGGCTTCCTGCACGGCGCGTATTATGCCGGCACTCTGTTGTACGAGCACGAGCGGATGGAGACGGAGATTCTACAACGTTTGATCAACGCTGCCACCTCGGGAAATCTCGACGTTGTCACAACCGAGGTCAATAACTTTGGCGGGTTGGCCGCCGCACGCGCCGTGAACATCGCTGCGCACTCGCACATCATCGAGTTCGGTCTGCTGGCGATGCTGCTATCGTTCGTCCAGCCCTTCGTGTTCCTCTCTGAAAAATGGAAGCGTCGGTGGGTGAAGTTGCTGCTTGGAGGCTCGGTGATTCTGCCCGTGTTCGTGCTCTTGGAGCTGAAACTCGGATTGCTGGCCGGAGGCATCGCCGACGTCGGCGGCCTGATGGTCCTCGTTGGCCTGGTTGGAATGCTGGTCGGCATCTTGCGCTATTCCGGGGGCCTCGATGTTGAGAACTATGTTGAGAGCGACGCCGCGGAGGGTGCACTGTGACCGGATCGCGCAAACTTCTAATCTTTGGCGGGATTGCTCTTGCCGCCTTCGGCATGCTCTATGGCTTGCAATATGCCCTCTTCGTTGAGCACCAGACGCTCGATCACATGGGTGGTTCGCTAGCCCAGTCTTTCGCCGCAGCGGCAAGCCGTAATCTTGCACAGTCGCAGGCGGCGCTCGAACAGTATGGCGATACCAAATACGATTATGTTCGCCAGGTGGATGCTCACTCCCACTGGATTGGGCTCGCCATGCTCATGATCGTGCTGGGTGTAATTTTCCAACGGGTGAACTTCAGCGAAGGAATTCGGCAACTGGTGGCATTTTCGCTGCTCGCGGGCAGTGCGCTATTTCCGCTGGCGATCATTCTTCAGACGTATCATCATGGTGCCATGGGTTTGAAAGCTCTGGCCGTGGTTAGCTCTGGGCTGGTCATCGCCGGTTTGACGGCAACGGCTTGGGGATTTGCCCGGCCGCGCACTGCGGCTTAGACAAAAACGATTTAAACAAAGGAAAGACGAACCACAATGTATCCCCGATCATTTCACTATCACCGGGCGGGATCGCTGGAAGAAGCGGTCTCCATGCTCGGCCAACTCGGAGAAGGTGCAAAATTCCTCGCCGGCGGGCAGAGTCTGATTCCGTTGCTAAAGCTTCGCTTCGCCAATCCTGAGCACCTGGTGGACTTGAACTTCATCCCGGGCACCTCCTTTATTAAGGAGGATTCGGGCGCGCTTCATTTCGGAGCAATGACCCGCCACGCCGAAATCGAGCACTCCGCGCTCGCCAGAAAGATTCCAGTCCTGCATGACTGCGCCGCCGGAATCGCCGACGTGCAAGTGCGCAACCGGGGCACCATCGGCGGATCGCTCGCTGAAGCCGATCCAAGCGGCGATTGGACCAATGCCTTGATCACGCTCGACACCATAGTTCACTGTCTAGGGCCGAGCGGCGCGCGCACCATCCAATTGAGAGACTTCATCAAAGACGCCTACACAACCGCGCTAGCTCACGACGAACTTGTAACCGAAGTTGAAGTGAAAATTCCGCCCCAGGGCAGCGGCGGCGCCTATCTCGCATTCAAGCGGAGTGCGCCCGTGTATCCCAGTGCTAGTGCGGCTGTACAACTTACATTGGCGGGCGACGTCTGCCAGGATGCCGCCATTGCTCTGGGCTGCGTTGGACTGACGGCGATCCGAGCGACCGAGGCCGAGACGGCACTCCGCGGAAACAGTCTGAGCGACAAGACAATCGCCACCGCCGCCGAAGCCGCTCGCGCTGCCGCCGATCCCCAGACTGACATGCGCGGATCCGCCGAATATAAGCGCCAACTCGTCGTCGCACTGGTGAAGCGCGCCATTCAGATTGCCGTGCGCCGTGCTCGCGGTGAACAAGTCGAAGGGGCCCATCTCTATGCCTGAAACCGCAACCGTGGAAAAAATCGCCGTCAAAATCAATATCAACGTAAACGGCAAGCTCTACGCGCGGCAGGTCGAGCCGCGTATGTTGCTGGTTGAATTCCTGCGCGAGGCATGCGACCTCACCGGCACGCACGTCGGTTGCGACACCACGTACTGCGGCGCGTGCACCGTGCTGATGAACGGACTGGCGGTAAAGTCCTGCACCATGTTTGCGGTGCAAGCTGACGGATCGGAGATCACCACCGTCGAGGGCCTGGAAAAAGACGGCAAGCTTCATCCCATTCAAAAAGCCTTTGGCGATTCGTACGGCCTGCAGTGCGGCTACTGCACGCCCGGTCTGATGCTCTCCACTCATCAATTGCTTTCCGGGAATCCTGAGCCAAGCGAAAAAGAGATTCGAAAAGCGATCGCCGGCAACACCTGCCGCTGCACCGGTTACATGAACATCTTCAAGGCCATTGAGCTCGCTGGCCGGAACATGAAGGGAGCCTGAGATGGCGATCAAATTTTCCGGCGAATTCGAAGTCAAGAAAAAACCCGAGGAGGTTTACGACTTCCTCACCGATCCCAATCGGTTTGCGCCGCTGCTCCCGGAGTTTCAAAGCCTGTCAGTGCAGGATCCGACGCATTTTGCCGTCAAGTTGAACGTGGGCATTTCCTACATCAAAGGCAGCGCGGACGTGAAGATGGAACTGGCCGAGGCCGATCGGCCGCGCCGCGCTCAATACAAAGGACAGGGAGCCGTCGTCGGCGGAAATGTCACTATGGTCGCTGGGTTTGACCTGGCACCGATCGCCGACGGAACCGCACTCGGAACCAAAGTGAACTGGCAGGGTGAAGCGCAGATCTTCGGCCGCCTGGCATCCGTAGCCGGTGGCCTGCTCGAACCTCTAGGCCAGAAACAGATTCAGAAATTGATAGACGGGTTGCAAGCGGCTCTGGCATAGCTCGTGTGGCGCGGACACTCTTGTCCGCGAAATGTTTGCGGAGGCTCAAAGTATCGTGGCTGAAGACGAAAAAAAACACGGTAGCGGACCCTGGGTCGGCGCCGCGCTCCCTCGCAAAGAAGAAGACCGTCTATTGCGCGGCCGGGGCAAGTTCGCCGACGACATCAAGCTTCGCGAGATGCTCTATCTCCGCTTTGTGCGCTCTCCCTATGCGCACGCGCGTATTGTCAGCGTCGACACCTCCGCTGCCGAGGCGCTGCCCGGCGTAGTGTGTGCGATTACCGGCAAAGAAATTGTCGCGCAAACGCAGCCTTTCATCCAAATCGGTCCGGACCAAGCGCAGAAGATTCGCGACTTCCCCATGGCCGTGGGCAAAGTCCTTTACCAGGGTGAGCCGGTTGCCGCCGTAGTCGCCGAATCCTCGAGCCTCGCCGACGATGCCGCCGAACTCGTTCAGGTCGAGTACGAACCGCTCGAACCTGTCGTCGAAGTTGAACAGGCCCTCACCGATCGCAGCATCCTCCACGAAGAAGCCGGCACGAACCGAGTCTGGAACGGCGTGTGGGAATACGGCGATGTTGAACGCGCCTTCAAGGAAGCGGCGTATGTGGTCGACATCGACCGCTTGCACTTCCATCGCTTTTCGTCGACGCCGCTCGAAAACAATGTCGTGATCGCCGAATGGAATCCCAAAGACGACCGCATCTACTATTGGTGCAATAACTCGTTCCCGGCATTCGCGATTCAATTCCTGGCGGCTCACCTGGGCATTCATATCGACAAGATTCGGGTTCAGACTTTCGATATCGGAGGCAGCTTCGGCATCAAGATCACAAGTTACCCGCAGATGGCCGTCTGTGCTCTGGCCTCGAAAAAGGCGGGCGGGCGGCCCATTAAGTGGGTCGAAACCCGCTCCGAGCACATGGTTTCAAGTGCCCACGGCAACGAGCGCACCTTCCGCAACACGCGCGTAGCCCTCGATAAAAACGGCGTCATCACCGCCATCGACTCGCGCCACATCGACGACTGCGGCGCCTACCCGCGCTATGAGCCTTTGGGCTGCGTGATCTGGTCGCAAGTTTTCTGTGGCGTGTATCGTTTCAAGAATGCTCGCATCGATTTCTGGCAGGCGGTCACCAATAAGTGTCCGGTCGGCCCCAATCGCGGATACTCCCGCATGCAGCACCTCTGGTTCCTGGAGCGCGTCGTCGACATCTGCGCCCACGAAATCGGCATTGCACCCGACACAATGCGCCTGCGCAACTATATTCGCCCGGAAGAGTTCCCCTACACCACGCCCAATGGCTGCGTCTACGATTCCGGCAACTATCCGAAAATGCTCGAAGTCGCGAAATATCTGATCGGTTGGGACGACTGGAAAAAGAAGCAGGCCGAGGCACGCAAAGAAGGCCGCATGCTCGGGATTGGCATCGGCACCACGCTTGATTCCGGAACGAATAACTTCGGCCAGTCGCAGATCATTAACCCTTACGCGCCTTTCTCCGGCAACTCGCAGGGCGCAAACTGCAAACTCGATATTTACGGCGAAGTGGTCGTGGCCGTCGGTTCGTGTCCGCAAGGTCAGGGACATGAAACCACCGCGGCACAAGTCGTCGCCGACGTACTCAACATCCATCCCGATCTGATCACCGTGCGTACGGGCTTCGATACTGAGCGCAACGTGCACACCGGAATGTCGGGAACGTACGCCAGCCAATTTGCGGTTTCTGGTTTGTCGGCGGTTCACGGCGCCGCGCAGAAACTCAAAACCGAAATGAAGCGCCTGGCCGCCTTTATTCTCGGAACGAAAGAAGACGATCTCGAATTCGGAGTCGGCCAGCAAGGCCCCGAGATCAAGGCAAAGAGCAGCGGAAAATCCATCAACTACTGGGGCCTCGCAAACATCGTCAACGTGAATAGCGCCGTGCTCCCGCCCGA
Organism: Acidobacteriaceae bacterium; assembly: GCA_025355505.1. GTDB lineage: Bacteria > Acidobacteriota > Terriglobia > Terriglobales > Acidobacteriaceae > Acidiflorens. The sequence continues at coordinate 23,860 of JANXZM010000098.1, read as the reverse complement.
ACTGTACGATGTCACGCTCAACTGCCGCTACGTATGGCGCGCGCCGTTCAAGGTTCCCGACACGAAAACAAAATACGGAAGTCTCACCCTGACCTATGCGTCGCAATTGCACATCGCGATCGTCGAAGTGGACCGCGAAACTTTTGTCCCGAAGATTCTCGACTACGTGGCCGTGGACGATTGCGGCACGGTCATCAATCCGCCAATTGTGGAAGGGCAGGTCTATGGCGCAACCGCGCACGGCATCGGCGCGGCATTGATGGAAACCTGTGTCTATGACGCCGTCGGCAATATGCTGACCAGCACCTTCAGCGATTACACCCCCATCACCTCCATGAATATTCCGAAGATCAAATACGGCCACACCACAACGCCCTCTCCCCACAGCTACAGCGGTGCGAAAGGCATGGGCGAAGGAGGTGCGGCTCCAGTGCACACGATTTCAGCGGCCCTGCAGGACGCGTTGTTTTCGCAAGGTATCTTTATCGACGACTCCTTTAACAACGCCGACAGCATTTTCCGCTCGCTCAAGCATCGCGAAGGCGGACAACTCGCTCAGTTAGTAAAGTTGGAGAAGCGCTCTTAGGACGAAATGAAGAAAGTGTGCATCATCGGTTGCGGTGCGATCGGCAGTCTCTACGCCGCGCACCTGGCGCGTGTCGCCGAAGTCTGGGCCTTTGTGCGCCGCGAAGATCATGCTGCCGAACTCAACCGCAACGGCCTGCGCGTCTCTGGAACCCACAAGTTTATTGTCCCGATAAAAGCCACCACCAACGCAAAAGACTTGCCGGATTGCGATCTCGGCATCGTTGCCACCAAAGCTACGCAGGTCAAAGAATCATTTCGCCTGGTGGGCCGCCGCTTCGATAAAGGAGCCGTCCTCTCTGCCCAGAACGGAGTCGGCAGCGAGGAAATCATCGCCACGCTCACGCGCGGCTACGTCATCCGCGCCACCACTTTCATGAGTGGCACGCGCCACAGCGACACGCACGTGCAATATGAACTCGATACTCCAACCTGGATGGGTCCCTTCGAGCCCACAGCCACTCCCTTCTCCCTAGTCAAAGAAGCCGCTGAGCTTATCGTCGCCGCTGGACTTAAAGCCGAAGCGCTCGAAGACGCCCGCCCCGCGCAGTGGTCCAAGCTGATTTTTAATTCGTCGGTGAATAGCGTGTCTGCGCTGACCGGCTTGCCGCACTCGCCGCATTTTTCCGACGAAGGAAAATTCTCCGACCTCGGCCATCTGCTGCACGCCTTGATCGACGAAGGCAAGAGAGTGGCGGAGGCCGCCGGCGTTCGCCTGCACGAAGATCCCTGGGAGATGAACCGGGTCGGCGCCATGACCAATCACCCGACCTCCATGCTGCACGATGTTCGCCAAAGGTTGACGACGGAAATCGATTTTCTCTCCGGCGCCATCGCTCGTGAAGCCGAGCGCGCAGGAGTGCCCGCGCCGCTGCACACCGCCGTCTATCGGCTCATCAAGGGCAAAGAGGCAGCCTGGAATTTTCAGGGCGAAAATAAGCCTGTAAGCGTGCATTGAGATTGCTATGGCTTGGCCAGTTGACAAAACAAAACTCGATCGCGTCCGCATGCTAATGAAAGGTCAGGGCCTCTCTGCCCTGGTCTGTCGCGCGCCTGACAACGTTCTCTATCTCACCAACTACTGGTGCATGAAGGGATATGACGCCGTCATCTTTCCGTGCGATGGCGAGCCCACGTTGATTGCCATCGAGCCGCAGCAGGCCGACGCCGAGCGCAACTCGTGGACAAAGGACATTCTCTACTTCAAAGGCTACGATGAGCGCGACCCGCGCCCGCCGCAGTTCCGCGCCTGGGATCGCGCCTACGAAGTTTTGAAGCAGCGCGGCCTGACTGACAAAGTTGCCGTCGAACTCAACATGGGCACGCAGTCTGCCGACCGCATGGTGGGTGAACCGACCACCTTCATGATGTCCTATTTCGAATCGTTCAAGAAATTTTGCGGCGAGGTTGTGGACACGACGCCGCTCCTCAACGAAGCCCGCTCCATCAAGACCGATCAGGAAGTCGAGCGCATGCGTCTAGCCAACGAACTCGCAGCCCTCGCCATGGATTACACTCGCGAGCACATGCGTCCCGGCATGAAAGAAAGCGAAGTCGGCGCCATGTATGAAGGCTTCGTGCATGGAATCGGTGTTGGCTACAAGGGCAAAGTCGAGATGGCCCGCGCCTTCACGCTGGTGTGGTCCGGCAAGGGAATTGCCACGTTCACGGCCACCGGCGATCGCCCGATCCAGAAAGACGAGCCAACGCTTTTCGAAATCTGGGTCTGCGCCGACGGATATTGGACCGATCTCACCAAGAATGCCTGCCCTGGTGAATTGAAGTCTGAGTATCACAAGTTGCTCGATCTTCTTCTCGAAGTTTTCAACGGCGCAGTTTCTTTCGCGCGCCAAGGCGCCAGCTTTCCCGAACTCGACAAACTCGTTCGCGCCCGCATCGCCGAAGGTGGATATCCCGGACAGCCTTCCCATCCCATCTGCCACGGTGTCGGCGCCCGCGCCCACGAATGGCCCTACGCGCACCAGGCGGGCACCGGCACAATAAAAAAGGGAATGGTGCTGGCGATTGAGCCCGGTATTTACTGGCCCGGCGGCGGAGGTTTGCGCTTAGAAGACAATTTTTTAATCACCGAAACCGGCAACGAAAAAATGTGCACCGACCCTGACGATTTTCGTCTGGCAAAACAACATCACTGAGAACCGAGAACTTATAAGTGTCCAACCCATCCGCATCCTCGAAGCCAGCCCTCGACCCGAAACTCGTCGACCGCATCCTCGCCGAAGTTCGCGAAGATGAAATCGTTTCCATGTCTAGCGACGTGATCAACATCCCCAGCCCGACGGGCGAAGAACTGCAGATGGCGCAGTACATGCAATCCGCGCTGCAGAAGATCGGCCTCGACGTCACCTGGCAGGAAGTCGAAGAAGCGCGTGCCAACGTGGTCGGCCGCTGGAAAGGTTCGGGCGGTGGCAAAAACCTGATGTTCAACGGCCACATGGACACCTCCAACACTGGCCATGAGGATTTCCTCACCGGCCTTGGCTACAAGCCGCACGCCGTTGTCAAAGACGGATTCATCTACGGCCTCGGTATTTACAACATGAAGGGCGCGCTGGTCTGCTATACGAACGCCGTGAAAGCGCTGCAGCGCGCTGGCGTGCGCCTGAAAGGGGACGTCATCATTGCGGCCGTCGCCGGCGAAATCGAAAAAACGCAGTGGGGCGAATTCAAGGGCAAAGAATACCGCGGCTATGGATACGGTACGCACTACCTTGTAAACCACGGAGTGCTGCCCGACATGTGCATTCTCGGCGAGCCCACCGACATGCATGTTGTTCTCGAACATTTCGGCTCCATGTGGGTGCGCATCTCGTGTACGGGAATTTACGTGCACACCGCCTTCTGCGAGGGCCGCGAAGAAATGAATTCCATCCGCCGCATGATCGAACTCATGCCGCCCATTCTGAAGTGGATAGAAGGGTGGGAGAAGAAGGCAAGCTACGGCGGCAAGAAGGCCATCGTAAATCTCGGCGGCATCCGCGGCGGACACGCCTGGCGCGCCAGCCGAACGCCCGAAAAGACGGACTTGTTTCTCGACGTACGCGTCCCGCCCATTATCCCCATGGCCGACGCGCGGCGCGACATCCAGAGCCTCTTTTTCGAACTTGAAAAAGCGCATGCCGACTGGGGTCTGGAATTCGAAACCTACGTCTCGGTTCCGGGCGCGCGCATCAGCGAAGAGCACGAGATGATCCGCGCCATCGATCGCAATCACAATCGCATCACCGGCAAAACGCCGGAGAGGGAAGTGGTCACCTGGTGTTCCGACGCCAGCGTCCTCAGCCGTTACGGAGTCGAGACCGTGAACTATGGTCCCTCCAGCGGTCCCCGCGACAAAGAGGGAGAAAAAGTTCGCATTCAAACGCTCGTGGATATCACGAAAATTTATGCGCTAACCGCCGCCGAGTTATGCGGCGTGAGCGAATAGCCACTGAGGTCATTTTGCCAAGCCAGAAAGAAATTGATCGCCGCTATAAAAACATCCGCTCCCGCATGCAGGCTGCTGGACTGGACGCTCTGATCGTCTGCGGCAATCAATACGCTGGATTCGAGGGCGCGGTTTTCTACACCTCCGGATTCGAAATCGTTCATCGTTACGTTTACGTCGTCATTCCACTCGAAGGCGAACCCACGCTCGTCTTCCCGCGCGAAGCGCGCTGGATCGGCGACAAAAAGAAGCCATGGGTGAAAGATCAGGTCTGGCCCGACGTTCCCGGCCAGTGGCTGCGCGACCTTGCCGTCGAGCGCAAATGGAAGCGCATCGGCACCTTTGGGATGAACTTCGTCATGGCCGTTCGCGACTACCGCGAACTCGCGCAAGGTTCGTTTGAACTCGTGCCCTTTGATCGGGAATTTGACATGGCGCGCGCCGTGAAGAGCGAAGAAGAACTCGTCGAAGTCCGCGACGCCATGGACATTGTCGTCGATGGCTTCTGGGCGATGATTGCAGGTTACAAACCGGGCAAGACCGAAGCCGAAATCATGGCGCCTGCGGTCGAACGTTTTTTCGCTCGCGGCGCGGGACCGCGCATGATGAACATTCTGCTTTCGGGCGAACACGGAGAGGCCAACGCGTACTTCAAAGTTCCCGGCCATCGCAAGGTTGCCGGCGACGATCTTCTTCTTTATTCGCTCGAAGTTACAGGAGCAGGCGGGTACTGGGTGGAGTTTTCCCGCGCACTGATTCAGGGCAAGCCCAGCCCGACCACGCAGAAGATGGCCGACGCCTATCCGCACGCCATGGAATCAGCCCGCAAACTGATGCGTCACGGCGAACTCGCCTCCACTGTGCATCGCACCGTTGCCGAAATATTTGCCAAGCATGGCTTTGCTCTCGGCCATCTCTCCGGCCATAGCATCGGGATGACGATGCTCGAGTATCCGGCGATCGGCGCGAAGAGCGACGTCCCGCTCGAAGAGAACATGATCTTTTCCCTGCATCCGCAGGTCGTCGATCAGGACGGCAAAGTCTGCCTTTATACGCAGGATACGTATCGCATCGGCAGGACCGAAGGCGAGTGCCTGGCTGATGTGCCTTGGAAATTCTTTAATGGCGGGGAGACGCGGAAGAGCGTGAGAAATACTTCTGCAATCTGACTTAGCCTGACTCTCGGAGTGTGACTTTGTTGAAAATTTGCATCATCGGATGCGGCGCAGTCGGCAGCCTCTTCGCCGCGCACCTCGCCCAAAAAGGCGAGGCCGAAGTCTGGGCCTACGACGTCTGGAAAGATCACGTTGAAGCCATCCGCAACAACGGGCTGCGCATTTCCGGAGCCGCGGATTTCACCGCGAAACTCAACGCCACCAGCGATCCGAAGGAACTTCCGCGCTGCGACTATGGCATCGTCGCCACCAAGGCCATTCACACGCGCGGCGCCATCGCGCAGGTTGCGCGCGCCTTCGACGAGAACAGCGCTGTCTGTTCCGTGCAAAACGGCGTCGGCAACGAAGAGATCATCGCCGAGCATGTGAAGTACGTCATTCGTGGCACCACGTTCCCTGCGGGACATCCCATTGCTCCCGGCCACATCGGTTTCGACATCATGGGCGACACCTGGGTTGGTCCCTTTGAAGCGACAAACACGCCCATGTCCAAGGTCGAAGAATTGGCGGGATTGATCACGCGTTCTGGCATGAATGTCATTCCTCTGAAAGACGCGCGCGGCGCGCAGTGGACCAAGCTGATCTTCAACGCCGCCACCAATCCTGTCGGAGCTCTCACGCTGCTGCATCACGGGGCGGCCACGCGCTTCGCGCCGACCGGTCAGCTATTCAGCGATCTGATCGCTGAAGGCGAGGCGGTTGCCAAGGCGCTCGGCATCGAACTGCACGGCGATCCGCGCGCTCTCGTGCAAAAAGGAGCGAATGCTCCGGGCAAGCACCGCGCCTCGATGTTGCAGGACGTACTCGCCAAGCGCCAGACCGAAGTGGATTTCATGAACGGCGCAATCGTGAAGTGGGGCGAGAAAACCGGCGTCGCCACGCCGTTGAACAAAGCTGTTTGGGGACTGGTGAAAGGCCTGGAGCACGCCTGGAGCGACCCGGAATGAGTGGAGTTTGTTTTTCGTAAGACCTAAGGACTAAAACCTGAGAACTACTACGGAGACACTGCCATCATGACCATCCCATTCAACATTGGAGTCCTTCAGCTCAGCATGGAGCCCGTTCACGAAACCGCAACCATGGCCAAGGCCTGCGAGGATGCGGGTTTCGACACCTTCTGGATTGCGGAAGCCTATCCGTGGTGGCGCAAGCATTCGTTCGAGGCGCGTTCCTCGACCGCGATTCTTGCCGTCATCGCCAGCCAGACGAAGCGCATTCATCTTGGCTGGGGAATTATTTCTCCCTACACGCGACATCCTGTCGAGATTGCGATGGAGGCGCGCGTCATGCAGGATCTTGCTGGGGACCGCTTTCTGCTGGGCCTCGGCGCGTCGAAGATCTTCATGAAAGAGATCGGCGAGGGGGAAGGCGAGAAAGTTGGACCTGCGACCGTGATGCGGGAAAGCATCGAGATCATTCGCGGCGTGCTCAAGGGTGACGCATTCGAATATCGGGGCAAGGTGTTCGCCGCCAGCGTTCCGCCGCTGAAGTCGGACGCGGACACATCGCGCAAAGTTCCTCCTGTGTATGTTGCCGGAACTGGACCCGCGATGCAGAAGTTGGGTGGTTCGCTCGGCGATGGATTGCTCACGGCGTCGATCACCACTCCCGCGTTCGTGCGGTATTCGAAAAAGAATATGGAAGAGGGCGCGGCGAAAGCGGGCAAAGACGCTTCCAAGCTGATCCTTGGCTGTGTGATCGTCGGGAGCATCGGACGCGATTCGAAAAAGGGAAAAGAAGGCGCGCGCGAGCAAGCTGCCATGTATCTTGCCAACAAAGTGCAGAACATTAAAGGTTCCGCGGACGTGTTGCTCGAATCCGCCGGCATTACTTTTGAAGAGCTGCAGCCGGTTGCCGACGCGATGGAAAAGGGCGGACGCAAAGCCGCAGCGCTTGCCGTCAGTGACGAATTGCTGCGCAAAGTTTGTCCCATCGCGGGCACGCCTGACGAGTGCATTCAGAAGATCGAAGAATACCGCACTGCTGGTTGCACTCACATCATGCTCGAAATCTGGGGCGACGATCGCACTGGGCAAGCGAAACTGTTTGGCGATGAAGTCCTGCCGCACTTCAGAAAGTGAGAAGCATACTTCTTACTTTCCCATCACCAGCTTCGCGATCGTTGCCAATTGCATGTTCGAGGTGCCTTCGTAGATCTTTCCAATCTTCGCGTCGCGCCAATATTTCTCGACTGGATAATCTTTGGTAAAACCGTAGCCGCCGTAGATTTCGATGGCGAGGGAGGTTACGCGGTCCGCCACTTGCGACGTGAACAGCTTGGTCATGGCGGCTTCCTTCACAAAATTAACGCCGGCATCTTTCATGCGTGCGGCGTTATAAACCATGAGCCGCGCCGCCTCAATCTCGGTTGCCATCTGCGCGATCTGAAACTGAATTCCCTGAAATTCTGAAATCGGTTTTCCGAATTGCACGCGCTCTTGCGCATACTTCGCCGCACATTCCCACGCGCCCCGCGCTACGCCCAGCATTTGTGCGCCGATTCCGATGCGGCCTTCGTTTAATGTTTCGATGGCGATCTTGTATCCCTTGCCAATTTCGCCGAGCACGTTGTCTTTCGGCACGCGGCAATCTTCCAGGATCAGTTCGCAGGTTGACGAAGCCCGAATCCCCAGTTTGTCTTCTTTCTTGCCGACGGTGAATCCCGGGAAATCCTTCTCGATCAGAAAAGCCGTGATCCCCTTGTATCCTTTCGACGCATCCACGGTGGCAAACAGAATGAAGAGTCCAGCCTCTTTGCCATTCGTGATCCAGAGCTTGCGGCCGTTGAGAACGAATTCGTTCCCTTTGAGCTCGGCTTTGGTTTGCAGCGCAAACGCATCCGATCCCGATCCCGCTTCGCTCAGCGCGTAGGCGCCAACCGTGTCGGCCGCCATCTTCGGCAGGTAACGCTTCTTCTGGTCTTCATTGGCCCAGCGCAGAATCGCGTTCACTACCAGCGTGTTCTGCACGTCCACGATTACGCCGGCGGAAGCGTCGGCCCGTGAGAATTCTTCCACGGCCAAAATCGCTTCGAAAAACTTGCCGCCCGCGCCGCCGTACTGCTCGGGAATCTCGATGCCCATCAGGCCGAGTTTGAAAAACTGGTCGATCAGGCCGTGATCGAAGACAGCTTTTTCGTCCATCTCTTTCGCCAGCGGACGAATCTTGTCGTCGGCGAACTGGCGGACGCTGTCGCGGAACAGGATCTCGTCTTCAGTCAAAGTGGTGATGGGCGCGGGATTCGCGAGCTGCATGGTTTCCGGCATGAAGACACCTCGTTATGGAGACGCGGCTGGCCGCGTCGGAGCAGGATGGCGAACCAGAAATTGTAGCAGCAGGAGACGCGACCGCTCGGTTGGTGCGACAGCGATTGCATGCGTGCTTTGTTTTTCTTCCCAACCGAGCAAGCTCAGTCACGGTGCGCCGAGAAAATTTTCCAGAGTACTCTTTGGTGATTGACCCCGGTTTTACCCCCCCCAATTTCCCGCAAAGTATTCAAAATAAAGGACATAACTCTAAAGTATTCAGGAATAAGGACTTAAGTTGTCAAAGAGCGCTGAAAATGGTTTTGGGGCAGCTTCGAGGGCCGTCTCGCGTGGCGAGGAGGCCCTCGAAACTACCCCAATCAGGGCTTTAGGTTTGCATTTTTTGGGCTAGGTTGTCTGTGACGGGGATTACATCTGTTTGTGACAGGCTGCGGGTTACGAGCTGCGGAACACCAAACTCGCAAATTACATAATCGCGTTGTCCGGGTTAGAATCGTGCCGCAGTGGAAAAGAACAAACTTTATTACGGCGACAATCTCGGCGTGCTTCGCGAGCACATCAAGGACGAGTCGGTCGACCTCATCTACCTTGACCCGCCCGTATTGCGCGAAGCATCGATTCGTAGCCAGCATCGACGATCTTCTTTTGGTTCCAAGCTCTGAGGCTCTTGAGTTGGAAGCACTGGTCACATTTCGGACAGACAAAATCAACGGCTGGAGTATTGACCTTTGAAGGTGACAATTGGTCGGAGTCGCAGGCTGCACAGTAAAGCTCTCGACCGCACCAATCCTCGCTGAGCACGCGGGCAATCTGGGAACCAGCTTTGTAGGCACGGCCAAGCTCAACCCTGCACTGCAGATTCATCGCTGTGTTGGCCGGGGAGGGGCGTACAAATTATTCTTCGTGTAATACTCGTGGGCGTCGTCTGATGGGAAGCTGTCACCTACATCGATGTTGTCGAAGTCGACGATTTCTACCACAAAACCCAGGGGCACGGTGCCCTCGATCACATAGGCGCACCCGCCAGAGACAGTAACGAATATTTTATTCATCGGGCCTCCCGGTCGGGCCGCCGTGAACTGCCGAAGGATATCATGCGGACGCCCCACCGCAATCCACCCTCAAAATCAGCACACCCGATGCGTAGTACTGATTGTCGATTTTGCGAGTTGAGATAGGAACCGGATGTCCATCAACCGTGTTCTAGGGGATTCGCGGGCGAGGGCGCCCGCGCCACACGGGCTGTGCGCCGCACAGGCAAATGCATAGGTCCTTCGCTTCGCTTAGGATGACAAATTTCTAGTAGGTTGCGGAAAAGCATCTCCGCGCCGCATCCCATGGCAGCGGCTAAAGCCGACACTGAAAGCGGGGCGGTTATCGCAGCGGTGAATGAAGCGCTGCGCCACCCAAAATCACGTGCTACACGAATCCCAAGGGGGACGAGGCCGCGGAATCTTACCCTTGCGCAGAGAACGCGCCAGGATGGGGCACCCCGCCGACCTGCAAGAGCAAAAGCAAAAGCAAAAGCAAGAGCAAGAGCAAAAGCAAAAGCAAAAGCAAGAACAAAAGCAAAAGCAAGAGCAAAAACAAAAGCAAAAGCAAAAGCAAAAACAAAAGCAAAAGCAAAAGCAAAAACAACAACAACAACAAAATCAAGACCAACGGCAGCGAACAGGAGTGTCCGCTCTACACGACCTGTTTATTTTGGCATCAGCTCGGATACGGTTAGTTGGTCGGCTTTTCTTAGTTCGGGGAAGAGGTAGGACCAGGTGGCGATGATTAGGAGAGTTCCTACTCCTCCAAGGACTACGGCGGGGACGGTGCCTAACCATTGGGCGGTTAGTCCGGATTCGAACTCGCCTAGTTCGTTGGAGACACCTATGAAGAGCATGTCTACGGCGTTGACGCGGCCACGCATGTCATCGGCAGTGGCGACCTGGATCAGGGTGGCGCGGATGATGATGCTTACCATGTCGCTGGCGCCGAGCAGGAATAGGGCGGCTAGCGACAGGATCAGGCTGTGCGAGATTCCGAACACGATGGTGAACACGCCGAATGCGGCTACGCACAACAGCATGGTCAAGCCGGCACGGCGGCGGATTGGATAGTGAGCGACCACGATCGCCATGAGGGCAGCGCCTACGCCGGGAGCGCTGCGGAGCAGGCCTAGTCCCCAGGGGCCGGTGTGCAGGATGGTTCTGGCATAGACGGGCAGCAACGCTACGGCTCCGCCTAGCAGGACGGCGAACATGTCGAGCGAGATCGAACCTAAGATCAGCTTCTTCTCCCAGATAAAGCGGAACCCTGCGAGCACGGAGCGCAGGCTTATGGGTTCTTTCTCGGCGAGTTGTTTTTCCGGCGATATAGGCAGCGGGTGGATGCGCAGGGTGAGGATGGTGGAGAGGATGGAGACGGCTACGGCCAGGACGTAGACGGCATCAGGGCCGCGAAACAGGGCGTAGGCAATTCCTCCGATGGCCGGACCGGCAATGGTTGCCATCTGGAAGGTGCTGGCGTTCCAGGCGACGGCGTTCGGGAAATGTTCTTCGGGAACCAGGTGTGGCAGCAGGGCGCGGCTTACGGGAAAGTTGAAACTGCGGAAGATTCCGAGCAAGACGAGGACGACGTAGATGGAGTGAACCGATTGCGGGGCGCGCCAGCTGATCGCCAGCAGAAGCGCCGAGCACAGGCCGAAGCCGGCGTAGCACCACATGAGAAGCTTGCGGCGGTCGAAGATGTCGGCGGCGTGTCCGGCGAACAGAAACAGCACGAAGCCGGGGAGGAACTGGGCCAGGCCGACGTATCCCAGATCGAGTGGGCGCTTGGTGATCTCGTACACGCGCCATCCCACGGCGACGGACTGCATCTCAAGCGAGACGACGATGAAGAATCGCGCGAGCGTATAGGAGACGAAGTTGGGATAGGTGAACGCGACTCGCCCGGCTAGGCGGGGGTCCTGGGAAGTGAGCATTCCTTATTACTCTGCCACAAAATCATTTGTTACAGAATCGTTTACCGAGAATCAGCGGCGGTTGATGAGCGAGGCGACGTAGCCTGCGCCGAATCCGTTATCAATGTTTACTACGCTGACGTTCGAGGCGCAGGAGTTCATCATTCCCAATAGAGCGGCGAGGCCCTCGAAGGCTGCGCCATAACCTACGCTGGTCGGAACGGCAATCACCGGAACTCCGACGAGGCCGCCGACTACGCTGGGGAGCGCGCCTTCCATTCCGGCGCAGACTACGATGACGCGGGCTTTGGCTAGGGCTTCGCGATGAGCCAGCAGGCGGTGGATGCCGGCGACTCCGACGTCGTAGATATGCTGAACGCTGTTGCCCATCAATTCGGCGGTGACTACGGCCTCTTCGGCTACTGGGATGTCGCTGGTTCCCGCGGACACGACCACGATTACGCCTTTGCCGTGCTTTTTCCGGTCGCGCTTGAGCACGATGGCGCGCGCTAGTGGACGATATTCGGCGCGGTCCACAGTGGCGGCGACGGCGGCGTATTGTTCTTGGGTGGCGCGGGTGGCGAGTACGTTGCCGCTGTGGGCGGCCAGGCGACGGAAAATTTCGGCTACCTGGTTCGGCGTTTTCCCCTGGGCGAAGATTACTTCGGGCATACCCTGGCGCAGGGCGCGATGATGGTCGATCTTGGCGAAACCCAAGTCCTCAAAGGGCAGGTGACGCAGGCGCTCGACGGCGTCGTCGGGGGAGAGGCGCTTTTCTTGAACCTGTTGGAACAGCTTGCGAAGGGATTGGGAATTCATAGACTTGGACCTCAATTGTAGATTGCCGGGGGCTGCTCGGAGGGAACGGGCGCGAGATCAACTGCAAGGTCAACCACAGGGGACGCAGAGCAGCACAGGGGAGAGCGGTCAATTCCTAACAAAAAGCAAGTCTTTTCAGTCACTTACGTAGATTACTCCAGTGGTTCAACGCCCTTCGGATAGATTGCCCCTGTCCCCGGCGCGCCCTATAATCGCGGTACTCTGGTTCTGGATTCTCTGGCAGATGATCGGGTAGCTAGGCCCTGGAATAAGTGCGCCTTTTGGCCGATCTGAAATCCTTATGCGAAAACGCCTGCAAATCGCGATGATGGCCAGCTTAACCGCGACCTCCTTTCTTTCCATTTTGTTTGCCGCGGTGCCGGCGCGCGCGCAGTCGGGCGTGCGGGTGGGAGCGATTACTCCCACTACGGACGAATCCGGCCGCAAGATCTATGTTAACGGGGATATGGCTGGCGGGGATGGGTCTTCCCCTGCTTCGAGGGCGGGGGCTGCAACGCCGGCACGGTCTCCGCTGGTTTATTGGAGTGCGACCGAACATCGTTTCAAGCCGGTTCCGACCAGCGGAGCGGTGATGCGGGCGGCGCGCTCGGCGGCTTCGGAGGTCCACACGTACCTCGACGGCAGAGTGCAGACTGATCAGACTCTTAACCGCGCATTTACGCAGCAGGATATCGACAGCGCGATTGAGCAGGCGGCGGCGCGGCACAACGTGGATCCGAGCCTGGTGCGCTCGGTGGTCAAGGTGGAATCGAATTTCAATCCCAATGCGGTGTCACGAAAAGGAGCGATGGGACTGATGCAGTTGATGCCTTCGACCGCGCGGTCGCTCAATGTTTCCAATCCTTTTGACCCGGCGGAGAACGTGGATGCCGGGGTGCGGCATCTAAGGAAATTGTTAGACAGCTACGGCGGCAACGTACGGCTCAGCCTGGCAGCCTATAACGCGGGTTCGGGAGCGGTGGCGCGCAGTGCGGGCGTTCCGCATTTCAGGGAAACGCAGAACTACGTTCGCCGGATCACGAACTTGTACAACGGCGGCAGCGAGCCGGGCTCGCACATTATCGGCAACCCGATCGGCACCCCGGTGCATGATCCGGTCCACGTGCAGCGCGATGCTCGGGGCGTGCTGGTTATTAGTAACACGGAGTAAGACGGGGTATCTCGTTGTGGTAGCGGGAGCGCCGAGTCATTGACTTAATGCTTTCATCGACCCTAACTCGAGGCGGCCACGCCTTTCGCCTTGGCGCAGCGTTATTGCTTGTGCTGCTGTCGCTGGTTTCCGCATCGGCGCGCGCTCATCACAACGATGCCTGGGCGCGCCAGCAATTCACCAGGGCGGAGCGCATGCGGGAGGCTCTCAACGGCCGCCCCGCTGGCGAGCGCAGCCGCCGCGAATACCACCGTGTGATCGACTCGTACCGCCGCGTTTACTTCGGCTCTCCCGCCTCATCGAAAGCGGACCCGAGCGTGGTGGCGACCGCCGAACTGATGGTCGAGATGGGGCGGCGCTTTGACGACAACAAGATCCTGCGCGGGGCCGTCGAGCAGTACCGCTTCCTGCGCAAGGAATATCCCGGCAGCAAATACCGCTTCGATGCGCTGTTTACGGTTGGCGAGATCTACAAGGACGATCTCAACGATCCCGAAGAGGCGCGCACCACCTTCGAAGACTTTCTGCATCGCTATCCACGCAACCGGCTGGCCGATGATGCCCGCTCGGCGGTGAAGGAAATCGATGCCGACGCGGACGAAATGGAACATACGGCGCAGAAGACGGCGCGCCAGCAGCGGTCTTCCAATGGCAATGGCAATGGCAATGCCGACGACGCAGGCGAATCCGCAAATGCCGCGAGCGTCCGTCGCAGCGCCTTGCCGCGCGTGACCGGCGTTCGCCACTGGTCCACGCCTGACTACACTCGCGTCGCCATTGACGTCGAGCAGGAAGTGAAGTTTGGCTCCCAGCGCATTTCGCATCCAGACCGCATTTTCTTCGACCTGCGCGATACCAAACTGGCTTCGACCCTGGTGGGAAAGACCTTCGACGTGGACGATGGCTTCCTGAAAAAGATTCGCGTCGCTGAATTCCAACCTGGACGAACGCGGATTGTGCTGGAAGTGGACGACCTTGCCAGCTACGACGCTTTTCTGCTGCCGGACCCGTACCGGCTCATCATCGATATTCATGGCAAGCAGAAGCGGGCGACCCTGGTTGCCAAGGCGGACACCGACGGCAAACCTCGTTCCGCTGCGGATACATCTACGCCGGCTTCCGCGGACTCCGACGATGACTCCACCGAGCCGGCAGCGGCGAGCGGAGACTTCAAGGCCGAAGTGCGGAGAACGCAACAGGAATCTAATTCTGGCAAAGACCCTGGCAAAGATGCGGTGCGCTTTGCGAAATCAGAGCCCGTCGAAACCGACTTGCCCGCTGAACATTCGAGCGCGGATTCCAAGCCGCCCGATTCGGCAAAGACAGCGAACGGGATTGGAGTGATCAAGACCACGGTTGCGGTCAAAGGATCGAACCGGAGGATTCCGAAGACCATCGTCGAGGCGGACGACAGAGTTCCGGTGACGGTGGCCACGCTGGAGCACGAAAACATACGTCGCGAAGCGACGCCGGGCGATGCCGCCGGCAAAGCGGATGGGGACGAGGCGAAACCGTCGAAGCCGCCTTCGTCATCATCTTCCAAGCGCCGGAAAAAAACGCGCTCAGCCGCTTCCGACACCGCGGATCTTCATCCTGATACCCGTTTTGAATCTTTTGAAGCGACCCGCGAAGCGCGTCCCACCGCCTCTGGCGAACGGTCTTTGATTCGCGCCCTGGGGCTGAAGATCGGAAAGATCGTGATTGACGCCGGGCACGGCGGTCATGACACGGGGACGATCGGTCCGAACGGCCTGCTCGAGAAGGACGTGGTTCTTGACGTGGCCAAGCGCCTCGGCCGTTTGCTTGAAACGCGGCTTGGCGCCGAAGTGATTTACACGCGCCAGGACGACACCTTCATTCCCCTCGAAACCCGCACCGCGATTGCGAACCGCGAGCGGGCGGATTTGTTCATCTCGGTTCATGCCAACTCGAGCCGGGATTCCGATGCGCGCGGCGTCGAAACCTACTACTTGAATTTCACTTCCTCGCCGGAAGCGCTGGAAGTTGCCGCGCGCGAAAACGCGGTCTCGGAGAAATCCATCCACGAACTGCAGGATCTGGTAAAGAAAATTGCGCTGAAGGAAAAAATCGAAGAATCGCGCGAGTTTGCCGGCGACGTGCAGGAATCGCTCTACGGAGGGCTGGCGCTGAACAACGCCGGCATCCGCAATCGCGGGATCAAGAAGGCGCCGTTCATCGTGCTGATCGGCGCGAACATGCCTTCCATCCTGGCCGAGATTTCGTTCGTGTCGAATCCCACCGACGAGCGCAAACTGGAAACCTCAGAGCACCGCCAGCGCATCGCCGAGTCGCTCTATCGGGGCGTCTCCAAGTACGTCAGCGGCCTAAGCGGCGTAAAAGTGGCGAGCAAGATCGACAAGCGCGAAGGGCAATGACGCAGCTCCGACTTCCGGTGCGCTAGGAATTCTCAGTATTTGTTTCCCTCTGCCGTTGTCATTCATCGAAGCTTAATCCTGTCTTTACTCCGCGCCAACAATTGCCTGCTACGGTTATGCGAAATGTCGCCACCGGAGTGGCGACATTCTCGAATTCAATCTTCAACAATCCAAAAGATCCCAGGAGATCGCTTTATGACACCTCCCGGAATTAGATCCGCCCTTTCCAGTAGCCGGGTTTGCGGCGGGTGTGAGCGAGCGCCAGGATTTGGATTTCTGCGACGGTCCTATCCCGGTAAATCAAAACGGATTCGCAAAACGACTAGCGGGCTGCGGAAAACTCGCCGCACGTGCTGTCCTTGAACCGGACTCGACTGTCCCACTTCCGTTTCCCGGCAGTGATGTGCCGGGCATTCCGGTGCCGCCGGTTCGCGGCTGGCGGATCGCAAGGCCACACAGGATTTGCCAAACAGGGCCCTATTCGCCGTATTTATCTTTTAGCGCGCGGGTCATTTCGTCGCGGAGTTGACGGTAATCGGAGTGGACGGTGGCGCGTAAAGCGGCTTCGGTGGAGCTGCCTTCGGAGAGGCGTTCGAGGATGCGGGTGATTTCGCTCATGCCGTAGGCGTCGCGGATGTATTCGGCGGCGGCGAGAGATTCGGCGTAGGCGGCGGTGGCTTCGGGGGCGGAGAAGCTCATGAAGCTGCCTTCGAGAAGGTTGAAAGGAATTTCATTTCCGGCGGCGAAGAGTTGTGCCAGTTGATGCCCGTAGGAAGCGGACGACTTCCCTTCTTCGATTTGTGCGACGCCTTCGTTCAGCCAGGAGGGGCAACGGTTGCTTGACATCTGGGAGACGAAAGAGTGAGTCAGTTCATGTTTGAGCACGCGGGCTAGTTCGGGCGTGACGCCGGCCACGCCGCTGATTGGTATGCGCAGCTTGCCATCGTTGACGGCGCCGCTCCAGGAAGGCGCGCGGGTCACGTCGAAGAATGTCTGCTGGGTGTAGAGCGTGACGACGATGTTGTTGTGGGGCGAGTAGCCGAGGTCGCGCACCAGGTCGTCATACTCGGAGTCGAGGGTGGCTAGCAGGTCGCGACGGAAGGTCTCGGAAGTGGCGTTGCCTTCGAAGTGGAGGTTGAAGTGGCCGCTTTCGCGTTGCGAAAAGTCGGATTCGGCGCTCGATTCGCGTTCGGCGCGAGCGAGATATTGGCTGACAGTGGTATCGGGACGCAGGGTTAGCGACTTTTTCCATGAACGAATGGCGTCGGGCGTATGATCGCCGGCGAATTGAACAAAGCCCAGCATGGCAATGGCGTCGGGTGAGTCGGGATCAATGCGGGCAGCGTGTTGGGCATAGGGCAGAGCTTCCGTGGCATGGCCGGTGCGCATCAGGGTGGCGGCGTAGTAGATCAGCAAGGTGGAGTTATCCGGCTGGAAACGAAGAGCGGATTCGTAATGGCGTTTGGCCTGCGGGAAATTGCCGTGGTCGGATTCGTGTTTGCCGGCGAGGAAGTAGGCGGTGGCAGCGAGTTCGGAATTGCCCGTTTGTGCGATGCTGGCGAGGGCGTCGGCATCAACCTTGCCGTCGCGAATAACCTTTCCGGCTACGTCCGCTTCGTGGTTGAACGAGGGCGCGGGCGGAGTGATGTCGGGAATATTTGAAGATGCTCCGGCGGATGCTCCATTGTGAACCGGGGCGGGGCCGCCGGCCTCGATGCGCTCGACGGAGGATTTCGGGATGGCGTAGGCGTCTTCGCCAAGGTCGTATTCGATGCGGTCTTTATTCTCGCGGACTTGGTCGGCCCAGATGGTGCGTCCATTCTTAAGATGGATGACGTCGGCGGGCGCGGGAAGCGCCGCTAGAAGCACTAGAATGAGGACCAGGACTCGCACTCGGCTGATTCTAACAATGGTGCGGAGGGGCGGTAAGGTGACTATGGTGCTGGAACTGGGGCGGCGGAAAGACAAGATTCCGCCAGCCCCTAAGGCGCTGGGCTACGCTTTTCCCCTATGTACCCTGTGGTTAAAGCTTTTGATTCTTAACCACAGGGCACACAGAGGCACACAGAGTTAGATCGCCACTCCGGGGCTGGATTTATGAAGCTGGGGCTGGGTTGGTCGCGGCAGATGATCGGGTTGGCGTGGTGCCTGGTGGCTGCGACGGCTTGGGCGCAGCCGGCGGGAGCGGGCGCTCAGTGTCCGCAAACTACGGGCGGTCTTTATTCGCGGATTCGTTCGGTCGGACTCGATCCGCAACGCGTGTACCACGTTCGGGATGCCTCCATTGACCGGCCTAATCTCCATCTTGATTTTGACGACGGCACGCTGGCGTTTACGGAAGACATTTGCGGGCGGATTACGGGAGCGTTCTTCGAGGGAGAGGGCGAGATACGGCTGCGGCCACCGAACCGGGTCGAGCGCGGATCGCTGGCGCTGTTCACGGGAATGGCGATTCTCGAAGAGCAGTTCACCTCGGGATACTTGCGCTTCAACGACGACACGGCGGCGGTTTTGCAGCGCTTTCTTTCGCCGGCGCCAGAGGGCGCGGAATTCATAAAACAATGGAGCGACGCGAGCCGCACCCTGGCGGAGTTCGATGCTCTGCGCTTGCTGCTGGACTTCAGTCATTTTCTTCCGGAGAACGGACAAGGGCGTCCGCCCCTACGCGAGCCGGACGGAAAATTTCCGCCTCTGCTGCACGCGCATTTACTGGGCAAGAGACTGGGTGGCTTTGAAGTGTTCTGGGATGCGGCAGGAGCCGAGCCGTTGTGGGCGGGGCAGCCGCGGGTGAAGAACGACATCCTGTTCTTCGATATCTGGACTTCGTTTGCGCCTGGCGAGGCGGGCGGCCCAGCTACGGTTCCGCGGGCTGCTGATGCCTCGATCACAGGCTTCCAGATTCGGGCGTCGGTCGAGCCACCAACGAGGTTGCAGGCATCGACGGAGGTAAATGTTCGAATTCGCAGCGGAGGAAAAAGGACGCTGCTGTTTGAGTTGTCGCGTTATCTGAAGATTGATGCGGTCGAGGTGGATGGGCGGCCGCTGGACTTCATCCAGAACCCGGCGATTGAAGGAAGCGAGCTGCGGCGCAAAGGGAACGATCTGGTGGCGGTGGTGTTTCCCGCTCCGCTCGCGCCCGGGCAGGAATTGAAACTGCGGTTTGTTTATTCGGGTGAAGTTCTGTCGGAGGCGGGAAACGGATTGCTGTATGTGGGCGAGCGCGGTACGTGGTATCCGAATTTCGGTTTGAGCCCGGCGCAGTTCGAAATGGAGTTTCACTACCCGGCGAACTGGACGCTGGTGGCGACGGGGAAACAGATGTCAGGCTCGAGCGGCGAGGAAACGGAAACGAACGAGGACGCCGCGGGAAAGAAAGTTTCGCGGTGGACCTCGGAGCGGCCGATTCCGGTGGCGGGGTTCAACCTGGGCAAGTACGTTCGAGCGGAGGCGAAGGCTGGCAACATTCGGGTCGAGGCGTACGGCACGAAGGGAGTTGAGAAATCGTTTCCGAAGGCGCAGGCGGAGGTGATTGAGCAGCCGGTTTTCCCCGGTGTTCCCCTGCCCGGATCGAAAACGATGGGACGAATCATTGTGACTCCGCCACCTCCGTCGCCAGCGCGCAACGTGCAGGCGGTGGCGGACAAGGCGGCGAAGGCCATTGCTAGTTTCTCGCAGTGGTTTGGGCCGTATCCGTATGGCTCGCTGGCCCTGACGCAGATGCCGGGAAATTTAAGCCAGGGATGGCCGGGGCTGGTCTTCCTGTCGAGCTTTGCGTTTCTCAGCCCGCAGGAGCAGACCGATCTGCGTCTTGATGCGGTGACTTCCGAGCTCGACAGCCAGGTTCTGGTGCACGAGACGGCGCACCAATGGTGGGGCGATCTGGTGTTCTGGAGGAGTTATCGGGATCAGTGGATCGCGGAAGGTTTGGCAAACTATGCGTCGCTGTTGATGCTGGAGCAACAGAATCCGGCGCAATTCCGGCAGGTTCTCGAAAAGTACCGGCGAGATCTTCTGAGCAAGAATAAAGATGGAGAGCGGCTGCGCGACGCTGGGCCGGTGACTTTGGGGCAGCGGCTGGAGTCGTCGCATTTTCCCGGGGGATACGAGGCGATCAGCTACGAAAGAGGGACGTGGTTGTTTCATATGTTGCGAATGATGCTGCGCGATTCTGAAGCGGCATCTCGTTCCCGGAAAGGGCGGGCAAATTCGCAGACGAATCCTGACGAGCCGTTCTTCCGCGCTCTGCGGAAAATCAGAGAGCGGTATGCGGGAAAGAGCTTGAGCACGCAGGAACTGATACAAGGGTTCGAAGAGGAACTGCCGCACCCACTTTGGTACGAGAAACGTCCCAAGCTGGACTGGTTTTTGGAAGGTTGGATCGAAGGGACGGCGATTCCGGAGCTGGCGGCGCGTGAGATTCGCATCACGGAGAAAACTGGGGTGACCACGGTTACGGGCGTGATCGTACAAAAGGACGTACCCGATGATTTGGTGACGGCGGTTCCGGTGTATGCGGCGACGGCGGGTAACACGCTGGTTTTTCTGGGCGAAGTGCTGGCGGATGGCCGGGAGACTGCGTTTCGGCTGACGGCGCCGAGCGACGCGCGGAAGATTGTGCTTGATCCGAAGCAGACGATTCTTACGACGCTGAAGTAGATTCCGAACAATTAGAGATGTTGGTGCGGAGCGCGCCGAATTTGTGAAGGCGGCGGGGCCATGCGATTGCTGAAGAAGAGTTGTCAGGAAGTTAATCGGAGGATGACATGACTCTTCAGCCCTACGCACGCGCGAACGACCTGCCTCGGCGGCGCACTATTCTTCTGGTTGAGGACGAGCCGTTTGTGCGGGAGGCGACTTGCAGCATTCTGGAGAACGCGGGTTTTGAAGTTCTGCCAACCGGGGATGCGCGAGATGCGATGAAGGTTTTCGCGGAGTGCACGCGTGGAATCGATCTGGTGATGACGGACATGGGGCTTCCGGGACGGACGGGACAGCAACTGGGGCAAGATCTGCGGGAGCATTCCCCCGAGGTTATGGTTCTGGTGACGTCGGGTTACTTGAACCGGGAGTACGAGGCGGAAGCGCCCGAGTCAC
This sequence comes from Acidobacteriaceae bacterium, assembly GCA_025355505.1. Classification (GTDB taxonomy): domain Bacteria; phylum Acidobacteriota; class Terriglobia; order Terriglobales; family Acidobacteriaceae; genus Acidiflorens. Next base: position 2,956 of record JANXZM010000098.1, on the reverse strand, counting down.
GCACTTATTTTCTGGCGAAGCCGTATTCGAAGCGGACGCTGGTCGAGAAGATTGAAAAGATTCTTGGGGCGGCGCCGCTGGGGCGGGCGGCAACGCAAGCGGGCTAGTGCGGTTTGCGGTAACGGAGGGCGGTGAGGATGTGGAGCGGGATATCGGGCAGGGAGGCGACCTGGTTCAGCACTCCCATTTCCGCACAGGAGCGCGGCATTCCGTAGACGACGCAGGTGGCTTGATCCTGGCCGAGGGTGAGTCCGCCTCCGCGGAAGATGGCTTGCATTCCGAGAGTACCGTCGTCGCCCATGCCGGTCAGGATGATGCCCATGGCCGAGGATCCAAAAACTTCAGCGACGGAACCCATCATGACATCCGCCGAAGGGATGTGGAGAAGGTTGCTGGGCAAGGCGGAGAGTTGCAGAAAAACGTTTGTGGAGGAGCGGCGGCGAACGGTGACGTGGTTGCCGGGCGGAGCTATGTAAACATGGCCGGCTTTGAGGAGGTCGCCTGCTTCCGCTTGGCGTACTTCCAGCCGGCAGAGATCGTTGAGGCGCTTGGCAAAGGGTCCGGTAAATCCGGGCGGCATGTGCTGCACAATGAGGATTGCGGCAGGGAGATCGGCAGGAAGGGTTGAAAGGACTTCCTCCAAAGCTTTGGGACCGCCGGTGGAAGTGGCGATGGCGATGATCGAAGGCACGGTCGCGGCTGGATCACGGTGGGCGGGAACAGGATGGAGGAGCGGGCGATTGATGCGCATGGAGTGGCGAAGAACGAGCAGCGGGGGGCCAGCGGCAGCCTTGATCTTGCCGACGAGTTCGTTCTGAATTTTGATAACGTCGCCGGGATCGTAGCTGAGCTGCTTGGCGATGCAGTCGAAGGCGCCGAGTTCGAGCGCTTCGAGCGTGGCTTCGGCTCCTTCCCGGACGAGCGAGCTCACGATGATGACTGGGAGCGGCGATTCGGACATAACGCGCTTGAGGGTTTCCAGACCGCTCAGGCCGGGCATATCGAGGTCCAGGGTAACCACGTCGGGTTGGAGTGTTCTAATTTTTGCGATGGCTTCGAGTCCGGTTTGCGCGGTGCCGACGACGCAAAGGGAGTCGTCGGATTCGACCATCCGGGAAAGGGCAGCACGCATGAAGGCGCTGTCGTCCGCGATCAGGACTTTTACTGGCGGATGGTGAGTGGAGAAGCTCATGAGGGGAAAAATACGGTGCGCTCTTTGCCAACATCGGCAACGGAGTGGTGGACTTTAGCGGCTGGACGTTCTTACTGGGCATAGATCGAACCCAGGTCGGGAAACAGGTCGAACATAGATGCAGCGCCGGAGCCAACTCCGGAATCTTTTTCTTGCGTATTTCCCTGCTTCAGCTTTTGCCCGCCGCCGATGTTCTGCGACGTTTATAATCCTTCGTTCTAGCGTTCTCGGTCTAACAGCCCGTGGTGCAAGTATGCGTTTTGTATCAGGGGATGCCTTCAGGTGTTCAGGCATACCGTAAGTGCCGTGTTATGAGGGCGCCTTTAGGCGCTGGTTTTGGGCGCTGGAGTTTCACCACAGGCTGCTAACGTTCGAAAGATCGATACCGAAGTTTGGTTCCTAAGGAGCACGCATGAAACTCGAAGGGCGAGTCGCGCTGGTTACGGGAGCGTCGCAGGGGATCGGTCATGCCTGCGCGCTGGCGCTGGCGCGGGAGGGTGCGAGCGTCGCGCTAGCGGCGCGCAATCGGCAGAAACTCGACGAACTGGTCGCGCAGATCGCGGCGGCGGGAGGCAAGGCGGAGGCGTTCGTCATGGACGTCACTGAGGAAGAGCAGGTGAAGTCCGGAATCAAATCAGCCATCGCGCAATTCGGCAAGATCGACATTTTGGTGAACAACGCCGGAATCACGCGCGACCAACTGCTGATGCGCATGAAGCGCGCCGACTGGGACTTTGTCCTCAACACCAACCTGACTTCCGCCTATCTCTGCATCCAGCAGGTCATCGGCTCCATGCTCAAACAGCGCTGGGGACGAATCATCAACATCACCAGCGTCTTCGGCCAGATGGGACAAGCTGGACAAGCGAATTATGCCGCCTCAAAAGCCGGACTGATCGGCCTGACGATGGCGATGGCCCGCGAAGTGGCGTCGCGAAATATTACGTGTAATGCGGTCGCTCCTGGATTTATCGAGACCAATATGACCGCTGCTTTGAGCGACGAATTCAAAGAGAGTGCGGTTGAAAATATTCCGCTCGGTCGCGTCGGTTCTCCGGAGGACGTAGCCAGCGCGGTGCGCTTTCTAGCTTCGGACGATGCTGCCTACATCACAGGACATGTGCTGAACGTGAATGGCGGATTGCTGATGGGGTGATGGCCAGTTGCCAGTTCTCAGTTCTAGTGTGCTCGGATCGGTTGCTGAGAACTGGGAAACTAAAAAGCGAACTGCGTAATTTCTGGATTTTAATTCCTAAGTATCAACGCGTGTTTTGGTACCCCCCCCACTTTTCCGCCAACTGATAGAATACAAAGGACTTACTTGTAAAGTATTGCGGAATAAGGACTTGGCTGACTTTTCCTTTCATTTCTCGTATTTTGGCGGCGGATTGACGCCCTTATCGTCTTAACTTCAATTGTCAAAGAGCGCCCAAAATGGGCTTGCGGCGGCTTCGAGGGCGTCTTGCGACGGGCACACCTCGTGCCTGGCACAGGTCAGTGAAGATTGTCGCATCGGTTGGGTTGGATGTCTATGATGGCGGTCACAGGGGAGGGTGATGAGAACAGGTCAAAGACCCCGCCCAAGCGAAGCTTGGACGGGGCACCCCCAGAGTTAGGAGTGTAGGCTGGGCCACCCTCTATAACCTTGGCGGCGTTGTCAAGAGACACGTAGAGTGTCCGAGGCGGCTGCACCCTTGCGGTAGTGCTGGACCCCCAGGTTTTGTTCTTGCTTCTTAGGCAGCTTTTGGTGTTGCTCTTGCTCTT
>JANXZM010000095.1 GCA_025355505.1 Acidobacteriaceae bacterium | reverse complement strand
TGTGTCCCGAAACCGCCGCATCGCTCCCACGGAGCAGATGCGGCGGGTCGTTGTATCTTTCTGAGCTGTATAAAACCGCTGGACGCCTTTACTTCCGGCGCCGAGCGGTTGCAATCAGAACTTGTTCAGACGTTCCTTAGCTGTTCAGTCTCATGACATCCTTTACACAACGTTATCATGACATGCTTTACACTCGGCCCGAGCGAAGCAAGGGCAAGAAGGATGTGGTGATAACGTTGTGTAAGGGATGTGGTGGAACTTTACAGCTTCAGGCATACCGTAAGTGCCGTGTTATGAGGGCGCCTTTAGGCGCTGGCTTTGGGCGCTGGAGTTTCACCACAGGCTGCTAGGTCTTTCGATTTATCGGCAGGGTAGCGCCTTGCATTGAGTTTTTCAGGACAAAAGTCCCAGGAACAATGCCCACGCCAGTAGTGTGTGCAGAGGCTCGCCGATTCGCCTCTTATTGCCGCTCAAGAATCTCGTCGATTGCGGCCTTGCCGCCTTTATCTACGCTGACGACTTTGTGCACCGCCTTGAAACCGGTCAACGTAATATCCACAATGTAATTTCCCGGTCCCAGCATGACGTCGACGGGCGACAACTTATCCAGCACCCGCTGGTTGATTGCCACCTGTGCGCCTTTCGGCTGCGTGTGAATGCTGATGGAACCCATGCCAGCCGTGCTCTCTCCGCTGCGTCCAAACAGCTTGTTGAACTTGCCGACCGTCCGCATTTCCTCGGCGTTGCCCAGCGCCCGGAGTACAGGCGAGTACTGGAAATTCTGCGCGGGACCAAGATCGGCAGTGACCGTCTCGTCGAGGTAACCCTGCTTGCGCAACAGAACTGTGTGGCTTCCTCTTTCCACCGCGAACTGCGCCGGGGTCACTCGTCCGGTCGCCTTGCCGTCCATGACGACGCCGGCGCCGGGCGGCGTGCTGTTCACCACTACCAGCGCATTGACCGGCGACAAATGAAGCGTCAGAGAAGCTTTGCCGCCGGCAGTAACATCGATTGACCGTATCTCAGTCGAATAGCCGGACTTGCTTGTAGATATGATGTGCTTACCGGCACTTAGGCCCGTCAAATTAAACGGTGTAACCCATGACGGATCGCTTTTTCCGTCGACCTGAAACTGTGCGCCCTCGGGGCTGGAGTCGATCAGAGCCTGGCCCGGGATCACCACCGGGGCCGGAGCGGGCACCCGTCGACTGCTGGTCGAGCTATGCTTTTCGACTTGGCGCACCGTCAGGCTCGGTTGAGCTTCCGCAATACTCGGAGCCAACTGCTCGATTCGTGGCTTGGCAGGAGTCTGTGCAGCCGGTTGGGCTGGACTTGATTTTGTGGCTTTCGTTGGCTGCGGGGCGGCCGTCGAACCATCGTCTTCCGAGCGAACATGAAAAAAGAGCGCGATCACTATCACCAGGATCAGTCCAACCGCACCCATGATCGAATAGAGCATCAGGCGCGGCGGAACGGTAGCGATTTCCTTGAATGCCTTTTCCGCAACTTCCCGTGGCTGGATTCTTGGTTTCTCTTCTTTCCGCGCGTGGGTCTGCTCCGCAGGACGCCACGGCTCAGCCGGCTCGGGGACTGGCGGCTCGAAAATGGGTTCCTTGAGCGGAGGCATTTCTGCGAGGTCGGAGAAACTTCTGCTGGATGCCCTCGCGACTGGCTCGGACATCATCGGATCAACGGCCACGCGGTACGAATGTTGCTCGGATTCTGGCTCCACCACCGCCGCCGACAAAACCGGGCCCTGCGCTGTCTTGGCTTCGGGAGCACTTACCTCGAATTCGCCCATCAGTCGCGCGCCACAGTTCGAATCGGAGGTCAAACCAATGCTCGAATCAAAGCGTGCATTAGACGAGCGGCCCGCGCCCCCTGCCGTCGCAGCGGCCGCAGCGGCTCTGCTTTCGGCTGCCGGAGGATTGGTTTGCGAATACACCGGCGCGTCGATTTTAGGAGAAACAGGCTTAGGCGAAACAGGTCGAGCGGAAGGCTCGGGCTTGGCCACGCTTGAGGCTGCCGAGACAAACTTGCCGGCCGCCGCCGCTCGAGCCGCGGAACTCACGACAACATCCGCCGTCTGCTCCGTCTTTTTGGAATCGGTGGTTGCTCTCTTGCCGTTTTCCTTGCACTTCTCCAGGTCATCCACCAGTTCGCGCGCACTCTGATAACGCTCCGCGGGATCTTTCGCAAGCGCTTTCATGATCAGCGTGCTTACCGCCGGCTGAATTTTGGAATTCACCGAAGACGGGCTGGCGGGCATCTCATCCTCAATCTGGCTACCCAGCGCAACCAGTTCCACGGCATCGAAAGCCTTCCGGCCAACCACCATCTCGTAGAGAATCGCGCCTACGCTAAACAGGTTCGAACGCTGGTCGATGGCTTCTCCGCGAATCTGTTCGGGAGAACAGTAGGGCATCAGCGGGCCCAAACCTTCTCCCGATTGCGCTTTGATCAGGCTCATGTTGGAGATGCCATAGCCGAGGATTTTGACCATCCCGTCCCACTGCACCATGATCTTGGCGGGCTCCAGCGAACAGTGGGCCACACCCTTCGAGGCGGCGTGCTCCATCCCGGTGCAAATCTGGCGTGTAATGTCGAGCAGATCCCAGATGGAGAAGCCTTCTTTGCGCGCCAACATGGTGGCGATGCTGTTGCCCTGGATGTACTCCATCGCGGCGCAGAACTGCCCGTCGATCTCGCCTGCGCCGTACAAAGGTACGATGTTCTGGCTGACAAGGTCGCGCGTGGCCTCGCCCTCGGCGATCAGCCTTTCCACGAAGGCCTCCGCACCGTCTCCAAGCGGCTCCAGACTCTGCGTCTTCAGCGCTACGACTTGGTTGGTTTCCGTGTCCAGCGCCTTATAAATTAAGGCCGTCTCTGACTTGGAAAGCTCACTCTGAATTTCGAATCGGCCAAACATCGTCGTCATTACAATCGCCTCACGGTGATAAGCCGCACTACACCCTGAATATCAAGTTCGCTAACAAACAGGGGGAGAATCACAGCTAGAATAGCGCCTTCAACTGCCCAACTGAGAGTTACGAAAGTACCCGACAAGTGGCTGCAGAGGCTATCACCGGAACCTGATGCTGAGGGAAAAGTAGAAGCCTTCTGGCTACTTCATCATGACTCGCGCTGGTGCAGCATTCGATAAGGAAAGGCTCGTCGCGCCTTGATCGACTCACTGCGCTCCGAAATTTCCTGAATCGCAGACGTGATAATCGGGGTGCTGTATGCGGGGTGATGAAACTCCAGGTGCATACCGCGACCGATGAAGCGCACCTTGAGCATGGAACCGCCCCAGGTCGAGCCTGCGATGGTCACCTGCACTGGTTGCGGACAGTATTGCGGATGTCCTGAGATCAGCGCCGACCCCTCGCCCAGAAGTAGTGCCGTGTAGGAGTGGTGCTGGGTCCGAATCTGCAGCACGGTGTCAGGCGGCAGACCTTCCAGGAATACGCCTCCCTCGATTTCAGACTGAACGATATTTCCATTCACTTCGTCGCCGAGGTTGGGATGAGGCGCGAACACCAGTTTACTGTACCGAGGTCGGCTCCCCGTCACAACATTAATATTGTCGGCAGCACGTACTTTTGTTACCCGGTACCTTCTTCAATCGGAGCGGACAGCAGCATGTTCGCCAAAAAAAGAAGACCCCGCCCCGTTGTCCATACTGAGGCATTACCGCCTAGCGAAACTCTGATCAAGTTGGTTCCCGGACAGTTTTGAAGAGGCATGGCTTTAGCTGTAAAGTTCCACCACATCCCTTACACAACGTTATCACCACATCCTTTACACTTTTCCCAGGTCGACGGCATTGCCGTCCGAGCGGAGCGAGGGCGGCAATGCCGTCGACCTGGACTCCGCTACGTCGATCTCCCGTACCA
>JANXZM010000072.1 GCA_025355505.1 Acidobacteriaceae bacterium | reverse complement strand
GGAGATGGTGATGCCGGGAGACAACGTGAGCCTGGTGATTGAGCTGATCACGCCGGTGGCGATGGAAAAGGGTTTGCGGTTCGCGATTCGCGAAGGTGGGCACACGGTGGGAGCGGGCACGATCGCGGAGATTGTGACGTAAGGCAGATTTTTGAGTGGTGGAATTTAATTCGCGGCTTGTAACTTGCCGCCAGATCTTACCTCCTGGATAAGCTGGGAGGGGTAAAGAGAGAAAAACAGTGACTGGAAAAGAAAGAATTCGCATCCGATTGAAAGCTTACGACTACCGCATTTTGGATCAGTCGACGGGCGAGATTGTGGAGACGGCAAAACGCACCGGCGCGCAGATTGCGGGACCGATTCCGCTGCCCACGATGAAGAACAAGTACTGCGTGCTGCGGTCGCCGCACGTGGATAAGAAGTCGCGGGAAGCGTTCGAGATCCGGACCCACAAGCGGCTGCTGGATATTCTGGAGCCGACGCAGCAGACGGTCGATGCGCTGATGAAGCTCGATCTGCCGGCGGGCGTGGATGTGGAGATTAAGGCGTTTGGAAAAGAGCACAAGTAGGCTGCCAGTTGTCAGCCGCCAGTTAAGGCGGCAGGGACTGAGGGCAAAGTAAATCGCCGAGGGTTTTAGCCTGAAGGCGCCCAGCCAATAGCCGTGGTCGCTTACGGAACGATCGACGAGCGAAGCTGGGAACGGAGAAGGAAATGGCGAGAGTTACAGGGATTCTGGGCAAGAAGGTCGGCATGACGCAACTCTTCGATTCGAAGGGCGATGTGCGGCCGGCGACGGTGTTGCAGGCGGGACCATGCGTGATTACGCAGCACAAGACCCAGACCAAAGACGGTTATGAATCGGCGCAGATTGGACTGGTGGAGTTTGTGAAGGAAAAGAACCTGACCAAGCCGATGCGTGGACACTTTGCCAAGCACAACCTGCCGCCGGTGAAATTTATGCGCGAGGTTGGAGTGGAAGCGGAAGCATTCGGTGAGGAAGCAAAAGCGCTGAAGGTTGGCGACCGGGTGCTGGTGGATATTTTTGAAGGCGAGCGGTTTGTGGACGTCATCGGAGTGAGCAAGGGGCGCGGGTTTCAGGGTGTGGTGAAGCGGCATCACTTTGCGGGTGGTCCGAAGTCGCACGGTTCGATGTTTCAGATTACAGGTTCGATCGGTTCGTCGGCATTTCCGTCGCGCGTGTTCAAGGGGATGCGGATGTCGGGCCACATGGGCGATGCCCGGATCACGACGCGCAACCTGCGGATACTGGGCGTGGATAAAGAAGAGAATCTGCTGGTGATTGAGGGCAACGTGCCGGGATCGAACGGCGGATACATCATGATCAACAAAGCGAAGAAGCCGCCACGAGAGCGCCGCGGGTTCGCGGGTTCGGCGACGGTGGATCCGTTGAAGGCGGCAAAGCGAGCGGCGAAGAAGGGGTAAGTAAGGGCGGGTAAGCTAGATCGGGTAAGTAAGATCGGGTAAGGTAAGGTCAGTAAGGTAAGGTTGGTTAGTAAGGTTAGTAAGAACAAAGGCGGCGGACAAGAGTGTCCGCCCTACACGGAAAGCATATGGCAACTATTGATATTTACAATCTGAGTGGAGCCAAGGCCGGGACAATGGAACTGGCCGAGGAAGTTTTCGGCGCGGTCAATGAAGACTTGCTCTGGGAGGCGATCACGCACTATCGCGCCGCGGCGCGTGCGGGTACGCATGCGACCAAGAACCGGTGGCGGGTTTCGGGTTCGGGCAAGAAGCTGTGGAAGCAGAAGGGTACGGGGCGGGCGCGTATCGGCTCGATTCGTTCGCCTCTGTGGCGGCATGGCGGCACGGTACACGGACCACAGCCGCGATCCTATGACTACGCCTTTCCGAAGAAGAAGCTGCTGGGCGCATTGCGCTCGGCGCTGGCCTCGAAGTTTGCCGACGGCAAGCTGATGGTGGTGAAGGCATTCGACGTGAAAGAGCCGAAGACGAAGCAGTTTCGTGAATCGCTTGGCAAGTTGAAGGTGGACGGGACGATCCTGCTGGTGGATATTTCGACGATCGAGAACAAGAATCTGGAGTTAAGTTCGCGGAACATCGACGGGCTGGAACTGGTGAAGGCGAACGAAGTGCATCCTTATCACCTGATGCGCTACACCCATGTGGTGTTTGCGCAGCCGGCGCTTGAGAAGCTGCAGGATTCGCTGAAGAAGTCGGCAACGCGGCGTTCGCACGAAGCGGAGCCGGTGGAAGAGAAAAAGAAGAAACCAGCGCGGCGTACGCGCAAGGCGGAGGTGGCTTCATGAAATCCGCATATCAGATAATTCAGAAGCCGGTAATCACGGAAAAGGGCCTCGGCATTAAAGAGACGCAGAACACGCTGGTATTTCAGGTGGCGCCGAAGGCGACGAAGACCGAGATCAAGGAAGCGGTGCAGACGATTTTCAAGGTAAAGGTGGCTTCGGTGCGCACGGCGAATTATCCGGGGAAAGAACGGCGGCGGGGCAAGTTCACGGGCTACCGTCCCGATTGGAAGAAGGCGTACGTGCGGTTGAAGAGCGGCGAAAAGATGCCGGAGTACGCGCAGAACCTATAGTCCCGAGACGAGGCGAGCCTTGTCTCCACACAGAGAGTAAATATGCCGATTAAGACCTACAGACCGACAACACAGACGCTGCGCTATCGCACCACGCTGGTGACCGACGACATCACGTCGAAGAAGCCGTACAAGCCGCTGGTTGAGGGAAAGTTGCGGACGGGCGGACGGCGGAATTCGGGCGACACGACCATGCGGTTTCGTGGGGGCGGGAACAAGCGCAAGCTGCGCACGATCGACTTCAAGCGGGACAAGCGCGGGATTCCGGCGACGGTGGAGACGATCGAATACGATCCGGGGCGGTCGGCGCGAATTGCGTTGCTGAGCTACGCGGATGGCGAGAAGCGATACATCGTGCAGCCCGATGGACTGAAGGTTGGGCAGAAGATTTTGAGCGGACCGGAAGCGGACATTCTGGTGGGGAACGCGTTGCCGCTGCGGAATATACCGCCGGGCACGACGATCCACAACATCGAACTGCGCCCTGGTAAAGGGGCGCAGATGGTGCGCTCGGCTGGCGGCTCGGCGCAGTTGGTCGCCAAGGAAGGCGACTACGGTCTGGTGAAATTGCCATCGGGCGAGACTCGCAAGGTGTTACTGGATTGTTTAGCGACAATTGGGCAGGTGGGGAACGCGGACCACGAAAACGTTACGTGGGGCAAGGCGGGACGCACGCGGTGGGTCGGGAAACGTCCGCATAACCGCGGCGTTTCAATGAACCCGGTGGACCATCCGCATGGTGGCGGCGAAGGCAAGACTTCCGGCGGACGTCATCCGGTGACGCCGTGGGGGCAGCCGACGCGGGGCTACAAGACGCGGAACAATAAGCGGACCGATGCGTTTATCGTGAACCGGAGAAAGAAAGGTTAAGAGCTAAGGATTCAAGGTTTTAAAGTTTCAGGGATTGAAGGAAGAGACATTTATGGCACGTTCAACAAAAAAAGGACCGTTCGTGGATGCGCACCTGGTGACGAAAGTGGAAGCCATGAATGCGCGCAACGAGAAGAAGGTGCTGCGGACGTGGTCGCGGCGCTCGACGATTATCCCGGAGATGGTGGGACACACGATTGCGGTGCACAACGGAAGGAAATTCATTCCGGTATATGTGACCGAGAATATGGTGGGGCACAAGCTGGGGGAATTCAGCTTTACCCGGCAGTTCAAGGGGCACTCGATGAAAGCGGCGACGGAAACCGCGGCGAGACCGGCGGGCGTGCCAGGCGGACCTGGAGCCATACCGCGGAAGGCGTAGAGGAGACCGGACGATGGAATTTCGAGCTGAAGCCCGATACATGCGGGTCTCGCCGCAGAAGGCGCGACTGGTGCTTAACCTGATCAAGGGACGGCGCGTGGAAGAGGCGCGGAACACGCTGGCATTCACCAAGAAGCGCGTGGCGGCGACGGTTGGGAAGCTGTTGCAGTCGGCGATCGACAACGCGAACTTCCTGAGCACCGAAAAGGGCCTGGATGTAGATCTGGATAGCCTGTACGTGAAGCATGCGGTGGCAAACGATGGGCCGCGGATGAAGCGGATTCGTCCGGCGCCGATGGGGCGTGCCTATCATTATGTGCGACGGATTGCGCATATTGAAATAGTGCTGGCGGAGAAAAACAGGAACGGCGTGCCGGTAGCGACGGCGTCTGGCGGGAAGGCGGCGAAGTCCGCGGCTCCGTCGAAAGCGAAAGCGAAGGCGAAGGCGCCAGCGCCAGCGAAGAAGAAGGTGGTTGGCAAGAAGGCGACGGCGAAGAAGTAGGAAGCAAGAAGGTTTCAAAGTTTCAGAGTTTCAAAGTTTCAAAGAAAAGGCGAGTGTGGATAAGGTTTAACCCAGCACCCTAGCAACTTTGAAACGTGTACTTAGAAAGTTTAGGAGCAACGATGGGACAGAAGGTTCATCCTTACGGATTCCGCCTCGGCTATACGAAGCCGTGGAAGTCGCGCTGGTTTGTCGAAAAGGATTACGACAAGCTGCTGCTGGAAGACTGGAAGCTCAAAACCGAGCTGAAGGAAAAACTGAAGTCGGCGGGCATAAGCTCGGTCGAGATCGAGCGTCCGGGCAACAAGCTGCGGATCATAGTTAAGACGGCGCGTCCGGGGATCATTATTGGGCGCAAGGGCGCGGAAATCGACAAGTTGAAGCAGGATTTGCAGAAGCGCACGTCGCGCGAGGTGCATGTCGATATCCAGGAAGTGCACAAGCCGGAACTGGATGCGCAACTGGTGTCGGAATCGATCGCGCTGCAACTGGAAAAACGCGTGGGCTTCCGGCGGGCGATGCGGAAGTCGGTGGATTCCGCGCTGCGCTTCGGTTGCAAGGGCATCAAGGTGCGGGTGAGCGGGCGGCTGAATGGCAATGAAATCGCGCGTTCGGAGTGGTATCTGCAGGGGCGGTTGCCGCTGCACACGCTGCGCGCCGATATCGACTACGGCTTCACCGAGGCGCGCACGACCTATGGCGTGATTGGGGTGAAGTGCTGGGTTTATAAAGGCGAGATTCTGCCGGCGAAGAAGCGCGAAGCAACGCCACAGCGGGAAGTGGGCACCACGGGAGCGTTCTAAATTTTGGGTTAGGTAGGGGACGAGGCAAGCTTCGTCTCTACAGGGAATGATTCACCAGGAAAACGATCTATGTTGATGCCGAAGAAAGTCAAGTACCGCAAGCAGCAGCGCGGCCGTATGACCGGGAAGGCTTGGCGCGGGAGCACGTTGGCTTTCGGTCAGTTTGGGTTGAAGGTGCTGGAGCCGGGATGGATCACGGATCGGCAGATCGAAGCGAGCCGGGTGGCGATGACGCGTTTTGTGAAGCGCGGCGGCAAGATCTGGATCCGGCTGTTTCCGGATAAACCGGTAACGAAGAAGCCGGCCGAAACCCGTATGGGGAAAGGCAAGGGAGCGCCAGACCACTGGGTAGCGGTGGTGCGGCCGGGAAAGATTTTGTTTGAGATGGAAGGGGTTTCGATTCTGGACGCGAAAGAGGCGATGCGATTGGCGTCGCACAAGCTTCCGCTGCGGACGACGTTTGTGAAACGCGATGTGTTTTAGCTTCAGAAATAATTTACAGGCAAGAAGTTCTTACTGAGAACTGACAGCTGAGAACTGAGAACCGACTTTATGAAGGCAGAAAAGATTCGCAACTTAACCGCTGTCGAGCTCAAGCACCAGGAGCTGGACTTGGCGGACCAGCTCTTCAAGCTGAAGTTCCAGATGAACATGGGACAGACCGAGAGCCTGAAAAAGATTCGCGGGCTACGCCGGGATATAGCGCGCGTGCAGACGATCCGACGCGAGCAGGAACTGGCTGTGCATAAGACGGAGAAGAAATAATGGCGGAAACCACAGGCCAAGCGGAAAAACGAAGCGGGCGCAAGATACTGATCGGCTCGGTTGTTTCGAACAAGATGCAGAAGACGATCGTGGTCGAAGTGACGCGGAAGAAGGCGCATCCTCTCTATGGGCGGGTGATCTCGATCCGGAAGAAGTTTTACGCGCACGATGAGAAGAACGAAGCGCATACCGGCGACACGGTAAAGATTGAAGAGTCGCGGCCGTTGTCGAAGCTGAAGCGCTGGACGCTGAAGGAAATTGTGCGGAAGACGGCGCTGGTGGCGGAAGTTGACGTCGACGGCGGTACGGGCGTGAACGCAAGAGACGCCCGCTAAGAATTAAGAAGCGGAGAAGGAGACGAACATGGCCGTAATGATGAGATCCATGCTCGAGGTCGCGGACAATTCCGGCGCGCGCAAGCTGCAGATGATCATGCCGCTGGGCGGTTCGACCGGTCTGCACGCGGGCCTGGGGGACGTGATCACGGCAAGCGTGAAGGAAGCTGCGCCGGACGGTCAGGTGCAGAAGGGGAAAGTGGTGAAGGCGGTGATCGTGCGGACGCGCAAAGAGCATCGGCGGCGGGATGGGACTTACATCCGCTTCGATCAAAATGCGGCGGTGCTGATCAACGACACGGGCGAGCCGGTGGGCACGCGGGTATTCGGACCGGTGGCGCGGGAACTGCGCGAGAAGAAATTTTTGAAGATAGTGTCGCTGGCGCCGGAAGTTTTGTAGGGGGCAGGTTGCAAAGTTTCAAGGTTTCAGGGTGCCTTGAAGATGTTTGCGATTTTGAAGACACAGTCTCAATTTTTAAAACCTTGAAACTGTAAAACCTGGATTCTTATGAGAACAGTATCGACCGAACACAAGCGAGTGGATATCCGGCGGAATGACACCGTGAAGGTGATGACCGGGCGGGATACGGGAAAAGAAGGGCGCGTGTTGCGTGTATTGCCCGATGAGGGCAAGGTGCTGGTGGAGCACGTAATGACGGTGAAGAAGCACGTGCGGCCGAATCCGCAGCGCAACATTAAAGGTGGAATTGCGGAGCAGGAGCGGCCAATTCAGTTGTCGAACGTGGCCCTGGTGTGCGCGACGTGCGGTCCGGTGCGGATCGGGCATGAAGTGCGTGGCGATCGCAAGGTAAGAGTCTGCAAGAAGTGCGGGACGACGCTGGACAAGTAGCAGCGAGCCAACAGCGGACAGAAGATTTGAAGGTGCTCACGCAGCGGAGAGAGTTTGGTTGTTCGAAGCTCTGAACCGAAACCGTGAGAGAAGGCAGCAACGAAAATGGCGACAGACGGTCAGAAAAAAGACGAGAAGAAGGTAAAGGCGGCCAAGAGCGAGAAGGGGCAGGCGCCGGTGGAGGGGAAGCCAGGCCCGGAAGCTGCGCGGCATGCGGCGAAAGAACGGCCGCGGCTGCGGGTGCGGTTTGAGAAGGAAGTTGCCGTGGCCCTGATGAAGGAACTGGAACTCAAGAACCCGATGGCGGTACCGCGACTGAACAAGATCGTCGTGAACATGGGGGTGGGCGAAGCGACCCAGAACGCGAAACTTATCGACCCGGCGGTGAATGAACTGGGGCAGATTACGGGACAGAAGCCGGTGACCACGAAGGCGAAGAAGTCGATTGCGGCGTTTAAGGTGCGGGAGGGGATGCCGATTGGGGCGATGGTAACGCTGCGCGGCGATCGCATGTACGAATTTTTTGACCGGCTGGTAAGCATCGTGCTGCCGCGAGTGCGGGATTTTCGGGGAGTCTCGACAAATTCGTTCGATGGGCGCGGCAATTACACGCTAGGTTTGCGCGATCAGCTGATTTTTCCGGAGATTGACTACGCGAAGGTGGATAAGCTGAAAGGCATGAACGTAACCATTGTGACGACGGCGCGATCCGACGACCATGCGCGGTCGCTGTTGAAGCATTTAGGGATGCCGTTCCGGGCGCAATAGTATAGGCGCGGCTTGCCGCGTCTGAGATGGGGCAAGCCCCGTCTGTAGAGCAAGAGTTAGGAGCTAAGTTTGGCAACTACAGCAAAACGAGTGAAGGACGCAAAGATTCAATTGATGTTCGAGAAGGCGCGTGCCAAGAAAGAGAAACTCAAATTCTCGTCGCGCAGACATAACCGGTGCAAGATTTGCGGACGTCCGCGGGCCTATTTAAGGAAGTTTGGCCTGTGCCGTCTGTGTTTCCGGCAACTGGCGCTGCGGGGCGAGATTCCCGGAGTTTCGAAGTCGTCCTGGTAAGAACGGGGTGCCGGGTGAAAATCCGGCAATAGAAGCAAGCTGCTGACAGGTTCTCCGGTGGATACGGAGCGAACGGGCGGCTTTAGGAGAAGCAAACGATGAGGTTGACCGATCCGGTCGCAGACATGCTGACGCGCATCCGTAACTCGATCCGCGCCCGGCACCAGAAACTCGATATTCCAGCTTCCAAGCTGAAGACGGAGATAGCTCGCATTTTAAAGGAAGAGGGCTATATCGCGAACTTCAAGCCGGCGGAAGAAGATGGCCACAAGGTCCTGCGGGTGTATCTGAAGTACGGCAACAACAATGAGGCGGTGATTACGAACCTGGCGCGGGTGTCGCGTCCGGGCTGCCGCGTCTATGTGCGCCGCACCGAGATTCCGCGGGTGCTGGGCGGCCTCGGAATCAATATCCTGACCACGCCGAAGGGCGTGATGACGGGACGCCAGGCGCGGCGCCAGGGTCTGGGCGGCGAATTGCTTTGTGAAATCTGGTAAAGAACCAACGATTGGCACTCAGCATTTAGCAATCAGCTAAAGCGGAGTGCTGGAAGCGAAGTCGCTAAATGGTAAAGGCTAAGAGCTGACCTTATGTCACGAATTGGAAAAAAGCCGATCGCGATCCCGAAGGGCGTGACGATCAAGATCGAAGGCAATACGGTGGTGGTCCAGGGGCCGAAGGGCAAGCTGGATACATCTCTTCCGTCCGGCATTACGATGGAGCAGAAGGACGGCAACCTGATGGCGCTGCGCGAGAGCGATGCGTATGCGGCGGTGCACGGACTGGCGCGAGCGCTGGTCAATAACGCTGTCGATGGGGTAACCAAGGGCTGGACGAGAGATCTGGAAATCGTCGGCATCGGTTACCGCGCGGAGATGAAGGGCAAGGGCATGGTGGTGTTCAGTCTGGGTTACTCGCACCTAATCGAGTATCCGCTGCCAACGGGCGTGGATTGCGCGGTGGATGCGAAACTGACAAAGCTGACGCTGAACGGGATTGACCGGCAGAAAGTCGGGCAGGTGGCGGCGGAGATGCGGTCGCTGCGTCCGCCCGATCCGTATAAGAATAAGGGTGTGCGGTACGCCGGCGAGCGGCTGAAGAAGAAGGTTGGCAAGACGGGCGCTAAGTAAGAGTTGCTGGTGGGTGGTTATTGGTGGTTAGCAACCGAGACTCGCGAACGACTGAAGACTAACGACTGAAGAACTTGAGGGTTTGAAGATGCTGAAAATTGTTTCAAAGAATCACACGCGGCAGCGGGTGCATGATCGTATCCGGAAGAAAGTAATGGGTACGCCGGAGCGTCCGCGGCTGAATGTATACCGGTCGCTGAACCACATTTACGTGCAGTTGATCGACGACCTGAAAGGGGTGACGCTGGCGGCGGCTTCGACAGCGGACGACCGGAAGGGCGTGCGGGTGGCAGGGGGCAACGTGGCGTCGGCGAAGATGGTTGGAAAAAAGATCGCCGAACTGGCCAAGGAAAAGGGCGTCACGAAAGTGGTGTTTGACCGTGGCGGCTATATTTACCATGGCCGGGTGAAGGCTGTGGCGGATGCGGCGCGGGAAGCGGGATTGCAGTTTTAGATTTGGCAATTTGGCAATCGGGTAATTTTGTAACTGGAAAAATCGGGCGACTTTCAAATTACAAAATCACCCGATTGCCAAATTACAAAATGGAAACGAGACTTAAGGATGGCAAGAGTTACCAAGAAACTCGATGCGGGTTCGTTCCAGTTAAAAGACCAGGTGGTGTCGATTAACCGGGTGACGAAGGTGGTTAAGGGCGGCAAGAACATGTCGTTCGCGGCGCTGGTGGTAGTGGGCGACCCTTCGGCGGCGGTGGTTGGTTTTGGATCGGGGAAAGCGAAGGAAGTTCCGCAGGCGATCCGCAAAGGGATCGAGGCGGCGAAGAAGAACCTGATGAGAATCAATTTAACGCAGACGACGGTGCCGCATACGGTGCTGGGACGTTTTGGCGCGGGCATGGTGCTGCTGAAGCCGGCGCCGGAAGGCACGGGCGTGATAGCGGGCGGAGCGGTACGCGCGGTGATGACTTCGGCGGGGATTCAGAATGTGCTGACGAAGTCGATTGGCACGACCAATCCGCATAACGTGATCAAGGCAACGTTCGACGCGCTGAAGAAACTGAAGAGTCGAGAGCACGTCGCGGAGCTGCGCGGCAAGTCGGTGGAGGAGCTGTAAATGACAACCAAGACATCGGAATCGGTGGCGGCCGGCAAGATTCAGTTGAAGTGGGTGCGATCGGCGATCTGCACTCCGGTAAAACATAAGAGGGTGGTCAAGGGACTGGGCTTTACGCGGCTGAACCAGGTGATTGAGCGGCCGGACACGGCTGCGATTCGCGGGATGGTGAAGAAGATCCCGCATCTGGTGCAGATCGTATAGTAGAAAGGCTGGAAGGTTGGAAGGTTTCAAAATCGAACCCCGCGCAGCAGGGTATAGCTTGAAACTCTGAAGCCTTTGAATCCTGCAACCTTGCAAGATGGAATCCTTATGAATTTATCGACAATACGGGCACCGAAGAAGTCAACGGAAAAGCGGAAGCGAGTCGGGCGCGGCATGGGCTCCGGCATGGGCAAGACGTCGACGCGCGGACATGACGGGCAGCGGTCCCGTTCGGGTTCGCGGTTGCTGCGCGGGTTTGAAGGCGGGCAGATGCCGTTGCACCGGCGTCTGCCGAAGCGCGGGTTCACGAACATTTTCCGTGAGGAATACGACGTGGTGAACCTGGACCGGCTGGCCACGCTCGGCGAGACCGAAATTACGCCCGAGGTACTGAAGAAGGCGGGTGTTGTGAAGGGCAAGCAGCCGGTAAAGATACTGGGCAACGGGGAACTGACGACGGCGATCACGGTGCATGCGCACAAGTTTTCGAAGTCGGCGCAGGAAAAAATCACGAAGGCGGGCGGTAAGTTCGAGGTCTTGCAGTAATGCTCTCTAAGCTGGCGAACATATTCCGGGTTCCCGACCTTCGCAAGCGCGTGTTATTCACGCTGGGCCTGCTGGCGGTGTATCGGATAGGCGGGCACATTCCGACGCCAGGGATCAACGGCGACCGGCTGGCGCAGTTTTTCGAGCAGAACAAGGGCTCGGTGCTGGGCTTTGTCGATCTGTTCAGCGGCGGCAATCTGCGGAGGCTGACGATTTTCGCGCTGGGGATCATGCCGTACATTACGGCGTCGATCATTCTGCAGTTGCTGACGGTGGTGTATGAACCGCTGGCGAAGCTGCAGAAGGAAGGCGAACTGGGCCGCAAGAAAATCACGCAGTGGACGCGTTACCTGACGGTGATTTTAAGCGCGGTGCAGTCGTTCGGAATTGCGCTCAGCCTGCAAAAAGCGGGTGATTTCGTCAACACACCGGGGCCGGGCTTCACCCTGATGACCATGCTGACGCTGACCACGGGCAGCGCTTTCATCATGTGGCTGGGTGAGCAGATCACCGAGCGTGGCATCGGCAACGGGATGTCGCTGCTGATTTTTGCGGGCATTGTGGTCGGCCTGCCGCGGGGCGTTATCGATCTGTACCAGAAGGCGAGCACCTCGGCCTGGGGAGTGTTCACCGCTCCGGCCATCCTGATGTTGCTGGTGCTGATGATTGCGGTAGTGGCGTTCATCGTGTATGTGGAACGCAGCGAGCGGCGGATTCCGGTGCAGTATGCCAAGCGTGTGGTTGGGCGAAAAGTGATGGGCGGGCAGTCCACGCATTTGCCTTTGAGGGTGAATGCGGGGGGGGTAATGCCGGTAATTTTTGCGTCTTCGATTCTGGCCTTACCGCAGATGCTGGGTGCGGCGTTCCACAACAACAAGGTGGTCGGCCCAATTTTAGACGCGATGCGGTGGGGTGAGCCGCTGTACACGTTGCTGTATTGCACAGGGATTGTTTTCTTTGCCTACTTCTATATCTCGATCGTGTTCAATCCGAACGAGGTCGCTGACAACATGCGGAAGTGGGGAGGGTTTATACCCGGCATCCGGCCCGGGAAGCGGACTTCGGACTTCATCAACGACGTCCTGACGCGGATCACGCTGGTGGGCGCGGCCTACCTGATCCTGATTTCGCTGATTCCGGAGTGGATGATTGCGGGGATCAAGCTGAACCACCTTCCGATGGTGGGACGAATTTTCGAGAACCTGCCCACCTGGGTGACGAACGGGCTGGGAGTGAATTTTTATTTTGGCGGAACGTCGCTGCTGATTGTGGTGGGCGTTGCGATGGACACGGTAACGCAGATTGAGGCGCAGCTGATCATGCGGCACTACGATGGATTCACGCCGAAGAGCGGACGGATTCGAGGACGCCGGACTTGGTGATTCAGGTCGGGTGACCGAGGTGAGGCGATTCAGCGCAGACCGCCGATCGGAGAGAGCGTGATACAAGGAATTTGTGGGCGCGGAGCAGGACAATATTTCCGCGACGGGAAATACGAGTAAAAGGGGCCATTTCGATGGCCAACAAGACCGCGCGAAATATTGGACCAGTGATTCTTCTGGGGCCTCCCGGGGCCGGGAAGGGCACCCAGTCCAAACAGATTGTCGAGCGTTACGGCGTCCCGCAGATATCGACGGGCGATCTTTTGCGGGATCACGTTGGGCGTGGCACCGAGCTTGGGCTTGAAGCCAGGGTGATCATGGCGCGAGGCGAACTGGTGCCTGACGAGTTGATGTACGGCATAGTGGCGACGCGGCTGCGGGAAGCGGATTGTCAAGGCGGATTTGTGCTGGATGGCTTTCCCCGGACAGCCGCCCAGGCAGGATGGCTGGATGCTTTCCTGGAAAAAGAGATCTTTGAAAAATCGAAAAAGTGTCCGCCGGTTGTGATCCAGATGCTGGTGGACTATACTCAATTACTGCTGCGGCTTACCGGGCGGCGCTCGTGTCCCACCTGTGGACGGCTCTATAACATTCACTCTCAGTCACCTCTCGCCGACGAGTTGTGTGATGTGGACGGATCGAAGCTGGTGATCCGCGACGACGATCGCGAGGAAGTTATTTCTGGACGATTGGCTGCGTACGAGACGCAGACCAGGCGAGTGGCGGACTACTACCGAGCGCAAAAGCGGCTGGTGGCGATCAATGCGGAACGGCTGATGGAAGAGGTTACGGCGCAGATTTTCGGGGTGATTGACCGTCATTGCCTAGGGTGGACGCCAGTAGCGGGACGGCGAAGTTAGAGTCGGCGAAGTTAGAATTAATTATGAGTTTTGGAGAAGACCGGATCATCCGCAAGTCGCCGGAAGAGATCGAAAAGATGAGGCGGAGCGGAAAGATAGTCCGCCAGGTTCTGAACCACTTGAAGAGTGCAGTAGGGGCGGGCGTTACGACCATGGACTTGGAGAAGGCCGCCGAGAAACTGATCGCAGAGCTCGGGGCGGCGCCGGCGTTCAAGGGATATTACGGCTATCCATGTGTGCTGTGCACATCGATCAATGAAGAGATCGTGCACGGGATACCGTCGGAAAAGCGGGCGCTGAAAACGGGAGACATCGTTTCCATCGACTGCGGAGTGGTATGCGATGGGTATTATGGAGACGCTGCCATCACGGTGCCGGTAGGCGAGACGCTGACAGCGGAATTGAAGAAGCTGCTGGAAGTGACCGAGGCCTCGCTGTACAAGGGCATCGAGCAGGTAAAGATCGGCAACACGGTTGGACACGTTGGGTCGGCGATCCAGAAGCACGTGGAAGCGAACGGGTTCAGTGTGGTGCGGGAATTTGTAGGGCATGGCATCGGGACGAAGCTGCATGAAGCACCGCAGATTCCGAACTTTGGCAAGAAGGGCCAGGGGGCGGAGTTGACCGAAGGCATGGTCCTGGCGATTGAGCCGATGGTGAACTCGGGGGGCCCGGAGACCAAGGTTTTGAGCGACAAGTGGACGGCCGTAACGCTGGACGGCAGTTACAGCGCGCACTTTGAGCATTGCGTGGCGGTAACGCGGCAAGGGCCGGTGATTTTGACCCAGTAGTTCTCGGTTCTCAGTTCTCAGTGAGAAGCGGCGAGGATTCAATACTGAGAGCTGAGAACTGGCAACTGAGAAGTGTTTTTAAGGAGTCGATGAGTAAAGAAGACGCGATTGAAGTTATGGCAGTGGTGGTCGAGCCCCTGCCCAATGCCATGTTCAAGGTGGAGCTTGAAAACAAGCACCAGGTACTGGCGCATGTTTCGGGCAAGATGCGGAAGAATTTTATCCGGATATTGCCAGGGGACAAGGTTGCGGTGGAACTTTCTCCATACGACCTGAATCGCGGCCGGATAGTGTACCGCTACAAATAAATTTTGGTAGAGATGAGGGATGCCTTGTCTGGCCAGAAGCAGCAATGATGGGAAGAATGCGCAGTTGCAGTTTGTGAGAGCTGGCAACTGAGAACTGAGAACCGGTATATGAAGGTCAGGGCGTCGGTTAAAAAGATTTGCGATAAATGCAAGGTCATCCACCGCAAGGGAATAGTACGGGTGATTTGCGAGACTGCCAAGCACAAGCAGCGTCAGGGTTAAGCAGGGTTAAGTAACGGTAACAAAGTTAAGAGAGGGATCATGGCTCGAATTGCAGGCGTCGATCTTCCGCGCAACAAGCACGCGAATATCGCGCTCACTTACATCTACGGCATCGGTAATTCACGGGCGGCGCGGATTCTGGACGCGGCGAAAGTGGATCCGATGAAAAAGGTTTCCGATCTCGGAGAAGATGAGGTCAACCGCATTCGCCAGGTGATCGAAGCGGAAGGCTCGGTGGAAGGCGATCTGCGTAAAGACGTTTCGATGAACATCAAGCGGCTGATCGAAATTGGGTCCTATCGCGGATTCCGTCATCGCCGGAACCTGCCAGTTCGCGGGCAGCGCACGCACACCAACGCTCGGACCCGGAAAGGTCCGCGCAAGGGTACGGTCACGATGAAGAAGAAGACGGCAAAAGCGTAAAAGCAGTTGCCAGTTGCCGGTACCCAGTGGTTCTGGAGAACGGTTTTACTGAGAACTGAGAACCGAGAACTCTAAAAATGGCAAAACCAGCAGCAGCAGGCGGCGCCGCGGCGCCCGAGAAAAAAGGCAAGAAGAAGACGTTCAAGAAGAAAGAGCGCAAGCACGTTCCGCACGGACTGGTGCATGTGCAGGCGTCTTTCAATAACACGATCGTGACCATCTCGGACATGACCGGCAATGTGCTGGCATGGAAGAGTTCGGGGTCGCTCGGTTTTCGCGGGTCCCGCAAAGGGACTCCGTTTGCGGCACAGCAGGCTGCCTCAGGCGCAGCCAGCATGGCGCGCGATCACGGGGTGCGGACGGTGGATGTGCGAGTGAGCGGTCCGGGATCGGGGCGGGAATCAGCGGTGCGCGCGCTGGCGTCGTCGGGAATTGAAGTGCGGTCGATTAAGGACACGACGCCGATTCCGCACAACGGCTGTAGGCCGCCGAAACGGCGCAGAGTGTAGAAGTAAAGTTTTCAGGTCCAAGTTCCCGGTTTTCAGTAGAAGCCGTTGAACCTGGGGTTTTTCTGAGAACTGGGAACTGATTTTTGTCCGGGACGAAGGGTGAAGCCAAACCTGTAAACCGGTCATCTGAACGAAGGAGAATAACTTGGCACGTTATACCGATGCAGTGTGTCGTCTTTGTCGCCGGGAAGGGATTAAGCTTTTCCTGAAGGGCACCAAGTGCTTCAGCGACAAATGTCCCATTGAGAAACGCAACTTCGCTCCCGGCCAACACGGGAAAGACAAGAAGACCAAGGTTGTAGGGTATGGTCTGCAGTTGCGCGAAAAACAAAAAGCCAAACGGATCTATTTCACCCAGGAAGGGCAGTTCCGGAATTATTTTGAGAAAGCGGTGCGGTTCAAGGGTGTGACGGGCGCGAAGCTGCTGGAGCAACTCGAGCGGCGACTGGACAACGTAGTGTTCCGGTTGGGCTTTGGGATATCCCGGCGCCAGGCGCGCCAGTTGGTGCGTCACGGGCACGTGCAGGTGAATGGACGCAAGGTGAACATTCCTTCGTACGAGGTCACCGTGGGCGAAGAGATTCAGATTCGGGAGAGCAGCCGGAAGGTGCCGATTCTGGAAATCGCGAGGGAATTTGCCAGCCATCAGCCGGCGCCGGTGTGGTTGGAGATCGATCGCGAGAACTACAAGGGGCGCGTGATTGCGCTGCCGAGACGCGAAGACATCCAGTTGCCGGTGAACGAGCAGCTGATTGTGGAGTTGTACTCGAAGTAACACAGTTGTGTAGAGACGGGGCATACCCCGCCTACTGCACGCGGCAGAATATACGGGGCAAAGAGAGGGGCGGCAAGCCGCGTCTCTACAATAGATTTCTTTGGCCTATCATTCGAGCCAGATCAGCCTGCTGTGGCGCATGATCCGAACGTTGTAGAAGAAACAAGGCCGGTTCGGAGAGTCGCAGCGGAGCCACATGGCCGAGAGGAGAAACACATAATGCTCTGGAGAGGTTTTCAAAAACCGAAGCGGCTGGCTAGCGATGCCATTTCGCTCACTGATAAATACGGGATGTTCTGGGCGCAGCCATTTGAGCGCGGCTTTGGCACCACCATCGGCAATGCGCTGCGGCGGGTGATGCTGAGTTCGATCGAAGGCGCGGCGGTTACCGCGGTGAAGATAGAAGGCGTGCTGCACGAGTTCCAGTCGATTTCGGGAGTGGTCGAGGATGCGACCGACGTCATCCTCAACATGAAGCAGGTTCCGTTCAAACTTGCGGGAGATGGTCCGAAGGCGATATACCTGCGGGCCGATCAGCCGGGCGTGGTAACGAGCGGCATGATCGAAGCCGACGGCGATGTGGAAGTGCTCGACAAGGAGATCTACATCGCAACAGTGAGCGAAGGCGGCAAACTGGACATGGAAATGCGCCTGAAGCGGGGGCGGGGTTACGTTTCGGCGGATAAAAATTTCGAGGACGATCTGGGGATCGGATTCATACCGATCGATTCGGTACACACGCCAGTGCGCAAGTGCAACTACACGGTGGAAGCGGCGCGTTTGGGGCAGATCACCGATTACGACAAGCTGACGGTGGAGGTGTGGACCAACGGTTCGATCACTCCCGGCGATGCGCTAGGACTGTCGGCGAAGCTGGTGAAGGATCACATGAATATCTTCATCAACTTCGAAGAAGAGATCGAGACGGCGTCGGCGAGCGAAGAGCGGAGGCCGGAGATCAAGAACGAGAACCTGAACCGTTCGGTTGAGGAACTCGAACTCTCGGTGCGGAGCTATAACTGCCTGAAGAACGCGAACATACAGTCGATCGGCGAACTGGTGCAGAAGACGGAAGCCGAAATGCTGAAGACGAAGAATTTCGGGCGGAAGTCGCTGAACGAGATCAAGGAGATCCTTTCCTCGATGGGTCTGAGCCTGGGTATGAAGATCGACGAGCACGGCAACGCCGTGCCGGGACCGACATCGAACCAGGTGCTGCCCGCTTCGGCGTACGGCGATAACGATCTGTAAGAGTTTAGTGGAAGATTCGCCGGTTCGAGCCGGCAGTGATTTGAGGATGGGGTGACGGGCGAGGACGCCCGTCGCACCACCACAACAAGAGGAAATCCATGCGTCACAAAGTTGCAGGATACAAATTAGGGCGGACGACTTCGCATCGGCGCGCAATGCTGCGCAACATGGTCACTTCGATCATCATGGAAGAGCGCATTGAAACGACGGTGATCAAGGCAAAGGCGGTGCGTCCGCAGGTCGAGAAGATGATCACGCTCGGCAAGAAGGGCGATCTGGCGGCGCGGCGGCGGGCTGCGGCCTATTTGATGACGGGAGAATCGGTCACCAAACTTTTCGATACGGTGGCTCCGCGCTTCGGTGACCGGAAGGGTGGCTATACGCGGATCGTTCGCACCGCATGGCGGAAGGGTGACGGCGCGGAAAAGGCGTTCATCGAACTGCTGGGTAGCGAGCAGGTGCTCGATGAAAAGCGCCAGAAGCGGGCGGAAGTCCGCTCCAAACGAGCGGAAGAGAACCGCAAGGCGATGGAAAATGCCGACGCCGAAGCGCAGGTGCAGAAAGACATTGCCGCGAATGAAGCTGAGGGTAAAGAGAAGAAAGAGTAGTTCACCGCGGTCTCAAATTTACCAAAGGAATATTTTCAGAGAGCAAATGGGGCGTCCGAAACGGACGCCCGGCCGTCGCCAGACTGCCCTGGACCCCGCCTGCTAGAATCTTGTTGTTGTGAAGAACCGCCTTTCATCCGCAGGCAAGGTGCCACAAACTACGCCAGGAAACGGTGCGCCCGAGTCCGTTCCTCTGCTTGACTTGCGCCGCCAATACGATGGCATCCGCGAAGAAGTGCTGGCCGCCATAGCGCGCGTGTGCGATTCACAGGTCTTCATTCTTGGACCGGAGGTGGAGGCACTCGAGGGTGAGATTGCCGCGCTGACGGGAGCGGCCTGTGCCGTCGGTTGCGCGTCAGGCACAGAGGCTCTGTGGCTGGCGCTGGTCGCTGCGGGCGTAAAGCCCGGGGACTCGGTCATCACTACAGCATTCAGTTTTTTCGCCTCGGCCAGCGCGATCGTGCGGGCGGGCGCAACGCCGATTTTCGTGGACGTCGATGCTGGCACCCTGAATCTTGATGCGGTGCTGGTTGGCCGGCAGCTGCGTGATCGGCCACTCAGAAAGCAACCGGGAAGCGTTCGCGTGATTCTTCCTGTACATCTTTACGGGCAGTGCGCGGACATGGAGAAGTTCGACCGCATCGTTAATGAACACGCCGAGGAATTCGGAGTTGCAATTGTGGAGGATGCCGCCCAGGCGATTGGCGCCGAGTGGAGCGGGCGGGGCGCGGGCTCGCTGGGTGTAACCGCCGCCTTCAGTTTCTATCCCACGAAGAACCTGAGCGCGTACGGAGACGCGGGAATGGTGACTACGACCTGTCCGCGGATGGCCGAGCACATGCGGCAGCTCCGCAACCACGGCAGTCCGCGGCGCTACTTCCATGACGAATTTGGATGGAACGGACGGATGGACGCGGTTCAGGCAGCGGTGCTGCGCGTGAAGATGGCGCACATCGCGGACTGGAACCAGAATCGGCGGCAGCACGCCGCAACCTATGACCAGTTGTTTGCCAGCTCTGGATTGACTTCAGGGCTGACCTCCGACAAAAGCGGCGGGTTGGTGCGCTTGCTGGCGCGGAGTCCGCAAGCAAAGCATGTGTTTCATCAGTATGTGATTCGCGCCGAGCGGCGAGACGAACTGCGCAAATTTCTAGCGGAACGAAAAATTGGGTCGGAAATCTACTACCCGCTGCCGTTGCACTTGCAGCCGGCCTTTTCCTACCTTGGACTGAAGGCGGGAGACATGCCGGTCTCGGAGCAGGCCGCCCGGGAAGTGCTGGCGTTGCCGATGTTCCCGGAGTTGACCGAGGCCGAGATGCGGTGGGTAGTTGAGAGTATTGCCGACTTCTACACCTAACAGCCTGTGGTGAAACTCCAGCGCCCAAAACCAGCGCCTAAAGGCGCCCTCATAACACGGCACTTACGGTATGCCGGAAGGCATACACCTGATACAAAACATACTTGCACCACGGGCTGCTAATGCATTTTGCCATTACCGTCTGCGCTTCGCTTTCCGAGATACAGTTCGCACGGGTTCTTCTCCCGGCGCAAACACTCGACGCACGATCGGCGTGTTGAGCTTGTACTTGCGCTCGCTAATTTTTCCGCTGTCGTTGTGCACGCGAATCACGAACACGGGCAAGATGCCTTCCTTGTCGAAGTTCTGTTGGGCAACGGTTACGGGCAGGACGCCTTCCACGCGCTCGCGATAGGCCGTCTCATAGCGATGGCGCTTCACGTTCCAGGTGAAGACGCGAATCTGGTTGAAGTCAAATGGCAGGCCATCCTTAGGATCGGTAACGACGGTCAAGTACTGCGCGACTTTCTTATCTCCATCCTGCACCTGATTCAGCACGAAGAAAGCGACGATACGCCGGCCTTCGGCGTATTGGGCGACGTCGAGCGGGATGTCGAGATCCACCATGCGGGCCAGCACCCAGCCGACGCGGTTGTGGGAGTCGCGCACCAGCCACCAATCCTCGATTACCGGCGCGGGTTTCTTGTCGTTGTTCTGCGGATTGCCGCCCGCTATGGTGGAGCGGGATGGCGGCGCAACCGAGCCCGGCTTCTCGGCTGTGCCGCGCTTCAAGAGTGACAGCTTCTCGCCGGAAGAAATCTGGTAGAGATGTTCGGTATCGCGTCCCGGTTCGACGTGGAGATTGGTATCGTTGCGCGTCGCGCCCTGCGCTTGCACGGGGTCGTTCTGGTTGTCGGCGGTCAGCTTCTGGATCTGATCGTAGACTTCCTGGCCGACGAGGTAGCGCTGCTCAATCCATCCTATCGAGCCGGTCGAAGTGCGAACTTTGACGAAGCGACGGTCGTGGTCGAGCACTTCCACGCGTTCGCCGTTTTTCACGACGCCGGCCTTCTCGTAGACCGCAGCCACACGGTCACGCAGGTTGGCCTGAACGGCGGAAACGTAGGCGATCTCGAGCACGCGTCCGCCGCTGTGCTTGCAGGCCGCAAGAAACATTGTGCTGGCGAGGCAGAACGCGACTGCCGCCGATCGGAGCAGAGATGTAGGGATGAACTTCACTGGGTCGACCTTCTACTATAGCGCGGGGACTGTGGAGCATCTACAGAGAGCGAAGGTGGGTTGCGTGGCCCCGTCCTATCGCGATCACCAGAATTCTGGATGACGTCCCTCTATAGTTCAAGGACGGGACGCGCTAACCCCCGGGGCCACACGCCTGTCTGTGTTACTAGTTAACCGTCAGGATCTGAATTGGGCTCGTCACGCCAGCAGAAGAAGCCGTTATGTTGGTGGTTCCCGTCGTGATCGTCGTCGCATTGCCGCTACTATTGATCGTCGCCACAGCAGTGTTGCTGGAGTTCCACGTGGCGACATTTGTGATAATGAACGGACCATTGCATGTGTTTGCCGTTGCCGTGAATTGCTCAGGACTACCATGAGTAACCGTCGGAGCCACCGGAGTAACCGTAATGGACTGGATGCAGCTAACCGTGACCGTGACTGTTGTTGATCCCGAAAGCGTGGGGATTTCTGTTGATGTTGCGGTAACTGTCGAAGTGCCTTGATTAGCTGCGGTCACAAGGCCGCCCATGCCAACGGTGGCGACGTTAGTGCCCGTGACGTCTGCTATGCTCCACGTAACCTTGGAATCCGTGCGAACACCATCATCGTAAGTACCGACGGCGGTCATCTGTTGAGTGTTGTTCGTGTTACCGGTTTGCAGGGTCGGCGTCGCGGGCCCGACCGCAACCGACTGCAGGGTCGGTTTCGGAAAGAACCCCCGGCAGCTAGCCCCAAAGGCTACTGCAACTAGAACCGTAAAAACAAGCGTCAACACCAGTTTGCGCCCAGTCAACATAAGTGATCGCCTCAGATAGCGTAATTTTAGCAGAATGCCCGGCCCTTGCTCGATCGCCAGTAGTGCATGGCTTGGGTCGTACCCCTCGGCCACCCTGCTCGGGGCGTTCCCAGCTAAAGAACGGCGCGCGATTCTGAACTTGCGCAGTGTTTTCTGGGAGGCTGCGGATTTTTGGCGCTGTCGGAGAGTGCATAGGTCCTTCGCTTCGCTCAGGATGACAACTCTGGGGGAAAGATGACAATTCTGGGGGACGGTGGGAATTCTGCAGGTGGGACCCGACGGCATCGCTATCGGACGGAGAGTGCATAGGTCCTTCGCTTCGCTCAGGATGACAATTTGGGGGGAGACGACAAATTTTTGGATGGCCCAAATAGCGAATTGTCACAATTTCGGTG
>JANXZM010000040.1 GCA_025355505.1 Acidobacteriaceae bacterium | reverse complement strand
TGTTTGTGCTGACGCTCAGCGCGGCGTTCTTCGTGGTGCGCACCAAGTCGAATGTGTTGCTGAAACGGCGCTACTCGCACGCGGTGGACCAGAGCTCGGGCGTGCGCTCGGACCAGACCGTCGTTCTGTCATCGTTCGCGTCGGCTTCGGTGTATCCGGACGCGTTGCGGCGCGTGAGTTACTTCGACGCGGAAACGAAGAAGCGGCTGAAGTTCCTGACCAACAACTTCACGCTGCCCGCGCTGACCATCACCCGCATTTACAAGCAGCGGTGGCAGGTGGAGCTGTTCTTTCGATGGATCAAACAACATCTGCGGATCCAGGCGTTTTACGGCACCAGCGCGAGAACGCGGTGAAGACGCAGATCTGGATTGCGGTCTCGGTGTACGTGCTGGTGGCGATCCTGCGCAAGCGGCTGGGGTTGGAGGCCAGTTTGTACCAAATTCTACAGATTCTCAGCCTGACTTCTTTCGAGAGAATGCCCATTTTATGTGCCCTTCAGGCCATCGACCAGGACGCCAACTTGCCCAACAACGCTAACCAACTGATTCTCTTCGACTTTTAACCGGACAGCCGTGACTCGAACCAAATCAAGAACACGGCTCTCGAAGTAGTCAAAAAGGATGATGGAATATTTGACCTCTTCTTGAACCGCAAACTCGATCGCAATGACATCCCGGAAGCCTGGCTGTCGGAGCGGCTTTGTGTGCGCTTCGGATTCTGCGGTGAGGAGTACGACTCGATTCCGCGTGAAGTCAATCAAAACGGTAGGGCAACGGTTGTTTTTGGATGGCTGATTGAGAAAATCGCGCTCACATCTGCAATTCTCACTGAGTACAATGGCCTGATAACGTCAGTTATTACTGTTCTCGCACCGCCAGCACAAGAGGGTACGAACCATTAGCCGGCTTGAAGTGAGAGTTGCCGGCCCTTCATCCATTCCTGCAGCATGCGCTCACCCACTTGCTTGAAGGCGGGATGTTCCTTGATGTATGACCGAACGTCGATTTCTGTTTGCGAAAGGGCGTCCGAGATACGCTCAAGGATCGCGCGAATTTTTGCAGGTGTGCCAGTCATCCGAGTTTCGCCGAGCCGACGGAGAACTTTGCGATCGGGCCACTGGGTTGTTCCGTTGAGCGTAAGCGCCAGACTGTCCTTCGGTAGATAGATGGAAGTGGTTACGAGATCGTAGACCGGTGCGAGTCGAGCTTCACCGAGCACGTCGTCATAGACGATGCCGAAATTCTTGAGGTGAGCATCGCCGTTGCGCAGTGCGCAATTCAGCACGATCAGCGTAAATAGTTTTTCAGCATCTGCGAGTACGGCGGGTGAGTTTGCGAACTGCTGAAATCGCTTCATCACCGACGTTTCATAGCTGCCGCGATATTTCTCATCCGTTCGTCTCGCGTTCAGGACGCAAAAATCTTCAAAGCCCCGGTAGGTACCATCTGGGCGCAAGTCGAAACGGTCAACGACAAGGGCCATTCCGTCTTCTGCGAGCCGATACCGAGGTACGTCCAGACCGCAACGCTCAGCGGCTTTCAGGCAGAAGTACTCGTTCGCAGCGAGCTGAGGAAATTCGTTCGGCTCCCAGAACTTTACGATGTGAGTTGCACCCCTGTAGCTCGGGGAAAGACGGGGCTTCGTGTTCGCTAGGGCGGCAGATGCGTTCTCGTCTCGCACGAGGATCTTGGGCTGGACGCCGCTGATACCGGAAAAGGATGCAAACTTCTCAATGAGGAAGCGAAACAAGTCCCCGTCGCGACGACTCGCCAAAATCTCGTCTACCGACTGAAAAGGAACATCCTCGTTGAGCCGCTCCTTGTCGCCGGTGTACCGTATGCGGCCGACTTGTGAGCGGCCAACAATGGCGAGCAGATCAAAATCATCGAACGTTCCAGTCGCTTTCGCAAAGGCCAGGCGCAACCGTTCCCGCAACGCGCCTTCCGGGAGGTTCATCTCGAAGATTGGGGGCAGGCCAAAGGGCACGTCCCAGGAGGGAAGCCGCACGGGCATGGTAACGGAGACGGCACGTTGTGGGACTGTCTCAGGCAAGTACGCAAAAGCACTTCCGCGATCCCGCTGCCTGTCCAGCAGGCCTGCCTCAGCGGCGTCTGTCCAGACCTTTATCATCGCGATCCTCTTCTAAGAGCTCGTCCAAAGTGGGCCGTTGCAGGTTTGCCTCTTGTAGTTTCAACGTTAGGCCGAGCGCCGACAAAATGTTGGCGACCTTGGAAAAACCAAGTTCACCTGATCGGCCATTCTCCAGTGCTTCGAGCGTTGCCCGACTCACACCGGCCTTGTCAGCCAACGCGGATTGGCTAAACCCAAGAACGTTCCGCCTAGACGCGATCTGAGCGCCAATAGAGTGCAGCTTGAGCATGATACGCCTAATATACTAGGCATGTAATTGAATTGTCAAGATTATGCCTAATATATTAGTCGCTAGTCGAAGAACGGGATCGTTGGATGACGCGTCCGCAAACTGTGAGATTATTCCTGATCGAGTCACAGATTGTAGACGGCGACAATGGCTTCACATGAACGAATCTAATCCCAAGCTCTCGAACCTGCAGTCTGCTCTTGCTGAGATGCAGGGCTAGCGTGAAGAAAATGTTCGTCTACGGTGTTTGTTGCAACAGCACGGCATACAGATTCCGGCGCCGCAGTCGACTACCGTGATTCCCGTCACAACGAACGCACTGCCAAGTGCTCATATTCCTGTCTTGAAAGCTGAACAACGAATCGCATTGTTCCGGAGCCTCTTCCAGGGGCGCGACGATGTTTATGCAGTTCGCTGGGAGAACACCGACGGGCGATCTGGTTACATGCCCAGGGCAGATCGTGACTGGAAGGCCTATCTTCGCGCCAAAGACGAGGACCGCAGGAAGGTTGACCGCCAGACTCGGAAGTTCAGACCGTTGACCGACGAGATAGTGCGTGGGCACCTCGTTGGAGATCACACAATCGGCATTTATCCGCTGCTGCAGGATGAGACCTGCTGGTTTCTCACGGTCGATTTCGACAAGAAAACGTGGCAAAGGGATGCTGCGGATCGCCAAACAAATCAAAACATGGTTGTCTGCGTGCGGTCGTAGCGATGCCCTTTGAGGGTGTCGAGAATGGCTTTCGTGGAAAGTCTCTCGTGGATGAACAGCGGTAGCGTAGGCACATCGAATGACATCCGCTCCGCTTTGCCAGCCCAGTTCAGGAAAGGTGTGGTCATGCCTTTGAGTTCGCCGATGGCCTTCTGTGCCGCAGCGACGTGGCCCACAACGTCCTTTGTCTCTGGCTTGCCGTTTAGCTTCTTCCGGGCCTCGCTCAGTTCTGTCTCAGCGTTGGCGATCCGAGCCTCGCCCCGCTCCCGAGCGGTTGCGTTCTTTCCGTCCCACTCCAGGACAGGCGACAGCGAATCGTCGTAGAGGTACTTTTGCGGCGGCAGCTTTTTCTTGAATTGCGCCTGCGTCCTGACCTCTGGCCGCATTGGGCTCTCAGCTTCGGGATGCTTGTAGTTTTTGGCGGTCTTGCTGCGAACAGGGGTGCTGCTATTTCGGCCACGAGCCATTTGTAGAACTCCGGTGACGGACAATCTAGGGGGAGCCTTGTAGATTACAAAAAGGCGGGCCGAGCATGGGAGAAACTGAAACGTGCACCAATAGGAGACGGCTATGATTCTGGGCTAGAAACACCGCGCCGCCTTAGCTCGGAACGAACGAGGCTTTTGTCCGACACTGCCGGGTCGTGCAGAAGACTTTGGAGGATATCTGTCTGCATGTTGGGGATAAAGACTCGCAACCATCTGCTCACAACCTCATCACGATTCGTTACCCAACGAGCGATGTTTCTGGCCCGTTGTGGAGATAAGCTGTGCCTGTCGTCCATCCAAATCTTCGCAACAGCATCTTGCTGGGTCGTATTAAGTGAAGCCCAATATTGAGCGGTTTCTAAAGCAGTAGCGTCTTGCTTCCCAATCAGCAAAAATGCTGTCGCGAACTCGTCTGCCGCATCTTCAATTGTCCCAAATTTGTGGTTTCAATATGCGGGCATCTTTCGAGGCACGCATGGCAGAAATACGACCCCGCTTTGGCCTCGGCACGAAAGAGATTGCCTACAAAGACTTGAACATGGGACAGCTTCTCCGCGCCCTTCCTGATTGCCTGGCGGCTGCCGACGAGCTTCCGGGTTTCCTCTGCACTGTCGCTATAGATAAACAAATCGGAAGCGTTTTTGGGACCGAAGAGGATACCCCACGGCGTTTGGTTGCTGTCCTTGAAGACGCTGGGCTTGGTGCACGAAAACCTGACGTTGCAGAGAAACTGCTTCGTATCGTGCACCTGGCGGCCTACCTCACAGCGCTCCTAGGACACAACGGCCAAAACGTATTCTGGATGACAGACCACGACGCGATTTGCCCAACCCCGGCACAGCACCTGCATTTGCTCGAAACCTTTGGCCGTGTGCTGCCCATCTACCAAAAGCCTGCATCGCAGTTCGCCAAAATTGGCGGGGCTACTCCCTTCCCGGAACGTAGTGTCGAGATGAACGATCTTTTGAGTTTGGCTGACCTGGCGGCGGGAACACTTGGCGACTACCTCTCAAAAAAGGACGTTCTCAGCCCAGATGAGATCCGTGTTAAGGAAGGGACAGATAAGATTATGCTCTGGCTCGGTAAGCCAGGCATCGGATTGAAGAAGTCCTGCTTTTTCCTTCGGAAAGGACCTGATGGTTCGATTGCGCGAGGAGCAATTGAGTTTTCGCCTGTTGATCCGCCTTCAGCGATCTTTGTCCCGATTTATGACTGATTGCATTAACGGGCCGCCACCATTTGATCGAAGTAAATCCTAAACCGCTGAAAACGAAAGGTCGATAGTGTGGCATCCGAAGAGGAGAGTTCGAAAATCGTCCCCTAAGGCCGACCAATACAAATCGCCCCATAGTTTCAGGGACTTGCCAGCATACCCATCCGACACTTTTGAACCGGGTCGATGCATAATTGGTGTAAACGCCTGTTTACGTCAGCTATCCGGTACAATCCTCATCTGCGGCACTCAGCGGCGCAGGTTTCGGCAATGACTGGCCCCATAAACCACGAAGATGCGTACCACCGCCTTTTCCGGCCTATGCACTGTCGTCCCTGGTTGCTCGGCCTCTTCTTTCCCCTGCTGGCCGCGTCGGTCAGCCCGGCACAAACACCCAAGACATCCCGCCCGAAGCCCAATGTCATCCTGATCACGCTGGACACGACGCGGGCCGACCGCATGGGATTTCTTGGCTCGGATCGCGGCCTGACTCCGAATCTCGATGCGCTTTCCAAACAAGCGGCCGTCTTCACGCGCGCCTACTCGCATGTTCCTCTGACCACCGCGTCCCACGCAACACTGTTCACCGGAACCTATCCGCAGTACAACCACGTCAACGATTTTGGCTTACCGCTGGTGGCCAGCCTGCCGTACCTGCCCGACATCCTGCATCGGCAGGGCTACCGGACCGCGGCCTTCGTGGGATCGATCGTGCTGGATCCGACCGGAAGTTTGGCTCCTGGGTTTGAACGCGGTTTCGACGTCTATGATGCCGGCTTCCACACCAAGCAGCCGCGCGAGAACCGCTATCAGTCGATCGAGCGCCGGGCGGGCGACGTGGTAGCTCGCGCCCAGGTCTGGCTCAGGAAGCGGCCTTCCAAAGCGGGCCCATTTTTTTTGTGGGTGCATGTGTACGACGCGCACGATCCCTACGACGCGCCCGAGCCCTACCAATCAAAGTTTTCCGACCCGTACGATGCGGAGATTGCCTACACCGACGCCATGCTGGGCCAACTGTTCGCGGCCTTGCAAACCGCACGCCTCTATGACGGCTCGCTGATCGCGGTCATGGCCGACCACGGCGAAGCGTTCGGTGAGCACGGCGAGCGCTCGCACGGTATTTTGCTCTATGACGAAACCATCCACGTGCCGCTAGTGATCAAGCTGCCGGGAACCGGCGGCCCAGCCCTCAAAGCGGCGCCAAGAATTGACGCCCGGGTCGGCCTGGTGGATGTGGCGCCAACCGTACTGCAGGTTGCCGGCTTTTCAGTGCCCAAGCAGATGCAAGGCCAGTCCTTGATGCCGCTGATCAGGCCGGCAAGAGACAGTCCAACCGCCAGGGATCGAGCTATCTACTCCGAAACTGACTACCCGTATCATTGTTTTGGCTGGAGTGCGTTGCGAGCGCTGCGCACCGGCAAATATCTGTATGTCGAGGCGCCCAAGCGCGAACTCTACGACCTGAGTTCCGATCCCAAAGCCGAAAAGAATGTGGCGGAGTCTTCTCCGGCGATTGCCGCCACGCTGAACGCGCAACTGGAGGCGTTGCGCAAGAGCACGAGTTCAGAGTCCCCCTTCGGCACGGCGAAGCTCGATCCTGCGCAGACGGCCAAGCTCAACGCCCTCGGCTATGCTGCCGGCAGTAACAAAGTCGAACCAGAAGGAGTGGTGGGGGG
The DNA here is from genome assembly GCA_025355505.1 of Acidobacteriaceae bacterium. GTDB lineage: Bacteria > Acidobacteriota > Terriglobia > Terriglobales > Acidobacteriaceae > Acidiflorens. The sequence continues at coordinate 1,000 of JANXZM010000040.1, read as the reverse complement.
AATTGATCCCAACGACCGCATCACAACCGCTAACCTCTTTCACGAGGGATTATTGGATAACGATCTGGGCGAATTCCAGAGCGCCATTCCGAAGCTGGAACGGGTGCTTCAGACGGAGCCCAACTCGGCCGTCGCCTACGAACAGCTGGGCACCGCCTGGACCCGCCTCAAGAATTACGAGAAAGCCTTGCCCATCCTGAGAAAAGCAATTGAGCTAGAGCCGAAGTCCGGGCTCACGCAGTACCAGTTCGGCCTCGCCCTGTTCGAAACCGGAGACTGGAAGGAATCGGCTGTCCATTTCGAGCAGGCGGTGAAGTTCAATCCGCGATGGGTGGACGCGCACTTCTCGTTGGCAGCGGTGTATGCCCGCACCGATCGAGTGCCCGAGGCCATTCAGGAATTCGGCAAGACAATCGAACTCAGCCCCAACCATTACCGCGCCAACCTGCTGCGCGGATGGTTCCTCACGCATGACGGAAAACCTTCTGAGGCGCTCCCCAATTTGAAAAAAGCAGCCGAAGTGCAGCCCAGCTCGATCGAGGTTCACCAGTACCTGGCAGACGCCTATGACCAGTTAGGGGATGCGGTGCATGCCGCGGAAGAGCGCAACAAGGCACAGGAACTGGACGAGCAGCGTTGAGCGAACAACAACGGATCATGGTTCGTCTGGTCGGCAATCAGCACGACCGCAGAGCGGCGACGCCCGATGCACCTCACTCTCAGAGGACGTCTCGTTTCCGCTAGGCATGCAACGTTGCAACGATTTCCCCGCGTTTTGTATTGCGCTTGCCAATAAACTGCAAAGTCTTGCATTTTGCCGCAGGTTGTCTCCGGAAAATTAACGTTTCCACTTGACAGCCTGACGTGCCCCCAAATTCCGCACACTGGATCATACGACGACTCGCTCTTGTTTTGCTTCTAAAATAATCTCCGTAGCCGGAGCTGGGGGAATGTGGGAAACGCGTTCCTCAGCGTTTTCCAAGGCAGCTTCACCGCCGTC
>JANXZM010000024.1 GCA_025355505.1 Acidobacteriaceae bacterium | reverse complement strand
CCTTATTGCCGAAAAGGAAACCATGCGATCCGCGCCAGATCAAGCTGTTTGGGGAGACTCCCGCGCGAGCGCCGTTCTGGCAGACGCGCTACGACTTCAATGTTTGGACGGAGAAGAAGTGGGTGGAGAAACTGCGGTATGTGCACCGCCATCCGGTGAAGCGAGGTCTGACGGCGGCACCTGAGGATTGGCGCTGGAGCAGTGATCGCTTCTATCTTCTCGGCGAATCTGGACCCGTGCGGGGGGATGAGGGTTGGGGGAAGATTTCGTTTCGGGCACGCGCGGCGTGAAAGGCAAAGCCCATGGTGCGATCAGTCTGCCACCCACCCTTCGCGAAAACCCGCGAAGGATGGGGCACTTTGTGGGTGTGCGATCGGAAGGCTGGGCTACCCGCCCGGGGTTGTACATCGTACGGGAAGGCAGTGCGAAGGGCAGGTGACGAAGTTCCTAGAATCAGAGTTCGTCGCCTTCGTTGTCGGGACGTACATCCACAACGAACAAAGGAGACTTGGGACACTTTTTATTGACGCACAGAGAGGGCGTGTACGCGCCTTTGTCCGACTGAACAAGCTCTGTCATGTCTCCGCGCACTAATGCTTGTCCACAGCTAGGGCAGTTTGGCATCCCGTTCCTCCATGCCCATGATACGTCCGTAGGAGTACACGATTCTAGAACATCATCCTGTATTTGGTGTCTTGTTTGTCGCGGCAAGCTCCGGTTCCATGTCCGCCCATGCCCACAATAAATTCACAGTCGAGGATGCTCCCCTTGTCACCCGTGAGCATTGCGGCTCCTCGCGCCTGCCCCGCCGTCACTACACCAACTGCGCTCCCGCTACCAGACGCCGATCCGGACGGAGAGTACACGCTGGCATAGACGTTCCCCCAACTCATCGCCCCGCCGCGCATGACGGAATATTCGCCGGAAAGAACTTCGCTGGACTGGAAGCTGCCATGAATCGTTCCCCGGTCGCGTCCGTAGCTGAAGGTGAAAGTGGACATCTCCCCAGTGGTCAAGTTGTAAAGGTGACCAGACCTTGTACAAGCGCAAAGGGGAAAGAGAAGCGTTAGAAGCAGGGCCAGTCTGCGTTTCATAGCCCCACATCTTACCCGTTTCGATGACGAAATCCAATTCTTTTGCCCCAAAGGTAGTGTCCTAATTTTTTTATGTGGCTTCGCGCCGGGTGCCCCATCTTTTTCGCGTACTTTGCGAAAAGGGTGGGTGATGGGGATCATCGGTGCAGCTCGATGGACGAGGACACTTCAGAAGTCAGCGAGAAACCCCCAGCGGGAAACGAGCGTGGAATCCCGCGCTTCAAAAAACGAAAGGGGGGCACCCGGCCGACTATCTCGACAAGCTTGCCAAGAGAATTTAACGCCGGTGGCCCAGCTTATGTACCCTCCCCCACTCTTCAGGGTGCCTGGTCCAGCTCCGCTTGGGCGGGGGTGTTCGTCGGTCACTGACTCGACTGCAGACTTTCGAGTAACGACAATCCTTAGTCGACATCAGCAGCTATAGCGAATCCAGAGTTGCTGCGGCCACAGGCAGCTGCCGAGCTGCGCTCGGCTTGGACGGGCGAGGGCGCCCGTCCCCACATGTGCCTAAACCACTTTGTTCTATCTTCCTGTGGCCAGCCTTGTGGCTAAGCGCTGCGGCAAATTGGCGGCTAGGATTTTTTCCTGGGCTACTCGGAGGTTGTAGGGCACGCGATAGTACGTGACGATCCAGGCGTCGGAGTCGAACATGGCGAAGGCGGCGCGCCAGTCGCCATCACGGGGCTGGCCTACGGAGCCGGGGTTAATGAGGTAGCGGCGATCTTTGCGGAGCGGCCAGTCGGACGACTCGGGCTGGCCCACAGTGCGATATCCGGGACGGTAGGCTTCGCTGATCTCGCCCGTGAGCACGAAGCCGCCCTGGAGGTGAGTGTGACCGAAGAAGGTGACGGGGACGGGATTGGTGATGAGCGGCTCGATGGCGTCGCGGACGCTGACCATGTATTCATCTTCGTCGAGCGCGGAGCCGTGGACGAACTGGAGGCCGGGAAGTTCCGCGATTTCGACGGGACCGTGAGGAAGCTCGCGGAGCCAGTCGAGATTTTCCGGGGTGAGTTGGTCGCGGGTCCAGAGAGTGGCCAGGCCGGCCACCGGATTGAAGTCGTCGAGGTTCATGAGGCCGCTGACGGCTTTGTCGTGATTGCCGCGGACGAAGATTTTTCCTAGAGACTGCGCTTTGGCAATTACTTCGTTGGGATTGCCGCCGTAGCCGACCGTGTCGCCGAGATTGACGACGAGGTCGTGGTCGGGAGCGGCGGCCAGACAGGAGTCCAGCGCCTCGAGGTTGCTATGAATGTCGCTGAGAATAAGAATGCGCACAAAGGGAGGATTATAGCTTCTTTGGAGGGGAACCGCCGAGGCAGAGCTGGACGTCTACGGGTGGAGGGATGCCCAGAGCACAAATAGAAGCCTTCTGCATTTGCCCGTGCGCCGCAGCAGCACTGGTTGCTTCGTTAAGGAGTAAGTATTCGCTGGGCTTCCCCTCTGCGCCGCAATCTGACCGCAGCGGCTAAATCCGGCGCTGAAAATAAGTTGGCTACCGCAGCGCTGAAGCGCTGCGCCACCCAAAATCAAGCACCACGGCGAGTTTGTTCGCAGGCTGTTTAGCTCCTGAAGGCCGGACAGCACGCCCGGAGAATCCTGTGTGAGAACAGTTCTATCGCTATCGGATTTGCGGCGGATTCACGACCGGGCAGCGGGCCCAGTGTGCCGGGCTCACTTCAATAAGCGGGGGAAGTTGAAGGGCGCAGGCAGCGATGCGGTGCGGGCAGCGGGGTTCGAAGGGACATCCGGGAGGAAGTTGGGCGATGGGCGGAACGGTGCCTTCGATGGTCGCGAGGGGAAGCGCGCGGTCAGTGGCGAGAGTAGGAATGGCCCGGAGCAGGCCCTGAGTATAAGGATGAGCGGGCGCGCGAAAAATATCGGCCATGGCGCCGAGCTCGACCAGGTTGCCGGCGTATAGGACGGCAACGCGATCGGCAACGTGCGAGACGACGGCGAGATCGTGCGAGATAAAGAGCATGGCCAATCCGAATTTGTGGCGGAGGTCGTTGAGCAGGTCGAGGATTTGCTGTTGGATGGTGACATCGAGCGCGGTGGTGGGCTCGTCGGCGATGAGCAGCTGCGGGCGGTTGACGATGGCCATGGCAATCATGACGCGCTGGCGCATGCCTCCGGAGAGCTGATGCGGATAGCTGCGGGCGCGCAGTTCGGGATCGGGGATGGCAACGTCGCGCATGCCTTGGACCGCTCGGCTCCATGCTTCCGATTTGGGCACGCGGTGGTGAGCAAGCACGGCTTCGGCGATCTGCTCACCGACACGCATGACCGGGTTAAGGGCGGTCATGGGTTCCTGGAAAATCATGGCGATGCGCGAGCCGCGAAGTTGGCGCAGTCGATCGGAAGGCAGGGTGGTGAGTTGCGTGGCAGGGCCGTCGCCGTTCTGAAAAGCAATGTTGCCCGTGACCATGGCAGCGGGCGGCAGCAGGCCCATGATAGCAAGCGATGTGATGGATTTTCCCGAGCCAGATTCGCCGACCAGCCCGAGCACTTCGCCCGGGGCGATGGAGAAAGCAAGGCTGCGCACGGCGGCCACGGGCGCAGCGGTGGTCAGTTGGTGAGCCGACAGAACTGCCCGCCCCGCACGGGACTGCGGAAACTGAATGGTCAGGTCGCGGACGTCGAGCAGCGGGCGCACGAAGGCTATCGTATCAGCGAGAACGCCACTGCCGACTTCAACTTCTTTCGACGCCACTTTTGGGACGTTACTTTTTGGGACGTGATTCCGGAGGCACCAATCCCGCAATGCGGTAATACACAACCAACTGTCCGTAATGTTCGCCGGAGTGCTCGATGAGCGACCACGCCATGTCGGAGACGCGCACTTCCTGATTCGCGAAGGGATCGACGACTAAGTCGCTCAATCCTTTATCGCCTTTCTGCTTGATCGCGGCCGCGCCGTCGGCAAACGACTTCTTCACAAACTCGACCACCGCGGCTTTCGTTTTGTACTGGTCGCGCTTGGGATCTTCTCCGGGCGGCGGCTTCAATCCCATCACTGGGTTAGTGAAAAAATAATTCGTGTTTGCCGCGTGCAATAGTTGCTCGGCAAAACTCCGCTGCGCGGGCACCGGCTTGAAGTCGTATTTGTCCTCGGGGAAATCTTCCGCCATCGCGATCAACTTCCGCCCGACATCGTTCCAGTTATCCAGCAAAGCCTGCGACGGCCCCACCGCCGGCTTCGGTGCCGCGTCTTTCTTCATCGAGTCCTGCGCGACTGCGAGCGCGCCGACCATCAATACCGCAAGAACTACACCAACGATTCGCTTCTTCATTTCGCCAATCCCTCCGATATTCGTATTCTCCAATACCCGGTAGAGACGCGGCTTGCCGCGGCTCCGGAGACGGGGCAAGCCCCGTCTCTACTGTAGTCCAGCCTTGCCCAGCATTTCCAAAAATTGCTTCTGCGTGCGCATATCGATCGACTGCGCCACCAGCTTCCCTTCCCGGTCGTACACAAAACTTTTGGGAATCCCCTCGACCACAAACATTTCGTTCAGCTTCCGCCCGGGATCGAGCAACACGGGAAACGACACCTTGCGCTCGCGGATAAAAGGTTCGACCTTCGCCGCCTCTTCATCGGAAATGCCCAGCACCACCAGCCCCTTCGAGCCGAAGCGCCCGTAAAGCGTCTCCAGATCCGGCATCTCCTTACGGCATGGCGGACACCAGGTCGCCCAGAAATTAAGCATTACCACTTTTCCTTTAAGATCTGATAATTTCAGGGTACTCCCATTGGCCAGCGATATGACAGAAACGTCCGGAGCAGGACTTTTTTCAGCAACAACAGCGCTCTTTTTTGGCGTATCTGTTTTGGAGCAGGCGGTCAGAGCCAGGAACAGGCAACCTATTAATAGAAAAAAAATCCGTTGCATAAAACCTCCGGTGAATTATTTGCTGCGTGTTACAACATATTCTGACAGACTAAGCAGAGCCTCGCGAACCGGCGACGGCGAAAACAGATGCAAATGATTCTTGCAGCGGTTTATATAAATACGGGCAGCTTCGTGTGTATATTCAATACCTCCATACTGTTTGACCAAGCCGGAAACAGCGCGGAAGTCGTCCAGTGACATCTCATCCTGCTCAACTACAGAAGTGATAACTGCACGTT
>JANXZM010000014.1 GCA_025355505.1 Acidobacteriaceae bacterium | reverse complement strand
CGACCGGAACACGATCTTCGGGTTGTGCTTCTGCAATACCTTCGTGATCGCCGCCGTCAACGTCGTCTTCCCATGGTCAATGTGACCGATCGTCCCTACGTTGCAGTGCGGCTTATTTCGCTCAAATTTTTCTTTCGCCATAAATGCCTTGCCTCGCTAATCGAGTCGGTAATGATTCAGTAATACTGATACAGCTTGTGAAACTTCGCCCGCAACCCCGGATCAACCTCTTCTATCTTCGAGAGATAAAACTCTCGAATTTGGGCCTGATCCGAAACCGGCAGCGAACTATACAGAGATCGCGCCGTCCCAGCCTTGTCGCCCGTCGCCCGGTCTATTGCATCCGCCGCAAAAACCGCATCCATGTCGCGAACTCGAATCTTGTGGCTGCTGAGTTCCTTCAAATACTTCGTGACCCGGTCCGCCGCGAACGCTTTTTCCATCGCAGCCTTGAGATCGCCAAACTCGCGCTCTTTCTCGACCTTGATGATACCCGGCTCGAAAATCACTGTTCTCACCCAAAGTACCGAATTCGAAACGCAACGCTCAAACCCTGGAGCGGGAGACGGGGATCGAACCCGCGACCAACAGCTTGGAAGGCTGTGACTCTACCACTGAGTTACTCCCGCCCGAAAACTCGCCGTCAGCAAATCTTATGGAGCCGATGATCAGGATTGAACTGATGACCTCTCCCTTACCAAGGGAGTGCTCTACCAACTGAGCTACATCGGCTCACTGCACTGCTCAAAACGTTGCCGCTCAAAATCAAATCCACCGAATCAATCCGCCGGCTTCGCGCCCGCCCGCTCTTCCTCGATCCGGGTTCGCCAAAAATACAGCGCCGCTCGAAACGCGAACAGCCCCAGGATCACCAACGTCCCCGTTCGTAGTCTCACATTCCCGCTGAAGACTCGAATCGGTTCGTCCGACAGCGTGGTCCAGGCTAAAACGCCCAACATCGCGTACGCGATCAGAGACAGCACGAACTTCTTCTTGATCGTCACTTCTTGAACATCACTACTCGATCGTCAACTTCTGGTTACCGCCTCAGGGCTCGTCAGCCGCTGAAGCATTGCCACTCTGGTGCACAGGGGAGGATTCGAACCTCCGTACCTCCTGAGAGGGACAGATTTACAGTCTGTTGGCTTTAACCACTCACCCACCTGTGCAAATCCGAAAGCACCGCCCGGCCGCGCGAAAACCACACCGCCACTGCTCAGCACTTCTCAGATCGGGAAACGAATTGCGAGAACCCCCGCCTGACAACTACACTCGCCGGAAAATACCCTGCAAGGAGCGCTTTACATCCGTTGCCGCCGGCGCGCTTCGCCGCGCAAACCTCTTCCGTTTCCGGAATCTTGTTTTTCTGGAGCTGGCGAAGGGAATCGAACCCCCGACCCTCTGATTACAAATCAGATGCTCTACCGACTGAGCTACGCCAGCAGGTGGAAGCAAGTCCAATCAAGCACAATACTTCCCTGATCCCTTCCTTAAGGCCGGGACAATTATTTAAGTTATCACAAGGACATTTCACGTGCAACCGCAACCCCCACTCAGAATCCTCACGAAGCTCCGCTGTGCCGCCAGTAGGTCGCTCCAAACCAAACCACCATCAGTGCCGCGGTCAGCCCCGCCGCCAGACTGCGGATTCCAGACGAAGCCTGCTTGTCCTCCATCGAATCGACCACCGTCGCCGACAGGATAAACAACTGAACAAACGTGGCCAGAGATGCCACTCCTTCAAGCAGTCCAAACTGATACAGCAGCGAAGCCACAAACACCGCGGCACATACCGCCATGCCGGTCGCGCTCGCCGCCATGTTGCTCTGGTTCCTGGTCATGCCTCTACCTTCTACAACCAACGCCTACAACCAACGACCGGCTGCAATACTACATCGTCCACCTGGACTTGTGAAAGGTACCCAACCGCCGCCGGGTGCTATCATGGGCGGGCTCACCTTAGCTGTTCACGGCAGATGAGCGGAGCATCCCCCGAATTCGATGCGCATTCGACGCCGCCTCCCCATCCCCTTGGCCGTTTTGCTGATTGTGGCCGCTGTCGCGTTGATTGTGACTCTACGCAAGCACGCTCCGCCCGAAGCAGCCCGCCTGCTCCCCGGCGCCGACGGGTTCCTCTACATCAATCTCAAGTGGATTCGGACTTTCAACGCCACCAGTGAACTGCCGCCGGTTTCCCGCGAGCCTGAATACCAGAGGTTTGTCGAGGAGACGGGCTTCCAGTGGGAGCGCGATCTGGACCAAGCCGCCTTCGCCGTCCATTATCCGCAGAGTTGGGGAGGCGGGACCGCCGGATCGGCCACGGAGCCGCGCTTCTCGGAAGTATTCGTCGGCAAGATCGATTCCACCCGCCTGACTGCCTACCTCAAGAAGATCTCATCTTCCATTGACGACTACCGCGGTTTTGAAATCTACAACATCCCCCTCGAAGGCCGCACCGTTCGCGTCGTCATTCTTTCCTATGACAGCGTTGCAATTTCGAACCATCCGAACCCCGACGTGATTCGCGGCGTGCTCGACCGCTCCCGCAAACTGGCCTCGCCCTTTGGCGGACCATGGTTGCTGCGTAAGTTCTACCGGAAAGTTCCTCTCGCCAGTCTGTCTTTTGCGATTCTGCGCGTGAAGCCCGAGATGAGCTCCTTCGGTGGCTTCGAAAGTTGGGGCCTACTGTTTCCAAAGCCCGCGGTCGCCGTGATTTCCGCTCGATATCTCCGAGCTCTCCACCTGCGGGCCGAAGCCTTCACAAACAGTGAAGAGGACGCGCACGCCATCACCGAGAAGACCGCCGCTTTTCTCAGCCTCTTTCATGCCGCCGAAGGCAGCGTCGGCGCACAGGGTACGGATGCAGATGTAAAGACTTTCTTCGACAGCCTCAAGGTCGAACAGTCCGGAGATCGCGCGATTCTCACCGCCACCGTGCCGCCAGGATTCATGAAAAAGGTTTTGACCGAAGCTCCGCCCGACACTTTGGCGCCGACTCCGCTGCCCCAGAGACCATCCCCCACGAAACGGCCACTGAAGCCCGCGCCGCGATAACGACAATCACGGGACCTCGTCCAATGTACGAAAGCGGAATTGTTGTAACAATTTGACCTTGCGCCGCATCTTGTAGAGTAGGGTCCAAAGCGATCCCCGGCCGCTACAATAGAAAAATATGTCGACTTTGCCATTACCGCTTGCCGCCTTCGCCGCAGGACTGATCTCGTTCCTGTCGCCCTGCGTGCTTCCGCTCGTTCCCGGATACATTTCCCTGATCTCCGGCGCAGGCGTCGAACAACTGAAGCTGAAAGAAGGCGAGCTCTTCCGCAAGGTGATGCTCAATTCCCTCGCGTTCATCCTCGGCTTTAGCATCGTTTTCATCGCACTCGGGGCAATCTCCACGGAAGTCGGCCAGGTCCTCGCGCAGTACAAATCGCTGCTCGCTCGAATAGCCGGCGCGGTCATCATTCTCTTCGGCCTTCACCTGACCGGCATCTTGCAGATCAAGGCTCTGCTGGCCGACACCCGGCTGCATAGCCTCAAAGGCAGTTCTTCCCCCTGGGGAGCGTTTGTCGTCGGCTTCGCGTTCGCCTTTGGATGGACGCCCTGCGTAGGTCCGATCCTCGGGGTCGTGCTCACCTTAGCCGCCGCTCAGGACACAGTATGGAAAGGCATCTTTCTTCTGGCCATCTACTCGGCCGGATTGGCTGTGCCCTTCCTGCTGACATCGCTTGGCATCGAGCGCTTTCTCAAGTTCTACAACCGCTTTAAATTCCACATGCACGCCCTCGAAGTAGCGAGCGGAGGCCTGCTGATCGCATTGGGAATCCTGCTGGTGATGGGCCGCTTCACCCTCATCTCCGGCTATTTCTCGTTTTTAAACCGCTTTGCGCTGTAGCCTGCATAGAAAATTTTGGGTGGCGCAGCGCTTCAGCACTGCGGTAACTGTCTTGTTCTAAATGCGGCTTTAGCCGCCGAGGTACACGTGAAAAGAAATCCTCTGATTCTGTTTTTCATCGCCGCCATCGTCGCGGCCATGTTATTCGCCGGTATTCGCGCAGCCCGCAACAACCGCGCCAACGGCCACGCCAAGCGACAACTCATGGGAAATTTGGCCCCTGACTTCGAACTGCCCGCGCTCGACGGCAAGAACCTCAAGCTCTCCGACCTCCGCGGCAAAGCCGTCCTGCTCAATTTCTGGGCGACGTATTGCGGTCCCTGCAAGATCGAGATGCCCTGGTTTGTCGAGCTGCAAAAAGAATACGGTCCCCAAGGCTTCCAAATCGTGGGCGTGGCCATGGACGACGCCAGCACCGAGGACATCGCCAAATTCGCCAGGGAAATGGGCGTCAACTACCCCATTTTGATCGGCAACGAATCCGTCGGCCAGAGCTTCGGCGGCGTCAGTGTGCTGCCCACAACTTTTTTCCTGGACCGCGACGGCAGGCTCATAGCCCGCGAATTCGGGTTGCGGAGCCGCAGCAATTTCGTGGACGACATCAAAAAGGCATTGAGTCAGGGCAAGGCGGTACCGGCTCAGAAGTAACTACGGACCGCACTTGCGCCTGAGGTAGTCTAGAGCTGAGGGTAGCCAATGAGAATGCTTCTGACGAGCGCGCTCTTCCTCTTCTCCGCCTGGGCTTCAGCGCAGGACGACCTCGGCCCGCAAGGTCCTGCCGTAAAAATGGCACCCGCTCCGGTCGTCACCGCCGTGCAGGGCAAATCGGCCACCGTCCCACTCTCGTTCCGCGTCGCCAGCGGGTACCACATCAATTCCAACAAGCCGAAGTCGGAGTTCCTGATCCCGACCGTGCTCAAGATAGAAGCCACCACCGACATCGTCATCGGCAGAACCACCTACCCCGAAGGCCAGGATATGAGCTTCGCCTTCGCTCCCGACGAAAAGCTCAATGTCTACACCGGAGATTTCAAAGTGCTGGTGCTGGTGCGTCCTCTGCACTCCGTGCAAGCCGGCAAATATATCGTTCGTGCAACTTTGAAATACCAGGCCTGCGACAACGCTGCCTGCTATCCGCCAAAACTGCTACCCATCAGCTTCGACGTGAAGATCGCAAAGGCTCCGCCAGCGCACATCAGGAACCCCGCCCAAAGTCCGCACGTGCACCGCTAAAACTTTGACACCGGCTACCCCCGCGCAGGGCCGACGCTCTTGCCCGCCCAGCGCAACCAAGCTCCGCAGTTTGTGCGCAAGCTTCACTTCTTCGGCCCGAGATCGTTCTTGAACACCTTGCCATCCTTCATCACAAAACCGACATTCTCAAGGATTTTAATATTCGCCAAAGGATCGCCAGAAACCGCGACCACATCCGCGTACGCCCCAGGCGCAATCACGCCCAGTCGTCCTTTCATCTCCAGCAGTTCCGCGGCCCGCGATGTCGCACTCTGTATCGCCTGCATCGGCGTCATGCCAAATTCGACCATCCGCGGAAACTCTTGCGCAATCGGCTGCGTCCACGGAATTCCCCCGATGTCCGTCCCAAACGCAATCTTCACTCCCGCCTTCACCGCCTTGCGAAACGATTCTTCGTGCGCCGAAGCGCGCTTGCGGTCGCGCTCGCCATCCGGAGTATCGGCCGGCGCCCAGTCACCGTAGTAAACACTTAGCGTCGCGCACAGCCACGTGCCCTGCCGGATCATCTGTGCGATCTGCGCGTCGGTCAGCGCCAGTCCGTGCTCGATCGAGTCGCAGCCGCCATCGAGCGCGCGCTGCAGGCCTTCTCCGCTGTAGGCGTGGCACGCCACCTTTTTTCCCCAGCCATGCGTTTCGTCCACAATCGTGCGCAGTTCCTCCACCGTCAGCGTCGGCTGCGATACCAGCTCGCCGTTCTTGCCAACCCACGACCGATGCGTCATATACACCTTGATCCAGTCGGCGCCGTGGTCGAGCTGCTCGCGCGCGGCCTTGCGCGCCTCGACCGGCCCATCGATGATCTGCACACCCTTCGGCACTTCGATCTCCGGCGCGTAGTCCTCCAGCGGATATCCGCCGGTCGTCGAGATTGCGCGCGTCGAAACAAACAAGCGCGGCCCAGGAATGTAACCGCCTTCGATCGCCTGTTTGATGCCCACGTCACCGTAGCCCGCACCTTCCGTTTCCATGTCTCGCAACGTGGTGAAGCCCTGTTCAAGCGCCCGCCGCACCGAGACCGTTGCCCGCGCCGCCCGGAACGCCAGCGGATACTTGAGCAACTGAATGTCGTATCCGCCCTCGGCCGGATCTTCACCCTGCAGAAAAATGTGAGTGTGGCCATCAATCAGCCCGGGAAGCACCGTGGCCTGCGAAAGATCGATGAAGGTGGCCCCCGCGGCGAGGTCTGAAGGAACGCCCGCCGGTCCCGCGTCGGCGACGTTGGTAATCATGTTTCCGCGAATGGTGATGACCTGGTCTCGGCGCACGGAACCCGACACGCCGTCAATCAGCATTCCCGCCCGTATCACCGTAAGAGGCGCGAGCTGGGGAGCATTTTTCTGAGCCCAACTCACGGAAATCAGCCCCAGTAAACTCAGCAGAACAGTCGGCAGAACAATCCAGCGCTTCATGGCAACCTCCGGAAAAGCTGGATTGTACTCCTTGCGGCACGTGCCATCCGGCAAATTTTCAGGCGGAAGTTATCAAGCGAAGCAAATCAGGAACGTGCGCCAACCCGGCGCGGAATGCGCAGAACAAATCCCGCAGGATCGGCTCCAGCATGATCGCCGTCGCCGAACACCAGCGATGCTCCGGCGGTTTCGAGCACGCGGCTGGCGATCGCAAGCCTCACCCGCCGCAGAGTGAATACTGATGCGGATGTTGCCCCGGCCGGATCGCGCTTCGTCGGCAGTCTGGTTGCGCTGCGTTCTTCCTCGCGAAAATTCGGCTCGCGAAAGTTAGGATCCCGAGAACTGCTTTCGCCTTCCACCCGCAGCACCGTTCCCGCCGGGCCCTCCCCCAAAAGAAGCACAACTTTACCGGCTGCCGGTTGTGCTTCGACCATGGTTGCAATCAAATACTGCAAAGCCAGCCGCAGCCGCGATTCCGGGACCGGCAACGTTGCTGTACATGTGCCCACCAGACGCAACCGGATACCGCGCACCGCCGCGATCGAGGATAGTTCTTCGACCACACTCCGCAGTGCCGGCGCCAGCGCGGCCAGGCAAGCTTCCGGCCCAAGCTGCTCAGCGTCCAGATACTCCCGCATCAACTGGATCATGCCAATAACTTTTTCTGTCTGCTGCAGAGCTACCGATACACTCTCCTGCCGCTGCTCCGCGACCTCCTCGATCGAAAGTTCCAACGAGCAGCGCAAGGTGGTGAGCGGCTGGCTTAAGGAATGCAGCAATTCGCCGAGCACGTCCGAACCTCGCGGCAGCTTCGGAAAAGTATGCGCACTCGTGCTCATGCCGATGCCCCTTCCGGACTCATCTGATACCCCACCCCGCGAACCGTGTGAATCAAACACGGCGAGAACCCGTCGTCCACCTTGCGCCGCAGGTAGTTAATGTAAACGTCCACCACGTTCGTGGTGGAATCAAAGGTCAGGTTCCAGACGTGTTCAATGATCATTGCCCGCGTCAGACGGCGCCCGGCATTGCGCATCAGGTATTCCAGCAATGCGAATTCCTTGGTCGTCAATTCTATGTGCCGCCCGGCCCGCTCCACTTTCCGTTCCACCCGATCCAAACAGAGATCGCGGACGGTGAGCACCGATTCCGATGGCAGGTGACTGCGCCGTAACAACGCCCGCGCCCGCGCCGACAGTTCCAGAAACGAAAAAGGCTTCACCAGATAATCGTCCGCGCCCGAATCCAGGCACTGCACGCGGTCTTCGACACGGCTGCGCGCGCTGAGAATCATCACCGGCAAGTTCGCCTTTCGCTGCCGCAAACTTTTCAGAACCGACAACCCGTCAACCCCAGGAAGATTCAGGTCAAGCACCACCAGATCGTAATCAAATTCCATCGCCATCGAACGGCCCTGGTTCCCCTCGTTGGCAACATCCACTGCATGATGTTCCGCTTCCAGCCCCTTTCGGATGAAACTGGAAAGTGCCGCGTCGTCTTCCACAATAAGAATTCTCATGAGATTCGCCTAAGTCTGAACCGATTCTCATTCTCGACTCACTTGCCTCAGCACACAAGATAACCAGCCCGTACTTAAGGACGTACTTTTAAAAGTGAAATGGAAAGTTGCAAAACGGGTCGGGAGTTCATACGAAGCTTGCGTTTTTCAGCAGCCGATTATTTTCCCGAAGAGGGGGGCGCCCGCCACTCGTACATCCTCCTATAATGCTGCTAGCTTGATTTCCGTTGTCCAACTCGGGGCGCTTGACTATGCCGAAGGGCTGGGGCTGCAGCGAAGGCTGGTCGAACTGCGCAAGGCGGGACAGATTGGCGACGTGCTGCTGCTGCTTGAGCACCGGCCCGTCATCACTCTTGGGCGCAACGCCAGGGCTGCCAACGTGCTTGCTTCGACCGAACAACTTGCGGCTCGCGGGGTTGAGGTATTCGAGTGCGATCGGGGTGGCGACGTTACGTTCCACGGGCCGGGGCAACTGGTGGGGTATCCGATATTCGATCTGCGCGCGCACTCGGCTTCGCACCACGGTGATTTGCGTTCGCAGGTTTTCGCGGACAGGCGTGTCCGCTCCACACAAACTGGAAAGACGCTTGGAGTTGTCGACTATCTTCGGCGGCTGGAGGAAGCGCTCATCCGAACTTGCGGCGATTTTGGAATTCCGGCGCAGCGGGTTGCGGGATTGACGGGAGTTTGGACAGAGGCAGAGCCTGCCGCGAAGATCGCTGCGATTGGGGTGCACATTTCTCGCTCGGTTACTTCGCATGGATTCGCCTTGAACGTAAATACGGATCTCAGCTACTTTAATCTGATCGTGCCTTGCGGAATTACCTCGAAGCCGGTGACCTCCATGGAGAAGGAACTGGGGCGGGAACTTGACCTGGGCGCTGTTGCGGAGGCGGTGTCGCGAAACTTTGGCGGCGTCTTCGGGAGCCAGATGCTGTGGGTCGCGACCATTGACGCTTTGCTTGGGACTGCCTCGCCCGGAAATGCCGTGGGAGTTCCGATGAAGGCTCCGGATGAGTTGCGTCGAGTGCGGGGTGAAGATGATTGGTTTCCCGCTTGACGCGCGGCGTTGTTTTCTCAGCCGGTTTTCGCGGACAAGAGTGTCCGCGCCACAACTTACGCCGACGCTATCTGTGCGCTGGCATGTTCGCGGACTGATCATGTTGAAAAAGAAAACGCAGAACAAAAGCGTTCCCACCGCGAAGCCGGGTCGGACAACCGGCTCGCGTCTGCCAGCCAAAAGCCAAAAGCTGAAAGCTAAAAGCCCAGAGCCGGACGGCGATCTTCGCACATACGCCATCCGCGACTACAGATTGGAAAAGCCTTCCTTCACTTTGCGGCAGGTTCGCGCTGGGGACGAGGTTCGCTATGAAGTGGAGAGCGGCGATCTGTCCGCGCCGGTGCCGCCGATTCGCGAATCGAAATACCTTCGCCGGGAGCAGTGCATCGAAATCTATCGCTGGATGCTGTTGAACCGGCGCATGGAAACGGCGCTCGAAAATCTCTACAAACAGGGCAAGGTGGTCGGCGGCGTTTATTTTGGGCTGGGGCAGGAAGCTTGCTCTTGCGCATCCGCTTACGCTCTAAATAAAGAAGAGTGGCTGGGGCCGATGATTCGCAACCAGGGCGCATTGCTGGTGCGCGGATTCTCGCCCGCCGACATCATGATGCAGTACATGGCAAAGGCGGGATCGCCGACTAAGGGGCGCGATGCTTCGTCACACTTTGGCGATATCGAAAAGCGGAATGTGGTGGCGCCGATTTCCACTTTGGGCGATTTGATTCCGGTGCTGGCGGGCGTCGCACTGGGGGCGCGGCTGCAAGGGCGACAGATCGCGGTCATGACTTACATCGGGGACGGAGGGCAGTCCACGGGCGTGACTTATGAAGGCCTGAATTTTGCGGCGGTGCAAAATCTTGGGCTGGTACTGATTGTCGAAAATAATCTTTGGGGATACTCGACTCCGGCGGACATGCAGTTTCGCATCAAGGATCTGGCGGTGCGTGCGATTGCTTATGGAATCCCGGGCGTGATCGTTGACGGGACCGACGCCTGCCAGGTTTATGACGCCTGCCATGAAGCCTGCGAGCGGGCGCGGCGCGGTGAAGGGCCAACGCTGATTGAGGCGAAAATGATGCGCATGAAAGGCCACGCCATTCATGACGCGGCCGAGTATGTCCCCAAACCGCTGTTCGAGTATTGGAGGAAGCGCGATCCGATTGCTCGGCTGGAAAATTATCTGGTGTCAAAGAAAAAGTGGCTGACGCCTGCGGAAAACGACGAGCTGATTGCTGGCGTCGAGCGGCAGTTGGAGGCGGATCGGGAGATTGCAATGAATTCTCCGATGCCGTTGCCGGAATCGGCTGCGGGCGGCGTGTATTGCGAAGATGGATGCCACGAGATCAGGCCCAAGTACGCGATGCCTGCGGTGCGTGGCGGAAAGTCCGGCGGGCGAAAGCATTCGGAAGCGGCGGTGCATCTCAAGTAAGACAGACCTCTTTAAAGCACCCCTTTTCAAAATCGCGCGCGTTGACGGGATAGTGTGTGCGTGATGCATATATGTACACACCCCTGTCTTTGGCGATTCGATTTCGCTAGTGTTCATGCGGTGGCAAGCGCTATGACATGCGTCCGACCAGCGTCACATGCGGGGATGAGAGCAGCATCATAAGTCAAGTTCGTAGAGTTGAAACTGGCCGGGTTGCCCCAGTTCTTGTCCCAAGTGTAGGTGTTAAGATTATAGGTCAACAATCTGTTTTTTCCTCACAGACAAACCCAATACATACGCAATCGATGTGTATACCGGAGACGTGTAGCTCAGTTGATCGAAACACGCTGGCGGTCGACAAGCTGAACCTACAAAGTGATCGAGTCGAACCCGCCAGAAGCCTTCAAAAACACTCGGCTGGAACGCTACAAAGTGCCAAATGAAGATCGAGAGCGGAACGGTCCACACCCAGAAAGAGAATCGAGTATCGAACTGCTTTCGACCCAGGTATCCTACGGCGAACCCGAAAGCGACCTGCACCGGAAAGTATGGCACAGAAAAAATTCGATTGAACTGATGAAATGATAGATCTGCGTTTAGTGCATGTGCCAGCGGATATAGCAGAAACATCGTTGCCGCTGCACCAGCCGTTGACCCATAGGAGGCGACAAGCACTTCTAGCCCCATCTTTGCGAATTCGCGCAACAAGTTACGGGGGGCAGCTTTCATTTATAGAATGACCGAACTATACCTCGCGCCAGCCTGAAGGTCAGAAACATGCCCATGCACGCGACTAAGAAAGCGAGAACCGCTAGCAGGCTTCCGAAGATCGGACCCAAAACGCCGCCCACAGTCTCCGAAATTTCGGCTCTCACCAAGAAGCTGGCGACGAAGAGAGCAACCGAACCACAGAAGAAACCTATGGCGAAAATAGTCGCGCCAATTTTTTGTATCGTTCCTCTCGCAGTCCAATCTTCCGAACCGAGAATGTTCTTCCGACCGAGGCCATACAGAATCGGTACGTTCTGGCCCCTGAACAACATCGTGCGTTTAGGCTTTCGTTCTCCCTTATGCTCTGTCAAAACTTGGCCTTTTCAAAAAGCGTTCGCCAAGCAGCCAACCATATTCATAGCACCGGCGAAAAACACAGCAAATGCGTTCGCCCCCTCTACAGTTTCGGGGGAAACGGTCGGATTAGTTCCCCTGCTCGTACTCTGATAAACCAAGCCCGTGGCGGCTGGATTATGTTCTATCCGGACACTATTCCCAAGTATTTCCTCGGCGGTATCGTTCGGAGCTGTAACGCACTGCGTAACCGAAGGCTTGTAGGGTCCAGGCGGGGCCGTTATATAGTTTTTTGACTTAGGAGCACGCCAAGCACTCACGGTCGGCATCTGCGACAGGGGCCCACCCTGGTACGCCGCTGGCGTCGTCAGGATGTCAGGAGGAAGAAGATCATTGACGGTGAGTCCCGCTGCAGGGCACTCTCCTTCACACGTCAGAGAGCCGTTCAACATGCCCAACACGTCGCCGTTAGGAGTTACGTAGTACGAGCTCGTATCCGTGCTTATTGTGCCATCGAAGTAGAATCCGTCCGAACCGGCTGCACAATCACCGTCTGCAACCACCCTGGCTACAGTGCCGTCAGGATTCAAATACACGCAACCCAGTCCCAACGGATCGACCAGCGCCAGCGGGTTATTGAGCACGTAGGCGTAGCGGTTCCAGCTCTGCGGGTTCGTCAGGCTGACTGCCGCCAGCCCCGACGGATCAGGCGACAGCCATCGGCCTTGCGACGGACTGTCCTCGCGGAAGGTAAAGTCGTAAAGGCTGCTGGCTGTATCCGAGTTCTGCCCGGTAAATGACGCGTCCGCCGTTCCGGAGACAACGTACTGCTCGCCGAACGGTGCGTACGCCGAACTGGAATACAACGTCCGCGCCTGCGTCGAAGTCAGCCGCGAACTGCCCAGCCAATCCGAGTGCCGATAATACGCCAGCCCGCTCGAATTGTAGATCGCCGTAGCTCCACCGGGGAGGCCGATGAACGCCTTGCTCAAGGTCTGTCCGTTCATGAGCGCCGTCTTGCCCACCGGACTGTAGAGTATCTCTGTATAAGTTGAACCATTCTGCTTTTCCACCATCCGGCCTAGCGCATCATAAATCAGGTTCGTAGAGTTGACGCTGGCCGGGTTGCCCCAGTTCTTGTCCCAAGTGTAGGTGTTCAGGTTGTCAGTCAACAAGTTGCCATTGGCATCGTATTGGACGGTGACGCCGGGAATCGACGCGAACCGGTTCGTCGCCGATGAATAGGTCGGCGAAAAAGTGGCTGTGCCCGACTTATCGATATTTCCGAAAGCGTCGAAAGTGAAGAGCTGCTGCCATTTCGTGCCGCAATCCACGCTATAGCCATTTGCGTTTTTTCCGCCAAGCCGTTCAAGGTCGTCGTAAAAGTAGTTGCAGGTTTGGGTGTCGGTGGTACTGGTGATGTTGTCGATAATCGCCAACTGCTTCAGGGTTCCATTTGGATTCCAGTTGAGCGTGCCGCTGTCGGTTTTGCTGTTAACGGAGAAAGAGTAGGCAGTTAAGCGGCCCGTGTTGGGGTCGTAGGCAAAATTGTCGCTGTCCGCTGACCCGAAGGTGACGCCGGTAAGCGCGCCCAGTGCATTGGTTGTGCTGCTAGAATAGGCAACGTTCGTAGCCGGATTTGTTCCCGAAGCAGCCGTGACCTGAGTATATCGTCCTTCGCCGTCGAGGCCGACTCCGTTGGCTCCGTAATTGATTGTGGGAACACCTGGAATTCCGCCTAAAGACTGTAAAGCGCCTGTTGCCCAGTAGGAGGCTGTTGAGTGATAGTAGCCGCCCGAATGGGGCGTCGATTCATAAACATCGGTCAGTTCACCGCGTTTCGAGTAGCTGAAGAATTCGTCCGTGACAATGGTGCTGGGACTGGAAGTGTTGACCGTTTGTGCTTCCACCACTTGCGCCTTGCCGTTGCTTTCCATAATGACGCTGTGAATTACGTCTCCAACTCCGGAGTGATACTTGAGAATGCCCTGCTTCACATGATAGAAACATTCCGCAAAGTCGTAGTCCTTCCGGGGACTCACTTCGACGAAGTATATCCTGAGATACTTCAGCTGACTTTCGATTTCGGCAACCGTGCCGCGATCGATCTTCTTGCGAGAAACCAAAATGTTCACCATTTCGGTTACCGCCCACATGGATGTGCAAAGCTGAATGTCCTTGAGTTCGGCGAAGACGGCCAATGCCTCCTCGACCATCTTCTTCTTCGTCTCCTCCGCTTTGTCCAGGGAGTGATAAGCAATTAAAATGTTGCTATCAAGATATATTCGCTTTCCTTCTTCTTGACGCGAAAGCGAACAACCTCTTTTCGTTCAAACGTCTTGACCGCCTTGAAAGAGACTGTCTTCCCCGACTTTGTTTTGAACCTGACTGTCGCCGGCTTTCTCTCGGTCTTGGTGGCAACGAATCTGACGTTTTTTTGCGCCATGCGCTGACAATATCACCGTCTCGTAACGGCGAAGAACGCATGGGTCGTCATGAAGGAGCGAGGCTGCCCGCGCCACGCCGAGCACAAACAAGTCGGCTACAATGGCGGACACCTGGAGGCACACATGCGATCCCATATCCCTGCATCTGCTCTCGCGCTGTTTCTCTTTCTGCTCCCCGTGGCTGCGCAAACTCCCGAACTTTCTCCCGACCTCTCGAAGACTGTAAGAGAATTTGTGCGGGTGGATGCGCCCCGGGTCGTCCTGACCCATGTGCGCGTCATCGACGGTACCGGCGCGCCGGCGGCGGAAGATCGGAATGTCATCATCGAGGGCGGAAAGATTTCGGCGATTCAGACGGGCGCCGACGCTGCCGTGGCCGCCGGCACTACAGTCCTTGATCTTCGCGGATACACGGTGATGCCGGGGATCGTCGGCATGCACAACCATCTTTTCTACATCGCCCGCCCAAATCTAAATAGCCAGTGGAAGTCCGACGAGCCCTTGCTGGTGCCGCAAATGACGTTCTCCGCGCCGCGGCTGTATCTTGCCGAAGGCGTGACCACCATGCGCACCACCGGCAGCGTTGAGACCTACGCCGACTTGAACCTGAAGCGCTCTATCGATGCGGGCAGGCTTCCCGGTCCGCACCTTGACGTTACCGGGCCGTACCTCGAAGGTGCGGAGAGTTACTTCATCCAAATGCCACACTTGACCAGTCCCGATGACGCGCGGCAACTGGTGGAGTACTGGGCCGATCACGGCGTGACTTCGTTCAAGGCGTACATGAACATCACGCGGGCCGAGTTGAAGGCCGCGATTGATGCGGCTCACCAGCGCGGAATTAAAGTGACGGGGCATCTGTGCTCGGTGACTTACAAAGAAGCTGCCGAGTTGGGGATCGACGATCTCGAACATGGATTCTTTGTGAACACGCAGCTTGATCCGGGGAAGAAGGCGGATAAGTGCAGCGACAGTCAAGGCGGATACACCCTGGAGCATATGGAGCCTGGGAGCGCGGAGGCCAAAGACCTGATCGATACGCTGGTGAATCATCACGTGGCCATCACCTCGACGCTGCCGGTGTTTGAAGGAGACGCTGGCGGTGGACGTCCTCCGATCCGGCAACAGGCGCTGGAGGCGATGACTCCGCAGGCGCGCGAGGCGTTTTTCTATCTGCGGCAACGGCCCGCATCGCGGCCGGCGCCCGACAACAGGGGCGCGATGCGGTTCAAGCGCGGCATGGAACTGGAACGGGCGTTTGCGGCTGCGGGCGGGTTGCTGATTGCGGGTCCGGATCCGACGGGCGCGGGTGATGTGGTGCCCGGATTTGGCGATCAGCGCGAAATCGAATTGCTGGTGGAGGCGGGCTTTTCTCCGGTTGAGGCGATCAAGATCGCCACGCTGAACGGGGCGGTTTACATGGGCAAGGACAAGCAGATCGACTCGATCGCGGCGGGAAAGAACGCGGACCTGGTGGTGATCAAGGGCGATCCGTCCAAGCAGATCTCCGATATAGAAAAAGTGGAAATCGTTTTCAAAGACGGCGTCGGCTACGACTCGCAAAAACTGCTGGATTCGGTGAAGGGGCGGTATGGGGAGTACTGAAGAGTTGCCCGCTCGAATCCTAAAGAGGATTCGGCCGGCTTGTTTATGAGATGAGCGCTGCGATCGCTAAGACGTGGAAAATACTGGACCGGCAGCAATCCCTACGGTGAATCGGCATGGTTTTGCTCCTGATGTTGCTTCTGCTATCGCTGGCTTCGCGGATAGGAGTGTCCGCGCCACACACACTGTCGCTCCGGGCGGGAACACTATAAAGCATTCATGAGCCAAAACAGCCACCTTTGGCGGGCAAATCGGTCATTGCGCTGAATTAGCTAGCTCCTGGAGCCATAGCGACGCCCTAATCCACGCCACTGCCGGAATGGGTCGTCACGGCGTTTCCGCCAAACTGATAAAATCAAAGTTACGTCATGTCCGCCTCTTCCCAGCTCATTCAGATTGACCTTGGCCCCAGGCTCCCTATCCCGAAGCCCTCGTGGCTCAAGGCTAAGGCTCCGGTGGGCGACAACTTTCATAATCTGAAGAAGCTGGCCCGCGGGCTTGGGCTGCATACGGTTTGCGAGTCCGCGCAATGTCCGAATATCGGAGAATGCTGGGATCATCACACCGCGACCTTCATGCTGCTGGGCGATATCTGCACCCGGCGCTGCGGATTTTGCGCGGTGCCGAAGGGGCGTCCCGAAGCGATTGACTGGGACGAACCGCGGCGCGTGGCCGAAGCTGTCGCCACGCTTGGACTGCGTCATGCTGTGGTCACCAGCGTGAACCGCGACGACGACAACGTCGGCGGCGCCAAGATTTTTGCCGAAACCATCCGGCAGATTCGCCAACTGCTGCCGGACTGCCGGGTCGAGGTGCTCATTCCCGATTTCCAGGGGCTGGAAGAACCGCTTCGCATCGTGCTCGACGCCAAGCCCAACGTGCTCAATCACAATACCGAAACCGTCCCGCGGCTGTACCGCGCGGTACGCTCGGGTGCGCGCTACAAGCGCACGCTCGATCTGCTGGCGAATGCCAAGAAGTGGGCTCCCACGACGGTTACCAAGAGCGGCGTGATGGTGGGCATCGGCGAAGAGACCGGTGAACTGATCGAAGTCTTCCGCGATCTGGGCGAGCGCGGCGTGGACATTCTGACCATTGGCCAGTATCTGCGTCCGTCAAAAGATCATCTTCCGATGACGCGCTACTACACGCCCGCGGAGTTTGTCTCGCTGAAAGAAGAAGCGCTGAAGTTCGGATTCAAGCACGTTGAATCGGGGCCGCTGGTGCGGTCGAGTTATCACGCGCACGAGCAGGCGGACGTGGCCGCAAGGTAAAAAGTCGCTGCCCGCTATCACCTAAGAGCAAACAAGCTCCGGGGTGCTCGCAGCCCCTGGCTCGTAGCTCGTAGCGTTCCCCTACCACACCCTGCACGCGTTCTGATTCACCATCGGCGCCGTGCCCCGGCAGTGGTAGGCTGCGCGGAACTCCGGCATATTCGAAACGGTTCCGTTCACCCGGTTCTTCCCCGGGGAGTGCGGATCCATGGTGGTCAGCATCCGCGCCAAGGCGTCGGTGCGATTCTGGCACCACACGTTGGCCCATCCCAGAAAAAATCGCTGCTCGGCGGAGAGGCCGTCGACCGACGCCGGTTCCTTGCCGCCAAACCGGTTCAGCATGGCCATGTAGGCCATGCGCATGCCGCCATTGTCGGCCGTGTTCTCGCCCAACGTGAGCTTGCCGTTCAGCTTCATGTCGTCCACCGCTACGAAGTTCGAATACTGGTCCTTGATGCATCCGGTGCGTTCTTCGAATTGCTTTTTGTCGTTTGCGGTCCACCAGTCGCGGAGATTGCCCTCGGCGTCGAACTGGCTGCCCTCATCGTCGAAGCCGTGCGTGAGTTCGTGGCCAATCACCGCGCCGATCCCGCCAAAGTTCATGGCGTCGTCGGCACGGTTGTCATAGAACGGGGGCTGCAAAATTCCGGCGGGAAACGTAATGTTGTTCTGGTTCGGATTGTAGCTGGCGTTCACCGTCATCGGGGGATAGGGCCAATCCCGCTTATCGAGCGGCTTGCCAATCTTGTTCAACCTGCGCTGGACGTCGAACTGGTTGGCGCGTTGCGAGTTGCCGAGAGCCTCGCCGCGCACAATCTGGAGCGTCGAGTAGTCGCGCCACTCATCGGAAAAGCCGATGCGGTTGGTGATCGCCTGCAATTTCACCAGCGCCTGAGCCTTCGTGTCCGCACCCATCCAGGGCAGGCTCTTGATGTCTTCGCCCAGCGCCTTTTCGATGGCTCCTACCATGGCCAGCGTGCGCGCCTTGCCTTCGGCCCCGAACGTCTGCTGGACATACACCTGGCCGACCAACTCGCCCAGGTCGTCGTTCGTGTACCCCACGCAGCGCTTCCAGCGCAAACGCAACTCCTTGGTGCCCTGCAGCGTCTTGCTAAAAAAATCGAAGTTCTCGCTTACCAACGCCGCCGGCAGCACCTGCGCGTTGCCGTGGACAACGTGCCAGCGCAAATACGTTTTCCAATCGCCGAGCGTGTGCCCACTTAATACCTGCTGCATGTTCTTGACGAATTCAGGCTCAGCCACGTTGAGCGAATCAAATCGAGGCGCGCCCACGCCTTCGAAGTATGTGTTCCAGTTAAACCCCGGACTCAGAGCCGCCAGTTCCCGATTGCTCAGCTTGTGGTAGATCTTTTGCGGATCGCGGCGGCTGGTCTGGTCAAGCGCGCCTTTGGCTAAACCGGTTTCAATCTCCATGACGACTTTGGCTTCCGCCGCGGCTTTGGCTTCATCGTCACCCAGCAGCGCAAACATCCTCGCAACATGCTCAACGTATTTCTTGCGCAGCTCGACCGACTTCTCATCGTCCTTGAAATAGTAATCGCGGTCGGGCATGCCCAGTCCGCCCTGGCCGACCTCGGCAATAATCTGGCTCGCATTCTTGAAGTCGGATCCGGAATCGAAGCCGAACAACACATCGGCGCCCTGGCGGTGCAGCCGAGCAATCTCTTTCGGGAGTTCTTCTTTCGACTCGATCGCCGCGATGCTATGGAAGTCTTGCTCCAGCGGCTTCGTGCCCGCTTTTTCGATCGCTCCTTCATCCATGCAGCTGGCATAGTAATCGCCGGACTTCTGCTCGTTGGCGCTGCGCCCCGGCCGGTCAACCGATGCCTTTTCCAGAATGTCGCGCACAATGTATTCCCCGCGCTGCTGCAATTCGTTGAATCGGTCCCAATCCGGGCGGTCGGAGGGGACCGGGTTCTGCGCCATCCACTTGCTGCAGGCGTATGCGTAAAAATCGTTGCAGGGATCCACGCTTTTATCCAGCAGGTCGGCGGAGAAGCGGACGTAAGCAGGCGGCTTCTCCTGCGCCAGCTTTTCCTGGGCAGCCTTGTCCTCGGAAAACAAGGCTGGCACAAGCAGGATGGTGACGGTCAACACGTTCAGAAAATTGCGCATTAGATCCTCGAATCGAGATGTGCGACTGCCAGTGGCGGGCCGATACGCGCGGAGATTGAAGACACGCTTCCCAGACACACTTTTCCAGACACACCGGAACCACCGTGTTCAACAAACGCCGTTGAAAATACTCACTCGGAAATCCGTCAATGGATAGGCCGCCAGCGCGCTTCGCTCGCCCGCCAGGACGGGGGCATCCGGGCCTGCGGGATTTCCCTGTCCAATCAGAAAACTTTTACGTGGAACGTCAGATATTTCTTGGGGTTTTCCCGGATCGCCTTCACCAGTTCCCGCGTCTCCACCAGCATTTGATTGCTGTTGTTGTAGAGTGCAGGATCCTTGAACAGCATTCCCGCCGTGCCTTCGCCCTTTTCCATGCGCTCGGAAAGTGCAGCCAGATTGTTCATCAGGGTTTGCAGCCGGGCGGCGAATTCCTGGTCGTGCGTCATCTTGCCGATCGCGCCCTTGCCCGCATTGATGTCGTCGGTTAACTGGCGGACGTTCGCGATCGTCTTGTTCGCGTTGTCATACAGTTCGGGATCCTTCAGCAGTTTGCCGGCCGTGCCTTTCCCCTGCTGCAGGTCGTCCACCATCGCGTTCAGTTTGTCGATCGCGGCAATCACTTTCTTGTAGGCCTCGTCGCTGGTCAGCAGTGGACCGAGCGAGCCCTTTCCGCTCTGGATATCATCCACCAATCCCTTGAATTCGGACACGGTCGCATTGAGCCGGTCATACAAGGCCGGATCGTAAATGACCTTGCCAATCGAGCCCTGGCCGCTTTCTACAAACGCCACGATCCGATCCACCCGCTTGAGCAGCGAGTCCATGTTCTGCAGTGTGCCCTGGCTGCCGCGGACAACGTCCTGAATGTCGGGCTGGCTGCGCGCCGCCAGCGTGTCTCCGTCGGTTGCCTCCGGACCTTTCGCCGTCGAGCTGTCAACGTCCACAAAGGTTTCCCCGAGGATTCCCGCTGTGCTCAGCAATGTAACCGAGTCTTTGCGCAGATTGAAAGAGTACTTGGTGTTGACGCTCATGGTGACTTCGACCGGGGTCAGCGGCTTGCCTCCCACGATCCGCACGGCCGTCACGTTGCCAATGTCCACGCCCGCCATACGCACGGGCGCACCTTCGCGCAGCCCGCCGGCGTTATCAATGTAGGACCGCAGTGTGATCTTCCGGGTGAACCATCCGCCCGTGCCGCTCATTACGAAAATGAGGACGGCGAGGGTGACGCTGGCGAACAGGACGGTGAGTCCCACTCGTAGTTGCGACCATTTGAGCTGCTTTTGGCTAGGCAAGGTTGTCCGTAAACGACAGAAGCATAATAGCAAACGCCGCCAAATTTCAGCACCCCTGGATTTCCTGGAGCCAATAACAAGCAAACCTTGCGCCAAAACCAAGGCTCCCACTCCCTCGCGTACCCTGCGAAGGGTGGGAGCTTTTTTTATACCAATACAGCCGGTTTAGACCGCCGTTTAGCGACGCTGCTCGCCGGCATTGCGTTTCTGTTCGGCTTTTGCCTGTCCCCGATTCGCCTTCTCCACACGCTTCTGCTCGGCCTTTGCCTGCTTCTGCGCTACCCTCTCTTGCTTCTGGACCACCCGCTCTTGCCTGTTCG
Organism: Acidobacteriaceae bacterium; assembly: GCA_025355505.1. Classification (GTDB taxonomy): domain Bacteria; phylum Acidobacteriota; class Terriglobia; order Terriglobales; family Acidobacteriaceae; genus Acidiflorens. Next base: position 16,693 of record JANXZM010000014.1, on the reverse strand, counting down.
GCCTCGGGTTATTGCGGGATGACATCTGCTCACTGCTTCTCGCCTCATTGCCTCTCGCCTCGCGGTTTCTGGTCTCGCGGTTCTCCGGACGCGCGATCACGCGGTCATTGAAGTTGCCGCCATTTCTGGCGGGCGTCTCGGAACCGCGATAATTCGCCGACGGCCCGCGCGCCTCCTGCGGCGTAATCTTCGGCTTGCGATACGGCTCTCCAGCCCCGCCGGATCTCTCCACGTTATGGCCCTTGAACTCACCCGGCCTGGCCGTGGCTGCAATCGCTGGACGCCCGTGATTCTCGGATGCGAAGAGCTGCCGGTTCTGGCTGGCCGCATGTTCGTGCTGCGTTTGCGCTGCCAAGGCCGCCCTATGCGGCTCGCGCCCATACTCTTCCTCTTGCCGTGTCGGCCGCACATCGATGCCGCCGGAACCGCCGTTGTAGCTCACGTTTCGCGTGTTGTTCACGATGACGGTACGGTTGTACACGTTCGTCACGTTGGTCACGTTCACGTTGACCACCGAGCGGTTGTAGAAGAAAGCGCCGCCTCTCCACTCGCCGCCGAAAAATCCGGCGCCCCCGTATCCGTAGCCGTAGTTAATTCCACCGTAGAAGCCGACATGACGTCCCCAATAGCCCGGGCGCCACGCGTAGAAGCCGCCGCCCCAGCCCCAGTAGCCCGGAGTCCACAACATACCCACCGGCGCGATCACCCAGGTGCCAGGAACCCAGTAGTAGCCGTCCTCGTCACTCCACCCCCAATAACCCGGCGTCCAGAAAAAGCCCGGACCCGGGCAGATGGGCTGCGCATACACCGGCAGCGCCGGCGGACCGATTCGCACCGAGATCCCAATCCCCATTTGCGCAGACGATGCCGTCGAAAGCGACAGCACCGAAACCGTCAACATCAAAACTCCCAATACCAGCCCAACTATCGGCCCACGAACGGAGCGTTTCATTTTCATTACCTTTCCTTGGGCCTCGCCACTTTGGCCCAAAACCCTACAACCTGGACGTATTACGTTCCGCTGCTATAAACCCTGAATCTTCGAGGTTGTTGCGGACGGCGGGGAAACCTTTGTTGAATCAAGGGTTTGGTCACGAAGCGACTGTCAAAGGCAGTCGAGCTTCGCTCGGCTGGGCGGACGAGGGCGCCCGCCCCCACCTGGTTTGTTACGTTTGCTGAGAGCTGCTGGCGAACCGCTAACTTTCCAGAATGACGTGGGCCAGCGCTTCCTCGGAAGTGTGGGTGAGCGAGAGCGCGATGTTTTTCGTACCGAGCGAGGCGGCGATGGCCGCCGCCTCGCCGTGAAATTGAATGGTGGGACGCTGGCCTTTCGGCCGCACCACTTCGATATCGCGCCAGCGGACGCCGCGACTCCATCCCGTACCCAGCGCCTTCATCCCAGCTTCCTTGGCGGCGAAGCGCGCTGCATAGCTCTCAAAGCGGCGGGCTTTTCTTTCGCAGTACCGGATTTCACCGTCGGTGAAGATGCGCCGAAGAAAGCGGTCGCCAAACCGCTCGATGCTTTCGCGGATGCGAGAAACTTCGGCGATGTCCACTCCCGTGCCAACAATCATGTCGATATTGTTAATTGATAATTTGTAATTGGCAATTTGGCACTGAACCGTGCCCAGAAAAGCGCGCTCAGAAAAGATCGTCGCCGCGGTAGATCACCTGCCCATCGATCAGTCGCGCTTCGGCGAAGAGTTTGTGGGGGCGTGCCGGGCCTTCAGCATCGATGTGAAAAACTTCGTGCCCATGAGCCGCCAGCCAGTCCGAGACGATCATGCGATGGCAGCGGAAGTAAACGCGCTCGGCGCACATGTACGCGGTGCGCGAGACGTTCGCGATTTGAAGCAGTTCGCCTGCGGCGCGCTCGAACTCCGGCGTCAGCGTGTAATCCGCGTAGTTGCGAAAGCTCGCATTGCGCAGCGCCGTGTGCGGAGAGTCTTTGCGGGTCGCTTTACGGTATCCACCAAGAGCTTGAATCCAAAGGTAGCGAATACCTTGCTCCGGCAGCGAATCCTCCAGCGACTCGCGATTGAAGTGCGGCAGCCGCCGCGACATCGGAAAGGCGCGGATATCCACCAGCGTCTCAATGCCATGCGCATGTAGCGCCGACACGAGTTCATCGAGGGTGCGTGTCGAGTGGCCGATAGTATAGAGGGATGCCACTTTTCAATTCTCAGTTCCCGGTTCTCAGTTCTCAGTTCTCAGTTTAGGGATGCGAGCGCAGTGGCAAGGTTTGCATCCTGCTCTGGAAACACGGTGCGCAGGTCGATTAACACCCGCCCTTCTTCTGCGCGGGCGATTACCGGCGGAGAGTTGGCGCGGAGACGGGCGCTTAGGTCGTCGGCGCTGAGATCGACGTGGGTAAGCGCGATCAGGCGGGTGGGCAAAACAGCCGACGGGGCAGCGCCGCCGCCGATGACGGATTCACCATCTAGCATTTCCAGCTTGAGGCGCTTGAGTTGCGCGCATGCAACGCTGGAAACGATTTTTTCCGCGCGACGCGCGATCTCGTCTTTCGACAGGCGCATCATGCGCAGCGCCGGAATTGCGTCGTGGTCCCGTTTGACGTAGGCGAGCAGCGTGGCTTCGAGCGCGGCATAGGTCAGCTTATCCACGCGCAGGGCGCGGAACAGCGAGTTCCCACCCATGCGCGCCACCAGATCGGCGCGCCCGCTGATCAATCCGGCTTGCGGACCGCCGAGAAGCTTGTCGCCACTGTAGGTGACGACATCAACCCCGGCGCGCAGGCTGTCGAGCACGCCCGGTTCGCCGGCGATTCCAACTGCGCGCAAATCGAAGAGCGCGCCGCTGCCTAGATCTTCCATGAGCGGAAGATTGCGGCGACGGGCAAGAGCAACCAGCTCGTCAAGCGAAGGCTGCTCGGTAAAGCCGGTGATCTTGAAGTTGGAACGATGCACGCGGAGCAACAGGCGGGTGCGCTCGTTGATGGCGTGTTCGTAGTCGGCGACGCGCGTACGGTTGGTGGTGCCGACTTCACGCAGCGTTGCATTCGATTTCGACATCACGTCGGGAATGCGGAACGAGCCGCCGATTTCGACCAGTTCTCCGCGCGAGACGATGACTTCGCCGCCCTCCGCTAGCGAGTTCAACGCGAGTAGAACCGCGGCGGCGTTGTTGTTGACCACGATGGTGGAAATGCCTGCCGGCCTGCGCTCGCCGGATGCGGCGCCAAGCCCCGCCTCCACACCATCCGCATTTAGAAGTTTTTGGAACAGGCGATCCACATGCACATCGCGCTTCCCGCGCTCGCCCGTCTCCAGGTCGAACTCGAGATTGGAATACGCGCCGGCCGTGGCGCGGACGTGATCGAGCGCTGACGCAGCCAGCGGCGCGCGTCCCAGATTGGTGTGAAGAATTACGCCGGTGGCGTTGACGAGCGGCAGCAATGAGTAACGCAGCGACTCCCGAAGTTGACGTTCGACCGCGCCGGTCAGCCCGCCCAGTGCAAGGTCCAGCGACGTTTCATCCAGCTGGCTGCCTGCGATTTCCTGGCGTAGGCTCGCGAGCACGGCGCGGATACTTTCAGCCACGGCGCTATGACCCTCGCGTTCGATCAGCGCTTGTACGTCGGGCTGGCGGAGAAGTTCGTCCGTCGAAGGCAGCTTCTGAAATAGCGCGGATTTGTTGGCGGCGGACACTGGGGGCGATTATGCCACAAGGGGCTTGGGTCGCGAGAACATCATCCGGAACAGCCGGGCTACAAGGTGTGGAGGTAGGCGAGCAGGTCTTTGATCTGCTGGTCGGTCATGACCTGGCCAAAGCCTTCCATTTTGGCTCGACCGAATTTAACGATCTCGGTCAGGCGGTCGTCGTTTGCGGGCAGTCCGCTCAGCGACAGGTACTGCTGCTTGAAGACGCCTTTCAGGCCCGGGCCTTTCTTGCCACGGGACGAGTACGGCTCATGGCACTTGTCGCAATAGTTGTCGTAAATTTTTCTGCCTTCGGCCTGTTGCAGGTTGAGGCCGAGTTCGGCGTCGGACTTGCGGCGCTCCGCATCGCAGCCGGCAAGCGCCAAGATCGCAAGCATCACCACGGAAACACGCAAATACGGAGAAATCCGGTTCAGGAAGGTCATAATGATTGCCGCGGAGGTAGGATAATACGGAAGGCATGAACATCGTCGTCAAGCGCGTTTACCAGGCCGCTTCCCCGTCGGACGGAGTGCGCGTGCTGGTGGATCGTTTGTGGCCCCGCGGCCTCAGAAAAGAAGACGCGGCGGTCAAGTTCTGGCTGCGCGAGCTGGCTCCTTCGAACCAGTTGCGGCAGTGGTTTCATGCGAATCCTGAGGGCTGGCGCATGTTTCGGAAGCGCTATCTCAAAGAGCTGGTCAGCGAAGAGGGGTCCGCGGCGCTCGAGAAGCTGCATCATCTGGCGGAAGCCAAGCGCCCAGTCACCCTGTTATATGCCTCGCGAGACCAGGAGCACAATAACGCGATTGTGCTGAAAGAATTGTTGCAAGGGATGCCCAAGCCTCCGTCGAGCGTGGGGCGCGGCGCGCTGGGGCGCGGCCAGATTCGGAACGCGATAAGACAGTAGCGAGCGGAGAACTTCCTCACCCCGCACTATAATTTCCCAGTCATGTCCAGTCCCGTTATTGAAAAGAAGATCGAAGCTCTGCGCGATAAAATTCGGCGCCACGAGTATCGCTATTACGTGCTGGACCATCCGGAAATTTCGGACGCCGACTTCGACAAGCTGATGAACGAACTCAAGCGCCGCGAAGCGGAGCACCCCAAACTGGTGACGCCGGATTCGCCTACGCAGCGCGTGGGCGGCAAGCCGCGCGAAGGATTTGTGAAGGCGAAGCATTCCTCCCCGATGCTCTCGCTCGACAACGCTTACAGCCTGGAGGAACTGCGCGACTGGGAGCGGCGCGTGCATGAGCTGACCGGGCGCGCCGATCTTGAGTACATGTGCGAATTGAAGCTGGATGGAATGTCGCTGGCGCTGCGCTACAACGATGGCCGTCTGGAGCGCGGCATCACGCGCGGCGATGGCGGCACAGGCGAAGACGTGACCTCGAATGTGCGGACGGTGCGCTCCATCCCTTTGGTGATTGCCAAGCCCCAGTTAAAGAAAGCCGGGATCGCCGCGGATTTCGAAGTGCGCGGCGAAATGCTGATGCCCCTTGCGGCTTTCCGTAAGTTGAATGAAGATCGCGAGCGGCAGGGACTATCGGTGTTCGCGAATCCGCGCAACTTTACGGCGGGGACAGTGCGCCAACTCGAACCGTCCATTACCGCGCAGCGCCGGATGGATTTCTTCGCGTACATGCTGTTGAAAGACGGCAAAACCCACTTCGACCGGCAATCCAAAGCGATGGATGCGCTCGATCTGGCGGGGTTCAAGGTGAATCCGAATCGAAGGCTGGCGAAAAATCTGGACGATGTCTGGAACTTCATTCAGAGCTGGGAGGCCAAGCGTGAATCCCTGCCTTACGAAATCGACGGGATCGTCATCAAGGTGGATCGCACGGCTTGGCAACGGGAACTGGGCTTCACCGGGAAGGCTCCGCGATGGGCAATCGCTTACAAGTACGCGGCGCGCGGGGCCGTGACGCAGGTCGAAGACATCCTGGTGCAAGTGGGACGCACCGGGAAGCTGACGCCGGTGGCGGCGCTGAAGCCGATTCCGATTGGCGGCACGACGGTTTCGCGCGCCACGCTGCACAACCTGGATGAGATCGATCGGCTCGGCCTAAAGATCGGCGACTGGGTCGAGGTGGAACGCGGCGGCGATGTGATTCCGAAGGTAGTGAAAGTCGTCGAGGATAATGAGCACCCTCGCGGAGATAAAGAATTTGTGATGCCCGAGCATTGTCCCGTCTGCGGCGGCAATGTGGTGCGGACGCCGGGCGAGGTGGACCATCGCTGCGTGAATGCGAATTGTCCGGCGAAGCTGCAGGGGACGATTCTGCATTTTGCCTCGCGTCACGTGATGAATATCGACGGCCTCGGCGAGGCGCTGGTCAATCAGCTTACCGAACGCGGCCTGGTCAAGAACGTCGCCGATCTCTACAAGCTGACGAAAGACGATCTGCTAAAACTCGACCGCATGGGCGAGAAGTCGGCGGAAAACGTGCTCGCGGAGATCGAGGCCTCAAAGACGCTGCCGCTCGAGCGTGTGATTTATGGCCTTGGGATACGGTTTGTGGGCGAGCGCACGGCGCAGTTTCTGGCCGAACACTTTGGCACGCTGGACGCGATCATGCGGGCGAATGCCGGGGATCTGGAGGAAGTGAACGAAGTAGGACCGCGGATCGCGGAGAGCATCGTGGAATTTTTCGCCGATGAACACAATCGCAAACTGGTGAGCGATCTGCGCAAGGCGGGACTGACGTTCACCGGACAGAAGAAAGAGAAGGGCACGAAGCTGGCGGGAAAGACCTTTGTGCTGACAGGCACGCTGGCGCGCCACACGCGGGACGAAGCGAAGAAGAGGATTGAAGATGCGGGCGGACGCGTTTCCGGCTCGGTGAGCAAGAAGACCGACTATGTGGTCGCGGGAAGCGATGCCGGATCGAAGCTGGACAAGGCTCGGGAATTGGGCGTGAGCGTGATTGGAGAAGAGGAATTGGAAGGGCTCGTGGGTTAGTTTGCTGCTAGACGCTACGATTACTCTTGCCGACGTTGCAGCGCGAGCAGAGCGTTTGTAGGTTCTCGAAGGTAGTCTTACCCCCCAAGCCCTTCCCCAAAGGGGAGAAGGGCTTAATGTGGTCGACGTGCAATATGCAGCCCAGATCAGTGGCTGGGCTTTGGCCGCAAAGTCGGCAACGAAACTGGTCACGCTGAAAAACCTTGAACCGAAGGCCGATGCTGATATCGCGCCTATCCTCGGGTTTGACGTTCGCCTGCACGCGCCTCGTGGCGCGAGGACGCGTGCTGATTTGACCTGCAGGTCGTAGTCTGCTTGTATCGTCAGCGCCGGTCGTGGGACTTTCCGTTGGATCGGCGCGATCGGGCGTCCTAGCAGGGTCTTGTTCAGGTTCGAGCGCCGGATCGCCATCGGCTTCTGAGTTGGCGCGCTCCACGAAGGCCTTCAGCGCTTTTCTCCATCCACCATAGCGTTTAATGTAGGTGTTCTTGCCAACAGTCGATGGTGACCGGTCCATCTCGGATACGGTCGGCGTTCGACCGTAGTGCGTCCAAACTTTGAGGAGGTTCTCGAAGACCTCGTCTTCAGTATGTCTTCGTCCATGACCGACCTGTTCGACGCCCGCCTGTTTGAGTGCTGCTGAGACGCTGCCAAATCTGCGCCACAACTGGGCCTGAGTGATCTCAGAGTTCGCCACGATATCCGCACCGGCGAGGGCAGCCTTGCCCAGCCGCGCGGAGATGGCGCGTATCTGGGCGAGGATCTCCGCATTACTCAGGGCGCGGCCCGGCTGCGCTTTCATTCGTTCGGTGGTAAGCGGGCCTACAAATCGGCTGCCGATTTCCGCTACGTCGAGCGTTTCTCGCCAACCACCAAACCGCCGCTTGACGCAAGTGGGCGAGTACCGCCCCTGCGTCGAATAGAACGCGCTTGTGAACGGTTCATTCGGAAACGACTCGGATACCCGTCTCAGGTCCTCGATAATCGCGGCGTCAGAGTAATCTGGCAAAGCGTGGGCCAAGCCGGCTCTTCTGGTGGCCTCGCTCCACGATCCGAATCGTTCCCGTACTGCTGTGCTCTTAATTCTGGAAAGGGAATCAAACTTGTCTACTGTCAAGCGGCGGTCCGGCACCAATGCGGCAACGCGCCGAATTTCCGCCAGCACTGCTTCGTCCGATTTATCTTCCAGCCAATTGATTTCGAACTTTGCCATGTGCATTCGGCCTAACTACTTCTTCGCGGTCGGCGGCAGCACTCCATTCAAACGCAGATACATTGCGGCTTCCGCGTAGTGGTCGGCCCAACTGCTGGCGAGGACCATGCTGGCCCAGGCGCGTGTAACTTGTTTTCCGCCGAAGCCTTCCGTGGTCTCCCCCAGTTTTGTGTCGTCCATTTTCGCCAGCGTGTCGGAGCAGTAATCGAACGAGGTCTTGAGCGCGGACACGAGCTTACTTTTGGCGTCCGATTCTTTTGCTTCTTCAACTTTGGGAGCGGGGACGGCGGCGGCCTTGCTGCACAGCAGGTTATTCGATTCGATCATGTGCGCGACAAGGTGGCCGAATGTCATCTGGTCGGGAGTGGGCTTGTAGTTGAATTTGTCCGCGGGCATCGCTTCGATGGCTGCCATGGTGTTTTTCTGGCGGCCGGGCAGGATGTCTCGGAGCGCGCTGCTGACTGGGTTCTTGGTTTGTGCGGCGGCGGCCGACGCGGCTAGTAACAACAAGGCTGGAATCAAGACAGTCTTCTTCATTTTGTTCTCCGGTTGCGTGAGAAGGATAGCGCGAGGGGTTGGGTCGGCGCCAGTCAGACTTGAACAGCAGCATTCTCGACGCACAGAATTAAAGTCAAAGGCCGCGGACAAGAGGAGCGCAAAAGTCTAAATTTCGATGGGGTCTTGTTGCTTGGTGCACCCAACGATCGCCACTTTCATTCCCACTGGAAGGACCTGGCAAGAGGCGGCTAGCTGGTCCACCCAACGCTCCATCTCGTTCGCTCTTGCTGGATATTGATGCCTTGTCCGCTCAATTCCAGCTTCCAGTTCGCCCATCGTTACGGCGGAAAGGGACAACTGCTCCTCCTCACTTTGTGGTAAAAAATAGTGTAATGCCCCGTAATACCAATGCACGCCTCTGTCAGTCTTAACCCGCGAAAATCAGGTGCACCGTGCTGAGGGCAGTCTTCATTGCACTCTCGGAGAGCCGGGCGCTGCGCGGAATCGCCGAACGTTCCCGCTTCGGCCAGCGCACTTCCGCCCGCTTCGTTGCCGGCAAAGAGGTTGCCGACGCGGTTCGCGCCGCCGCCGCCGTCAATCAATTTGGCGCCGGTGTCTCCATCGACAATCTGGGCGAGAACGTCACCAATGCTGACGAAGCCCGCGCCAGCGCCCAGCTTTATCACAACCTGCTCGACGAAATCGCCGCCCACAAGCTGAACGCAAATGTCAGCCTCAAGCTCACCCACATGGGCCTGGACGTCGACCAGAACATGGCCTGCGAAATCGTCCGCGAGCTGGTCGCTAAGGCGGCCCGTATGTCGCCCAGGAATTTTGTTCGCGTCGACATGGAAGGTTCACCCTACACGCAGCGTACGCTCGACTTCGTTCACGAGCTCCATCGGGTACCGGGGAACACGGGTTGCGTGGGCGCCGTGATCCAGTCGTACATGCGCCGCGCCGAGACCGACATCGACAAGTTGCTTTCCGAGCGCATCCGCATCCGCCTCTGCAAAGGCGCTTACAAAGAGCCCGCCGACATCGCCTTCCAGAAAAAGTCCGAGGTTGACGCAAGCTACGTGAAACTGATGAAGATCCTGATGAAAAGCGGCGTCTTTCATGGCCTGGCAACCCACGACGAGGCCATTATTAAGGAGGCCAAGGCCTTTGCCACGCGCGAGAATATTCCGCGCAACGCTTTTGAATTCCAAATGTTGCACGGTATCCGGCGCGATCTGCAGCAGTATCTGGTGAAAGATGGCTGGGGCGTGCGAGTTTACATCCCCTTCGGCACCGAGTGGTATCCCTACTTTATGCGGCGGCTGGCCGAGAGGCCAGCCAACGTCCTCTTCATCGCCAAGAACCTTCTGCGACGGTAAAACCTGCGGGCGGGTGGCAAAGCTTAGTCAGTTCACGTCACTCTTTAGGGTGCCCCGTCCAAGCTCTGCTTGGGCGGGAGTGTTCGTCGATAACCATAATCTTACTGCCCGTTCAAGAGTCTGCGTCACCCGCCTCCGCCCATAGCTACCATGATTATCCAGAGAATAGTTGGCATAACAAATAGCCACTGGACTCTATCATTAGATAGATACCGGAAAGCCCCGTTCCGCCCCGAAGCAGAAAATCTAACCATCCTGGAATCGCCGACTTAATATGTCGGAAGTTTTTCACATAAAACACTCCGACGTTTTGCAAAGCGGATTACACGCCTCTTATCCTTCCCACACAAACGCGTCGAACACCCTCGTTGATTTGAATCCGATGCGTTTGTAGAGCGCAATGGCGCGGTCGTTGGCTTCGGTTACAGTTAGCGAGATGAAACGGAATCCTCGCTCGCTCAGATTCTTCGTTGACGCGGCCAGCATGGTTTCACCGAGGCCGGCGGAGCGGTATTCGGGGAGCACGCACACCTGTGTAATGTGGCCGACATCGGGGCGCACCTGCGAGCACAGGATAAGTCCGGCCAGCGTGCGAGTCCGCTGCTGGAAGACGACGAACGATGCGCGGGGATCGAACGCGCCGCACCCCGGGAAGCGCACGATGTTGTTCAAAAAACGTAGCGAGCCGCCGAGGCTGCGGTACTGATCGTTGATCTCCGAATCGACGTGCCCGCGGTAGGCGGCGGTGATCAGCGCGGCGGCGGATTGGTATTCCTGCTCGGACCACGGACGAATTTCAAACTCGGGCGGAAGCGCCGGCTGCGAAGCCTGCGGGTGCTTGCCGATTTCAAAATTCATGAAGACCCGGGGATGGCGGCTGAAGCCCTGTTGCAGGAACGGCCGCGAGACTTCTCCGGTGTTGTGCGCCAGCAACTGCGCTTCCACGCGATGGATGCCGGGCGACTGCTGCAGGGTTTCGATGACGTGGCTCAGCAGGCGTTCTTCGACCTCGTGACGCTCGGGGCCGCGGCCTCCGTCGCGAACAAAGAGGTCGCCGATGACGCCCTTATTCTGCTCGTAGACAAAGAAGGAGTAGCCGAAGATGCTGCCGCGCTCGATGGCGGCGTAACCGGGCAGAATCTTGGCATCCATGTAACGCAGAATCATCTCGGCGGAGGTGGCGTAGTCCCAGGAGAGCAGCCGCCCCCACACGGCAATCTCCTCTTCCAGCAGCGGACGAAGGTCGGCGGAAGAAAAATGTCGGAGATCGAGAATTTCCATATGGAAGCCTGGTTTCAAGCTTGCAAAGTTTCAAGGTTTCAGCGTAAAGCGTCCGCGATTGCAACGGCTCAGATTGACCCCGGAGCTTTTCCACCTTGAAACCTTCTTCATTTTACCCAGTACAAATCCAACTTCTGTGCGGGGATGCTGGTTAAATATGATACTCGTCGTCCCGGAACAAGCTGAGCGACTTGCGATTGCGTATTTTGTGCGGCAACCAGGACATGAGGTGCGGCCGGGACATTTCCGTCCTCGTATTTTTCCGTCGCACGATTGAGATAAAACTCCAGGCCGTATTCCTGCATGCGATTGAGGTGATAGAGGGCGATGGGGACCGGCTCGCGCGAAAAGGCCTGAATGCTTTCGGCAATGGGACGCGCGGATTGGGTGGCGTCGATGACGGGCGCGGCGAAACGAATGATGGCGCCTACGCTGACGACGACGGCCAACATGGTTACCGGGCGCAACAGGCGGAGTCCGGCACGGGTGAGAAGCGCCGCAGCGATGCCCATTGCAAAGACGGCGGCAATCGCAGCGGCGACGTAGGTTCCGGTTGCCCACTGCAGGTGATGACTGATCGCAATCGAGGCCGCTGATAAAGCGGCGGAGAGAGCGGCGAAGATCAGCAGTCCGCAAAGGATTCCGTGCACAGCGGCGAACAGGGGCGAAAACTTTTTTCCTTCCCTGCGGCGCGCGGCCAGATATTCGGCGACCAGGAGCGCCGCCGCGGGGACCGCGGGCAGAATGTAGCCGGGCAGTTTCGATTGCGATGCGCTGAAAAACAGGATGGGCACAAACATCCAGATGAGAAGAAATAGTGGCCAGGACGCTTCCGGCTTGGAGAAGGCCTCTTTACCCTTGCCTTCGGACCAGATTATGCGAGCGCGTTCGGCGACGCCGACGATGAGCACGAACGTCCAGGGCATCATGGCCAGCAAAAATACGGGCAGGTAAAACCAGAAGGGCTGGCGGTGGTGATAGACGTTTTGGGAGAAGCGCGCAAGATTGTGTTCGAGGATAAAGACACGGAAGAATTCCGGATTGCGCAACTGAACGGCGACGTACCAGGGCAACATAACCGCGAGGTAGAGGGCAATGCCGGGGACCCAGAGAGTGCGCGGGATGGCCCGCCAGTCACGCTTTACGCCGACGAACAAAAAGATGATGACCGCGGACAGGGCGGGCGCGACCGGGCCTTTGGCTAAAGTTCCAAGCGCCAGAGCAATGTAAAAAGCCGCGAGATAAATGTGCCGTCCGCTTTCGTGCCACGCATACCAGCCGAGCAACGCGATCGCAAAGCAGGCCGCCAACGGCATGTCGGTCGCAGCGGCGTGGGCAAATCCAACGACGCCGGCGCAACTGGCGGTGATGAGGGTGCCGTCCAGTTCACTGCCGGGGCGGAAGCGCCGGAGGAACCAGTAGATCGCTGCGATGAGCAGGGCGGCGTCAAAGGCGGCGGGCAGACGAGCAGCCTGGTCGGTAACGCCTCCGCTACGGAACGCCAGCATCGCCTGCCAGTAATACAGCACCGGCTTTTCCAGCCACGCTTTGCCTTGCAGCGTCGGCGTGACCCAATCGGAGCGATCGAGCATTTCGCGTGCGACTTGCGCATAGCGGGGTTCGTCCGCGCCGAGAAGGCCAAAGGCCCCGAGGCCATAGAAGAAAAGGAATCCGCAGAACGCTGCAAGCAGCAGCAAGTCGGCGCGGCTTCGCGAATTCATTCCTGGCGAATTCATTCCGGGCTTATTCATTGCATGTCAGAGAGCGCACGTCAGGCGGGGCGCGGCCTGGCTAGTGCCCACAGGCTGATGATCGTCCAGACGCCTTCGAGCACAATGAAGCCGACCTGAAAGGGATGCAGCGCGATCCAAAACAGGATCAGCGATCCGGCGGCGTTGACAAGGTTATAGGCGGGGCGGCGGGCGTTCATCCATCCCATCTGGTGACCGGCGTAGGCGATCAGGATGAGAAGCGCTCCGACGAAAGAAATAAGTTGGCGAGTCAGGTCCATAGTTGGCTCCAGTTGAGTGATCTCGACTGCTTCGTTGGCGTTCGTTCCGCGTTGGTTAGCTCGTTGTTTAGCCGGTTGATGAGTTCGCGTTCTAGACTACAGGTTCTGCGTGCAGGCGATCGACAATTTTCGACACGGCGGCCGCCAGCGGTCCTTCGATCGAACAGCCGCTGGCGCATTTGTGGCCGCCTCCGCCAAAATACTCAGCCACGTTGGAGACGTTTACTTCTCCCTTGCTGCGGAGGCTGATGCGAAACCGGCGATCGGGGAGTTCGCGAAAAAAAATGGCGACCTGCACCTCGGCGATGGAGAGCGCGTAGTTGACCAGACCCTCGCAATCTTCTTCGCGGGCGCCGAAGCGCTGCATCTGTTCCTGCGTCACCCAGATCCAGGCCAGCGCACCTTCGCGATGCAGGTTCGAGAGCGCCGCTCCAAGCAGGCGAAGCTTGGCCGTGGAATGTCCAAAATAGATGTGCCGCGCGCAATGCGCGGGGTCGGCGCCCGCAAGCACCAGTTCGCGCGCAACCGTGAAAGTGTGTTCGTTGGTGCCTTCGAACATGAACGAACCCGTGTCGGTCATGAGTGCGGTGTAAAGGCAGGTCGCAATGTCCCGATCGACCGGAACACAGGCGAGGCGGGCAAGACGGAAAACCAGCTCGGCGGTGGCCATCACCGTGGAATCAATCCAATTGATGTGGGCGAAATTGCGCCCGCTTGCGTGATGGTCAATGTTGATGAGAAAACAGTCTTCAAGACCATCGAGCAGCGTGCGCCGGATGCTGTCGCATTCAAGCAGGATGACGGCATCGTTCAAGGGAACGGCATCGGCCTGAATAACGCGGTCGGCGAAGGGAAGGTTCTGGTAAATACGCGGGACGCCATCATGCATGACAACTTCGGCGTCCTTTCCCATGACGCGCAGGATCTGGCCACACGCAAGGGCAGAGCCGATGCCGTCTCCATCGGGCCGGGCGTGCGAGGTCACGACGAAACGGCGACGCGTCCGAATTTCTTGTAGAACCCGGTCTAGCATGAGGTGCTCTTAACTCTTGGCGCCTAGCTTTTGACTTCCAACCGGCTGCCGAATCCGGAGTCCAGCCCCGGAGCGGCGACCCAGCTTAGCCCAGCACTTCAGCGCTGGGAAAACTGCGAAAGAGAGTTCCAGTCCCGGAGGGACGGCCCAGCCCCCTGCGCCCATTCTGCAAGGGGACTGGGAATCTACAATCAACCTTCCCGCAGCCTTCTAAGTCTCCTTCTTCTCCGGCTCCTTCCGGCTGCGTTTCTTGACGCGGTTGAGAAGCTCGTCAACTCGACTCTCTAATTCATCCGCACGATCGATCTGAAAATAAAGTTCCGGAGGCTTCCGCAGATGCAACCGTTCTGCGAGTTCGTGCCGAACGTAATTCTTGGCGGCGGTGAGGCCTTCGAGCGTACGCTCGGCCTCGGCCTCATCGCCGGCAACGCTGACCATGATGCGAGCGGAACGCGCGTCCTGAGCCATGAGCACCGCGCTGACGCTGGCCAGGCCGATGCGAGGATCGCCAAGTTCGCCTTCGAGGATGGTTTCGATCTCTTCGCGGATGGCCTCGCTCAGCCGTCCGCGATGATATTTCTGGCCACGATGTTCCAAAGCACACCTCCAATGGAGGAAAACCTGTAAGGATATCAGAAAGCAAGGCGCCGGGCGTGAAGCTTGCCGCCGGGTGAGCTTATTCCATTCCGATAAGCTGCGAGCCACAAGCTGCGGCGGAACCTGATCGAAGCTCGCAGCTTTTTTTCATCACAGAAACTCCACAAACGAGTCGGTAACCTCAGCCCCTGCGTTGTTAGCAATGCGAGTGGCGGCGCGTTCGACGTGCTTCATCAGCCCGTCGAGGTAATCGCGGGAGTGCGAGACGCTGACCACTCCGATGGTCGCCTGATTCCACAGCAGGCTGGGATCGAGTTCAGCGACGGCCACGTTGAAGGAAGATCGAATACGGTCTTTCAGGCTGCGCGTGACCTGGCGCTTGTCCTTGAGCGAGTGCGCGCCTTCGATGCGGAGCTCGAGGGTGAGAAAAGCGATCATGCGCCAATCTATACGGTAACCCAAAACGGTCGTGTCCGAGCAGCAAGTCCCACGCAGCAACAGCCGCCCAACTTCAGTTCCATGGCATCCTTCACATTCCCGAGCGAGCGCGGCTGGCAATTATCGAATAAAGGCAGCTTGGCAAGTCGATCCTAAGTAATTGACCCGCAAATAGTTATCGGGAGATGACCTGCCAGCCAGCGCCTCCTGGAAAAATTCCGGGCGTTTCCCGGTTCATTGTGCTACACTGACCTTGCTAAGTTTGACTCACAGTTAGTTGCAGGCCGGTACCGCCAACCAGCGTCACCCCCCTCTACGGCAGCGAATCTTCTCAGCACATTTCAAGAACCAAGAAAAAGGAACATCAATGGCAGAACAAGGAACAGTGAAGTGGTTTAACGCCAGCAAAGGCTTTGGGTTCATCCAACGCCAGACCGGGGAAGATGTATTCGTACATTTCTCCGCGATCATGTCCGATGGATACCGGTCCCTCAACGAGGGACAGGCCGTTGAGTTCGAGGTAGTCCGTGGGCCCAAGGGCCTTCAGGCTGCCAACGTTCAGGCCCTCTAAACCGCTTCTGCGTAATAGAGGAAAAGGGCGCCCGACCAGTCGGGCGCCCTTTTTTTATTCCCCAAAATTTCTTGTCCGCCTTCCCTCCGCTATCAACTCAATCCATTACCTTCCACTCAAACTTGAACATCTTCCCCGCTTCCACCGGATCCAATTTTACTCCCGCCGGTTCCGCCGCCCTCACCAAAGCCGGATCCTTCCCGCTCGCGATGTCCTCGGCGGTCGGCAGCACCACTTCGTCTGGCGTGACTCCCGCATTCTCCAAACTCTTGCCATCCGTCATAATCAAATCCGCCTCGGTCACCGAAAATCCGTAAAAAATCTTGGTATCCATTCCCTGCGACATTGGGTAATGCACCGCCTCCATCACCGCGCCCTCGCTGCGATCCCCAACGACCACTCCGCGTTTTTCCAGTTGCGCTACCCGCGCGAACATCTCCGCCGCGGACGCAGACCGGCTGTTCACCAGCACAATCAACTTGCCTTGATACGCCTTACCACCCCGCCCGGCAGCCTTCATTTCCTTGCTGTCCTTGCGCGTCTTGCGATCCGCAATCTTCACGTCGTGGTCGAATAAATTTCCGACCATCTGCTTCAGCACTTCTGTCGAACCGCCGCCGTCATCGCGAAGATCCAGCACTACTGCGCGATGCTTTCGCGCTTTGCCCCAGACATCGCCGATTTCTCCTTCCGAAAGGAAAAATGCCCGCAGCTTCCAGAAGAGTACATCATCCTTCTCCACCAGTTGCTGCACCGTGCCTTCCTCACGCTCCTCTTTGCGAAAGAACCAAAAACGTTCGCTCGCATTGGTTAAATCCGTGACCCGCTTCTCCGGAATGATCTTGGCCGCAATCACCACTTCTCTGTCCCTTCCGTCTGGCGCGCGAACCGTGAGCGGCAAATTGGTTAGCGGCGATAATTCATTCGCTGCGTATTCCAGTTTCCACATATCGTCCCGGTCAACCGAAAACCGGCTGAATTTTAAAATTTCATCGCCCGGATGTATTTTGCTTTCCGCATCGCTTCCCGGACGCACCCGTATCACGAA
>JANXZM010000090.1 GCA_025355505.1 Acidobacteriaceae bacterium | reverse complement strand
AAGGCGACCGGCTTCCCGATTGCCAAAGTCGCGGCCAAACTGGCGGTTGGCTACACGCTGGACGAGTTGAAGAACGACATTACCGGCGGCGCAACACCCGCGTCATTCGAGCCGACAATTGATTACGTCGTCACCAAAATTCCGCGCTTCGCCTTCGAAAAATTCAAGGAAGCCGACCCGCATCTCACCACGCAGATGAAGAGCGTTGGCGAAGTGATGGCCATTGGCCGCACCTTCAAGGAAGCTTTGCAGAAGGGAATTCGCTCGCTCGATACCGGCAAGCGCGTGGGCTCGGAAAAAATTGAACCCAAAATTCTTACCCAGCGCCTGGTAACGCCACATCCCGAGCGGCTCTCCTACGTGCGCTACGCCATTCGCCAGGGACACACGATCAAGCAGATCGCGAAGATGACGTCGATCGATCCGTGGTTTCTCTACCAGCTCAAGGAAATTAACGACATGCAACTCGAACTGGAAAAGCACCCCATGGAATCGATCCCGACCGAGGTGCTGCGCCAAGCCAAGCGCATGGGCTTCTCCGACGGGCGTCTCGCCGGCATCTGGCGTCTGGACGGAAAAGGCGGCCAGGAACAAGTCCGCCACTTCCGCAAGAAGCACGGCCTGAAGCCGGTCTACAAGCGAGTGGATACCTGCGCCGCCGAGTTCGAGAGCTACACGCCTTATCTCTACTCCACCTACGAAGAAGAAGACGAGGCTGCGCCCACCGCCAAGAAGAAGGTCGTCATTCTCGGTTCCGGCCCCAACCGCATCGGGCAGGGGATTGAATTTGATTACTGCTGCTGCCACGCCAGCTACGCGCTGCGCGAAGACGGTTACGAAACCATCATGATCAACTGCAATCCGGAGACGGTCTCCACCGACTACGACACCAGTGACCGCCTCTACTTCGAGCCGCTCACGCTCGAAGATGTGTTCGCCATCTGCGAACACGAAGCCTCCGGCGGCGCCCCGGTCGGTGTGATAGTGCAGTTCGGCGGGCAGACCCCGCTCAATCTCGCGTTGCCGCTCAAGGCTGCAGGCGCCAACATCATTGGCACCACGCCCGAATCCATCGATCTGGCCGAAGACCGCAAGCGCTTTGGGAAATTACTCGAGGAACTCGACATACCGCAAGCTCCAGGCGCCATGGTCGTCTCCGTCGAGGAGGCGGTCGAAGCCGCGAAGAAGATTGGATTCCCCGTGCTGGTTCGTCCTTCTTATGTTCTCGGAGGGCGAGCCATGGTCATCGCCTATGACGAAGACACCATCGCGCAATATATGAAGCAGGCAGTCGAATATTCGCAAGACCGCCCCATTCTCATTGATAAATTCCTGGAAGACGCGATTGAAGTTGACGTGGACGCGCTCTCCGACGGCGAGGACGTCGTGATCGGCGGCATCATGCAGCACATCGAGGAAGCCGGCATTCACTCGGGCGACTCTTCCTGCGTGCTGCCCACGGTCGATATCCCCGAAGCGCTGCTCAGGCGGATGCGCGAATACACTTTCAATCTCGCCCGCGCTCTCAAAGTGATCGGCCTGATGAACGTCCAGTTTGCGATTCCTCGCGGTAACGGCGCGAAAGCCAACGGCCATCCGGAGGCGAAAGTCTACGTGCTCGAAGTGAACCCGCGCGCCTCGCGCACCGTGCCCTTTGTTTCAAAAGCTACCGGCGTACCCATGGCCAAGATTGCTGCGCGACTCATGACCGGCCGCAAGCTGCGCGAGTTCCTTCCAGAAAATATAGAGCGCGGCACAGATCTGGACACAGGCCGCTGCTTCTACGTGAAATCGCCGGTCTTTCCCTGGTCAAAATTTCCCGGCGTCGACACCGTTCTTGGCCCCGAGATGCGCTCCACCGGAGAGGTCATGGGCATCGCTGACAATTTTGGCGAGGCCTTCGCCAAAGCCCAGATTGCGGCCGGCCAGCAACTGCCGACGAAGGGCACGGTTTTCATCAGCGTCACCGATCATGACAAGCCGCAGATGGTCGAGGTCGCTCATCGTTTTGTCGATATGGGATTCAAACTAGTGGCCACCCACGGCACCGCCGACATTCTCGAAGAAGCTGGCTTGGCGGTTGACCGGGTGTACAAAGTAAAAGAGGGCCGCCCCAACGCCGTGGACCTGATCAAGGCCGATCGGATCCAGTTGATCGTCAACACGCCGCAAGGTCCCGACCCCTATTTCGACGAGAAAGCGATCCGCCGCGCCGCAGTGACCGGCCGCATCACCACCATTACTACGCTCTCCGCTGCTCGAGCCGCCGCGGAAGGTATCGCCGCCCTGCAGCGGGGAGAAATACGTGTGCAGGCTTTGCAGGCGCTGCACGCGGAGAGAGTCGCTGCGAAGTAACCTTGCATGAGCAAATCCCATTTTGTCCTCGTGGCGGTTCTCGGTCTTCCCATCTTTATCGCTGCCGCCGTCTTCGGCCCGGCCGCCTTTGACCTCGTTTTCCATCGTCGGCCGCCGGAGCGCTTCCTGATTCCCGCCGGATACAGCGGCTGGGTGCGAGTTGATTTTCGCCAGAAAGACGCACAGCCTTTGCCGATGGAAGCCGGCCGCCGTCTGCTCAAACTG
Organism: Acidobacteriaceae bacterium; assembly: GCA_025355505.1. Taxonomy (GTDB): domain Bacteria; phylum Acidobacteriota; class Terriglobia; order Terriglobales; family Acidobacteriaceae; genus Acidiflorens. The sequence continues at coordinate 724 of JANXZM010000090.1, read as the reverse complement.
GATGTGCATGCCGCCCTGCAAACTTCTTCCGATCCCCAGCCTGGCCATGGCAAAGACGACTTTTTCTATTACGCAGGCGACCGTCGTACTCCGCTCTCGAATGCAGGCATTTGCAAAGGTGGCATGGTCTGGCAAGTTGAGACCATGGTTGACGACCGCAATTCGACACCGTTTACCCGCTTCTTCGTCGGCACCGAAGACCAGTATCGCCACGCCGTCGACCCCACCGGCAACGACTGGCCCGCCTGCCAGTGATGGGTACACGATGCTGGTGGCGAGACGGACGTCCTCGCGCTTCCAAGGTTCGCGTAGGGATAGCCGCCCACGGCTCTCCAAGCCGAGCGCAACTTGGCGGCGGTCTGGGGTTTAAGGGATTCTGGATTCGCTATACGAATGCCATGCTCGGCACGGTCCGCGGCGGGTGAGAGGAAATGGTCGTCATCGTTGTATTTCACGTCCTGATGTTGCTTCTCGCTCTGGGCATAGTGATTCGAGCTATACCGCCGCAACTCGGCGGTAACATGCTCAGCTATTTGCACAAAGTAATTGGCATCACCACGCCTTCCCTGGAACAAGTGCGAATGTGACGTGCCCCCAAATTCCGCACACTGGATCATACGACGACTCGCTCTTGTTTTGCTTCTAAAATAATCTCCGTAGCCGGAGCTGGGGGAATGTGGGAAACGCGTTCCTCAGCGTTTTCCAAGGCAGCTTCACCGCCGTC
>JANXZM010000105.1 GCA_025355505.1 Acidobacteriaceae bacterium | reverse complement strand
GTAGTGTGTCCCGAAACCGCCGCATCGCTCCCACGGAGCAGATGCGGCGGGTCGTTGTATCTTTCTGAGCTGTATAAAACCGCTGGACGCCTTTACTTCCGGCGCCGAGCGGTTGCAATCAGAACTTGTTCAGACGTTCCTTAAGTGCGTTGTTCTCGTCTTTCTTAATACTCTGGTTCGCCTTAGTACTCTGGTCTTTATTACTACTCTGGTCTTTCCTGTCTTTGCTCTCGTGGTTGTCGCCTTTGTGCGTTCGCTTTTCATAGGAAGAGGCGTCGGCGATCGCCAGGTCATAGTTACTGCCCTTGAGGTCGCGCGAGAAGGCTTGGTGGAGGACGATGAATTCCGGAGTATCGGAATGGACATCGGAATTCGGAGCGTGGTCCTGGGGCCAATTGGCGATGATCTCGCGCGAGAAGGCGGGGTCGCTGGCAAGGATCAGGACGGTCGGGCGATTGCTGCTCATCGTCGCTTTCTGGCTCTGTGAATTGCCGTCAAACTCGGTGGCGCCTCAGCGGCTAAAACCACCATTGCGTTTGCGACGCGGCTGAGGCCGCGCCCTTTCAAAACAAAATCAACAACTGATTGTTTCGCAAGCTGTGAAGCGGTGCCCTTTCCCCTCACGTTGCTTGCATTAAAGTTTTTTAGCTGCTTGCCCAAGAGCCGGCGAAACTATTTAGTGATTTCCCCAATAGGTTTTCCAGAAGCAGCGGCGGCGCCCTTGGCCAGCGGATTTTTGCGCGCCCCGGTCTGGAGTGCGTCGTCGACTGCGGCTCGGAGATCGACCAGCATGCGCAGCGGCTGTCCAGAGGAATATTCGGCGTGGAACATTACTTTCCAGGATTGGCAGATCATACGCAGACGCCCGGTGGGTTCGTCGGCGGAGAATTGGGCGCGGCGGCAATCGATGGTGGAGACGCCGCGGCGCTCGAGTTCGCGCAAACCGTCCTGGATGGCGTTGAGATCGTCGTGCATGAGACGGAAAAATATGCGCCGGACCATGAAGCTAAACCGCGCAAAGGCCACCATGGCCGAGGGCTGGAAGTAACGGACCGCGTTCTGCGACTTGAGCTTGCGCCCCTGCTCGAGCGCACCGCTGTGGAGCAGTTCGCTGAGACGGCGGCAACGCGTTACCGACTGCAGGATGGACTCCAGCGAACTCAACCATGCCGGGATTTCCGGCTGTTGCGGCCCGAGCACGGGCTCGAGCACCTGGGCAACGTAATCGAGGTCCACGTCGGCGTCTTCCATGCCGGAGGGGGCGCACAGCGAAAAATACTGGACGAGCAGGAAATCGGTTTTGTCGCGGTCACTCGCGGCCTTCTCGGTCTTCTGCAAGTGATGCGCGAGCAGATGGCGCAACCCGGCTTCGTTGGCAAGCGACGTGGTCTGTAGAAACTGGCGCAACTGGTGCACCTGGATCTGGGCGTCGACCTGCTGGAACCAGGCATTGGCGTGCTCGACCGACTCGGGCGAAGGCGAAAATTCCTCAGCGATGGGGCAGGCGGACGCCTCAATTACAAACTCGCGCACCAGGGCAGAGTAAATCGGCTGGAGGGCGGAGAGGGTGGACGCCTGCTCTTCGAAGGAAGGCTGGTACGAAGGTTGGGAGGATGCAGTCATGATTTCACAATCCAATTAGGAACAGGTTTCAGGAAGCGGACGGCAACCACTGTCCGTTCGGGCTGATGATGATATTGAACCGCGACTACGGAGGCTTCGGCATGCAGCGAGCCGTCGTTGCTTTCAACGAGGACGCGATCGGAAAATTCCAGAGGAATGTCGGCCACAAATAGGACTTCATGCGGCGTGCCGAACTCGATGACGGTGTTCTGAAAAAAAACGGCCTCGTTTTCGGAGGAGCCGGCGTTGCCGTTTCCGTTGCCATGGGAGCAGCTGAGCTTGATGGGAATCCGCACCCGAGTAGCCTCGGGAAAGAAACGGGCCAGACGGCTTACGATGTCTGATTCGAGAGCACGAGCAGTTGCATGGTTGGGCACTAGTAGACCTCGACCGGGAGCTGGAACAGCCGAGCCTCCACTTTTCCTGGTTTGAAAGAAGGGAGACTCGCTCTGCTTTATCAGCATTCTCTTGTGCACGGGTGCCACCAAAAACTTGAAGGTCATGCACCTAAGAGCAAGTAAAAGAAGGACAAGCAGTTAGCGCGGACGAGTGGGAGCGGAGCGGGGTAATTCTTCGGGACTCGGGGAAAGTGCGTCTCATAGTGACACGTTTGTCTCAGTTCGCGGGTTGCGAAAAACCGGAGGAGTTCGAGGTGAAGGCCGAGATGCGCTCGGCTTGGACGGGCGAGGACGCTCGTCGCTCCACGCACAATTTATTGCAGGGTGGTGGATTGAGTGGGGTCTTCGCGTCCGCCGATGCTGTAGCGCTTCAGTTTGCGATAGAGGGTTGCGCGGCTAATGCCGAGCATCTTGCCGGCTAAAGCTTTGTCCCCCTTGACCTGGGAGAAGACGCGCTCGATGGTGGCGCGCTCGATATCTTCGAGGTCGGTGCGGGAGAATTCGGGTGCATCGAGCGGTTGGGTATGGACTTCCGCGCGCGCGATTGAGGGCGGCAGATCGTTGACTTCGATGATGCGCTGATCGCCGAGAGCTACGGCGCGCTCCAGGCAATTTTCGAGCTCGCGGACATTGCCGGGCCAGTCGTAGGCCAGCATGGCTTTCATGGCGTTGCCGGAGACCTGGACGCCGCGTCCGGGAGCAAGGCGTTCGAGGAAGAACGCGGCCAGGATGGGAATGTCGGAACGGCGCTCGCGCAGGGGAGGCAGAGAAATGGTGACGACGTTGAGGCGGAAATAGAGATCCTTGCGGAAGGTTCCTTTCTGGTATTCGGTGTCGAGATCGCGGTTGGTGGCGGCCATGATGCGCACGTCCACTTTGACCTTTTGATTACTGCCCACGGGGCGAACTTCTTTTTCCTGGAGAAAGCGCAAGAGTTTGGCTTGCATCTCGAGGGGGAGTTCGCCAACCTCGTCGAGAAAAATTGTGCCGGTGTCGGCGGATTGGAGAAGGCCCTGCTTGGAACGAAGAGCGCCGGTGAAAGCGCCTTTTTCGTAGCCGAACAATTCGCTTTCGATGAGAGTGGGGACGAGCGATCCGCAATCGACGGCGACAAAGGGACGGCTGGCCATGGTTCCGCGAAAGTGAAGGGCGCGGGCGACAAGTTCCTTGCCGGTTCCGCTTTCGCCGGAAATCAGGACCGGGGTGCGCGTGTCTTTGAGGCGGGAGATGAGGCGCAGGACGTTCTGAATGCCGGTGGAATTGCCGATGATGCCGTGCAGTGAGGTCTCGGTTTCCGAGCGTTCGCGGAGGTAGAGATTTTCTTCGACGAGGCGGACCTTGTCGGCCATGCGGCGCAGGAAAAGGCGCAGTTCATCGAGTGGAGCGAAGGGCTTGGAAATGTAATCGTAGGCTCCGAGCTTCATGGCCTGGACGGCGGTTTCGACGGAGCCGTGGCCGGTCATGACGGCGACTTCGATGCGGGGGTGGGCGCGCTTGACCTGTTCCAGGAATTCGATTCCGGACATGCGGGGCATGACCATGTCGGTGAGGACCATGTGCACGGGCTGTTCCTGGAGCAGGGCGAGGGCAGCGTCACCGCTCTCGGCTTCGATGCAGGAGAAGCCGAGGGATTCGCCGATGGTGATGCAGAGGCGGCGAATGGTCTGCTCGTCATCGACAATCAACAATCGGATGCGGAAGTCTTGAGTCATAAAACAACCTTACCCAGTGTCTGCTCGACCACTCGAATGAAGTCGTGGACGCGAAACGGTTTTTCCACGCACGGCGCGCCGGTGCGGCGCAGGGTGGCAGCGGTTTCTTCGTTGGCAATGTCGCCGGTAATGAAAACGAGGCGGGAGGCGAGTTCCGGGCGATGGGTGGCGATCCAGGCATAGACCTGCGCACCATCGACGCCTCCAGGGGTGCGCATGTCGGAGACGACGCCGTGAAAATGGCCGGTATCGAGCAGGCGCAGGGCTTCGGCGCCCGATTCGGTGGAAACGACGGAATACCCGTGGCCCTCGAGAACGGCGCGTACCAATGCCATGACGGCGGGTTCATCTTCAATCAGAAGCACTGGCGCACAAGCAGGTTTAGTTCCAGTCTGCGTCATTTGGGATGCACTCCTGCAACTGCTCCAAAGGATGCCGCCTCGGATGCCACCGGGAGGCGGACAGTAAAAGTCGCTCCTTCAGAGTTCAGGTTGTTGTCACAAACAATTTCTCCGCCATGTTCGCGGACAATGCCATAGCAAATGCTCAGGCCCAAACCAGTACCCTTGCCAACCTCTTTGGTGGTGAAGAAAGGATCAAAAATGATGGTGGGATCGGGGATGCCGGGACCGTTATCGCGGAAAGAAATCTCGACGAAAGAACCCGCGCGGCTACTCATGATCTCAATGCGTGCGGGCCGGGTGGTTTCGCGGACGGCGTCGTAAGCGTTATTCAGGATGTTGAGAAATACCTGCTGCAACTGGTGGGAATCTCCGATGACCTGGGGCAGCGATTCGTCGAAGTGTTCGACCACCTGAATGCCGTGGCTCATGAAGTCGTAGGAGCGCAAGTGCACGGTGCGTTGCACGATGGAGTTAAGCTGAACGGATTGTCGCTCGGGCGGCATCTGGCGGGCGAAGCTGAGCAGGTTTTGCACGATCTGCTTGGTGCGCTGCGCTTCCTGCAGAATGACCCGGAGATCGCGGCGAGCGCTTTCGGGGAGCTCGGGGTTTTCCATGAGGAGGTCGGTAAATCCAAGGATGGCGGTAAGGGGATTATTGACTTCGTGGGCAACGCCGGAGACCAACTGTCCGACGGCGGCCATCTTTTCAGCGTGCATGAGCTTGGAGCGCAGCATGGCGGAGTCGGTGACGTCGGTCATGACTACTACGATGCTGGTGACGCGGCCGTCTTCGCCGCTGATGGGGCTGAGATTGACGGAGAACTGGGCGCTGACGCCGTCGCCGCGAACCAGGGGCATATCGAAATTATCGACCTGTTGGCCGCGGGCCACGGCGGCCAGCGCTTCGCGGAGCGCAGCGCGGCGCGGCGCGGCGCACAGATCGGGCAAGGGATGGGCGAGGATCTGGTTCTGCTGAAAGCCGAGGCCGCTCCAGCGCCGGTTGGCATAACTGATCACGCCTTCGGTGTCGGTGACCAGAATCAGGCTCTGGGTATGACTGAGGATTTTGCTGGAGAAATCGCGCTCTTTCTGCAGCTCGGTTTGCGATTGGTGGAGGCCGGTGACATCGAGCATGAGGCCGCGGTGCTGCAGGATATTGCCGGCCAGATCGCGCATCGCAAAACAGTTCATGAATACGTGGACGGGCGATCCATCCTTGCGCCGCAAAATTTCTTCGTGATTGCGCATTCCGCCCCCGCGTTTGAGCACTTCCGCGAGTTCCTGCCGCCGCTGCGGAGAAAAGTAGACCTGGGTGGGAATGTCCAGCTGAAGTACTTCGTCCCGGCTGCTATAGCCGAGGATGCGAACCAGCGCGTCGTTGACTTCGACAAAGCGGCCTTGGGGGGTTGAGACGTAAATTCCTTCCTGAATGTTGTCGAAGAGTTCGCGATAGCGGCGCTCGGCTTCGCACCGGTCGGTGATGTCCTTGAGAACGTGGACGGTCTGCCACTGGGCGCTGCTGGCGGCATGAATGCTTGAGGTGGAAATCAGGTAGGTGCGTTCGAGAACGGGGTGGACGTATTCGTCGAGCCCCTCGCCGGAGCGGCAGAAGGGACAGGAGTGGGGCGAAGCGCCGGTGGTAAGGGCGTCGAGCGCCCGCATGTTGATGCCGATTAGCTGGTCGGGGGCGATACCGACGAAATCGGCGAGGGAGCGATTGACGCGGAGAATGTTGTGCTGCTGGTCATGGACGACAATGAAGTCGCTGATGGCATCGAAGACTTCCAGCCAGTGGCGGTTGGCCTGCTGCATGCGGGTAAACAGGCAGGCGTTCTCGAGAGCAATGCTGGCATGGCCGGCGATGGCGCGCAGCAACTGGTGATCTTCAATGGCGGGCGGGGCGCCGCGGTCGGCGAGACAAAGCACGCCGACAAGTTCGCCCGATGAGCCAGCCAGCCGGACCAGCGTGCAATCGGCCCATCCCAGACTGGAGGCGAGGGCGGGTCCGAGGACATCGCCGGCCGCGGCGAAGGCGACATCGGCGGGGTATTTCGGCAGGGCTGCGCTGAGCGCCTGACTGAAGCGGCGGAGCAGTTGCTTGTCGTTAACCTCAACACCTGCTTCGGAGGCGCCGCACACGAGGACGGTATCGAGTTCCGCGGTCTGGAAAAGGCTGAGGGCAGCGGAGCGGCTCCCGAGCAGGCTGGCCGCGCGCAGCGCGAAGTTGCGCATGAACTCGGGCAGATGCAGGACGGTGTTGAGTTCGAGCGCGATGGTAACCAAAGCCTCGGCGCGGCGGCGGTGCTCCTCGGATTGGTGCAGGTTACGGGTAAGCTCGAGAGCGATGGCAACTTGCGCGGCCAGAGCGCGGGCGCGGCGAACGTCTTCGTCGTTGATCGGCCCCGGCTCGATGCGGTCGAGCACTCCGAACATCCCAAGCACATCGCCGTTGGAACCGAGCAGGGGGACAGCGAGGAGTTGGCGGATATGGAAAGCAGCGACGAAATCCAAATTGGCGCCCACAGTTTTGGAGGCGTCTTCGGTGAAGAAAACATTTTTATTCTTTAGCGTGCTGGTCGCGACGCCATCGTAGAGCGGGATATCGACGGGGCGGGCCACGCCCTTCTCCACTCCCCAGCGAATGTGGAAGGTGGCCTCTTCGAGCAGCCCGATGAAACAACGCTGGAAACCGAGGAAACTGGCGGCACGGATCACCGAGGTGTGCATGAACTCGTCGAGTTTTCCGGCGGAACCGAGTTCGAAGGAAATTTCGAGAATTTCGTGCAGTTCGTGGGCTTGGGCGCGCGCCATACCGTACAACTCGGCGTTGGCGATGGCCACCGCGCCAAAGCCGGCCAGGGCCGAGACCAGGGTTTTATCTTCATGGGTGAAGGGCTGAGCGGGACGGGGGTAGACGAGAATGGCGCCGTGGGAGCTCGAGGTGCGAAACGGAACCGCGATGAGAACTCCGGGCGGCGAATCTTCTCCGAAGTGAGCGCCGCCGTCGATGCTCACCGTAATGCGCTCGCCGGCGGCAACGGCGCGGGTGGCGATCTCAAGCGAAGAGCGGAGATCGTTCTGCTGGAAACGGGAGCGGATGGAGAGAGCGAGCCTGGGGGCCTCGGTGGACACCGCCTGCAGCTGGAATAGTTTCTCTTGTTGGACGAAAACCAGAACGGCGGGCGAATGCAGCAGCACGCGCAGGCGGTCGGCGATGTTCTCCGTGACGGCGGCGGTGTCGGGCAAGCCATGGAGTGCGGTGGCGACCTCAACTAGAATGCTGGCGCGGCGGCGCTCTTCGCGGGAAAGCTGGTTCAAGCGGAGGGCTTCGAGCGCGGTACCGAGCTGGGCCGCGAGGATGGTGACTTTGGCTAGGGTGGCGTCGTCAAAGCAAGCATGGATAAAGCCGGCATCGGAGGCGCTCTGCAAAAACGCGATGGCACCGACCACTTGCCCTGAAACCAGCAGCGGAGCGGCCATAGCGGCATGGGCGTGGCATTCGGCCAGCCATGGGTAACGGGCAACGTCGACGTGGTTGAGAAAGAAGGGGCGACGTTTCTGCACCGCCTCGATGGCGATGGATGGGGCGATGGATGGATCGGCGGCGCACAGGCGGATGCCCCGAAAGGAGTCGGCGTGGTCGCCGTCGGCTTCGGCTCCGACGAGTTCACCGTCTGGGGAACGACTCCAAAAGTAGGCGCCGCTGGCGTGGAAGAAGGCGCGAGTAAGGGCGCAAAAAGAGAGGATAAGCTGGCTGGGATCGCTGCTCTGGAAAACGGCGCGGGAAAGCTCCACGAGAAGCTTCTGGAAAGCCTCGTCAGATTGAGACGCGTGGCCAGGACCCGGATTTCCGGTGTGAATTGTCAGTGCGCACCAATCTCTTAGCTAAGCGGTTGAAAACAATTGAATTATATATAAAACGTACGCTTGATTCTCAAATTGAGTCAAGGGAATATACGGTGGCAGTACCGACTTGTGAAACGGTACCAAAGTGATATCAGCGTCTCATTTTGCACTCTGAGGTTCTGAATTTGTCGAGAAGCGCACGATATTTGGTACGTCTGGGAACCGCAGTATGAGATGGAGCGAAGCTAAGGATCGATGCTTCATGGCTTTGCGGAGATCACGAAAGTAATGCGTGGGGAGAACTTTTGGTATCCGCTGGCGTGGTCCGTACACGAATATAGCGTAAAGGCAAAGCGACATACGGAGGAACCGTGTCTATTCAAGCCCTGAATCGTGGGTTCGCAGTGGGTCTGCTGTTGCTTGGCGGATGGGCTGCGAGCAGCGCTCCCCTGGCATGGGGACAGGAAGAAATCAATCGAAAGCCAAAGAGCAAGGTGTCGCCAGTGTATCCGGAACTGGCGAGGCGCATGAACATCACGGGCGTGGTGAAGGTCCAGATCACGGTCGCTGCCAACGGGTCGATCAAGAACGCAAAGTTAGTGGGCGGGCATCCGGTGTTGGCGAACGCCGTTCTGGATGCGATCAAGAAGTGGCGTTTCGAGGCGGGCTCGGAAGATACAACGGGGATTGTGGAATTCCATTTTAATCCGGCCCAGTAAGGTATCGCAGGGTCCGAAGCGCTGGCTGAGGAAGGTTGGGGTATGAATATCGGAAAAAAGCTTTATCTAAGTTTCGGCATCATTCTGGCGACGGTTCTGGTGCTGCTGGCGATCAACCTGATCGCGGTACAACGCGAGCATGATACCAAGGCGGCGGCGCAGCGTTCGATCGACATGACCGAGGTGACCTCGTCGGTCCGCTTCGAAATGATGCAGAACCGGCTTCACCTGCAGAACTACCTGCTCAGCGGAGACTCGCGGGACGTGGAAAAAATGAATGACGGCGGACATCAGTTGAGTGACGCCGTTCATCACGCGGAGGAACTGGCGAATTCCGCGCAACAGCGAAGCAGCCTGGAAAAAGTGCAGGGGCTGGAGCAGGCTTGGGGCACCGATTTTGCCAATCCGCTGGTGGAAAAGCGTCGAGCCGTGGACAGCGGCAATGCGACAGTGGCCGAACTGCAGATTTTTTATCTGCAGAAAGATCCGAACTCCTGGGTGTCGCGTTCGAGCGAAGTTTTGAGCGATGTTGACCGGGAGAACCGGAAACTGCTGGATGAGCGGCGCCACTCCGATGAGCTGGCAGCGACCTTTACGATTCTGGTTTCGGTGATCAGTTCCCTGTTCGCTCTGGGTCTGGGCGTGATCATCGCCTACCGGACCGCCGCCGGAATCACGGGACCGCTGCACCGGTTGATTCACGTGGCGGAGCAGATCGGCCAGTCCGGAGATCTGGATCACACTATTGAAATTCACGGTAAGGATGAGATCGGGCAACTGGCCAGGACGTTCGACTCCATGGTGAAGTACCTGAAGGAAATGGCGGCGGTTTCGGAAGCCATCGCCGGGGGCAACCTGGCGGTGGAAGTCCGTCCGCGCTCCGCCAACGACACGCTGGCGAACGCGTTCACGCGTATGGTGGAAGGCCTGCGCGGAATGGTGCGCCACGTGCGCGACTCCGCCACCCAGGTGGCCAGCGCTTCCAGCCAGGTGGCCAGCGCTTCCGAGGAGTCGGCCAGGAACAGCCTGCAGACTTCTTCGGCCATCGATGAAGTGACGAGCACGATGCACGAAATGAGCGTGAACGTGCAGAATATGGTGAAGAGCACGCAGACGCAGGCCTCGAGCGTCAGCGAAACCTCGGCATCGATCGACCAGATGGTGACCTCGATCCAGCGGGTGGCGGATACGGCGAAGGTCCTACTCGACATCTCGAACCGTTCGCGGGAAGAGGTGCACAGCGGCATCGGCACCATGGAAAAGGCGACCGACGGCCTGAACCGGATCAACACGACGATCCGCTCTTCGGGCGAGATTATTGACGCGCTCGGCGGGCGGGCGGACGACATCGGCAAGATCGTCGAAGTGATCGACGATCTGGCGGAGCAGACCAACCTGCTGGCCTTGAATGCCGCCATCGAAGCGGCGCGGGCGGGCGAGCACGGCCTTGGATTCGCGGTGGTGGCGGACGAAGTCCGGAAGCTGGCGGAGAAATCCGCGCAGTCCACTAAGGAGATTTCCGAGCTGATCGCGAGCATCCAGAAAGAAGCGCGCAAAGCGGTCGACAACATGGAGAAGAGCACCACGATCGTGAACGAAGGACTGAATCTCGGACAGGAACTGAATGCCGCGCTGCGAAAGATTTCGAACGTGGTGACCGAGGTGTACAAGTTCGCGCAGGAAATCGGGGCCGCCACCAACGAGCAGTCGCACGGCTCGTCGCAAATTGCGCGCGCCACCACGCGGTTGAACGAAATCACGCACGAGATCAACTCGGCGGTGGAAGAACAGGCATCCGGAGCCGGCGCGGTGGTGCAGGCCATGGAGCGCATGCGGGAACTGGTGCAGTCGTCCACGTCGAGTTCCACCGAACTGGCCGCTTCCTCGGATCAGATGTCAAAGATGTCGCAGGGACTGCTGGATTCGATGGACCGTTTTGCGCTGCGTTCGAACGACAAGTCGAATGACAGCACATCGGGGTACGGGAACGCAGCCCGGACTGCGGTGGCGGGATCTCGTTGAGGGAATTCCATTCATGAGCGGGGAAACACATATTGTGGGCTTCCGTGTCGGCCGCGAGACCTACGGCGTGCCCATCACATCGCTGCGTGAGATTGTGCGCGTGCCGGAGATCACCGCGGTGCCGGACGCGCCCGATTATCTGGAAGGGGTGATCAACCTGCGCGGCAAGATCGTTTCGGTGGTGGATCTGCGGAAGCGGTTCGGGCAGCCGTTCACGGGACTCGACCGGCGCAGCCGCATTCTGGTGGTGGAACACCGGGGCCGGCTGGCGGGCATGATTGTGGACTCGGCGTCGGAGGTCTTGAAAATTCCCGTAAGCGACATCGAAGCCGCGCCCACCATGATGCAGGAAGGCGGATTGGACTGTGTGACCGGACTAGGCAAGTACAAGGGACGGCTGATTATTCTGCTGGATGTCAGCAAGGTGCTGGCGACGCCCGAGGTTCGGAACCAGCCGGCGGTGGAAAAGCCGGCGGCCGGCGATAGCGGCAAAGCGGGGACCAAGGCGGGGACGGGAACAAAAAGCGCCTCGTCCGGAAAGTAGCAGAAGGAACCGAGCCTACATGAACGCGAGCGAGGTACCCGCACTCACCGACGCAGAACTGAAACTGCTGCAGAACCTGGTCTACCAGGAGTGCGGCATGCATTTTGACGATCGGCGTACCCCCTTTCTGCAAGACCGCTTGCAGCGCCGGTTGAAAGAGTGCCAGGTAGATTCGTTCTACAGCTACTATCGCCTGCTCATCAGCCAGCAGGGAAAACAAGAGCTGACGAGGTTGCTGGAAAACCTCACGGTCAATGAGACCAGCTTCTTCCGGAACAAGGCGCAGCTGGACCTGTTTCAGCGGGACGTGATGGACGATATTCTGCGGAGCAAGCAGGAGCGCCGGGACTACAACTTGAGAATCTGGAGCGCCGGCTGTTCCACCGGACAGGAACCTTACACCATGGCCATGCAGGTGGCCGATGTGTTGTCGTATCACTATCTGCGCCATCCTTTGCCGTTCGAATCGCCGGTTCCCAAGCCTCTGGTACCCGCGCCCTGGCGGGTGGAGATCCTGGCCAGCGACATCAACTATTCGGTTCTGCGCACGGCGCAGGAGGGCTCCTACAGTGAGCACCAGATGGCGGGAGTCGATTATGGCTACCGCTTGCGCTTTTTCGACAAAGTGGGCGACCGCTACGCGGTGAAGAAGAACCTTAAGGAACTGGTGCACTTCGATTTTCACAATCTGAAGACGGAATACCTGCCGCAGCGCAACGACATTATTTTTTGCCGCAATGTGATGATGTATTTCGACGAAGCCGAGCAGAAGCGGCTGGTCGAGAAGTTTTATCGTTGCTTGAATCCCCGGGGATACCTGTTTGTCGGCCATGCCGAAAGCCTGCTGGGGCTGACGGACAAATTTCAGATGGTGCATCGCAACAGCGGGACGGCATACCAGCGAGTCGAGGGGAATGCGTGAGCGTTCCCCCCGAGGATCGGATGACCGAACTCCGCCAGTTGTTTTTCGAAAGCGCGGGGGAACTGGTCCAGAAGCTGAACGACGAAGCGATGCAGCTGGAGAAATCGCCGGGCGATGCGGAGACGACCCGCAGCCTGCGGCGGACAGTGCATACGCTGAAGGGGGACGCGGCCGCTTGCGGATTCCGCGAACTCAGCGAACTGTCGCATGAGTTTGAAGACGTGCTGACGCTCGGGAACACGGCAGCAGCGGCTTCGGTTCCGGAGATCGCGTTGCGCGCGGCCGACGTGTTTGGGGCCTTGCTGGAGGCGTACCGGAAAGGGACCAAACTTCCCAGCATCCAGTCTTTACGCGCGGACATCGCCCGTCTGGCACACCCGGCACCGGGCGGCGCGCTCAAAACGAAGAAAAAGAAAGCCGCGGCGAAGACCAGCCGCTGGTCGGAATACGAGCAACTGGCGATCACCCGAGCGGTGGCGGACAGCAAGCGGATTCATCACGTGGTGGTGCAGATCGACCCACAGTGCGGCATGCCCATCGCCGCGCGCCAGATGGTCCAGTTAGCCCTTGCAGAACTGGGCGAGGTGCTGGCTCTCTATCCGGTCGAAGGCAGTCTCGATCCCGGAGACCGCATCGAAGCAGCTCTCGCGTCGGAAAAGCCGGCGGAGCAAATCCGGGCGAAGTGCAGCATCCCAACGATTGCACTCAATGTCCGAGTGGCGCCCTTGCGCGCCCCAACCCTGTCGAGCCCGCTGGCTTCCGCTGCCGATTCTGAAAGCATGCACGAGACCGCGATGCCTGTGGCCGCCAATATCGGTGCCGGCGTCACTGCCGACGACGCGCCCTCAACCGGGGAACCTTCCGCGACGCCCGCCGTGGCGAGCGGCCCCGACAACCTGCTGCGAGTGGATGCGGAAAAAATCGACAGCGTACTCAATCTGGTCGGTGAACTGATCCTGGCGAAATCGATGTTGCAGCAAGCGCTGTTGGAATTTGGACAGCGCTTTCCGAAAGATGTCTTACGGGGAAAGTTTTCCGATGCCATGGCATTCCAGGGGCGGGTCTTAAATGACCTGCAGCACTCGGTGATGAAGATTCGCATGGTGCCGGTCGATCAGCTATTTCGCCGGTTCCCGCGCATGGTGCGGGATGTCGGGCGTCAGTGCGGGAAAGAAGTCGAGCTGATGGTCAGGGGCGGGCAAACCGATCTCGACAAAAGCATTCTGGATGCGATCGCCGAGCCGCTGACCCACCTGGTGCGAAATGCCATCGGCCATGGCATCGAGACCACCGAAGAGCGGGTTCGCGCCGGCAAGCGGCCGCAGGGAACATTGCGGCTGGGCGCTTATCACCAGGGAAACCAGGTGGTCATCGAGGTCTCCGACGACGGCGCCGGCATTGATGCGGAAAAAGTGCGACAGCGCGCCCTGTCCCAGGGATTGCTGAAAGCCGAGCAGGCAGCCCGCCTGAACGACGCGGAGACTCTGGATCTGATTCTGCAACCGGGATTCTCCACGGCGGAAGAGATCACGGAACTCTCGGGCCGCGGCGTGGGATTGGACGTCGTGCAGAGCGTGCTGGGACGCCTGAAGGGAACGGTGCAGATCGAAACTGCACTGGGACGGGGCACCACGTTCCGCCTGCGGCTTCCGCTGACGCTGGCCATTATCCGGGCGTTGATGTTCCGGGTGGAGCAGCGGCTCTATGCTCTGCCGCTGAACGCGGTAGCCGAGATCGCGCGCACGGTGGAAGGAAACATCCATCAAGTGGAGCACTACGACGTGCTGCAACTGCGCAACGACGTGTTGCCTCTGCTGCGCCTGGGGGCGAAGCCCGCGAGTGAGCCGGAAACGTCGCGACGTAAAGTCTTCGTGCTGGTGATCAACAGCGGGGAGCGCAAGTTCGGTCTCGTGGTCGACGAACTGGAGGGCGAAGGCGAGCTGGTGATCAAGGCGCTCGACGACCAGTCGATTACGACCGACCTGGTGAGTGGGGCTTCAATTCTGGGCGATGGGAGAGTGGTCCTTATCCTGAACATGATTGCGCTGATGGATCGCTTCACGCGCGGGCGGGCGGGCGTAACCGGCCCGCGGATGGCAGGCCTGCTGTCGAGTGTCGTACCCGTTGGCTCCAGCGCTGATGGTATCGAGATGCGGGCCCGCGGCACAGCCGGGGGGCAGGCATGAAAAAGCCGGTGAAGGTTCTGGTAGTGGACGACTCGGCCCTGATGCGCAAGCTGATTCCCAAAATCCTCGAACAGGATGCCTCGATCGAGGTTGTGGGTACGGCGATAGACGGCCATTTTGCGTTGAAAAAAATCGAGGACCTGTCGCCGGATGTGGTGACGCTCGACCTCGAAATGCCCGGACTGAACGGGATCGATACTCTGAAAGCGATCACGCGGCACGGGCGGCTGCCGGTCATCGTGGTCAGCTCGCACAGCACGGCCGGGGCGTCGATCACGCTCAAGGCGCTGGCGCTGGGCGCGTTTGATTTCGTGGCCAAGCCGAAGGATGTTTTCGCGCACATGCCGGAAATTGCCACCGAGTTGATCAAAAAGATCCGGGCGGCGGCGCAGAGTGGCGGGGTGCAAACGCAGTTCCTGCCGGGGGAGCCACAAGGGGTGCTGCCACCCAAGATGCGACCCATCGCACCGACGCACATCATCGCCATCGGCGTTTCCACGGGCGGTCCGAATGCCTTGCATTACCTGTTTTCGCAGCTGCCGGTGGAATTTTCGGGCAGCATCCTGGTGGTGCAGCATATGCCGGATGGGTTCACGGAACTGTTTGCCAAACGACTGGACAAGACTTGCCCCATCCGGGTGAAAGAAGCGCAATCGGGCGATTTGCTGGTGGCCGGGCGAGCGCTGATTTGTCCGGGAAACCGGCACATGAAAGTGAAGAAGTTGCCGCTGGGCAACGTGGCGGTGCTGTCCGAGGAAGCCCCCGTAAACGGGCATCGTCCTTCGGTGGATGTGCTGTTCCACAGCATAGCCAAGGAGTTTGGTCCGCAAGCGATGGCGGTGTTGATGACCGGCATGGGAGAAGACGGGGCGGTTGGCCTGGGACAGATCCGGGCGGCCGGGGGATACACGGTGGCGCAGAGCCAGGAGACATGCGTGGTTTCCGGCATGCCCAAGGCGGCCATCGAACGGGGCTACGCGATGCGTATCGCGGACCTCCAGGACTTGCCCCATATTTTGCAGGCACAGCGCGCGCCCGACCGCAGCCGGGGGGACAGCAGCGACGTCAAGCGGGCAACTGGTGCCGGAGGTAACTAGAGTTACCTAGAGTTATCTACCGAAGGTCGGTAGCATCGTGATTAAGTGATAGTGGTGGAGGAGTGTCATGGAAAAGTTTGCGCCCGTAAAACGGAGCGAAGACGGACAGCCGGTGCGCTATCTGATCGTGGATGACTCGGTGTTCGCCCGCAAGAACCTGGCCCGGATGGTGGAAACATTCGGTGGACAGGTAATCGGCGAGGCGGGCGACGGAGTATCGGCGATCAGCGAGTATGCCCGGCTCATGCCCGACATCGTTCTGATGGATATCACCATGCCCCAGATGGAAGGCATCGAAGCGGCGGAGAAGATTGTCCGCGACCATCCCAACGCCCGCATCGTAATGGTGTCGTCGGTCGGCTACCAGGAGAACATCGTGGCGGCCTTGCAGCGAGGTGCCCGCCACTTCGTGCAGAAACCGGTGAAGCCGGAAGTTCTCTATGAAGTCATCAAGTACGTGATGCGCGACGACGGAACGACGGCGCGCGGCGCGGGAGCTGGAGTCTAGTCAATGCGGATGGACCTGATTCAGCCTTTCATTAACTCGGCCGATGCCGTGCTGGCGCAGGGGCTGCAGTCGCCCGTTTCCATCGAGACCCTGAGCATGGAAGAAGAGGCGTACCGGCGGAAAGGCATCGCTGCGGAGGTTTACCTGACGGGCGAGATCGAAGGGCGGGTCATCTTTGACGTGGACCTGGAAGCAGCGGTACAACTCGCCAGCCGTCTGGGCGGCGTCGAAGTATCCGAGACCGACGACGACCTGGTGCGTGAGGCGGTCTGTGAACTGGCCAACCAGATCATTGGCAACGCCGTCACCACGCTCAACGACCAGGGATTTCATTTTCACGTTCGTCCACCCACCCAGCACACTTCCGAGCAAGGCAGCAAGAGCAGTGAAGATACCGAAGCCATGGTGATGGGCTTCAATACTTCGAGCGGAAACGTCTTCATGAATGTGGCGCTGCGCTACCACCGCCGCCGGGCGTTGGAACGCTCTGCCGTCGCAGGCTAGTAACTGTGCGCTGGTCGTTAGTCACTGGTACTTAGCCGTTCGACGCTGTAACTCACCCAAATAAGCCTATGCGCAATTCGCGACATACGTTCGGGTTGTCATCCTGAGCGAAGCGAAGGACCTCGTGCATAGCGAATACTCAAGGTGCTTCGCTCCATCCAGGATGACAGCATCAGGCTTACGGACCGGCAAATAGAAACACCGGATTCTGCGGCGGGTTCTGCAGGTTCGGTGGAATCGGCGGGCGCGCACCGATTGGGGCCGGTAGATTCTGGATATAGGTGTCGTTGGTGGTATCGATGATGTTGACATTTCCTCCATCGCAACTGGCCAGGTAGGCGCGGGAACTATCGCCGCCGGCCGCCATGGTGAAGCGGAAGCGGGTGGTGGTGCAGGCTGGAACGTAGTACAGGGAACCGAAGATGGTCGCGTCGGGAAAACCGGGAACCGCAGTCGAGCTCCTGACGGTATAGCTCCTGGCGTCAATCACCGTCACCTGCGGGCAAATATTATTGTTCGAGTCTTCGTAGTAAGCCCCCACATAAGCGCGGCTTCCATCCGGCAGGGCGGCCACGGCAGCGACGGTCAACGTCTGCGCGGTGGTGCTGGAACAGGGGTCCGAAGTGCCGCGCGAACTGGGCGCCACCGTGGGAATGGTGATCGGGCCTCCCCCAAGAACCTGCGGGATGGACGGCGAGACATCCAGCACCGTCAACTGGCTGCCTCCCGGTATGTACAGCCGATTCAGATGCCCGTCGTAGAGCATGTAAGCGGCAAGGGGAGCATTTACGCTGGCATCGATCACGGTATCGGAGGGGGCGGTCGAGGTGGTATCAATTGTGCTCACCACACCATTGCCGTTTAGCACATACACCCGCTGGCTGTCGGAACGAGCAATCACCCAGAGCGGTGCGTTGAATGAACCGATGATGGTCCGCGCTGACCGGTCGAGAGTATTGAAAGCGCTAATTGAACTGGCACCCTGGTTCGCTACGTAGAGCTTGCTCCTGTTGGGGGTAACGGCTATGGCGACCGGATTTTTTCCGACCGGGATGGTGGCCACCAGACGGTTGCCCTGGGTATCGACCACGCCGACCGAAGGAACAACGACATTGGGAAAATTGACGGGGTCCGGCACGTAGCTCGGCAACGTCACGTACGCCGTCGTGTCCGATGGGGCAACGGCCACAAAGTTCGCTGCCGAACTCGGTGGCAAGGTGATGGTGGTAGTACTGGAGATCTGGAGGATGCTGTTGAAGTTCAGCTTGGTAATCGAAGGACACACATTCAACACTTGATTGTTAACTGTTACCAAACAACCAGTGGGCGGCGGAGTTAGTCCCGTCACGGCTTGGTTTACGACCAGAACCTCGCTGGCGGATTGCTGCGCGGCATGGACAGGCGCGAGGTTCACATCGGCGAGGCTCACGGCCGAGTCGCCGGAGACGTCGATCACCATGGCGCTGCCGGGCACGACGGTTCCGTTATCGTTGATCGACACCACGGTGTGAGCCGCCTTCGGGTCGGGGAACGTCGGAGGATTCGGGATAATAATCGGCCGGAACGTATCGCCGCAGCCGCTACAGATCAGATAAACAAACAGCACGAACCCCAGCCAGAGAAACCGCGTCATTCAAACTCCGTAGAAGAAAATTAGCCTTGCGCCGGAAACCGATATTGTATCGGGAACCGGGTCGCGAGGGGAAATCAGGCGGGGCTTAGCCCGTCGCTTTGGTGAAGAAGCGCGTAGACATGGGTTTGGTTGCCGGGACAGGTTTCGGGTCGCAAAGAAAAGCTACCGTAGAGACGCGGCAGGCCGCGTACCACGAAATCAAAATCCACCCAAAGCATACAGAATGCAGCCTAAATTAGTGGGGGGGTGATGCCGCGAGATTGCGGGGGGAATCCAAAAGCCAAGCACTACATGGCGCGGTCCGCTGCCGCCGGGCACCGAATATAGTGTTATCGACCAGGGCTCGGGCATACCAACCGCCAGGGACGTGAGATTCTACTGATAGCTGAGCGCTGACAACTGAAAGCACCCTTATCAATGCTAACCCATTTTCTAGCACATGGCTGGGCGTCATCCCCGGAGCGGCTGGCACTCGCTGCCGCCGTGACCCTGGGCTTCGCGGTGCTGGCTCGCGCCGTGCACGGCGTCAATCGATCCGGGGCTCTGGCGGGAGGACTTGCCTGTTTCCTGCTTTTTGCCGGAGCCGGACCAACCGCTTTCGCCGCGCTGGCAACGCTGTTTCTGGTGACCTGGGCAGCCACCCGCCTGGGATATCGCCGTAAGCTGGCACTCGGGCTCGCCGAGCCCCGGGAAGGCCGGAACGCGTGGCAAGTCCTCGCCAATCTGGCAGTCGCTGCCCTCGGCTCGGTTGGGTTCAGCGCCACCGGTAACCGGGTTTGGCTGGTCGCGGTTCTGGCAGCTCTGGCCGAAGCGGCGACGGACACCGTGGCCAGCGAACTCGGGCAAACCCGCGGCCCCTACGCGCGGCGGATCACTACATGGGAACGCGTCCCAGCCGGTACCGACGGCGGCATCACGATTCCCGGAAGCGTCGCCGGCATGGCAGCCGGTCTGATGATAGCGGCCGTTGCCGCTTTGGGCAGGATGATTCCTCAAGCTCAGCTCTGGATTCCGGTGACCGCTGGATTGGCCGGAATGCTCATCGACAGCCTTCTTGGCGCCACCCTGCAACGCCGCGGCTGGATCGGCAATCAAACGGTGAATTTCTTCGCCACTCTGGCGGCGGCTGTGCTCGCGTATGGCATGTCGGTGGTAATCGAAAATTTCCGGTAGAGACGCAGCTTGCCGCGTCTCGACCGAACGCAGCGTTGGGGGCGGGGCACGCAGGAGACCGGGCAAGCCCCGTCTCTACAAGCGACAGGCTGCAACGGATTACGTTCGCTGCTTGACGCGGTCCAGGAGCATGAAGACCAGGACGCCGAGCAGGGCATTGGCTCCGCAAGACAGGAATTCGTGCGGCCAACTCCACGCCATACGCAACCCCGCCAGGCCGCGGGCAATCATGAAGTAGACAACCTTATGCACCACGTAGAAAAAAATCGTCAGCAAAAAACGAGCGCCGGCATTTTCCACGTCCAGCTTGATCCCCAGCGAGGACGCGCCAAATCCCACGATCGTCTTCGCAATTCCGTAAAGCCCGATAAGCTGATGCGTCAATGCGTCTTGTAGAATGCCGATCAAGCTGCCCGTGAGCAAGCCCGCCAACGGACTGCGCCGCGCCGTCGCAAAACCAATGGTGACCAGCAGCGGAAGATCGAAGATTGTGAAAAAAGGAAAGCGCAGCGGCAGCCACGCCTGCAGGAAAACCGCGGCCAGCGGAATCAGAATCGTCGCAGGAATACTGAAACGGTAAACCTCAACCTGCTCTCCCGATGTGTAAGTAATGGCCATGTTAGTGCGGACTATCCTGTACGGCGGGTTGCGCTTTGGGTTGGACCGCCGACTTCACAGGCTTAGGGAAAACTTTTGGAGCGTCGATTGCGGTTGCTTTGGTTGCAGAAGAAGTTCCGTTAGAAGACAAGGGCGTCGCCGTTTTTCGCGCAGCGGGCCCACCTCTGCCAGCAGAGGCTTCTGGGGGCGCGGCTTTTGGCTTGGCACCCGAGCCTGTGGTCGTTGGCGCAACAGTCATTGGTGCGGCAGTCGTTGGCGCGACAGGCGCTGGTGCAGTAGTCCCCGCCACGGCACCTTTCTCAGCATTTTCCGGCTTGGCAGGCACGGTCGGCAGGCGCTCGGCCAGGATATCGACGGCGCGCGCCGCGCCTGTTTGGTCGGGCTGGGCCTGTCTTTCATCAATCTTCGTTACAACCAGTACTTCTTCCAACTTGCTGAGATCGGCTGCGGGACGCACGCGAATATTGAGAAAGAGTTCACTGCCCGCTGAAACCTTTGTTACTTTGCCGACGAGCAGGCCTTTGGGAAAAATGCCGTCTCCGCCACTGGTGAGAACCAGTTCTCCAGCAAGCACGGCTTCGTCGCTCATCACTTTTTCGATCACCACTTCGCCTGCCGGCGTGCCGCGCAGTATGCCCTGCAGCCGCGTTTTGTCGAGGAGCGCGCCCACTCCACTGGTCTGGTCGTTGATCAACAGCACCAGTGAAGTGGAGCCGTACACGCGCAAAATCTTGCCCACGATGCCGTCGGCGGTTATGACGGCCATGTCGGGCTTGATGCCGTCGCTTACACCCTTGTCGATGTAGACCGAGCGCGACAACTCGCTGCCACTCGATCCGATGACCTGCGCCGCCATGGTCTGCGAGATGAACTGTTCCTTAAAGGCCAGCAACGCCTGCAGACGCCGCGCCTGATCGGCGTCCTGGCTCATCCGCACCTGCTCCAGACTCATTCGCTCAATCTGCGCCTTGAGGCTGCGGTTCTCGGCTCGCACTCCGCGCAAGTAGAAGTAGTTGTGCCAGATGTTGCCGGTGGAGGTTTGCGCCCACACCAGCGCCTTTTCCAGAGGAGTGACCGTTCCCACCGCCCAAATCCGTATCAGGCGCGTCGGTTCGCTGTCGGTCGTCCGCTTGACCTGCACGGCCAAGCCGAGTACCTGGGCGAATAACACTCCCACCAGCACAATCAGGTTGCGGTAGCGTCCGAGGACGTCCATAACACCGGTTCTCAGTTCTCAGTTGTCAGTTCTCAGTGAACCCGTCATCCCTGAGATTGTGTTCTCGCCGTACAACATCCTCCCGCCTGAAATTGTCATCCCGAGCGAAGCGAGGAATCTGCATTGTTCCAGCCCGTGGCGCGCGGCTCGAAGCTTGCAACTTTACTCGATCGAAATCTTTCTCAGCAGCTTGAAATCCGAGAGCATCTTGCCGGTGCCGAGCACCACGCTGCAGAGCGGATCGTCGGCAATCGAGACCGGCAATCCGGTTTCCTCGCGGATGCGTTTGTCGAGGTTCTTGATCAGCGCGCCACCACCGGTCAGCACGATGCCACGGTCGCTGATATCGGCGGAGAGTTCCGGTGGCGTGCGCTCGAGTGCGACACGGATCGCATTCATTATGGTCGAAACGCATTCGCTCAACGATTCGCGGATTTCGCTATCGTCCACCGTGATGGTCTTGGGCACGCCTTCGATCAGGTTGCGGCCTTTGATTTCCATGGTCAGCGGCTTGTCGAGCGGATACGCCGAGCCGATTTCGATCTTGATCTGCTCGGCGGTGCGCTCGCCGATCAGCAGGTTATATTTCCGCTTGAGGTAGTTCATGATGGCCTCGTCCATCTGGTTGCCCGCCATGCGCACGGAACGCGAATAAACGATGCCGCTGAGCGAAATTACCGCGATGTCGGTGGTACCACCGCCGATGTCGACGACCATGTTGCCGCTGGGCTCGGTAATCGGCAACCCCGCGCCGATGGCAGCTACCATGGCCTGCTCCACCAGGTGCACTTCACTGGCCTTGGCGCGATAGGCGGAATCCATGACCGCTCGCTTTTCCACTTGCGTGATTTCCGAAGGCACGCCGATCACGATCCGCGGATGCACCAGCATCTTGCGGTTGTGCGCTTTCTGAATAAAGTAGTTCAGCATCTTCTCGGTGACCTTGAAGTCCGCGATGACGCCGTCTTTCATCGGCTTGATGGCCACGATGTTGCCGGGCGTGCGTCCCAGCATCTCCTTGGCTTCTTTGCCCACGGCTTCAACTTCGCCGGTGTTCTTGTTGATGGCCACGATCGAAGGCTCATTCACCACGATGCCCTTGCCGCGCGCGTACACCAGCGTGTTGGCCGTCCCGAGATCAATGGCAAGGTCGCTCGAAAACATGCTGAACAGCGAACGCAGATTGTGCGAACGCGATGAGCCGTTACTAAACCCGTTGTTTGACATGGCTATACTTCCCTCTTCCGGGAATTCGTCTCGCCCCTGGAACCTGGGCCTTCGTCGGTTTCCCTGTGAGTCGTTCTCCCCTGGCTTCTTCTATTCTACGTTTCTTCTATTCTACTTCGATGTTCAGAAGAACTGGTTGTCACTTGGGCACCGGTTGTTTCGAACATGGTCCTGAACGTCATTTCCGATCGTTTCTGGACATCGAATCTTTATTGAATCACGACTTTGTCCTGGTGGGTGTTCACCCCGCCTTTGGAATTCTGCGCCGTGACCGTGACCAGGTTTTCCCCGTTCGGCAAGGGCGGCGTGAAATAGTGGAACGTACCATCGTCGCCGACGATCGGCACTTCCCTGCCGTTCACCATGACGCGCGCTCCCGCCTCGGTCTTGCCCGTCACCTCGATCACGTGTCCGTGCTGGACCAGAGGATCAATGTCCAGCGACAGCTCTATTTGTTCCTTGGCCTTGACAATGATAGTAAAGCGATTTTTTTCGCTCTCCACCGACTCCTTGCCGGCCGCATCGTAAGACTGGATGGACCAATAGTAAGCCCCGACGGGCAGACCGGTCACAACCACACTCGTGGTCTCCACCTTGCGGTCCAGCAACAATGACGAAAAATACGGATTGTGCGAAATGCGCAGCCGGTATCCGGCGGCGCTCGTCATGGGTGACCAGGCAAACTCCACTTCCTTCGACTTCTCCGCGGCGGCGATGAAAACCGGCATCATGTTGCCCGGCGTAATGGGCGCTGGCGGACCGATTTCCGTGGCCCTTTCCATGGTTTTCGATGCGCTCTGGAAACTTACCTTTTCCCAGTTCGACAGATGAACCACTTCTCCATTGCGTTCGATTTCGCCGCTGCCTTTCTTTACCAGAATTTCATGCTGATCGTCTTTGGGGTTATTGTGCACCATGGCCGACGAATCGGGAGCAAGCGAAGCTTTCGCACCCGCGACAATTACCTGCGACTTCGAACCCTGAACATAAGTCGCCGTGGTCAAATCCACCGTGCCGGTTGTGACCGCCACCGATACGTTGGTTTGCTGCTGGTCGTTGGCTGAGTTCTCTTCGATTACGATCAGCGAATCCTGTTTCACTGTGTAGTTGGTACCGTCGTTGAAAACAATCTTGGCCATGCCTTCGGCCCCGGTCTGCACCACGTCGCCTTTTTCGAGCGGCACGTTGTAGTCGGCGTTGATCCAACTGTTGCCGTTGCTTTTCCTTACGCGGATGGTGCCATCGAGCGCCGTAAAGTGCGCCTGCTGCGAAACCGCAGCCGACGGCCCCTTGAGCGGAGGCGCCAGTCCCGCCACTTTTTCCAGCAAGCTCGTCGAAAACTGCCCGGCCGCCTTCACCGTCGAGTCGGTGAATTTCGGAAACACCACGTGCATTACAGCCCCAAATATCAGCGCCGCACCCAGCAGTGCCATGAGCACGCTGCGGTACGTCACCGTCTTCCATGCGACGTAGAGCCCCGGCTTTTGTTTATTCGACACGGACCCGTGCCAACCTCATTGCAAAATTCTGCGAATACTGGATATCTCTTACGCTATGACCATCATATCCCTGCTGGGATGGGTATTAAACTTGCGTTAGGGGAGGATGGGGTTACGAAAGTGACCACCAGGGAAGCAGTCCCTCGCCAACCGGTCATCTCAGTTTCGGGAGGACTCCCTGCTTCACGGTGAAGGCCGGTGTGCGCGCGCAAGTTGGTTCTAACGCCCGTGATCCTGGCACAATTACCAATAGTGATCCGGCAGACAACGTCTAAGTGACGTCGTTTATCGGCCAGCCGCTGGCGGTAAAGGGGGCGGCTACTGCTTCAGTGTTCCGGTCCAGTTGAGGATGACTTCCTGTGGGTGCGACTGGCCTCCGCTGAGGGGCTTCAGAGCGGGAAAACGTTCGCCGGGCGCGACCGGCCCTAGCGTCGCGAATTCGTTCAGGTGAATGGGTAACGCGGAGGGCGCTCCGAATTCGAAAGTCTCTACGTTTTGAATGGGCACCATCATGAGCTTGTCTCCGATGCCGTAGTAGAGCTGCTTGCCGTCGGCGCTCCACGACGGGTTACTGCCGCCGCCGTTGGAGACTTGCCACTTTCCTCCGGGATCGGGGAAGGCGGTGACGTAGACTTCGGCCCGGCCCGATTCGTCCGAAGTGTAGGCGAGCCATTTGCCGTTGAGCGAGAGCACGGCGTCGACTTCGTTGGCGGGCGAATGCAGAAAAGGAGTCAATTTCTTGTCGCCGTTCAGATCAACATAGTAAACGTCCTCGCGCGTGGCGTTGTCCTGCAACATGAAAAACAGATAGCGGCCGTTGGGAGACCAGCTATTCACCGAGAGAAAGTGCTTGGGCCTCTCCAACTGCTCCTGGTTGCCGGGACCGCTGATCGGCTGGATCCAGATTCCTCCCGAGACTGCTCCCGCGATAGTGCTGACCGCAAGCTTCTTCGAGTCTGGAGAAATGGCAAACGTAATGCTGGACGCATCGGCGAAGGTGCTGCGCGAAACCGTGTTGCGCTTGGTATCGACAATCCAAACGTCGCCACGGCCCGTGTCAGGATCGGGCCGCACCAATCCGACCAAGGAGCCGTCTTCGGAGGGCTTCGGCGACGAATAGAGACCGAACTCCCCAAAGCGTGCCAGCTCTTTGCCCGTGCGGTCCACCCACATGGGCTGGGTCTTCTGCAAAGATCCATGGCGGAAGACGAGCGTGCCGTGCGCGGCGGTGAAGGCGGCGATGTCGCGGGCGTTCCAATAGTCGAGCTTTTCGACTACAGGCTTCGGGTCGCCGGTGAACTGGAGCGATTTCGGATCGAAGCGCTGCGCTACGAGCACGGTTTCGCGGAGGTACAGCAGGTATCCCTCGGAATACTGGACGTTCGAGGCGCGCTCCAGAATTTGGCGCGGCTTCTCGCCGGAGAGCGAGGCGCCGTACAACGCACCGACAGAACCTGTCGTCCCCACCGCTTCGCGGGAAACGAACAGGAAGTGATCGCCGTCGGGGAGAAAGTAGGGGTTGCGATGGGTCCAGCCTGCTTTTGTTTCGGTGATCTTCTCGGGCGTGCCGCCGCCCTCCGGCACCTTGTACAGGGGCTCAAAAATGTTGGGCGTGAAGATGATCACGCCGCGCGCACTCCACGATCCGCCACGCCCTTCGGGCGCATCGCAGAGCACCTGGACGGGTCCGCCGGCCAGCGCAACTTTCTTCAATTTTCCCGTGGAAAAAAATCCAATCGCCTTGCCATCGGGAGACCAGAACGCAAATCTTGGCCGAACCGCCTCTTCCACCGCGTGCACCGTTCCAGTCGGTACATCGCGCACCCACAATTTCGTGTTCGTGTCGGACTCGTCGCCGGTGAGGAAGGCGAGTTTCGAACCGTCCGGAGAAAGCGCAGGCGCGCCTACAATTACCATCGAAAATTCCGTATCGTTCGGAGCGAGCCAGGATGCGGTCATCGGACGTCGCGCGTCGTCAAGCTGAGCACGGCTGGAGAGGTAAACAGCGAGCGCGGCAGCGGCGAGAATCCAACCAGCAGCAGCGGCAACCAGCAAGGTTCGCTTCTGCACTACGCGGCGAGCGCGGACTTGGGCAGGCGCAGCCAGTTGACTGGAAGACGCCTCCGCAATCCATTTCAATTGCAGCTTGAGGTCGTGCACCGTCTGGAAGCGCTCCTCGGGATCTTTGGCGAGGCAGGTCTTCACCACCTGCGCCAGTGCCGGTGGAGTCATCGGCTGCGCGACCGAAATTGGCATGGGCTCCGATGCGAGGATTGCCGCCACGATACTGGCCTGGCTCTTCCCGGTGAAGGCCCGCTTGCCGGTTACCATTTCGTACAGCAGAGCGCCCATCGCGAAAATGTCGGAGCGCGCATCGGCGTCTTTGCCCTCGGTCTGCTCCGGAGACATGTACTGGAACGTCCCCACCAATGTGCCCTGTGCCGTCAGCGGCTGATCAGCCGATGTGTTGGCAACCGTCATGGTCAGACTGGAAGCTGGTGCGGCGCCCGCTGGAGTTGCTTTGGCCAGGCCGAAGTCCATGAGCTTTGCCCCGGTTTTCGTCAGCATCACGTTTCCCGGTTTGAGGTCTCGATGCACGACGCCGCTTTTGTGCGCTCGCTCCAGGCCCTCGCAAATCTCGATCCCGTATTTCAGCACCTGCTCGGTCGCGAGCGGACCTTTCAGCAAGCGGTCGGCAAGGGTCTCCCCCTCTAGAAACTCCATGACCAGGAAATCGATGCCATCCTGATGGCCGACATCATGCATCGTGCAGATATTGGGATGGTTCAGAGAAGAGATGGCCCGGGCTTCGCGGTCGAAACGTTGCTTAGCTTCGGGATTGTCAGAGAGATGACTCGGCAGAATTTTGACCGCAACGGTGCGGTCGAGGCGAGTGTCCTTCGCTCGATACACCTCGCCCATACCGCCCGCGCCCAGCGGCGATTGAATTTCGTACGGCCCAAGTTTGGTGCCAGAGGTGAGCGACATCCGTGCGGGCAATTATACCTGCGCCACCCGTTGCAACCCATCCGGCGATTGCGATTCTTGGACGGTTTGGCCGCAATCCGGAAGTATTCCAGTCGCGCGAGCACATACTCCGCTCACCGACATTGACCCTCGCTTGCCCGTATTCACCCCGGTTGTTAGCATGGAAGTTCTGCACTATTCCCAGGAGGCTTCTATGGCGACCGATACCCTGACCGGCCCGGCGATTGCGGGCGGCGCGACCAAAACTAAGGTTTTCAAGAATTTCATTGACGGCGAATGGGTCGAATCCGCCGGCGGACAGACTTTCGAAGACCGCAATCCCGCCGACACGCGCGATGTCGTCGCCATCTTCCAGCGCTCCAATAAGGCCGATGTGGACCTGGCCGTGGATGCGGCCAAGCGCGCGTTTGCCAAATGGCGTCTGGTGCCCGCGCCCCGCCGTGCCGAGATGGTCTTCCGCGCCGCCGAGATCCTCATTGAACGCAAAGAAGACCATGCCCGCGAAATGACCCGCGAAATGGGCAAGGTGCTGAAAGAAACCCGCGGCGATGTGCAGGAAGCCATCGACGCCGCCTACTACAACGCCGGCGAAGGCCGTCGTCTCTTCGGCCCCACCGTGCCGTCGGAACTGCCTAACAAGTTCGCCATGGCCATCCGCCAGCCGATCGGCGTCTGCGGCATGATCACGCCGTGGAATTTTCCCATGGCAATTTCTTCGTGGAAGCTGCTGCCCGCGGTAGTCTGCGGCAACACCTGCGTGATCAAGCCCGCGCAAGACACTCCGCTCTCCACTTTCAATCTTGTTCAGGCGCTCACCGATGCCGGCATCCCCAAAGGCGTCATCAACATCGTGACCGGCTTCGGCACTGAAGTTGGCACGCCGCTCACCGAGCACCCGGGAGTTCGCGCCATCTCGCTCACCGGCTCTTCGGCGGTCGGCAGAATCGTGGGGACCACGGCGGCCAAGAGCTTCAAGCACTGCTCGCTCGAACTCGGCGGCAAGAACCCGATGATCGTGCTCGACGATGCCAACCTTGAACTCGCCGTCGAAGGCGGACTCTGGGGCGCGTTCGGCACCACCGGACAGCGCTGCACCGCCACCAGCCGCATCATTGTGCAGAAAGGCGTTTACCGCGAGTTCGTCGAACACTTCGTCGCTCGCGCGAAAAAAATCAAAGTCGGCAACGGCCTCGACGAGACCGTCGAGATGGGCCCGGCGGTAAACGAGAGCCAACTCAAGACCGACCTGAGCTACATCGAAATCGGCAGATCCGAAGGCGCAAAACTTGTCACCGGCGGCAATCGGCTCGACAAAGGCGACTACCAGCATGGCTGGTTCCTTGAGCCCACCGTGTTCATCGACGTCGATCCCAAGATGCGCATCGCGCAGGAAGAAATCTTCGGACCGGTGGTTTCCATCATTCCTTGCGATGACCTCGAAGATGCCATCGCCATCGCCAACAACATCGAGTACGGGCTATCGTCGTCTCTGTACACGAAGGACGTGAACAAGGCGTTCGCCGCCGTCCGCGATCTCGAGGCCGGTATCACCTACATCAACGCCCCAACCATCGGCGCCGAAGTTCACCTTCCCTTCGGCGGCACCAAGGCCACCGGCAACGGACACCGCGAAGGCGGCATCGGCGCAATTGACTTCTACACCGAATGGAAATCCGTCTACATCGATTACTCCGACACCCTGCAAAAAGCGCAGATCGACCGGCCGGAGTAAAAATGTTTTAACCGCAGAGGACGCGGAGAGCGCGAAGTTTTTCATTTCTTTTGCGTACTCCGCGTTCTCTGCGGTTAAATGTTTTTGGAGTGCTCAATGCCTGTGACTCAACTCCGCGAGATTGCCCCTGCCACTCGCCTCGAAAACGTCCGGTACGCCATTCGCGACCTGGCCTGCATCGCCGACGAGGTCGCTCGCCAGGGACACAAAATTCTGCCGCTCAACATCGGCGACCCACTCAACTTTGACTTCCAGACACCCGCCCACATGATTGAGGCCGTCTATCAGGCCATGCGCGACGGCAAGAATGGATATTCGAGTTCTTCAGGCATCCCCCCGGCGATTCACGCGATTCGTGGCGAGGCGGCGCGCAAGGGCATCACCAACATTCAGGATGTATTCATCACCTCCGGCGTCAGCGAGACGGTGGACATCTGCCTCACCGCGCTGCTCAATCCGGGCGACAATCTGCTCACCCCCTGCCCCGACTATCCGCTCTATTCCGCGGTTCTGGCAAAAATCGAAATCGGACTGAACGCCTATTATCTGAACGAAGAAGACGGCTGGCAGCCCGATCTCGACGACATCAAGAAAAAAATCACGCCGCGGACGCGCGGCATTGTGCTGATCAATCCCAACAACCCTACCGGCTCGGTCTCTACACGAAAGACGCTCGAGCAGATCGCCGAACTCGCGCGCCGCCACAACCTGATCATCTTTGCCGATGAGATCTACGACAAGCTGATCATCGACAACGACCCGCATGTTGCCATGGCCTCGGTCGCGCCCGATGTGCCCGTCATTACTTTCGGCGGACTATCCAAGAACTACCTCGCCCCAGGATGGCGGATCGGATGGGGCATTGCCAGCGGCGAAGCTTCCGTCATCAAACCCTATCTCGAAGGCGTGAATAAGCTGTTGCGTGCGCGCCTGTGCGCCAACCATCCCGAGCAGTACGCCATCGAGCCTGCGCTCGAAGGCCCGCAGGATCACCTCGTCGAAGTCAAGCGCAAGCTGCGCAGTCGCCGCGATCTGACCATGAAGTGGTGCGCCGAAACTTCGCGCGTCAGTTGTGTGGCGCCGCGCGGGGCTTTCTACGCCTACCCGCGCATCGATATCCCGGAAGGCGACGAAGTCTTCGTCACCGAACTCATTCGCCAGAAGTATGTGACAGTCGTGCACGGCTCCGGTTTCGGCCAGCGTCCCGGGACGAAACATTTCCGCATCGTTTTCCTGCCCGACGAAAAGACGCTGACCGCCGCTTACTCGGCGATTGGCGATTTTATGCGCGAGCGCTACCGCTAAAATGCATGTGGAGCAACCGGCGTTCCCACCCGTCCAGGCTCAATAAATTCCCGGAATCAACGCCGGCACCTTTCGCGCATACGCTTCGAACTCGGTGCCAAAGGCCTCACGCAGCAGCCGCTCTTCACTGCGAATGCGGATGTAAGTCCCGGCAATAAACAGGACGATCGCAACCAGCAACTGGATCCACTGAGCCGCAGCCAGTCCGGTAGCCAGCAGCATTCCAAACATGCCCGTGTAGATGGGATTTCTGACGAAGCGGTAAGGTCCTTCCTGGATGAGCGTGTGGCCCTCCACCAGGCGCGCCGCCAGAGCCCATTGCTTCCCCAAACGGCGCGCGGCGACGTTTACCAACCACACCGAAGCGACTGCGATGGCCACGGTCAGCGCCGCCAGTCCCCATTGCACCACTTGCGCCCCGGACGCAACCGGCGAAAACTCTCTCCGCTGCAAGGGATGAAACCAGACGCAGAAGTAGGCGACGGCTTGCAGCGACAATCCCATCAGCGAAGTCCAATCGCGTTTCGCCTCGCGGGCTCGGGGCGGACGTTTCCTCAGCCAGAATGTCAGTCCAAATACCCACCAGCAAACGATGACCGCGTAGAACGCCGCTCTTTGGGCCACATGAAGTGTTTCTGAAATTGCCACTTCTGCCTCCTCACCCTCTACACCGCAGTCGTAAGTGTAGCCCCGTTGAACTTTCGTAAAGATTGGCGTCGATCAGGGTCTGCCCCAAACGCAATATTTCTACGCCAGAACGCTGCAAGACGGCCGCGGCATCGCACCGGATCGCTTCACTGCCTACGTCGGGTTCAGCATTGCGGCCGACGCCGGTTATCCGATCGCGGCCACGGCTCGCGGATGCTCCGGATGGGACAAAGAGTTCGACGACTTCCCTACCCCGCCTCCGTCGAAACTACAGCGCTTCTGCCACTAGCGCTCGTGTGGCGCGGACACTCCTGTCCGCAAAAACTTTGCCGGCAAACTCCAGACCCCGATACTCTCCCGCCGTTTTTCCGCATTCCACGTCCCCCTTGACGTAACTCCAAATATGTATAATAATATTGTCATGTTTGGAAATATCGTTCTTGGCTCCTCCAACGTAGTCCACCTTCACGGCGTAGCCTGGGATCAGCCCGCCGACCTCTCCAGCCGGGCGGTGCAGGAAAAGCTCAGCCCGGTCGCCATCCGCGCGTTTTTCCGCCTGACGTCCCACTGGAAGCTACGCGACGAAGACGCTCGCGGCTTGATGGGCGGCATCTCCAACGGCTCGTTCTATCAGCTCAAACGCAGCACCACCAAAACGTCGGATGCCAAGACTTTGGACATCAAAACTTTAGACCAGGACAAACTCACACGCCTATCCCTGCTGGTAGGCATTTTTAAGGCCCTCAATATCCTCTACAGCGCCAAGCTCGCCGACGCCTGGGTGCAGTTGCCGAACTCAAATCCCATTTTCGGCGGTCAGACGCCGCTGGCCTACATGCGAAAGGGCGGAGTGCCCTCCTTGCTGCGCGTTCGCCAACTGCTGGATGCACGTCGCGGCGGCCTCTAGTGCCCGCGAGCGTGCGAGCTAACGTGCTCCCCAAAACCACGCCCATTTCGCAGGACGATACGCACCGCCTCATTCCCAATAAGTTCTATGAGGACGGCGAGAGCGTGTTATCGCGGCTCGGACTTCCACCGGCGCAAATGGACCATCTGTTTCAGCTCGACGACGCCACCAACGGGCGGCTCGCCGGTGAGGCCAACCTCCTCCCCGGAATCACCGTGCACGAATTGGTTTTCGGAGTGCCCCACTATCACATCGTCAACGCCGCTTTCACGCACGCCCGGCCTGAAGGCAGCCGCTTCAGCGGAGCCGACCGTGGAGCCTGGTATGCCGGCTTCTCACTGAAGACCGCGCAAGCCGAGGTTGCCTTCCACTATGGCGAGGGGTTGCGCGAGGTGCATTGGCAGGAAGAAGAAACCGTCGATTACCGCGAATACCTGGCTGACTTTCGCGCCGAGTTCCACGATCTGCGTAACCAAGGTCTTCAAGATGGCGATCAGCGCGGCGACTCCGATTACGAAAAATACCTCTTGCCCGGCAGCTATCGCGCGTCCCAGCAACTCGCCCGCCGCCTGCTCGATCAAGGCTCAGCCGGAGCTGTCTATCCCAGCGTTCGCCACGCCGGTGGCACCTGCATTGCCTGCTTCCGCCCCGCGCTGGTCGGCAATGTACGGGAAGGAACGTTGGTCACCTTTACGTTTCCCGATGCATTTCATGCCCCGAAGGTTAAGGTCTCCCGCTAGAATCTTCCCGGAATCATGCAGGTCCGGGCAGGCGAGCAAAGCTCACCCGTAGTCGCGAACGCCGCTACACCATCTCCGTTCCCCACAAATCGTGCAGATGCACAATCCCCAGCAAGCGCGGAGGGTTGTCCGCGACGCTGTCCACGACGACCAGCGAAGTAATCTTCATTTCTTCCATACGCGCCAGCGCGGTGGCTGCAAACTCCTGCGCGCCGATCGTTTTCGGCGATCGCGTCATGCAATCCTGCGCCATCAGGTCGAGCGTGTCTTTGCCGCGTTGCTCCAGCAACCGCCGCAGATCGCCGTCGCTGATCACCCCCAGCAAACGTTCGCCCTCGACCACAGTCGTCATTCCCAACTTCTTGCGTGACATTTCGTAAATCACTTCGGGCATCTTTGTCTGCGCCGTCACTCGCGGAACCGCGTCTCCCGAGTGCATCAACGATTCGACCCGCGCCAGCCGTTTGCCCAGCTTTCCACCAGGATGCAGGTTGGCAAAATCTTCTTCCTTGAACCCGCGTTTTTCCGAAAGCGCCACCGCCAGCGCATCGCCCAGAGCTAGCATGGTTGTGGTCGAAGCCGTAGGAGCAAGCCCCAGCGAGCAAGCTTCCACGGAAATCGAGCAGTCCAAAGCCACATCAGCAGCAGCCGCCAGAGTAGAAGCCCGTGTGGCGCGGACACTCTTGTCCGCGGGGGTTTCCGCAATGTCGTCGCAAGTCATGCTGATCAGCGGCACCTGCAGCCGTTTGAGCGTAGCCATCAACTGCAAAATCTCCTCCGTCTCGCCGCTAGCCGAAAGCGCCAGCACCACATCGCCGCGCACGATCATCCCCAGGTCGCCATGCAGCGCCTCCACCGGATGCAAATAGAGCGCCGGCGACCCGGTCGAACTCAACGTAGCCGCGATCTTGCGAGCGATGAGACCGCTCTTTCCCATCCCAGTAACCACCACCCGGCCTCGGCAGCCCAACATCAGTTCAAGCGCCCGGTCGAAATCCGCGGCCATGACGCCAGCCAGCCTGTCCGCCAGCGCCCGCAACGCCTCAGCCTCAATCCGCACCACGTTTTCGCCGATGTGTTTCATGAAGGAGAAATGGTAGCAGAAGTCACCAGAGCATCGGGTCATCGGGTGATCGGAATCACCCGTCCCGCCGACATCACACAGGTCTGCTATGCCTGTCACCGACCTGCGCACTGAAGCGGTACAGTGAACTGGCGGTGCATTTCCTGCTATTCATGTGTGAACCATCATCATCTTTGGCCGAGACGATCTCCTCCCCGCACACGGCTCGAAAGAGATGCCGATTTGGGGACCGATTTTCCACGAGCTCGAGTTTGATCGGGACTTAGGCAATATGCGCGTGGAAAATGTGACCAGGTATTTAGAATCCATTCAGCGGAAGCAGCCAGACTGCAATGGGCTGGATTGCCTGCTGAGCGATCCATAGGGAGTTCCGCTTGTAATCACGCGTGCTTTACCAGATGCGGGGAAATCACTGGTCAGCGCGATCCGACAACAATCACCTGGTCGTACCATTTGTCTTTGTCGCGATGATCTACGCG
Source organism: Acidobacteriaceae bacterium (assembly GCA_025355505.1). Classification (GTDB taxonomy): domain Bacteria; phylum Acidobacteriota; class Terriglobia; order Terriglobales; family Acidobacteriaceae; genus Acidiflorens. Next base: position 19,976 of record JANXZM010000105.1, on the reverse strand, counting down.
AATCTCGCGGAACCCAGCTTGACCCATCAGACGGGCAACGTCGTCTGCCGAGAAGAGACAAAAATCATACTTGGTTACGGCATGTTCCTTCATCTTCTCCTTCGACCGAATGGAAATGGCCGCCAGGCCATCCTGCTTGAGAACTCTGTAGATCTCACCCAGGCCTTGCAGCGCATCGGGCCAGAAATAGATAGTGTTGATCGTGAACACGCGGTCGAAAACGCCATCGCCAAATGGAAGATGAGTAACGTCCCCAAGTTGCACGCGCAACCGGCCGGTTTCGATCTGGTGGCGGAATCGTCGCTCCGCCTGACAGATCATCTCAGGCGAAATATCCACGCCGGTGACCACGCCGCTGCCCGCCTCTTTAGCGAGACGGCATAGTGCAGAGCCACCGCCGAATCCAATCTCCAAAACGCTGTGCTCTGCCCTCGCATCCAGCAGTGTGAGCGTTCGATCGATGATTTGTCCGTTGACTCGATTCAGAAAACAACTCATTACAAACGCGCCGAACCAGCCCTTCGGCCGCCGCAACTGCGCCGCCATGAATCGCTGCAACCCCATCTCTTCCCCCGACGCCGTGCTCCGTCCATCCTGGCCGCGCCTTGTTGACGCAAAATCACGATTACATCAACAACCTCAACCGGCACGCCCACCCGATTCAGAAGTGATCGTCGGCCGGTCGGCCCGGATGTTCCAGCGCCCGCGCCTGGATCGCACCGTCCCAAGGACCGCCCTGCCAGTTATCTTTCTTGCGATCCGCGTGGATCCACGGTGGCAGCGTCATCAACAGCCGGCGGCCGAGCGACTGAAGATAAGGTTCGTAGAGGACGCGAAGTTCTGCCAGCCGTTCTGACGCGTCGGCACCATCGTTTAGAGTAACGACGAGAGTCACCCCATGCTGCGCGAGCTCCGCCCGCAGCCGCGCCAAATCTGCCGCCGTGAGCCTTCCCGCGTCATGTGGACTGTATTCCGCTTTTACCACCTGGGCCAGATCTACGGCGGCGTGCCGCGCCATGGCGAACGTAAGCTTCGCCTGGTCCGAGTGGATGCGGTCCACTCCAGTCATAACCAACGACGTGACATCGAGCATAGTCGTCAGCGCGCTCAACCAGGATTGATTGCTGTGCTGCGACCGGAAGAAAACCAGTACCGGATAGGAAATGTGACTCGACAGCAACTCGGCGCACCAGCGCTCCCAGTCACGAAAAATATCGTCGAGCACCGTCTGATCGGGACAGCAACCCAGCCGGCTCAGAAACTCGGCCGCGCTAGGCGGTGACCCGGCGCGCGCATCGAGCAGCGAGATTTCAACCTCGCGCGTGGCAAACGAACCGTAGATCACCGGCAAATATCCGACCACAACTCCAAGAAACGCGAAGCCCATGCCCGCTTCCATCACGGCGAGGGCGCGGGCAACCGCGTTATTCGGCGTGATGTCCCCATAGCCCAGCGTGAAAAACGTTTCGCCGCTGTGATAGAGCACTTTCCCAAACGTGATTTTTTCATTGCCCAGCGTTAGATGTTCGCCCAGTCCGTACTGCACGCAGGCGAATCCAAAAATCAATCCCAGCGCCCAAAAGCCAAGCAGCACGATCAGCGACAACGGTCCAAAGTACGCCAGGAACCCTTCGCGCCGGTTCGCGGACTTGAGATGCCGCCCTACTCTGGTCCAGAAGCCCCAGGTATTTTTGTAGAACCAGGACGCGATACGGAAACTGCGCTTGATGCGCCGCGGTAAAACCACGGTCTCAAACGCATCCATCAGAATGATGAAGATCAGAACAATGCCGGCGATCGATGCCCACCAATGCATATGCGATCAGATTCAGATGACGCGGAAATGGTAGCAGATTCGGAGAATGAAGCTACGGTGACGCGTGCGCCGCGTCCACAGCCTTCTTCACCGCCTGCAATTCTTTGAGCAGGCCGCGCAAGTTGCGCGTGTCGAGCGCGTTTGCGCCGTCGCTTTTCGCTTCCTTTGGATTGTCGTGGACTTCCATGAACACGCCGTCCACCCCCGCCGCCACCGCCGCTCGCGACAACACCGGGATAAACTCAGGCTGGCCTCCGCTCACCGCGGGCTGATCCTCATCGCCGAAGGAAGCCGACGGCAACTGCACCGAATGCGTCGCGTCAAACACCACCGGCGCGAACTTGCGCATGATGGCCAGCGAACGCATGTCCACCACCAGATTGTTATAGCCGAAACTCGAACCACGCTCGGTCACAAAAACCTGGCTATTCCCGGCATCGCGGCATTTTGCGACGGCGTGCTTCATGTCCCAGGGCGAAACGAACTGCCCCTTCTTGATGTTCACCGGACGCCCGCTCAGCGCCGCCGCCACAATCAAATCGGTCTGCCGGCAGAGGAATGCCGGAATCTGCAACACGTCCACCACCTCGGCCACTGCGGCAACGTCGGCCACCTGATGCACATCGGTCAGCACCGGAACGTGTACTTCATCTTTGACTCTCTTCAGAATGCGCAGGCCTTCCTTCATCCCCGGCCCGCGATAGCTGCGGATCGACGTGCGGTTCGCCTTGTCGTACGACGCCTTAAAGATAAACGGAATATTCAGCGAACGCACCACGCCTTTGATGATCTCCGCCATGCGCAGCGCGTGCTCTTCACTCTCAATCACACACGGCCCGGCAATGAGAAACAGATCGCCGGCGCCGACGCGAACGTTATCGATTTGGAAGGATAAGGTCATTGAGGCATTGAGGCATTGAATCATTGAATAACTCAATGATTCAATGTCTCAATGGTTTATCTCCATCCCATTTTTTCCGGCCGCAGGAACATCTCAACCTCGGTAGCGCCCTTCTGCATTTTCTTTTTCTGCCCGTGTTCGTAAGCAGCGCCCGTGAACGCCTTAAATAAAGGGTGCGGCTCCAGCGGCTTCGATTTGAATTCCGGATGGAACTGGCATCCGATGAAGAACGGATGACCGGGAATCTCCACCATCTCTACATAAGTGCCGTCCGGAGTCGAACCGGAAATGCGCAGCCCCGCGGCCACCATGGGTTCTTCATACTCACGGTTAAATTCGTAACGATGCCGGTGCCGCTCGCTGATCTCGGTCTGGCCATACACTTGGTACGCCAGCGTTCCCGTCTCGATCTTGCACGGCCACGACCCCAGTCGCATCGTACCGCCCAGATCTTCCACGCCGCGCAACTCCCGCAGTTTGTAGATGACGCGATGCGGCGTCGCCGGATCGAATTCGCTCGAGTTGGCATCCGCCAATCCGCAAACGTTGCGCGCATATTCAATGCATGCCGTCTGCATACCCAGACATATCCCAAAGTAAGGCACATGCTTCTCGCGGGCGTACTGGATCGCCCTCAACATGCCTTCGATGCCACGCTTGCCAAATCCGCCGGGCACCAGCAATCCGTCGTATTCTTCCAACTGCGCTTCAAAACTCTTGTCGGCGCTCCTGTCGGCTTTGTCCGCCGACTCCAAACCCTCGGCTTCGATCCAATTCACTTCCAGCCTCAGGTTGTGCGACAAAGCGCCATGCACCAGCGCCTCTTTCAGCGACTTGTACGAATCCTCATACTCCACATACTTTCCGACAATGCCAATCCGAACCACATCCTTAGGGTTGTAGACGCGGTGCACCAGATCGTTCCACCTCGAAAGATCGCGATCCTTCGCTTCCAGTTTCAGACGGCGAAGAATCAACGTGTCCACTTCTTCATGCGCAAAAACTATTGGCACTTCGTAGATAGAAGCGACATCCTTTGCCGTGATCACCGCCTCTTCTTCGACGTTGCAGAACAGCGCAATCTTTGATTTGATCTCTTTAGAAAGGAAGCGGTCGGTGCGGCACAGCAGAATATCCGGCTGAATCCCGACGCTGAGCAATTCTTTGACTGAGTGCTGCGTCGGCTTGGTCTTCAATTCCTGCGCCGCCGCGATAAACGGAACCAGCGTTACGTGCACGAACAGCGTGTTATCGCGGCCCAGTTCCTGCCGCATCTGGCGGATCGCTTCGATGAACGGCAGCGATTCAATGTCGCCCACGGTGCCGCCGATTTCGATCAGCGCCACGTCCACATCCTGCGCTACTTTCTTCGCCGCCGCCTTGATTTCATTCGTCACATGCGGAATCACCTGCACCGTCTTACCCAAATAATCCCCGCGCCGCTCCTTGGCGATAATCTGCTCGTACAAGCGTCCGGTAGTCCAGTTGTTGTCGCGAGAAAGCTTGGCGTGCGTGAAGCGTTCGTAGTGACCGAGATCGAGATCGGTTTCCGCCCCGTCGTCGGTGACAAAAACTTCGCCATGCTGAAACGGCGACATCGTCCCCGGATCCACGTTCAGATACGGATCGAACTTCATCAGGTTGACCTTGAGGCCGCGGCTTTCAAGCAAACAGCCAATCGAGGCCGCCGCCAATCCCTTGCCTAATGAAGACACCACACCGCCGGTTACAAAAATGTACTTGGCCGACATCGATTCCTCGCTTTAAGTTTGTTTGGAAAATTGTGCGGGCTGGGGTGCACGATCAATTATGGCAGAACTTTTTCCGGAAGGGAATGTGGAAAAAGCGGCAGCGGTCAGTTTTCAGCTATCAGTTCGAACCTGCGTGGGCAGCAGATGAAAAAGGGCGGCCCACCCTCCCTTCTTTGAAGGGTGGGATTCCACGACCGTCGACTTCTTGGGGTTCTTCATTCTGTTTCCTGAACCGAGCCCTCGATCACCAACGCTTTCTCGGAAATACGCAAATTCAGGACGGAAGAACCAGCATCCGTCCCTTATGACGGGCATCTAAACTTGGTATGATCAGGATAAGAAAAACACACAATAAGCATGTGATTGAAGCTACGTCAATTCAATCTGTCGGCACTAGGTTCACAGTTCATTTTGACATCGAGACACACAAGGGCGGACACATCAATGTAACGCATTTCGAGTCAGATCAACTGTTCAAAAGCGACACCGAGGCGCTTGAGGCCGGCCTGCGGATGGGACAGCAGAAGATCGACGCGGGTTACGACCCTAGTACCCCAAACGTAGCTTAATTTCGTTGGGCCTGCGTTAGGCGATCGGATCGTCTGGGATTGGGGACAACACTATGACGCTCACCTCGGCGTTGTTGGTGCCCGGCATAATTTATTCAGCCCCTCCGACGGCGCAGGAGGCGACTCGAAATACTTACCGCCATCTTCTTCACAGTTTTTCATCTCAAGCTCTGCCTCACTCCCATTCTGAAGCAGTTGCTCGAATTGTGGTTTTTGCTTTTCGTTGTCTGACGCTACCTGCGCTATGGCGGACTGGGCAGCTTTCTTGTCCAGACGGCTCAATTCCTTTACCGTATCCAGCGCCTCTTTTGAGGCTTCGATGTACTGCTGCCCAAGTGGCACGATCTTTCGCACATACTCCTCATTCGCTAGATAGGCATCAAGAATTGCCGCAACCTTCGAGTCCTCGCTCGTGAGCACAGCGTTATGTGCTTCTTTAAGACTGGTCTTGGCATCCTTGGCGAGCGCTTGCCGTGTTAAATCGTCAGTCTCATTGTTGCCGAGGTTTTTAATAACCCCGAAGGTCACGCGGCCCCGGTCGCGAAACCGGCGCGACAACCCGTCCTGGAGAGCCCTAAAATCACGACCTGACAGATACCACGAAATCCCTACCAACATTATGGCGAGGGTGCAACCGTAGAGCGCTCGTCTCGATCCATGCATCTGTATTTATTACCCGACTCTTAAACGTAGAGACCAGACGAACCTCTGTCAACGTCGAGAGATGACTTCCTTCCGCTAAAATACTCCATGCTCGACAATCCCCTCTGGAGCGATACCGCTCCCGCCGCGCGGCTCGCCGAATTGACGGCCGACACCGCCGATCCGGCGAAAGAACTTCCTCTGCGCCGCGATGTCCGCTCGCTAGGCATTCTGCTGGGCCGTGTGCTGGTCGAGCAGGAAGGCGCAGCGTTTTTCGATGTCGTCGAGCAGTTGCGCCGCCTGCTGATCCAGCACCGCGAGCAACCCGCCACTTCGAAGCTCGAACTCGACCACAGTCTGATGGCCCGAGCTCGCGAAATTGTCAGCGCCCTGTCCATCGAAGACGCTTACCGGGTCACCAAGGCCTTCGCCATCTATTTCGAACTCACCAACCTCGCCGAAACTAACCATCGCAAGCGCCGGCGCCGTGCTGCCCACCTGCTGGCCAGTAGAACTCCCGTGGACGGCTCCTTCCGCGGCACTCTCGCCCGCATGAAGTCCGCCGGAGTCTTCGCCCGCGCCATGCTCGACGCGCTGCGCAAGGTCAAGGTGACGCCCGTCTTCACCGCGCACCCGACGGAAATCACGCGCCATACGATCCGGCTGAAGCGCCGCCGCATCGCCAGCTACCTCGAGCAGCTCGACCAGTTGCCGCTTTCCGATTCCGACGCTCGCAAATACGAATCGCTGATCCTCGCTGAGATCACCGCCCTCTGGCAGACGGACGAGGTTCGCCTCAACAAGCCAACCGTGCGCGACGAAATTCACATGGGCCTCGACTACTTTCCCATGGTTCTGTTCGAAACTCTCCCGCGCCTCTTCGCCGAACTCGAAGAATCCCTCCGCGATATTTACGGCGCCGACAGCGAAGTTCCCGACATGCTCACTTTCGGTTCATTGTCTTTTGGTTCATGGATCGGCGGCGACCGCGACGGCAATCCCTTCGTCACCGCCGACTCCACGCGCGCCGCCATCAGCATGGCCCGCCACGTAGTCATCGACCACTACATCGCCGAAACCACTCGCCTGATCGGGCAATTGAGTATGTCCACCCGCCGCATCGGAGTATCGGACGCCCTCGCCGAGCGCGCTCGCAAATATGAACAACAACTCGGCGAAAAGTATTCCCGCTGGAAACAGATCACCGAGGCCGAACTCTACCGCCACTTCCTCGAATATCTGATCGCCCGTTTACGTTTCAGCCGCAATTCGTCAAAACACGAACACGCCTACAAGTCGCCCGAGCAGTTTTCCGAAGACCTCGCTCTCATCCGCGACAGCCTCTGCGCCAATCATGGCCAGCGCCTGGCCGAACTCGTTTCGCCTCTTCTGCATAAAGTGCGCACCTTCGGCTTTCACCTGCACGCGCTCGACATTCGCCAGCACGCCCGCATACAGTCGCAAGCGCTCGTGGAGCTGGCATCCGTGGACAGTCCGTCGCCAGCCGCCACGCGCCTCCAGGTGGACCGCTCCGCTTCGTCAGTTGAACTTCTTGCGACCTTCCGCGCCATCGCCGAATTAAAGAAGACCCACTCCGCCCAAGCCATCCGCAATTTCGTCATCAGCAATACGCAGTCCGAACATGACATTTTCGCTGTGGTCCGGCTTGCCGCGCTAGGCGGAGTCTCCGTAGCGGCCAGCAGCGGCGATCCCGGCCTGATGCCTGTGCCCCTGTTCGAGTCGATCGACGCGCTGCGTTCCTCCCCCACCGTCATGCGCCGAGTGTGGAAGGCCCCCGAATACCAGCCGCTCCTCGACTCCTGGGGACGCACCCACGAAGTCATGCTCGGCTATTCCGACTCGAATAAAGACGGAGGCATGCTGACCAGCACATGGGAGTTGCACAAAGCGCAGCACAACTTGCATGAGACCGCGCGCGAGTGTGGAGTGAATCTGCGTCTCTTCCACGGCCGCGGCGGCACGGTCGGCCGCGGCGGAGGCCCCACTCACGCCGCCATCCTCGCGCAACCTGCAGGAGATTTCTCAGGCGCGATTCGCATCACCGAGCAAGGAGAAGTGCTGAGCTGGAAATATGCCGACCCGGTGCTCGCGGAGTGGAATCTGGAAATTATGATTGCCGCCTGCCTCGAAGCTCTCACGATGCCGACGCCAGCCGCGCCCGAGGCCAAGCAGCGATGGGATGAGGCGATGGAGGCAATGTCCGCCGACGCTTTTACTTTCTACCGCAAACACATCGCGGAAAATTCGGAGGTCCTGGAATATTTCGAGCAGGCCACGCCGGTGAATGAACTGGAACACGCCCGCATCGGCTCCCGCCCCGCACGCCGCACCGCCAGTCGCAGCCTGGATGACCTGCGCGCCATCCCCTGGGTCTTTGGCTGGATGCAAAGCCGCCACGCCGTGCCCGCGTGGTTCGGAGTTGGCTATGCCCTCGATCGCTTCGCGGGGCGCGGCGCCGCCAACGCCGGACAGCTGGGCGAAATGATGCGCGGCTTTCCGCTCTTCGCCAGCATGGTTCGCAATGTGGAAATCGCCATGGCCAAAGCCGACCTCGCCATCGCCCGGCTTTATGCGGATCTCGTAACCGACACCGCGCTGCGCGACCGCGTCTATGAAATGTTGCGTCAGGAATTCGAGCGCACCCGCCGCCTTATTCTCACGGTCACCGGCCAGCAAGAGTTGCTGGAAAGGAATTTGGTCCTCTCTCGATCCGTGCGCCTGCGCAACCCCTATGTCGATCCGCTCAGCCTGATTCAGGTTGATCTGTTGTGCCGCAAGCGTGCCGCCATGACGGATTCGGCCATTGCCACAGTTCAAGATTCGGCCCTGGACTATGCCATCGGCGCCACCATGAACGGCATCGCCGCCGGCCTGCACAACACGGGATAGAGGGCACTCACACAGACGAAATGGAGAGACGGGCACCCTCTCCCGTCCTTCCCAATTTCTTCGCGATAAGCGGAACGCCCGACCGCATCCAACCTTTCAGAAGCGCGAGAACGGGAAAAGACCGATAATATTCGGCGGTATGAAATCATTCCTCACCAAGGCGGGCCTGGTCGCGGCAACAATCCTGGCGTTAGGTGTCTTTTCACTAGCCCAGGAGCTTCCCGCTCCCGCCCAAACCCAACCCCGCCGCCTCATCCTCAAAGACGGCTCCTACCAGTCCGCCACCAAGTACGAAACTCACGGCGACCGCGTCCGCTATTTCAGCGCCGAGCGCGGCGAATGGGAGGAAATCCCCAAATCGCTGATTGACTGGGACGCCACCGATAAGTTTGAGCAAGGCCGCCAGCAAGATAAGCTCGCTCCGGAAGCGGTCGAACTCGACAAGGAACTCGACGCCGAACGCAAAGCCGAACAAGCCCGTTCACCCCAGGTCGCGCCCGGTCTGCGCCTTCCCGACGAAGGCGGCATCTTCCTGCTCGATACCTACCAGAATCAGCCGCAGTTGTCCGAACTCCAGCAATCCGGCGGCGAACTGGAGAAGAACACCAAGTCGAACATTCTGCGGGCGGCGATCAATCCGCTGGCCGGCGTCAAGCAAACCATTGAACTCCCCGAAGCGCATGCCAAGATTCAGGCACACACCACCGTACCTTCTCTCTACATCAACATCGACGCAAATCTTATTGACGCAAACCATGGCGCGCCCGCCACTGTGCAGACCGCCACTGGCGAGCCGCTGCCGCTTGCGCCCACCGAGCGCTTCAAGATCATTCGTATCCAGGTCAAAGGCGGCAAACGCGTTGCTGGCACCGTCAAGATCGCGGTCACCGGAAAGATGAAAACCGACGAGCGTTTTGTCGCGTCCACCGTCACCCCCATGACCGGAGGCTGGGTGAAAATCACGCCCACCGAACCTCTGGTAGCGGGCGAATACGCCGTCGCCGAGTTGCTGGGAAAAGAAGGAATGAACCTCTATGTGTGGGATTTCGGCGTGAACCCTGCCGCGCCCGCCAACGCAGGGGCGTGGAAACCGGACCCAAAAGAAGCACAACCAAAAACCGGCCAGCCCGCGGATCTGCAGAAACGGGAAAAACAGTAGTTTGAGTTCGTAGCTCGTGGCTTGCCTCCTCGGGCGGAACTACGAACTCCTTCGAAATCTTAACGCACCACCAACCGCTATTTTGCCTTCTTCCCAAACAGGGACACGTTCTTCAGTTGCGTGGACGAACCATTGCTCGCGTCCGCCGCCGCGTACAACGAGGCTACCTTGTCTTTCCAGATAATGACGCTGTCCTTCGCCGCCAGCGCGTCGCTTGACTCGGGAACCAGTTCCAGGTATTCTTTCATGTGGAAGATGGCGGTTTCGTAGAATTTCTTTTCTCCCGCCAGCGTAGCCAGATTGAACTGCCCTTCCGGCCAGGTCGGAAAGATGTCCAGGGCTGCCGAGTATTCCTTGATGGCCTTGTCCGTATCTTTCTCTTTGAAAGCGTACTCAGCCAGCACTTGATGTTCACGCGCGGACTCTGGCATCGCGGGTTTGGCGGACGCCTCACGCCACGACTTCGCCGGCGCTTTGAACTGCTCGAACTTCGAATCCATCTGCGCCTTCGTCTGCTGGCGCGCGGCAGCGGCCAGGAAGTCCAGACCCGCCTTCAGCTTCTCATCCTTGGTTTCGCCGCCACGGTAGTATGGACGCTGCACATAATCCGGAGTGTCATGGGCATAGTCCTGCCACGTGACTCGCGCCATCACATATCTTCCACTCGTTTCATTGGAGAACTTGGTCCAGGCGATGCGCGCCAGGGCGATGCCAAAACTGTATTTGCCATCCTCTAAGGTATAAAGGACGTATTGATCGGTAACCTTAATGTCCTTGTGACCCCATGCGAGGCCCTCCTCCACCCAGCTCACAGCTTCTTGCTTATCGCTCGGCAGAAACTCTTTGTTCTTCCTGGCAAACGAAGCCTGCGGCAACAGCCATCCCAGGCACAGTACAAGGCCAATCGTGAAAAATCTCTTCCTGTTGCCCATATGCGGTTCTCCTAATCTTGCGGCAATGACAGACAAGGTTAGAAAACCTGGGAAGCACCGGCAACCAAAAACTGGATGCGCAGCTATCGTTGGTAATGTTTGATTTTGCACCGCCGCTCAGTTCTCAGCGAAACCCAGTTCGCGCCATCGAATCGCAATGGGAACTGAGAACTACCCTCGGGCATGGTACGAGCGATACCTTGACGGCGGCCACGCGCGGCCCGAATCTGGCTCTTTCCCCTGTATTTGTGAGGAGGCACCGTCCCATGTCTTCGGTACGTTTGTATGGCCAGGAAGCTACCCACCAATTCGACTGCCGGTCTGACTTTCGCCGACGCCCCCCGCAAGCGCACTCGTTTCCGCGCTGGCTGCTCTTTTTTGTCTTTATCTTTATCTTTGTACTCAGCGCCGGCGTCGTGCTCGTCCGCGCCGACACTTGCTCTTACACCTATCAGTGCAGCGGTCCGCAGTGCGCCCAGGTCATGGGAGGATGGAGCGGGACGCGAAGTTCCTCGGGCGTAACCAAAGACCAGTGCGAGTCGGCGCGTAAAATGGCCCCGTCAATTTCACCGTGTACCTGCACCTCTGACAGTTCTGCCACCTCCACTTCGACCCCCGGCGTCATCATCTCCAACACCGGCAACTTCAAGCAGGATATGGTGACCAACGCCACCAATCTGTTCATTGTCAGCAATACCACGAATCCGATTGTCAGCAGCTTCATGCAGGGCGCGGCCACTTCGTTTATCAGCTCGATGTTCAACAACGCCGCCGAGGCGCAGCGCCAGCAGCAGGCCATGGCTAACGAGATTCTCCGCCGCAAACAGGAACAGGAACAGCAGCAGCGCATTGCTCAGCAGCAACGCCTGGACGCCATGTTCGCCCGGCTGAATCGCGCCCTGAAGCTGGAGGGCGTGCCCTTCGACCTTTGGTTGAAGCCAATGAACACCGGAGCGGATTTGCAGCTCAAAGGCATGAATTCATCCGGCCCCGAAGACTTGAAACTGAAAATGGGCGGCTACGGCATCAAGGGCCTGCCCGGTATCTATGTCGGCGGTCCCCCAGGCGAGCAAGCGGCTGACCCTGCCGCTCCGTCCAACTCCAGCGGTATGCCGGGTCTACCCGGTATCTATCTGAACGGTGTGCAACCAAGTCAAGCACCGGCGCTGGCGCAGGCGGCGCAGACGTTGAATGGCCCGGAGCGCACCCTGGCCCAGGACGCAGCGCTGCAAGCGGCCCAGCAGAACCCCGCGTTGACCGCCGCCTCGCAAGATCCCCGCGTGGAAAACTTCCAGCAGGCCAATCGGGACTATCAGCAAGCACTCCAGGCAAACGCCGGCGCCACCCGCGATTATCAGACCGCCCAAGGACACGTGGAAGCGGACAAGAGCGCGATCGAAATCGCCCAAGCCCAGCTACATGCAACCGCTCCTACGGTCGAACAGCAGCTGGCCTTTAAACAGATGCTGGCGGCGGCCCAAACCGACGACGACGCGGCCGCGGCCGCAAGAAAAATCTTCGACAATGCCAACGCTCACTTCGCACTCACCCGCACCACTGCCGCCGGAGCCCTGGCCAACCTGACCCCGGCTTCCGGCGCCCCGGTCCCATCTGCGACCACATCGGCGAACACATCGACCATCGTCGATTTAAGTGGCGCGAAGCATATGCAGCCGGCTCTGCTGCAGCATCCGGAAACGGCCGGCAGTCCGGTCTTGCCGGCACCCGCGATCGCTCGGTCACCAGCGCCGGTGGCCAAGGTGGCGTCCCATGCGTCGCTCCAGCCAGCCGATGATCTCACCGCCTGCATCGCAACCGTCGCCCAAGCCACTCCGAGCCATCCTTCGCCGCCCTCTCCCGAGGAACTTAGAAACCAACTCGACGGCGCCAAGGAGGCTCTCCGCCGCCTGATCGATAACCACGAGAAAGAGGATGCCCTGCGCGAGCAATGGGAAGAAGAAGTAAATGGCGCCGTCCATGATGCCAAGAAGCAGGCCTTTGATCTTAGCGTCGATTATCTCTTGCGCAAGGCACAGGCCGTCACCCGCGCCAAGATCTTTAAGGCGGACGCGGAGGCGGAAGAATTGCAGAAGCTGGTTGCCGGCGAGGCCAATCCCTCGAAGCTGACGTCACTCCACTCTCAAATCGAGCAGGCATCCGCCCGCGGCCAGAGCCTGCAACACACTTTGCAATCTTTGAAAAACCTGAAAGACGGCGTCGAGGAACAGGAACGGCTGCGCGATCTTCGCGAGTGGGCGCAAGGTGATCCCAAGCAGCTTCAGCAGGCGGCGCGCTATCTGGAAGGCGTGAAACAGTTGGTGCAAGCTGCTTTGGCCGAGAATCATGTCAAGGCTGCCTTGCAGTACACGCCTTACGTCAACGACGCCATCAAGTGGGGCAGTTCGCTCATCGATACCGGCTACGACCTGACCGCAGAGTACCTGAGTTCGCGCCAACTGGATCAGCTCAACCGGAATTCAGACCAGTACTTGCAGGCCGTCAAGGTCTTGAACAACCGGATCAAGGTGACGGTAGCGCAGTTGAACTGCTACAAGATGGATGGCGGCCCCGCAAGTATCGTCGCCGGCTTCGGCGGCACGCGCTGAGGTGATCTCTGGCAGCTTGCTGGAAAACTTAGGTTTCGCATCGGGGCATCGCGTTAGCAACGCCGGATTCGTATCCGGCTATCGCTTTAGCGATACCGAACGTTCTTCGAAATGTGCCGCCTCTTTAGCCCCTGGGCTGCTGATTTCGCCCTCGCCCTACGGCTCCATCAGCCCGCGCGACGCAATGCCGATATTATCGCGGGTCGTGTTCTTCACCATATACATCATCTCGTCGGCCTGCCGGATGATGTCTTGCGGCGTCTGCGCATCGTGCGGAAAAGTCGCCAGTCCCATGCTGGCGCGAAGGTTCAGGTTCAAGCCCTGTTCGTTGCAGAAGATCCCCGCGCGCAGGGAATCCTGCAAACGTTTCGCCACCACCACCGCCTGGTCCTTGCTGGTCTGCGGCAACAGAACCACGAACTCATCTCCCCCATAGCGAAACGCAAAATCAATCAGCCGTAACTGCGCTTTGATCAGGTATCCGACTTCGGACAGCAGCCGGCTTCCCACCAGATGTCCGTGCGTGTCGTTGACCTGCTTGAAGCGGTCGAGGTCGATGAAAATTACGCTGAACTGGTAGCCGAAGCGCGCCGAGCGGTAAACCTCGGTTTCCAGCGTCTTGTGCAGATGCCTCGCATTGAACAGGCCGGTGCAATCGTCGGTGATGGTCAGTTCCTGAATCTTCTCGACCGATCTCGCATTCTCGATCGAAATCGCGGCGTAATCGCACAACGCCTGCAGAAAAAACAGCTCCTGTTCGCTCAGCCCAACATTCGCGTTGACCAGTTGAATCACGCCCAACACGCGGTGTTTCGAACGCAACGGCACGCAGATGACGGAGCGAGTCTGCAACCGCGTCAGATCGTCCAGCCGGGATGAAAAACGCGTATCATTCTGCACGTCGGGTACGATCAACGCCTGTCCGTGCTTGGCCACCCAACCCGCGATTCCCTCACCCACCTTCAAACGTGCTTTCGACAAAACCTCAGCCGCCGCCCCCACCGCGATGGCGAAATACAGCTCATCTTTTTCCTCATCCACCATCAGCAGCGACCAGGTGTCCGGACGGAAATATTCCGCCATTTTTTCCATGATGGTCTGCAGGATCGAATCAAGGTTCAGCGAGGATGTCAGCGCCTTGGCGACATCGTGAAAGATGGTCAGCTCTTGCGACAGGCGAATTGGGGATGTGCCCGCTGCCTCTGACATGCACTCCTCGTTCAAGTGGTTGGATACTCGATTATAGGTTTGGGCGCGCCAATCGGGCAACGAACGTCGGTAACCAGTACCTGTCCCGCTACCCCACTCCCCTTAAACGCTAACTTTAGGCGGAATTGTTCCCGCGTAGCGCCGTCACTCGGGCGCGATCCAGGGCAAACCACATATCGTTTTGCAGACTACAACGCGTCCGGAAAAAATAGTCCATCGTGTTGGCGCGCGTGAAAAACACGTCTGCGCAGGTGTGGCGCTAGCGCTTGCAACTAGCGATTTTCTCGCCAGCAACGCTCAGGACTTCGGCTGCGGGCTTCGGCTTCGCCCACGGCCTGCAAAGCGTCTCAAGTTGTCGGCATAAATAAAAGGTCACGTTCAGAAATGAACGTGACCTTCTCCGCTTTGGAGCGTTCAAATCGCTCCCGGTGGCGTAAACCCGAACCTCAGAACGTAAAGCGTGTAGAGAACTGGAAACTCCTTGAGCCGAATTTTGGGACAATGGCGCCGGGCACCCCGAAATCCGTGTTTGGGTTTGCGGTCCAGAGTTGGTCGGTGCTGCTGGCCGGATTCACGAAGGGACCGTCGACCTTGTATTGCACGTTGTCGACTACGTTTTGCTGGAAGTTCGGGTGATTGAAAATGTCGAAAGCCTCCGCTCGGAATGCCAGTAGATAGCGTTCTCCCAGATGGAAAGTTCGAGATACGCTGAAATCGACATCTTTGAAGGTCGGGCCGCGGAAGGAGTTGAACTTCTCCCCGGGCACCACGGAAAAATTGACCTCTGGGTTGTCGAAGACGGCGGTGTAGGGGCGACCGCTGCCCAAAGTCACAATGCTGCTGAAGTCGAAATTCTTCAGCGCGCGAAACTGAGGAGACCACACGCCGGTCGCCACAAAGCGGTGGGTCTGATCCAGTTGCGAAGGCCCGCGCTGCGATTTCTGGGCGAACTGATTAAAGTATCCGGTTCCCTGGTCCACCGTGCTCGACAGCGTGTAGGCCACCGAAGTAAGAAACTGGCGGGAGTGGTGGCGCAGTGAGATCAGCAGGCCGTTGTAGATGGACAGTCCGGAGTTGTCGATGGCGTTAATAGTGCCGAAGTTGGGATTGATGAAGCCATCGATTGCGCTGAAATCCGGGGTCGTATACGTCTTTCCGTTCGGTAAAGTCACAGTTGCGGTGTTGGCGGCACCTCCGAAAGCGACTTGTTGATCGGGTGGGACAAGGTTCAGATCGAATCCGAAATTGCCGTTAGCCTGGCGCGTGACGCCATTGGAATTTCCCAACAGGTGAAGACCGTGGCTGTAGACATAACCGACACTGAGCGCGGTTTGGGTTCCGAACTGGTGTTCTACCGCGATATTGGCTTGCTCGACGTAGGGGCTGCGGAAATTCGGGGAGAATACGACAATGGAGGGAGTGCCGCCAGCGCCGCTGGGAAACGAAGTCAGGCTGTTAGGGTAGGTGACCAGAGGGTTCGTGTTCCCAAATGCTGGTCCCACAACGACCAAAAATGGTCGGGTGATTCCGTTCGAGGCGAAGGCTTGGGAAACGTCGAGCAAGTCCGCCTGAACATAGAACAGACCGAAGGAACCGCGAACCACGGTGCCCCCTTTGCCGTCGAGCGCGTAGGCGAATCCTACTCTTGGCGAAACATTGTTCTTGCTGTAAGGAATGTGGCAAGTGGCGGCAAAGGCGGGATTGCACTGCTTCGGCTGCGCAAGGACTTGAAGGTCGTAACGCAGACCGTAATTGAGAGTCAGGCGCGGTGTGGCACGGAATTGGTCCTGGGCGAAGAAGGAATACGTGGGCGAGGTCTGCTTGATCGCGCCCTGTCCGAACGATTGCAGGTAGAGTTCGAAATTGCCGCTGGGTACGTCGGTGAGGCTGCCAAAACGGTATTCCCCCTTGGGTCCGTAAGTGAAGGAATCCGCATTGCGGCTGATGTTGATGTCCACACCAGCCTTCAGGTTGTGGTTCCCGATCACCTTCGTGAAGGTGTCGCCGAATTCGTAGCGGTGGTCGGTGTTGGCAAGTTGAAAGCGGTTTCCGCCGAAAACGAAGCCGCTATCCGGATTTTGGATGGTGACCGCCGGGAACGTGGGGGGAGACGCGGGAAGATCGAAGTGATAGTCGCTGCCGAAGTGGAAGCGAACTTCGTTGATGGTGGTGGCGTTGAAACTGGTTTGCAGCGACGCCTGGAAGAAATGGCTGGTGGCTCCGTCGGTCAGCGATAGACCATCGCCGGTTGAGGTAGGCGTATTGAAATATCCGTGCGGGCTGCGGAAGCGTTGGTAGTTGTAGGTGACACTGATGGTGTTCTTGTCATTAATGACGCCGCTGATCTTTCCGAAAGCTACGTTCTGGTTGAAACTGCGGGGGAAAGAACCAGCCGCTGCCTGAACCTGAGCGGCCAGGGCGGGGTTGTTGGCAAAGAAATCCGGAGGCAGTCCATTCACGGCAGGACCGTCATTGACCGTCAACGGCGCGTTGTGTACCTGACTCTCATAGTTGCCGACGTAAAAAAGACGATCGTGGATGATCGGTCCACCGACCGTACCTCCAAACTGTTGCCGCCATCGACGGTGTAGTTATTGAAGTTTCCTGCCACCCCGTTGAAGCTGATCATGCCGAAATCGCCGTCGGTGGTGGCCCCCGGGGTGAGAAGGGCAAAGTCGGTGAAGTTGCGCCCGTTCAGGGGAAGGGATTCAATGCTCTCCTGGCCCACGACCGTGCCGAGAGAGGATTCGGCGGTATCCACCAAAGGTGTGGTGGCACTTACCGAGACGATGGTATCGACCCTGCCCACAGCTAGTTGCGGGCGAATAATGGCGCGGGTACCAACCGTGATGGCGATGTCCTTCAGCACAAGCTTATTAAATCCGGCTTTTTGAATGGAGGCCTCATAGGTGCCGGGCTCGAGATAGAGAAACGTGAAATCGCCCTCAGTACTGGACTGGAGCTTTGCGGAAATCCCTGTGTTCTGGTTGCGCACGGTAATGTCCGCAGCCGGCACGGCGGCTCCGGTGGAATCGGTCACTGTTCCTTCAAGCCGTCCCGTGGCCGAAGCGGACTGGGCATGAACTACAGTTGAGGAGAGCATCAAAATTATGGCAAGAAGGAGCACTAAACCTGGGGAAAGAACAGACGGGTAAAGTCGGGGGGCGAACTGGCGCATGGGGTCTCCGTTTCTTGCTGCAAATCCTAGTGCAGGCTCCCTGACGTTAACCTCGACATGACCCGAAGGTAGTTGATCTGCATTCAACCGGGCAGGAGTGCCTGTGACACACACACAAGCTAATTGGTTTTTGGCGCGGCTTCAAGGACGAAAGCAATTCCTCGATGTTTTCGGGGTGCCGCGAAGAATGGAGTGCGCCCCACTGGCCAAAGCGACGGCCGACAGGACTTCAGTGGAAAGTATTAGCGAGTCAACGCAGATCTAACTATCGCGGTCCAGTGACGGGCATCCTGGAGTGAGCAGATTCCGGCCGCATCGTCGGCAACCCGGAAGATACCGTCTAAATCTGCTACGCCTCCGCCATCCAATGCTGAACGTCGAGCTTTGACCATGCAGCGGAAGTTAGCGCTTATGCACACGCCCCCCCGGCTCCACTCCGACCCCCAGTATTTTTACCCGAGGGTGCGGAGAGAAGAATTTGTAACTTGGCAATTGAAACCCAGATCGAGCCGCGAAATAGGTTTCAATTTACCAAATCAGAAATTGCACATTCACCAATCCTCTATGATCTTGCTTCTCGACAGAGTAGAATTTTGTTCGCCGTCCGGCGAAAGCGGGAGACTGGTTTGCCTTCCTTTGGAGAAAAACTGAAACTGGAGCGCGAAAAGCGCAAGATCACACTGGAGCAGATCTCCGTCTCCACCAAGATCGGCACCCGCATGCTGCAAGCCCTGGAAGAGGATAAGTTCAACCAATTGCCGGGAGGTATCTTCAACAAGGGCTTCGTCCGCGCCTATTCCCGCTTCCTTGGCCTCGACGAAGATCAAACCGTTGCCGACTACCTGCAAGCTTCCGGCGACGCCCCGCCCGTGTCCACGGAAATCGCACCGCGGGAAAACGGTGCGCGCGAAAATGCAGAGAACGTCCGCCGCCTCGAAGCCAGCGCCGACGACCCTGCCCGCCCTTTACCCTGGGGCCTGTTCGCCGCGATTCTACTCGTACTCGCGCTCGCACTCTCCCTCTGGAGCCATCGCCAGCGCGCGCGGCAGTCAGTTCAGCCAACTCCAATCACGGCTCCCACGCAGGTATCTGGTGAAGTACCAGGCGGAGTACCCGATAAAAATAGTGGCCCCGTTTCGCCCACGGCCAGTTCGCCGGCAAATGGCCCGTCAACTGGAAGAACTTCCTCGTCCGTCGCCCCCAAAACACCTCAAGGCTTAACACCTCGGGACTTGGCGGTTTCCGCACCCGCCGCAACTCCGGGCGAGTTTACCGTCGTCATCCAGGCCCGCGAAGTATCCTGGATCTCAATCACCGCCGACGGCAGAGCGCTCTCCTCCGAACTTTTGGCCGCCGGCGACGAGCGCGCCATCCGAGGCCGGAAAGAAATCATGGTCAAGGCCGGAAACGCCGGCGGCATCGACTTTCGATTCAACGGAAAAAAACTCGACTTCGGGGGAGGATTCGGGGAGGTCAAGACCGTCACTTTTGGTCCTCGAGGAATATTACCGCCTGCCCCGGCACCGCCTGCAACGCCTTAACTTTCTCTCTTTCTTTTCTTCCATTTACCACCCACCTTCCACCGTTCAATGCCCACTGCCTTCCACTCAATGTGAGCTCCATCCTTCACCGGCCATTTCCGTTGCGTTTAGAAGGTCATCTCTGGTACCGTTTTCAAGAAGATTAAGCCAAACCCAGGTCAAGAGCCCATAGCTTCGTAAGCCTCCCTTAGCAAAAATAAAGGCTCGAAGTTACCTTGAGGAGATACCAAATTGCCAGCAAAGAATCGTTTTCTGTTTACCTCGGAATCTGTAACCGAGGGACATCCGGACAAAATCGCCGACCAGATTTCCGATGCCATTCTCGACGCCTGCCTTCGTGACGATCCGAACAGCCGCGTCGCCTGCGAAACTCTCACCTGCACCGGCCTGGTCGTGCTCGCCGGTGAGATCACCACCAAAGCCTATGTCGATTTCCAGAACCTGGTGCGCGGCGTAGTCCAATCCATCGGCTACGACAACGCCGTCTACGGCTTCGACTCGAACACTTGCGCCGTAATTTCCAGCATCAACAAGCAATCCGGCGATATCGCCATGGGCGTGGACACCGGCGGCGCCGGCGACCAGGGCTTGATGTTTGGCTATGCCACCCGTGAGACCCCAGAATTGATGCCCGCTGCCCTGCAATATGCGCACAGCTTAACGCGGCGCCTATCGGAAGTACGCAAAGAAGAAACCCTGCCCTGGCTGCGCCCGGATGGGAAAAGCCAGGTCACCGTGGAGTACGACGGTATCAAAGTGCGG
>JANXZM010000076.1 GCA_025355505.1 Acidobacteriaceae bacterium | reverse complement strand
AGTGCTTTTTGTGCGGGTTTGGGATTTGGTTTACCAGCCAAGCTGATGTAGAGCGGCCCGGCGTCGATCAAAGCATTGCCTGCAAGGTCGAAGTAGCCGACTTCCCTGCTTCGTAGCAACTCGGCGGTCTGACCGCTTATGTAGGGAGCGATGACGATGGGATAGGCGCCGGGGAAACGACCCATGAAGTCGCGTAGCTGATCGGCTGCTTGGCGAATGTAGCGAGGTTCGCCTTGCGCTTTCGCCTCTGCCACAAGTGTGATTGGCTTGCCTCTGATTACGGCATCGATGAGCAGGTCTGGGCCCGGGCGCACCGGTTCTCTACGGAACGCTTTGAGGGTTCCACCGACATTGTTCAGGAAATCTCTGAACTGTGGCTCGAAGGCTTCGATGAGTTCTGCTTCAAGCATATTTACCGCTTAGTTTCACTGTAATCAGTAATTGCACCGTACGGTGATTGTATCACCACAGTGAAACACGATGCATCGAGGTTGCAATTTCACCGAACGGTGAAACTATGCTAAATGATGATATTGAGCATTACAATACTTAGTTTCAACGACATACATCGGTGTAAGCATTGCACCTCGTCGCCTCAAATCCTTAAGAACAAGGCCCTATTCCACTACCCAGCGCAGATCAAATACCTTACGGCCGGATAGGCTGAACCGAAAACCCTCACCCCGTTCCAGGTCCATGCGCAGACCCAGTCTGGAATGCTCCGGAAATCCGGCAGCCCGGGAACGTCAAAGTCAGTACCGATGCTCAACGAGTGAGTCGGTTGCGCGCCCAGCCAATTTGAGTAGACTCGACGCAGAAGATAGCAGAGTCACAGTTACGGGCAGCTATTCTGTCCCCGGAGATTGCAGTTGAAGAAGGCGAAACTTACCCCGATGCGCAACACTGCCGTCCAATTCCAACGCTTAGCCCGCGACCGTGCAGACGAACAAGCCCGCCGTATCCCTTGGCAACGCCTGCTGGATACACGTACCCAGTACATCGACTGGCAGGAGTTCTACCTGTGGGCCCGCTCGATCCTGGAAGTCGAAGGGCAAATTCCGGACTGGCTCGTTGACATTGTGGAGGAGCGTTGTCCAGGATTTCTCGAACGCGACAAGACACTCACGGCGAAGGCCGTGAAAGAGAAGCCTCTTGCTCTCCGCTTGGAGGATTGGATTGATGAGTACATCTTTGGCTTTGCCACGAACGAGGGCTGGTTCAATGCGATAACGTATTACGCTGTGCGGGATCCGCGCTACCAGCGAGCCGAAGTCTGCTGGTCGGAGTGCGTGGAGAAATGGAGAAGGGCCAAACCGATCCCCTATCCCTCATTCGAGGAATGGAAAGGCGTCGCGTCGCAATGTGACGAGACGGCCCATCTTGTGTCCCCTGCGAGAAGAGCCGGAGCGGCTTCTAAGCTCGTCGATCGGGATCGCCTGGCTGCGGCGGCCTCTCAATACATGGACTGGGAGGCTTTCTCGTATTGGGCTCGCCCAGTACTGGAACGCCCATCCCAACTCCCCGCCGAAGTCGCTAGCGATCTGCAGTCCCGTTGTCCTGGATTCTTGCGCCTAATCGACAGTGCACGTGGACATGAACGCAAGGCTACTTCGCAAGGCTGGCACCAACTCATGTGCTGGATCGCTGACCACTTCTTCCTGCATGCAAAAGCTGAAGGATGGTTCGACGCCATTCTGATCCAAGTACAAAGCCACCCGCGAGCAATTCGCACCATGGAATATGCGGATCATTGCGATGAGATGTGGGGGGTGCACCTACCAAACCCCTACCCGGCATTCGAAGCTTGGCGAAGGGACGCGGACGCTTACGTTGAGCTTGCCGCCGATTAGCTGTGTTAGTTCGGGAACTCGAAGTCCGTCCGCCAACTGTCGGATTCAGTAGGCGGGTTAAAGGTTTACACAACTTTTCAACTTCGGTCTGCTCGTGATCCACCCGCAATGGCTAGCAAACCTTCCGACATGCCGACTTGTCAGTATCTATTGAGTCGATTATGGCGGAAAATTGATAAGCTGGCAGGTTATGAGCAAGAACCCGCTTCTCAAGAAGTTGAAAGGTTACAGCCGCACGTTTGTGGTTTATTCAAATGCTGGCCCCTACGCGGCAGCGGCGGCAATGGGTATGGCGATGGGGCGCGGTATGGAGCAAGGCCCATATTTCCATTATTCAACAACTCTGATCCCGCCCATTGAGCATGACGGTGACGCGGATGCCGATCGCGAATTAGCCCCAGGCGATCTGAAGGTAGATTTCAAGGCTGATTGGGGTAAATTCCTTTGTCACGAGGGTCTGCCTGTCTGCGGCTTGAAATTCGATGAATCGCGCACATCGGAAGAGAACACGATGCGGTATCTCAATGCACACAACAGAAGAATTCCAATTCCCAAACAGAGAACCGTGCATGAATCACGCGAGCTTTCCGTACCGCCAGAGTATGAACAGGATTATCTGGCTCTGAAGACAGCCATAAGGTCGGGCCAAGACTTGAAGTCCCACCTGAGCAGGGACATTCTGAAAAGGAAGCGCCCGGACAGGAATGATGGATTACTCAATGCATGGCACATACAACATCTTCACTTTCGGCCTGAGGGGACCGACCCTATTCTGTTTTGCAGAATTACCGACACAGAGGTATTTGTTATTCAAGCCTTACCGCACAACGATGACGTGTGGGTGGATACCCGACTACTGCAAATCCTGCACGACAATTGGCCGGAAGAAATAGCAGTCGGCAAGATCCGTGGTATTCCGGCAGAAGTAGTGCCGTCTAACAAAAGACTCTCCCTGCGGAATCAAAACGCAAATTTCACTACCACTATGCCAGATGGCACGGTCTATTTGGCACCCGGCGGAGGGCTAATGGCATCCGGCGAATGCAGCGAAGATAGAGCTCATTGCGACAAGATATTCAGCGAGTTGGCGTACTGGCAACAAATAGTGACTGGGAACACGACGAGCGTGCGCGCTTCTCTCAACTGGCCAACTTCTAAGCGGCTTTCGATAAAGGTGATGTTCAAGGATCGAGAATGTTGTCTTTACGAACCAACGATGGGAACCAAGCTCTCGCTTGATCTCCAGACGGGTGGCGCAGGTCCCATGCAGGAAGATTGAACAAAATGGGGCGTTCATACTAAAGGGACTCTTCGGACTCGGCATTTGGGCATAAGACATAGCTAACGACAAACGCGCAAGTGTCAACAAAACGGGATCATTCCCGAGTGGTCGGCAATCCGCAAGTTGGGGGGTGAAGTCGATCGCAGATTGGTCCGCCGTGTCAGTCCCGTATGAGTGTTCGTATTTTCAACCGGTCTTACGCATCGCCGGTCCTTCCGCAGGACGGCAGTGCTTCACGTGCTTGAAATAGACATTGCCAACTATTTTCTTTCCGCACTTGCACCTTCTTGTCACCAACGCGTGCTTTTGAGCGCGGGAGACAATCCTGCCGTTGCCAGATCCTGATACACCGTATTCGCTCGCCAGCCATTTTGCTGTTGCGGGATCCATCAGCGAGGTATTAATTTCGCCTCCGTGCTTCCTGCAGAACTCCTCAAACGACCTGTCGGTGACAAACATATCCACGAGCTTCAGCTGGCTGCCGGAAATCAGATTCTGCACCTGGGCGACCGTAACGCCCAAGATACCGCCTGCCCGCTCCCAGGAGTGCGAGTCATCCTTGGCAATCGCGGCCGTGAGCCTCTCGATGGTGGAGGGATCCATGGATGGACAGCTCTTCGCGCACAAAGCCGCCAAGGAGCTCGAAGTAATACGCGAATCGCGAACTCTCAGCATGGCGTTTCCGATGAGAAATCGGAGCCTGCCGGGGCTTACGCGCAACAGCGTCCGCAACCCGCGCTGCGACCATCCGTCAGTGACTTTTGCGCTCATGCCCAGCGCTCCAAGCCGGAAGCGGACAGCACGAACCGAACGGCCGAGCCGCTGGGCAATCTTCTTCACCGGTTCGTACCCAGCCCAATTCAATAGCTTGTCATCATCTGCCGGGATCCATGGCCGGGAAGGCGCCCGTCGAACGGCGGCGGACTCTTCCAACTTGTTGCGCAACGGTGTCTGCGCAAGACCCGCAAGCTCAGAAGTCTTTCGCAACTGACGAATGCGCCGCCAGCAATCCCCACGTGTCCACGTCGGCACCAGTTGCAAGATCTTATTGATCGCCTTGTGCTTTCTCGCTGGTCCGAGCTTGATGCCAGCGATCAGCAAACGATCGATGGCAGGCAGCAATCGAGGGTTGATGGTGGCTTGATTACGCGTTCCTTCGCCGGCACTGGACATACAAAACTCTCACAGCGGCACATCCGGGCCAGGCGGAGGCAGAAAACTCTGAACGTGACTAGAGAAATTGCGGCGAGATGTCATCCCGTGGCAACGGCAGTCGGCTTCCCTTCCAATCTGAAGGCAGAGCACGAGGGCCTGTTCCGGGGCGGAGGCGACGTGAAACAGACGGTTCTCCAGCGGTCGGGAAACCGGACAATACGACGCTCTCCCGCGTGGTTTGAGGGGATTTCTGCCGGCCAGGGAAGGTCGCGTAGGGCCCGCGATCTCGTCTGCAAACTGCGCTCTTGCCGTTCAGTGGCCCATCCATCGCGAAACTCCTGGCCCAATGCCGTTGTTTGGCGGTAAACGAAATGGTGCGTTCTTATGAACTTGCCAAGAGCGGTCCCTACAGTACCCTTAATAGGAGCCGCTGTCGTCCCGCGTTTGCTGTCTCCCGACCTGTCCCACGCTTGCTGCGACGCCCAGATCCGACGTCAAAAGAATGAGAACCATCGTGCCGCACTTCTATTTAGAGGTGGTGATTTTTCTCTTCCACGGTCGGAATTCCGGACAGCAGAGGCGTCAACAGAGAAGCGCCGAGGGATGGAGTCAGTCAGTTGCTCTAAATCGAGGATGGAAACTGCACCTGCACGTTGCCGATCGCACTCGGCAACGTCTCAGTTACTGAAACGCGGCTCATGTTCCGGCAGGTCTTCCGATACGGCCAGAACGCACAATTGCCCGTCGAACTGGAACTTATCTGCGGAGTAAGCCGTGATCTTGATCTCGCCGGACTTCGTGCGGAGCCGCGTGATGACGTTGCGGATTGGACCGCGCTGGAGCTGCGTGATCATCAGCGCACGGTCTGACGGATCTTCCCACATCCGCAATTCATGGACGGTGCGGCCAAGCACTTCTGCCCGGGAATAGCCGTACCGGTGCTCGAATGCCGCGTTTACATCCAGGAACCGCCCTTCCGCCAACGTTGTGATGGAGAACGGAATCGGGCTCGAACGAAAGACCTTCTGGAACTTCTCCTCAGAGGCCCTGCGTCCTTCCTCCGATTGCAGCAACGCGGCCTGCGCCTGGCGAAGGTCCTCTATGCGTCTTTCCAGTTCCTCACCATAAATCTCTGCGCGTTCGTAAAGACGGGAATTCTGGATTGCCGCCGCCGCGGGAATTGCCAATAGTTCTGCCCGCCGGACATGGTCTTGTGTGAAGCGGTTGGGCTCCGTGTGGCCGACAGAAAGAAATCCCAAGTAATGCCCGGACGCGACCAGCGGAACACTGAGCCAGGAGCGCAGATGTGCATGTCCCTCGAAGGTTTGCCACGATTCTTCTTGCCTGGTGTCTGCAATCAAGACACTTCTTTGCCCAGCCAAGATGCGCTGCAAGAACGGAGAGTCGTCGGCATTGAGTGTCAGGGGAAATTCCGAACGGGGCTTTGGAGTCTCGTGGCAGAGCTTCTCTCCCAGCGACAACACATGGGGACCGCCTTCCGGGATCAAGACCCGAGCGCATGTGTACGGTATTAGATCAGCCAGAGACTGGAGAAGCGCATCGAGAACGAAGTCCATGCGGAGATCATGGGTCAGGCCAAGAGTCGCCTTGCGCAAAGCGTCGGCTTCGGCCGATGAGGATTGGGCTCGGGCAAGATTGGTTGCGCCTTGTTCCTCCGCTTCCTTTTGCGCCGTAATCTCAAGAACTGTGCCGACGAGGCGGCCAATCTTGCCTGCGGCATCCCGCACCGGAAAGCCATGCGCCCAGACCCAGCGCACTTCGCCGTTGGGCCTCACGATCCGGAACCGCTCATCAAACTGTCCGTTCTGTGCCGCTTCGTGCAGTTTTCGAAGGACGTGACCACGGTCGTCGGGGTGAATGACTTCTTCATAAGAAGAGGGATTCTCCATCAAAGACTGGCACGAACGCCCGGAGATGGTCTCATAGGCCTGGTTGACGTAAAGAGCCTTCTTGCTGTCGGCATCGATCATCCAGAAGACTTCCTGGATATTGCTCGCCATCTGGTGGAATTCATGCTCTCGGGTTTGGATGACGGAGGCCGCGTCGCGTTGGTCATGATGCAGTTGGAGCAACACTTTAGCCAAAAGAAGGCTGAAAAGACAAAAAGCCGCTGTCATGGCGACCAGGAGCACCAGCGACACCCTCGGTCTTTGCAGGTTAGAGATCAATACGGCAATGAAGAGAACGACTGAGACCGCAGTGAGGGCGATCGAAGCGACCTGCCAAGCGCGCCGGCGCGCCCATTTAGAAAAAGATTCGCGGCGGAGTGGGTCGACTTGATCCATTGGCTTTACTAAGCATGAACTTCCGGACTCGTGGCTGTCACGTGTCCGGCAATAAGGCAGTATTTACGCCCCTGGATTGCCGGTATCGCGCAGTTCAACAACTACTGCCATGCAGCAAAGTCTACTCCTGTCTTTCGCGATCACAGATTCTGCCGGATGGCAGTCCGACATGTTGTTCCAGCTAAGAGAGGAATTGGGCTACCAACTCGACGAGTCGAACGGCGACCAGATCTGCCCGAAGGAATTGACTGCCTCTACGCTACGGGGAATGACATTTGCTTCTCGAAACACAGGCTGAATTTACTCAGCGTACGAACCATGCCGCCGACGATCAAGACCGACCTACAGGTTCCTTGATCATCGATTTTGCCGATGTCACGCGACCCAATAAATTCGGTGATTTCATTCGCCGGCAGCGTTCCTCAAAATCCGGACGTGGTCCCTTCCAGCGAAGGTCCTCGACCGTGTCAAAAACGGGCACATCGAGCCGCAGGGTTGCGAGAGTGCGAAATAACAGGGCGTCGCTCCACCCCTTCAACAGCGATTCCGACAGCACGCGTGCCCGTTTGATGGATGGATGCCATTCTTGCCAGTCCTTCGGAATGTCTTCAAGATGACGGTACTGGGACAAGGTAAGCGCCGCAGCCTTGATTCCCCATCCCGGCACACCTGGGAAGCCGTCTGCATTGTCCCCGACCACGGCCAGGTAGTCCGGAATCGATTGAGGCTTCACCCCGAACTTGGCCACAACGCCGGCTTCGTCGCGCGAGATGTTCCGCCTGCGGTCGAGTTGAACGACCCGTGTGCCCTCGACACACTGACTGAGGTCCTTGTCAGGCGTGCAAATGAACACCTGCTTCACACCATCATCCTGTGCTGCCTTAACCGCTGCGGACGCGAGCGCATCGTCCGCCTCGAAGCGGACCATGGGCCATACCATTACTCCCATTGCCTGCAGCGCTTCCTCGAGAACGGGAAACTGAGAGAGCAACTCCGGAGCTACCCCTTCGCTGGTCTTGTATCCGGGATACAGATCGTTTCGAAACGACTCCACGACGTGATCAGTTGCAACCCCGATGTGGGTTGCTCCGCTTTCGATCATGGACAAAACGGAAATCAGGACACCGCGTACCGCACCAACTTCCTGACCGTCTACATCAGCCGCCGCGGGCACGGCGAAGAAGTGCCGGAAAAATTCATACGTCCCGTCAACCAGGTGCACATCCATGCGGCTCCGATCAGGTCTCTGCAAGTGATGTTAAAGGATTGAGTAGGCGATTCGGGGAGACTATCATCGTAAGAGCCAACTTAAGGCGTTTGGGCTTGAGACGATGCCAACCCTCCCAGAAGCCCGTTTGTGGACAGTTTCCGGGTTGCTGACAATCCACCCGGAACACGAACCAATGGCTCCTCGATGAGCGTTACCAGCGCCAAGGCCGTGATGCTGATCATTCTTTCCCTCGTGGGCGTCCTCATCGCGAGGTATCCTTTCGCCGCCGCTGCTCACTCTCCTTTATGATTTCGTTGATAGCAACCAAATACTGCGTCATGATTTCTTCATTCTCCTGTAACGGTCTTCGGGCGGGCCGGTTGCTCTGCCTTCAATAGTCGACCGGCCGGACCGGAATTCGACAAATCTATAAGCGCCGGAGCAATACTAGGCCACATCACGCCGCGAAAGCGGCGTGATGCGGCGGAGGAAAACTAGACCGCCGGATTCTTGTTTCACAGGGCGCGGCCGATTGCGGGGGTAACGGAACTGGTTCGGTTCCGTTGAGCCGACGGCCTCAATCGTGGGACACCGGAGGGATGTACTCAGTGGAGATCTATGGGCGTGTACGGCGAGCGGTTTTAGTCGAGGGCAGAAGTCAACGGTCGGTGGCGCTGGAGTTTGGACTGGCGCGCGTGACCGTACGCAAGATGTTGGGATATTCGATTCCGCCGGGCTACCGGCGGAAAGAGCCGGCGAAGCGGCCCAAGCTGGGGCCGTGGGTAGGCATGATCGACGCCATTCTCGAAGAAGACAAGAGCAAACCAGCCAAGCAGCGGCAT
>JANXZM010000061.1 GCA_025355505.1 Acidobacteriaceae bacterium | reverse complement strand
GGATATCGGCATCTACGGCGGCGCCTTTAAAGTGACCGACGGCTTTATTGACCGCTTCGGCGCTGAGCGCGTGATTGATACTCCGATCGCCGAATCAGCCATTGTGGGTGCGGCTTTTGGGGCTTCGCTGACAGGACTGCGCCCGGTGGCTGAATTTCAATTTATGGATTTCATCGGGTGCGCCTTCAACCAGATCATCAACATGGTTGGTTCGGCACACTACCGTTGGGCTGCGCCGGCACCGCTGGTCTTGCGCGGACCGAGTGGCGGCAATGTGCACGGCGGCCCGTTTCACTCGCAAAATCCGGAGATGTGGTTTGTGCACGCGCCCGGGCTTAAGGTGGTCTGCCCGGCGACGGCCTACGATGCCAAGGGCCTGATCAAGGCAGCGATCCGCGACCCGAACCCCGTGATCTTTTTCGAGCACAAGTATCTGTATCGAAGAATCAAAGAAGAAATTCCAAGCGACGACTACGTAGTTCCACTCGGAAAGGCGCGGGTCGCGCGCGAGGGCCATCATCTCAGCGTGATCACCTATGCCGCCATGCTCTACACCGCGCTGGAAGCCGCGGAAATTCTGAGTCAAGAAGGAATCGAAATCGAAATCCTCGACCTGCGCACGGTCTCGCCCCTCGATCGCGCCGCAATTGCCGCCACGGTAAAAAAGACCAGCAAGGTCATCATCCTGCACGAGCACGCGCGCACCGGAGGTCTGGCCGGAGAAATTTCCGCAATCATTAACGAAGAAGCGTTCGACGATCTCGATGGTCCCATTGTGCGGCTGACGTCGCTCGACACTCCGGTTCCGTTCTCTCCGCCGCAGGAGGAGTTCTTCCTGCCCAAAGTGTCCGATCTGGTGCGTGAAGCTCGTCGCCTGCACACTTACTGACTTCCGCGCTCTGCTGCGGCATACGCTGCGCTCCTGTTATATATAGAAAGCAGCAAGCATAATGTTCCAGCAGGCTCTTCGAGGATCTGAAATGCGCAACTTCATTCTGGGGATTGTGGTCACCATTCTGGTTCTGCTGATCGGCGGCCTGGGCTTTGCCCTGCTCGGCTTTATGCCGACTCGGGCCAACAGCGTCTGCTCTGAGATGGAACGCCACGTCGCCACCAGCGCGCTCGATAATTCGGTGGAGCGCCATGCTCCCCGCTTGAACAATCCCGTGCCCCCGACCGACGAGAATCTGATCGAGGGCCTGAAGATCTACACCATGAATTGCGCGCTTTGCCATGGCGGGATCGACCGTCAGCCCTCAGGCTTTGAGAAATCGTTCTATCCCCCGGCTCCAAGCCTCATTCTTCACCCACCGGATGATCCGGAATGGCACGTCTTCTATTTGATTCGCAACGGCGTTCGCTACACGGGCATGCCTGCCTGGGACAGGACGCTCTCGGAGCCGGACATGTGGAAGCTCACGGCGTTCCTCACTCGCGTGGATAAACTGCCGCCTGCCGTGCAGGACTATTGGAAGAAATCCAGCGGCGTGAATCCTCCAACCGGTGAGCAGGAAGGACACGGCGAACACAAGTAGGAGGTTGTGTGGCGGCGGGGCTTTCCCCCCGCCAGGACGGGACAGCGCCTCGTCCCCACGCTACCCCGGCGGAGAGCTGAAATTGATGGTGATCACGGTTTGAGTTGCCGCAGCGTGGCCGTTGACACTGTAGGGCTGGAACCGCCACTGCTTGACAGCGGCAATCGCGGCCCGGCCCAGAACAAAATATCCGCGAACAATTTTGACGTCCTCGATCATGCCATCGCGCCCAACCACCGCATGCAATACCACCGCGCCGTGAAGTTTCTGCGCTAACGCTTCGGGTGGATACACCGGATTCACGGTGTGAACCAACAGGGCCCGCGCTGCTTCTTCGCTCACCGCGACGGGCTCGCTGAATTGCTGAATTGCAGGCTGGGGCTGCGGGGCGGAGACCGGCATCATCTGCGCCGGATTCACCGTCACCACCACCGGCCGCTCAATCGGCGCCGAATTTCTCATACTTTCGGGAATCGCGGCGCGTTCCACGTGGACGGGCGGCACCTCTTGATGTACAAACACCGGCGTCGGCAGCGGAAAATCGGAAGCCTTCGGTAAGGTCATGCGGGTTTCGGGGAGCGTGGACTCGGTTGCCACCACTACCAGCGCCGGAGTCTGCGAGTTGGAACCGAAGGCACCTCTGCTGAAGTACGCATCCTGTTGCGCGTCGCTTCCGGCAGAACTGACGGGCACGGCTCCGGCTTGGTTTCTATTAAAAAGCGCAGCCACCGATTCCCGTAACACATGGAATTTTCCTTCCGGCGTGCGCGACAGGTATTGAATAACGTCGCGCGACCTCCACAGGCAAAACGCCGCCGTGAGCACGAGGACTGCGGCACAGACTTTGCGGCCCCGCAGCGCATGGCTGCGGCTTCGAGGCTCTTCGTTATCGTCAGGAGCGCCGTCGTTGTCGGCCTGCGCTGCGTTCGCTTGCGGAAATCTGGCAGGCTCATCGTGCTGACTGTGCTCCTGCACATCGGCGCCAACAGCAACTGTGCTCGCGCCTTGGCCGTTCGCATCGGCGTCTTCCCCGGACGACTCCGCGGCATCCTCTGCGCTCGACGGTTGCATCTGCTCGCACGCTTTCACCAGCACCGCGTTGGCTTCGTCGGCAGAAATTGGACGATAGATCAGAAAATCAAGCCGGTGGTCGCGCATTTCCGCAGGTGTGGGTTCGTGATCGACGATGGCGATGGCCACCGTGTCTCGGTTCGCCGTGGACTCGCGAGCCCGCTTCAACAGGAAACTCGACTCCGGCTGCTCAGCCCAGTCCGCGACCACGCACGAAAAGGCTTGTTTCTTCCCTTTGTCGATGGCCGTAAAGATGTCCGAACAAACTTCAACGCGGATCCCCGTGTTTTTGCAGGCCGCCGTCATCGCGGTATGCGTCTCGGAGCTTTTTGAAAACAATAGGGCGCGGAAAGCCATCGCGGCAACAGCTTATCGAGGTTTTCGTTACTGCGACAGGTAACCAGTGGGTAGTCCACAAGTGGAATCTGGCCATCTCTCTGGTAGGCCCTGGATTCCTTGTGGAAGAACTTGCGGCATCGCTGAAGCGATGCCCTGATACGAAGCCCTCAGTTGTTTCGGCAGCCTCCTGAACCCAGGGTTCCCATCCAGCGCCGGTGACCTTCGTAACCTGCCGCTCAGCCTCCCGCCTGCTGCATTCTCAATCACTTTCACCCGTTGGAACTCTTTCTGACTCATCGTCACCATCCCTATAGGGTGACAAAGTCTCGTTGCAGTTAAGGGGTGACATTATCTTGGAGCATCAACACTCGGCGTTTTTGGGGGTTACGCGGCGATCAAACCCGGGATATAATGTTGATAGCTGCTATGCGCTCGAACGGCTACATTTCGCTTCCGCGGACGTGTTGGATCGAGGGACGCGCTTGTCCCCGCCGGTACCTTTCCGTTCTGCCTTCGCATGTGCGCGCCAATCTATTTGGCAGCGACTAATTTTCTTTCCTCTTCTTTTTTCCTTGCTCAGCTAAATCGCTTTTAGCTTTTAGCGTCTAGCCCAAGCAGCTTATCTCCGTGGACGCTGCTGGAATCGGGCCTGCAAAACCACTGAGAACCGATCTGGAGGATGTCATGACCACCAAAACTTTGACTGTCGGCCCCAAGCTCAAGACTGCAATTCCTGGCCCTAATGCCAAGCGCATTCTGGCGGGCGATGAGCAATATATTTCTCCTTCCTACACGCGCTCCTATCCGATGGTTGCCAAGCGCGGCCGCGGCATTGTGGTGGAAGATGTGGATGGCAATGAGTTTTTCGATTTTTCCGCTGGGATTGCCGTGACCTCGACCGGCCACTGCCATCCGGAAGTGGTTGCCGCGATTCAGAAGCAGGCGGGCGAACTGATCCACATGTCGGGCACCGACTTTTACTATGAGGGCATGGTGACGCTGGCCGAGCGGCTGTCAAAGATCGCGCCTATGCCGGGGCCACACAAGATTTATTACGGAAACTCCGGCGCTGAAGCGATCGAGTGCGCTTTGAAGCTGGCACGCTATCACACCAAGCGGCAGCAGATGATCGCCTTCTTCGGCGCGTTCCACGGACGGACCATGGGTGCGCTGTCGCTGACGGCCTCGAAGCCGCAGCAGAAGCGCGGTTTCTCGCCACTTGTGCCGGGAGTTACGCATGTGCGCTATCCCGATGTATATCGCGGCTGTGCGGGCGGGCCGCAGGATGCGGAGAAATTCGCGCTGGGCTGTGCGCGCTACATCGAAGACAAACTGTTTAAGACCATTCTCGCGCCGGAAGAAGTCGCGGCCATTTTTGTCGAGCCGATCCAGGGTGAAGGCGGATACGTGGTTGCTCCGACGATCTTCATGCGGGAACTTCGCCGCATCTGCGACAAGCACAGCATCCTGCTGGTGGTGGACGAAGTACAGAGTGGCGTCGGGCGCACGGGCAAATGGTTTGCGGTTGAACACACCGGCGTGCAGCCCGACATCGTTTGCATGGCGAAGGGCATTGCCTCCGGGATGCCGCTCGGCGTCACCATGAGCAAGGCCGACATCATGGACTGGATTCCCGGTTCGCACGCGTCGACTTTCGGTGGCAACCCCGTTTGCATTGCTGCGGCGCTGGCTACGCTCGATGTGATCGAGAAAGAAGGGCTGCTGCGGAACTCGCAGGAGGTCGGCGACCACATGCGGAAGCGTATGGCGGACTGGCCAAAGAAGCACAAAATTGTCGGCGATGTCCGCGGACGCGGCCTGATGATCGGAGTTGAGATCGTGAAAGATCAGACGACTCGCGAGTACGGCGCCAGCGAGCGCGATCGTATTGTGGAGCTGGCGTTCGAGCGCGGGGTGCTGTTTCTGGGCTGTGGCCCGAGCACGGTTCGCATCGCGCCGCCGCTGATTGTTACCAGGGACGAAGCTGACGTTGCCGTCGACGTGCTGGAAGAGTCGATTGCGGTCGTCGAGAAGAGCGCGTAGTCGCCGAGGGGCTGAATCCGGATTCAAGACATTGCAGTTACCGCAGCGCTGAAGCGCTGCGCCACCCAAAATCAAATGCTGGGGCGAATTTGTCCGCAGCACGAGACGCGGCAAGCCGCGTCTCTACAGGATGGAATGTATGGGCGACAGCACGCTGCGCGAACTCGTGTACGGCAAAGGCGCCCACGTGGATCCGGTTGCTTGCGTCGAAGATATTTCGGCGGAGATGGCGGCCCGGAGCGTAGCGAACTATCCGCATTCCATCTGGCAGATCGTGGAACACATGAACTACTGGATGGACTACGAACTCGCCAAGATCGCTGGGGAGAATCCACATTACCCGGACAAGGCAATCGAAAGCTGGCCGGTGAATCCGAGTCCAGCCGCCGAGAGTCGCGCGGCCGATTCGCAATGGCAGGCCACGACACGCCGCTTCACCGATATGCTGGCCCGGCTTGCACAGCTTGCGGAATCCGATGGGGCGGTGCTGGAGAAAAAAATTCAGGACGCCGGTTCGCCACAGGCTCCGCGCGAATCCACCGTGCATGCCATGCTGTGGCAAATTGCGGCGCATAACAGTTATCACGCCGGCCAAATTGCATTGCTCCGCAGGCAGTTT
The DNA here is from genome assembly GCA_025355505.1 of Acidobacteriaceae bacterium. GTDB lineage: Bacteria > Acidobacteriota > Terriglobia > Terriglobales > Acidobacteriaceae > Acidiflorens. The sequence continues at coordinate 62,217 of JANXZM010000061.1, read as the reverse complement.
GGCGACTGGCCTCCTGAACGAGGCGGCGATACCTGGTGAGCCTTGGCTGGTAAACGGCACCTGGTAGAAGCCGTGATTCCGTCGCCGCTCTGCATAAACAGAAATTCATCCGCCGAAATTCCTACTGGAAGGAGGCCTCTCGATGCCGCGCTTTACCTCTCGCACTCTTGTCGCTCTGGCGTTCGCCTTGGTTGTTTGGGCGTCTGCGTTTGCCGGGATTCGCGCCGGCCTGCGCGCTTATTCGCCCGCGAATCTTGCCATCCTGCGTTTTCTGGTCGCGTCTCTGGTGCTCGCCATCTATGCCGGGATCGCACATTTTCGCCGTCCGGACTTGCGCGACATTCCCGGGCTGGTCCTGACCGGCGCGATCGGGATCACTTTTTACAACCTGGCACTTAATTACGGAGAGACGCGCGTGACCGCGGGCGCGGCCAGCATGCTGATTGCCTCCACGCCGATTTGGACCGCGCTGGCGGCGCGATTCTGGCTGCACGAGAAACTGACTCCTATCGGATGGTGTGGAGTGTTTGTGAGCTTCGCGGGAGTCGCGCTGATTGCCAGCGGAGAAGGCGAGGGCATCCGCCTCTCACCGCAAGCGCTGATTATTCTGGCGGCGGCGGTAACATCCGCGCTTTACATGATTCTTCAGAAGCACTATCTGGGCAGGTACAGCGCGCTGGAATTTACGGCGTACTCGATCTGGTTTGGTACGGCACTGATGCTGCCCTTTGGCAACGGCCTCATTCACACCCTGCACGCTGCACCCGCCTCGGCGACGCTGGTGGTGATGTATCTGGGTATCGTTCCGGGAGCACTCGCATATGTGGCCTGGGCCTACGTGCTTTCGCACGGCGCCGCCGGACGCACGGCAACGCTGCTGTACGTGATTCCGATCGTGGCCATCGGCATTGCATGGATCTGGCTGGCCGAGGTGCCAAAGCTGATTTCTTTGGTCGGTGGCGCGGTCGCGCTTGGCGGCGTGGTGCTGGTGAACACCGTCGGGAAAAAGAATCTGAACGAAGGGAAGGCAGTCGAAGCAGTTGCCTAGCCTGTCTCGGAAGTGGCGAACTGAAGTGTCGACCAGCGGTCAGCCAGCCGCCAGCAAGCGCGAGCGGTGAAATGTACCGGACGCGCGGTGATCGGCATCACAGAATGCGCGCTATGCTCCAGGCTAGGGTGAAGATGGAGTTCTTTCATGTTCGCAGGACGCCTTACGCAAGCCACACTGCGCGCACTGGACTGGCTGGCAGCCCACACGCTTACGGCGGAGGACATGCCGGCGCACCAGCGTACCGGTCAACGTGGCGAGGAAGACGCCTATTTCTACCTTCGGCGGCGGGGCTATACGATCATCGCCCGCAACTACCGTTCCCCCAATCATCGCGGCGAACTCGATCTTGTCGGCTGGGATCGGGACGTTCTCTGTTTTATCGAAGTGAAGACTCGGACGACGCGCGACGTCAAGCCCGCCGAAGCCGCTGTAGATCGCCACAAACAAAAGGAGTTATCGATGGTGGCCCGCGACTTCCTGCACCAAATGCCGCCTGCGTGCCAGTGGCGGTTCGACGTGCTCGCCGTATATCATGAGCGCGGACGCAGCCGACCCTCATTCGAGCTGTTTCAAAATGCGTTTTCCGTGTCGTACAATCGTAAATTCGCAGGCTCCAGATTTGCAGACTTTAGCTGAAAGGATTTAGTACGTGCCTGAACTGAGAAAAGACCCCATCGTGGGCCGGTGGGTGATTATTTCCACGGATCGCGCCAAGCGGCCTACCGACTTTGTGCGCGAAGCTGTGAAGATCAAGGGCGGATTCTGTCCCTTCTGCGCGGGCAATGAAAGCAAGACCCCGTCGGAGATCCTGGCGTATCGCCCCAGTGCCAACGGCGGGACTGCTCAGAAAGACAGTCCGGGTTGGACGATCCGTGTCGTTCCGAACAAGTTCCCGGCACTCGGCATCGAAGGCACTTTGAATAAGCAGGCCGAGGGCATGTTTGACAAAATGAATGGCATCGGCGCTCACGAAGTGGTAATCGAAACGCCCGACCACAATGCCACCCTGGCCTCGCTGCCTTCGAAAAAAATCGAGGACGTTCTATGGGCCTTCCGCGATCGTATTCTCGATCTCAAGAAAGACCGGCGCTTCAAGTACATTCTGCTGTTTAAGAACCACGGAGAAGCAGCGGGCGCGTCGCTCGAGCACTCGCACTCGCAATTGATCGCGTTGCCGATTCTGCCCATTTATGTGGTTGAGGAGTTGCAGGGAGCCAAGCAGTATTACATCTACAAAGAGCGGTGTGTTTTCTGCGACGCCATCCGGCAGGAAACCGAGAGCGGCATTCGAGTCGTGGCCGAGAACGAAGATTTTCTGACTCTCGCCCCGTATGCTCCGCGATTTCCCTTTGAAACCTGGATTCTCCCCAAGCGGCACGAATCCGCCTTCGAGAACTCGTCGTCGCACATGTTCGAAAATCTGGCGAAAGCGCTTAAGCTGCTGCTGATGAAAGCGGACCGAGTGCTCGACAATCCCCCGTACAACCTGGTCGTGCACACGTCGCCGGCGCAGGATCCGGCCAACGAGTACTACCACTGGCACATCGAATTCATGCCAAAGCTGACCAAGACGGCGGGATTTGAATGGGGAACTGGTTTCTACATCAATCCCACACCGCCCGAAGAGGCGGCGAAGTTTCTGCGCGAGGCGAGTGTGGAGGATGCGGCTCCCAATGCGGTGGCAGCGCGCTGAGTTCTCGCGTTGCTGGAACTGCTGAATCTATCCGCGCTGAATCTACCCCTGGGTTCGGTCAAGAACCTCGGCATGCCACGCCATCTGGATCGCTTCCAGCTTAGCTTCGTTTGACTTCGTAAGGTCGTCTTTGAAGCCGGGAAGTGCGATCACATATTTGTGCAGGTCGGTGAAACGCACCGCGAGCGGGTCGAGTTTCGGATGAATTTCAGAGAGCAGAATCCCGATGTCTTCGGGATCGCTCCAGGTCAGTTCTTTAGGCATGAATGGCTCCAAATCAAGAATTCAAAGTTTCAGAGTTTCAAAGATTCGGATCGCTGAGCATGGTTCCTTGAAACCTTGCAGCCGCGAAACCTGGCTCTTAGTGTTCTTCTGAAACGTAGTTCCGGTTCCACGCCGGGATTTCCACGACCAGTTTGCCCGGTTTCTTAATCACGGTCTGGCATCCGAGGCGCGAGTTTAACTGAAGATCGGCGGCCATGTCGAGCTTGTCGGCTTCGTCGTCTTCCAACTCCGAGAGCAGGTCCGCACCTTCTTTCACCCAGATATGGCAGGTGGTGCAGGCGCAGTTTCCTCCGCACGCATGATCGAGATGAATGCCGAAGTTTAGCGCGACATCGAGCAGCGACTCTTCCTTGCCGTGGTCTTTATAAGGCAGTTTGCCGTGTTCGAAGGTGACCGTCTTGCCTTCGGGAAGAAAGGTAACCTGGACCGTGTTTTCACCGGGAGCATCCATTGTAGTTGCTCCGGTTCCCTGCGTTTTTTCGTCAGACATGTCAAGACCCCATGTTTCAAAGTTTCAAGGTTGCAAAATTTCAAAGCCAGTACACCAGGGATTTACCCTGAAACCTTGAACCCTGCGTTATTCTGCTTTATTCAAAATCGGCCTTCGCCATCGGATGGCCGGCTTGCGGGCCTTCGTCGATATCTGTGTCGTCCATGGCCTTTCCCTTGAGGGCGGTGGAGACAGCAGTATTCATCATTAATTCGGCGAGCCGCAGAGTCGCCTCGTTGAGGGCGTCAATGCTTCCGCGAATCGCGTGATAGTCATCGCCATCCTTTACCTCGACAAGAGCTTTCTTCAGCGTCTCGACGTTGCGGCGTTCATCGGTCGTGAGCTCTTGCCAAGCCGGATTGTTCTTCCCTTTTGCGAGCGCGGTCAGGATGGTGTCTGCTTCACGTCTCGCCTCGATGACCTGCCGCTGGCGGAAATCTTCTTCGGCATAGTCGAAAGATTCGAGCAGCATGTTCTCGACCTGCTCGTCGGTGAGGCCATAAGTGGGCTGAACGTCGATTTCAGCCTCTTTTCCACTACGCTGCTCGCGAGCCGAGACGCGTAAAATGCCGTTGGCGTCGATCAAGAACTTTACTTCAATGCGCGCCAGGCCGGCGAGCATCGGCGGAACGCCCTTCAGATCGAATCGCGCCAGCGACCGGCAATCCCGCGCCAGTTCGCGTTCGCCTTGCAGCACGTGAATCGCGACGTTAATCTGGCCATCCACCTGGGTGGTGTAGTACTGCGTTGCCGAAGCCGGTACGGTCGAGTTGCGCAGGATGATTTTATCGGTCACCCCGCCCGCCACTTCAATTCCGAGAGACAACGGGGTTACGTCAAGCAACAGCATCTCTTTCGTGATTTCGGAGCCGCCGCCCAGAATATTTGCCTGCACGGCCGCGCCGAGCGCGACGACTTCGTCAGGATTTAAGTCCGTGTGCGGCGCGCGTTTGAACAAATCTAGCACCAACCGCCGCACCTTCGGAATGCGCGTGGATCCTCCGACGAGCACGACCTCGTCGATTTGTTCGGGCCTCAGGCCTGCGTCTTTGAGCGCCTGCTTGCAGGGACCAACCGTGCGGTCAATGATCGGTTGGATCATCTGCTCAAAGACTTCGAGCGTAATTTCTCGCTGATACTTCTTTCCACCAGGCAAATCGACGTCGAGCTTTGCAGTGGGCTGCGAGGAAAGAGCAATCTTGGCCTCAATCACGGCCTTGCGGATGCGTTGCACCGCTTCGCCGCTGCGCCGCACATCGAGTTCAAGCTCGCCGCGGATGTCGTCGAGCGCAATCGCGATCAGCAGATTATCGATATCGTCACCGCCGAGATGCGTGTCGCCGTTGGTGGCAAGTACCTCGAAAATGCCGTCGTGCAGCTTGAGAATCGAGATGTCGAACGTGCCGCCGCCGAGATCGTAAACCACAATCGTGCCGTTCTTTTTCTTGTCCAGACCGTAAGCCAGCGATGCTGCCGTCGGCTCGTTGACCAGGCGCAAAACATTCAGTCCGGCGATGCGACCGGCATCTTTTGTCGCCTGCCGCTGCGCGTCATTAAAATATGCGGGGACGGTAATCACCGCCTGGGTTACGGGTGCACCGAAAAATCGCTCGGCATTGCGCTTGAGTTGGCGCAGCACCAGCGCCGAAATCTCAGGTGGTGTGTAGGTTCGCTCACCAATCTTGATGCGCAGAACCTCTCCCTCCTGCAGATCTTCCGCCAACTGGAAGGGAAACAGCTTCAGTTCGTCCTGTATATCCTCGACCCCGCGCCCCATCAGGCGCTTGACCGAGTACACAGCGCGCTCGGAAGTTTCGATCAGATACCGGCGGGCCGCGTTGCCGACTACGATCTTGTTTTTTTCGTCGAGCGCCACCACCGAGGGAACAAGGTTCAGCCCGTCTTCCCCGGGGATGACGACAGGAGAATCCCCCTGCATGTAGGCCACGAGCGAGTTCGTGGTGCCGAGATCGATGCCGACGATGTAGTCAGTTGCCATGGAATCATTTATTCATTGAGCCATTGAATCAATGACTCAATCTTTCAATTTTCTAAAGCCTCATTCACGTCCCGTACCAGGTTCCGGACATAGTTCCTGCGGTTCAGCACATCCAGCATCCGGCCGAGAATTTTCCGCCGGTCCTCTTCAGTTCCGTATTCAGTCCGGCCGTCCACGGACTTGTCCCACTCGTGCCACTGGGTCTTAAGTTCGTTCAGGAGCGCGTCGTATTTTTCTTCCAGCGAAAGCTTGGCCTTGCCGATTTCCTCAAGCAAAGCGGGATCGTCTTCGCCAATCTTTTTCTGGACTCGCAGCTCTTCCAAATGCATGTTGAGCTCGAAGACTTCCTCCAAGAGATCGGGAGGTACGACCTGCTTCTTCAGTTCGCCGGTAGCGCGAGCTTTGTCGGTCGCTTGCTTGGATTGCTCTTCCAGTTCGACGCCTTCGATGCGCAACAGGTACTCCGAGCGCTTGACCGGATCTTTCAGCGTGCGGTACGCGTCGTTGAGCATGGAGCTTTGCTCCAGGCTCCAGGCGCGTTCCTCGGAGTTCGCCTGAACGAACACGTCAGGATGGAGGCGGCGGCTGAGCGCGTAGAACTCTTTTTCCAGTGCGGCCGTGTCGAGGTTGAGCTTGCGCGGAAATCCAAAGAATGTGAAATAGTCCACCGGGACCGGTGGTTGCACTTTGCCGCACGAACCGCAGAAGTGCACCGCGCGCATTGTGCCACACGACCAGCAAATCGAGGTTGCATCTCCGGGCATGATCAACGGCGATTTGGATTCTATGTTTGCCATACAAAATTTAGGGCGAGCGCACGGCCCGCCCTCACCATCCAGTTTTATTTCTCGGCAGAGCGGTTCGCGGGCGAGGGCGCCCGCGCCACATTTCTACTACGAGAAAGAACTACCGCAGCCGCAGGACTTGGTCGAGTTCGGATTCACGAACACGAATCCCTGCTGCATCAGGGTTTCCTGGTAATCGAGAATCATCCCGTGCAGATAGATGAAAGACTTCGGGTCCACAAAAACCCGCACATCTTCGAACTGAAACACACGGTCGCGCTCGCGCGGTTGGGTATCGAACCGTATGTTATAACTCAGGCCCGAGCATCCGCCGCCCTGCACGCCCAAACGAAGGCCGCCCTGCTCCGGCGAAACGCTTTCTTTCACCATCGCCGAGCGAATCTTCTGGAGCGCGTTGCCGGTGACCTGAATGCCCTTGGCTGGAGTGGTGGGCACGGCGGGTTTGACGGGCTGATCTTTGAGTGCTTGATCCATGATTGAGTGTAAAAACTTCGAGCTTCCAGCTTCGAGCCGCGAGCAAGCCAGATTGCGACGGAGACGGGGCAAGCCCTGTCTCTACGGGAGATGAGTTACTGCGCCGCCTGCACTGCCTGGGGTTTCACGGCTTCCTGCTTTTTCTTCCAGTCGCCAATCGCGGCTCGGATGGCGTCCTCGGCCAGCACCGAGCAGTGAATTTTCACTGGCGGCAAGGCCAGTTCCTTCACGATCTCGGTGTTCTTGATCTCCAGCGCCTCGTCAATCGTCTTGCCCTTGACCCACTCGGTCGCCAGCGAAGACGATGCAATCGCCGATCCGCAGCCGAAGGTCTTGAACTTGGCGTCTTCGATGATGTTGGTCTGCGGGTTGACCTTGATCTGCAACTTCATCACGTCGCCGCACTCGGGCGCGCCGACCAGGCCGGTGCCCACATCGGTATCTTTCTTGTCCATGGAACCCACGTTGCGCGGATTGTTGTAGTGGTCGATTACCTTATCGCTGTATGACATTTTTCCTCACCCCTTGCAAAAGGTTTCAAAGTTTATACGTTTAAAAATTTCAGCGAGGGTTCCCGCTAGGCAGTCACAGTTCCAAGCTTGCTCAAGGTACTTTGAAACCTTGAAACCTTGAAACTCTGAGCCCTGCTTCTAATGCGCTTCCGCCGCCCACTTTACACTCTTCAAATCCACACCCTCTTTCGCCATCTCGTAGAGCGGCGAAAGCTCGCGCAGACGCAGTACCGTCTCAACCACCCGGTCGCCCACGTAATCGATCTCGGCCTCGGTATTGAAGCGCCCGATGCCGAAGCGGATCGAGCTGTGCGCCAGATCGTCGCCGGTGCCGAGAGCTTTCAACACATAGGATGGTTCAAGCGTCGCCGAGGTGCATGCCGATCCGCTTGAAACCGCGATATCGTTGATGCCCATCAGAAGCGACTCGCCTTCCACGTAGGCAAAGCTGATATTCAGATTGCCCGGCAGGCGATGTTCCTCGGAGCCATTGACATACACCTCATCCAGGCGGCTCATGATGCTGTTTTTCAGCCGGTTTCGCATACCGGCCATCTTGCACGATTCCTGCGGCATCTCTTCCTGCGCGATGGCGCAAGCCTTGCCGAGACCGGCGATGCCGGGAACATTCAGGGTCCCGGAGCGCATTCCGCGCTCGTGCCCGCCGCCGTCAATAAGCGGCACCAGTTGCACGCGGGGATTCTTGCGGCGGACATAAAGCGCGCCCGCGCCTTTGGGCCCGTACAGTTTGTGTCCGGTGATGGACGCGACATCGATGTTCATCTTGTTGACGTCCACCGGCACCTTGCCAATGGCCTGCACGGCGTCGGTGTGGAAGATCACGCCCCGCTCGCGGCACAGTTTGCCGATTTCCGCGACCGGTTGCAGTACGCCGATTTCGTTGTTTGCCGCCATGATCGTCACCAGAATCGTTTTGTCGTCGATGGCGCGCTTCAGGTCGTCGAGGTCAACCAGCCCATCCTTCTGTACCGGCAGATAGGTCACGCGGAAGCCCAACTTCTCCAGATGCTTGCAGGTGTCGAGCACCGCCTTGTGTTCGGTGACCGCAGTGATGATGTGGTTGCCTTTCTCGCGGTACATCTCGGCTACGCCTTTGATGGCGAGGTTGTCGCTTTCGGTGGCGCCCGAGGTGAAGATGATTTCTTTCGCAGTTGCGCCGATCAGCTTTGCGATACGCTCGCGCGATATCTCGACCGCTTCTTCCGCCGCCCATCCAAAGGGGTGATTGCGGCTGGCGGAGTTGCCGAACTTCTCCATGAAGTAGGGCAGCATTTCTTCGAGAACCCGCGGATCCATGGGCGAGGTCGCGTGATTATCCATGTAAATGGGCAGCTTGATGCCATGGGGAGCCGTGCGCTGTCCGATGTCCTGGCTGGTTGGGGTCGCCGTCTTCACATCCGTACTCATGATCACCGTTCTCCTTGAAAGCCGTCGCTACGAAATTGTTACAAACTCCGCCGGTTTCTTCGTCTCCAGTTTGTCGACATGGATGACTTCCGGCTCTTCCCTCATCTGCGAAATCTTGATGTTCTTGAGCACCTGCTCGATGCTTTCATTCACTTTGCGCAGCGGCTCGCGAATCGTGCAACGATCACTCTGACCGCATTCGCCGCGAACGGTCACGCACGACGTAATGAAGAGCGGACCGTCAATGGCTTTGATTACCTCGAAGGCGGAAATCATCCTCGCATCGCGCGTCAGGGTGTAACCGCCGTTCATGCCATGCTGAGACCGCACCAAGCCGACCTTCGCCAGCCGTTGCAGGATCTTTGCCAGCGCTTCCTGTGGGATGCCGTAGGCTTCGGCGACATCCTTGGCGCTGCATGCGCCCTGGTCAACGTGCTCGGCCAGATGCTTCATGGCCATGAGTCCGTAGTCCGCTTTTTTAGTCAGTTTCAGCATGTCGCCGAATACCGACCTATATAGTCGGATAAAAGTCCGACCGTTTCGGTCGCACTTTGATTCTAACGCTAGATGCTACTTCACGCAAGCCTTGTCAGGCATCGGTCTGATTTTGCTACTGAACGGTAAGTTTTGGCAGGCAAACGGCTTAGGGAGTGGCGCCCCTGTTGTGCTTTGTCGTCTGGATGGAGGGGCTTTCTATCGAAGTCGCTGCCGAAGGATGTAGACGGCTCCCCTCGATGGTCTTAAGTTCTTAACTGTCCTCTCTAACCGTCCTGCCTGGCTGAGCACTGATACAATGCAGGCTGAAAGCTCCCCCCGGCGGCTGGGGTGAAGAAAAGAGGTCTTGCGGATGGAAATTACGGTGCGCCGGCGTTCCGATGTGCAGATTATCCAACTCCGCGGAGCGGTGCGACTGGGCCAGGCTGTGGATACCTTCCGTCAAGCGGTTAACGACGCTTTTTCGGCAGGAGACGTCCGCTTGATCCTCAACTGTGCCGAGGTTCCCATGATCGACTCCAGCGGAATTGGAGTGATGGTGAAGTCGCTGAGTTCGGCAAAGCAACGCGGCGGCGACATTCGATTGGTGAGTCCTTCCAAATTCGTGACCCAGACGTTGCGGCTGATCGGCGTACTGAATCTTTTTACCACTTTCGAAAACGAAGACCAGGCGGTCGAATCGTATGGGTCGCAATAGTTCACAGTACGTTTCCAGCGCCCCCTAATTTCCGCGTGGTGGCCGGCATTTCAGGCCATTCAGAATGAGCGCGCAAATATCGTCGGCGAAGCTTTCGTCGAGCTTGTCGTGCCGGATCAGAAAGCGCATGTAGATCGGACCGTAGAGCGAGTCGAGAACGAGGTCGAGGTCGCTGCCAGCGGGGAGTTCACCGCGGTCGATGCCGCGTTGCAGAGTTTGATAGGCCTGTTTACGCCTGGGCCACAAGAATCTTTCACGAAAAGCCTGGATCAGCTTCGGATCCGATTGCCCTCCGGCGAGCAGAGCCGCCACCAGCTTGCCGCGATTGGACCGGAAGATGCGAATCAGCCGCCTCATCTGCAGACTCATGTCGCGTTGCACAGAGCCTGTATCCGGAAAGCGGAGTTCTTGGTCGGCACTAGTGGAGAAAGCGTCGGCGACCAAGGCGGCCTTGGTCGGCCACCAGCGGTAGACAGTTGTCTTGCCAACATTGGCGTCGGCGGCGATGGCCTCAATGCTCAGTTCCGCGAATCCACCATGCTGCTTGAGCAGTTTCAGAGTGCTGCGCAGGATCGACTGACGCGACGCCTCACTGCGTGGCCGCCCGGGCGGGCGCTTCCCGGCAGCCCCCTCGATTCCGTTACGGGGATCGGCATTCCCAGCATTGGCGCGCCGCGTATGATTTTGAACCATGGCTGAAGTCTAATATAATTTAAATTCGAAACGTACTGTTTTGAATCTGTAATTGTAATTCCGTAGGCGAGCGTGGGGCCGCAGCTTCGGCAGTGACGGTTTCCGCTAGTATCGATTTCCGGCAATACCGGTTTTCGTCAGTCTTGTTTCGTCAGTCTTATGTGGATCGTCGCATTAGCGCTTCGCCGCCCTTACACGTTCGTGGTGATGGCGCTGCTCATCATTATTCTTACGCCCATCACCATCCTGCGCACGCCGGTCGATATTTTCCCCGAAATCAACATACCCGTAGTCAGCGTGATATGGAGCTATACGGGTCTGTCGCCGAGTGAGATGGCGGACCGGATCGTGAGCAACTCCGAGCGCGGATTCACGGTTACGGTCAACGACATCGAACATCAGGAGTCACAGTCGCTCAGCGGAATCGCCGTGATCAAGATTTTCTTCCGGCCTTCCGTCAATATTTCCATGGCCGTGACCCAGGTGACGGCGATGTCCCAAACGGTGCTGCGCGGACTGCCCCCGGGCGCGAATCCGCCGCTGGTCATCACTTACACGGCGTCGTCGACCGCAGTTGTGCAACTGGGGTTGAGCAGCAAAACGCTGCCGGAACAGCAGTTATTCGATCTGGGGAACAATTTTCTGCGCACACAGTTGACCACGGTTCAGGGCGCGAGCACGCCGTATCCTTATGGAGGCAAGATTCGGCAGGTGCAGGTGGACCTCGATTCCGCGAAGCTGCAGGCCTATGGTCTGGCGCCCGCGGACATTGTCAACGCGGTGGCAGCGCAGAATTTGATTCTGCCGGCAGGTACGGCCAAGATCGGGCCGACCGAGTACACGGTGGAGATGAACGGCACTCCGCAGACCATCGCCGAACTGAACGATCTGCCGGTAAAAACCTCGCACTCGTCCACACTTTACCTGCGCGACGTGGCGCACGTGCGTGACGGATTCGCGCCGCAAACCAACATCGTGCGACAGGACGGCGTGCGCGGCGTACTGATGTCGATCTTCAAGCTGGGCGGATCTTCTACGCTGACCGTCGTTAATGCAGTGAAGGCGATGGTGCCGCTGGCGGCACAGACGCTGCCGCCTGAACTCAGCATCAAGGCGTTGTTCGATCAGTCGCTTTTTGTGCGCGCGTCGGTTCAGGGAGTTTTGCGGGAAGGGATGATTGCCGCCTGTCTTACCGCCGCCATGATTCTGCTTTTTCTGGGCGATTGGCGTCCGACGGTGATCATCGCGGTCTCGATCCCCTTGTCTATTTTCGTCTCCGTGATTTTGCTGAGCGCACTTGGCCAGACCATCAACATCATGACTCTGGGAGGGCTGGCGCTTGCGGTGGGCATTTTGGTGGATGACGCGACGGTGACGATCGAAAACATCGAGCGCTATCTGGCCATGGGCAAGGACATGAAGCAGGCCATCCTCGATGGCGCGCGGGAAATTGCGGTGCCTGCGCTTGTATCGACGTTGTCGATCTGCATTGTGTTTGTGCCGATGTTTTTTCTGTCCGGAGTCGCGAAGTTTCTTTTTGTTCCCATGGCGGAAGCGGTGTGCTTTGCCATGCTGGCGTCCTACCTGCTGTCGCGAACCCTGATTCCGACGATGGTGATGTTTATCATGCGCGGGCACGAGCACCGTGCCGCCGAGCCGACAAACGTCCTCGCAAAATTCCAGCGGAGATTCGAGCGCTGGTTTGAAAGATTCCGGAGCGGCTATCAGCAACTTTTGGAAACCACTCTCGAACGCCGCAAATTATTCGCCATCGGTTTTGTGGCTTTCTGTTTCTTGTCGCTGGGGCTGGTGTTTTTTCTGGGGCAGGACTTTTTCCCGCAAGTGGATGCGGGCTTGATCCGCTTGCACGTCCGTGCCCGGTCCGGCCTGCGGGTGGAAGAGACCGCGCGGCTGTGCGACGAAGTGGAGCGCGTGCTGCGCAGCGAGATTCCGAAGGAAGAGTTGCAGACTGTGCTGGACAATATCGGCGTCCCGTACTCGGGATTGAATCTTTCCTACAGCAGTTCGGGAGTGATTGGGACGAGTGATGCGGAGATTCTGATTTCGCTGAATCCGGAGCACCATCATCCGACGGCGCAGTATGTACGCAGGTTGCGCCGCGAACTGCCATCGCGTTTTCCGGGCGTGGAATTCTTTTTCCAGCCCGCCGATATCGTGTCGCAAATTCTCAATTTTGGATTACCCGCGCCGGTCGACATCCAGATCATGGGCGCCGATATGCGCGCGAACTACGACCTGGCGCAGAAGATCGCAAATCAGGTGCGCCAGATTCCCGGCACGGCGGACGTTCACGTGCAGCAGATAATGAGTCTGCCCACTCTCCACCTGGATATGGACCGCACGCGCATCAATCAGGTCGGACTCAATGCCCGCGATGTTGCGCAAAGTGTGTTGATCAGCTTGAGTGGAAGCTTTCAGACGGCCCCGAATTTCTGGCTTAATCCGAAGAACGGTGTGACGTATCCGATCGCCATTCAAACGCCACAGTATCGGATGACGTCGGTGCAGGACATGATGAACACACCGGTAAACAGCGTAACGGCGCAGGCCCCGCAAGTGCTGGGGAATCTGGTTCAGCTCACGCCGGCGGCGCGTCCGGCAGTGGTGAACCATTACAACGTGCAGCCGGTTATCGATGTGTATGCCAGCACGCAGGGGCGCGATCTGGGTGGAGTTGCGTCGGACGTGATGAAGGCGCTCAAACCATTCCAGGACCATTTGCCACGCGGCACGCGCATCGTGGTTCGCGGGCAGATTGAGACCATGCAGTCCTCGTTCTTCGGCCTGGGCATAGGCCTTCTGGGGGCGATCGTGCTCGTCTATTTGCTGATCGTGGTCAACTTTCAGTCGTGGCTCGATCCCTTCATTATCATTACAGCGTTGCCGGGAGCGCTGGCGGGAATCTGCTGGTTCCTGCTGATAACGCGCACCACGCTCAATGTTCCGTCGCTGACGGGCGCAGTCATGTGCATGGGGGTGGCGACCGCGAATTCGATTCTGCTGGTTTCGTTTGCTCGCGACCGCATGGATGCTGGAGTGCCGGCGCGGCAAGCGGCGCTTGAAGCCGGCTACACGCGCATGCGGCCGGTACTCATGACGGCCCTGGCCATGATTGTCGGCATGCTGCCGATGGCGTTAGGCTTCGGGGAGGGCGGTGAGCAGAACGCGCCGTTAGGCCGAGCCGTGATTGGCGGCCTGCTCTTCGCAACCGTAGCCACCTTATTTTTCGTGCCCAGTGTATTTACGATTATTCATGGCCGCCGCCAAGAGCGGCTGTTGCAGGAGCAAATGTAAAAAGAGCAAGAATAGAGAATTTGTTGGAGGTCGCCATCATGCCAGTACAACCGCCGCCTGTAACGACGCAGCAGAACCAGACGCAGCCAGTGCGCCCAGACATCAGTGAGCCCTTCGATCCGGGTCCGGCTCCGGCAGGCCGGGGAAAGATTCTGGTTGGCGCCGCGCTGCTGGTCCTGATCACCGCCGGTGCAGTTACATTTCTGAACAGAAACACCGAAGCTAACGCGCTGGCGAAAGAAACCGAAGCCGTCTCGGTTCCGACCGTTGCGGTGGTGCAACCTCAATCCGAGCCCGGGAACGACGAACTTGTGTTGCCGGCAAATTTGCAGGCTTTTGAAGAGTCACCGATTTTTGCCCGAACCAACGGCTACCTCTTACGCTGGTACAAGGATATTGGAAGCAAGATTCAGAAGGGGGAACTACTGGCGGCGATCGATACCCCGGAAATTGACCAGGAGCTTTTACAGGCGCGAGCCAGCCGCGAGCAGATCAAGGCGGCGCTGGAGCTGGCGAAGATCTCCGCCGACCGTTGGGCGAATCTGCGCAAGTCCGACTCGGTTTCGCAGCAGGAAGCCGACCAGCAGGCGAGCGGCTACCAGCAGGCGCAAGCCAACTTGGCGGCGGGGGACGCGAATGTTCGCCGCCTCGAGCAACTCGAGTCGTTCAAGAACGTATACGCACCTTTTTCCGGAGTGCTTACCCGGCGCAATGTCGATCCGGGCGCGCTCATCAATTCCGGGGCGGGAGCGGCTGGCAAGGAGCTGTTCGTTATCTCTCGCGTCAATCCGCTTCGTGTTTACGCCAGTGTTCCGCAGGCGTATGCGCCGTCCATGAAAGCTGGGATGAAGGCGAACGTTACGCTCCAGGAATTTCCCGGCCAGAAATTTATGGGAACGGTGGCACGCACCGCCGATGCCATCGATCCCGCAACGCGTACGCTGCTCACGGAAGTGGATGTTCCAAACAAAGGCGGCAAGCTGTTGCCTGGTTCTTTCGGCCAAGTGCATTTTGCGACTGGGACTTCCATTTCGAGGATTACGATCCCGGTGAACGCCATGTTGTTCCGCGCCGAGGGGCCGCGGGTAGCGGTTGTCGACACGGACAGCAAGGTGCATTTGCGCCCGATCACGATTGGGCGCGACTTCGGCGCTACGCTCGAAATTCTTGGCGGCCTCGACGTAAACGATCAGATCATCATCAACCCGGCCGACTCACTCGAGGAAGGGCAGAAAGTGCGCGTGGCTAAGCCGAACGCGGGAGATGGACGCTCGTGAAGCGATTGCCGCCAGTCGATCGTGTCCTAAATTCAACTTCGAGCTGCGATCTCCGGGCCGTTCACAAACCAGAACCTCACCACGGAGTCACGGAGTCACGGAGAAAGGCGAGTTCATGATTCCGTCCCTTATAAAGCAACTACGACTCGACAATAAGCCTGTTGGCAAGAGTGACTTGAAAAGTGGATTGCTTATCGTCGCATTGCTTGCGGTCTGTACCGTAGGTTGCACGGTCGGGCCGGGATATAGGCGCCCCACTGCGCAGGTTCCCGACGCGTGGAAAGGGGAAGGGCCGTGGCAGACGGCTGCTCCGAAGGATGCAATTCCGAAGGGCGCGTGGTGGCAGATATTTCACGACGCGGAACTGGACCGGCTGGAGCAAGAGCTGCTGCAGGCAAACCAGTCGCTGGTAGCGGCGCAGGATCGTCTCTCGCAGGCCCGGTCGCAGGCGCGGATCGCGTCATCGGCGTACTTCCCCGCGCTCAGCGTGGATCCCGGCGGGCAGCGCCAGCGCCTCTCCGGCAATCGCCCGGTTTCGGGCAGCAAGGTTGCGACTGCGCCCGTTACCCAGAACGTTTTCACCGTCCCGTTTTCCGTCAGCTACGAGCTTGATTTATTTGGACGCGTACGCCGGAATCTTGAAGCGGCCAACGCTTCGCTCCAGGTGAGTGCGGCCGACCTGGAAAATGTGCGCCTGGTGTTGACTGCCGAACTCGCCGCCGACTACTTCAACCTGCGCGAACTTGATCGTGAAGCGGGAGTGGTGCGGCAGTCGGTCGAAATCCAGCAAAAGGGATTGGACCTGGTCAACCGGCGTCACGACGGCGGGGTCGCGAATGGGCTGGAAGTGGCACAGCAGACCGCGTTGTTGGATTCGACTGCGACGCAGCTTTCGCTCGTACTGCGGCAGCGGGCGCAATACGAACATGCCATCGCCGTGCTGACGGGGAAGTCCGCCTCGGCTTTCACCGTGGCTGAGGCGCCGTTCGACGCCGCTCCTCCAGCAATTCCCACCGGAGTTCCATCCGGGATTCTGGAGCGCAGACCGGACGTTGCCGCCAGTGAGCGCCAGATGGCATTCGAAAATGCGCAAGTCGGTTTAGCGATGGCCGCGTTTTATCCTCATATCACGCTGGGTGGGAGCGGCGGATGGGAGAGCCGCGACATCGCCACGCTGATCAACGCTCCCAGCGCTTTCTGGTCGCTCGGCGGCGATCTGCTGCAACCGATATTTAATGGCGACCGCAATCGCGCCAACCTGGCGGGCACCCGCGCTGCTTATGACGAATCGGTCGCCAATTATCGCGAATCTGTGCTGGTGGCATTTCAGCAGGTGGAGGATGGACTCTCCGGTCTCGCCCTGCTTAACCAGGCTGCGAAAACTCAGGCGGCAGCGGTCGCCGACTCGCGCCGCGCGCTCGACATCGCCAACAGCCGTTATGTCGGCGGTGTGACAACCTACCTTGATGTGATTACCGCGCAATCCGCGTTGCTGAACAACCAACGCCTGTCAACGCAGTTGCTTGGCCAGCAACTGGTTACTTCTGTGTTCCTGGTGAAGGCTCTGGGCGGCGCGTGGGACGCCTCCGAAATTCAGCGCGAACAGGTTAGGCCGACGCTAGTTCAGGCCGTACCGTAGTAATTCCATAGGGACACTTCATTCCTATTCTGCTGATGGGCGGCATCGTCGGGCGGCTGTTCCGGGAATTTGCCGTCGTCCTCAGCGTCGCTATCGGCATGTCATTGCTCATTTCACTGACGGTGACGCCGATGATGTGCGCCAAGAAGGGGAAGATGAGCCAGTTCGTGAACGTGGTAATGAAGGATCCCGCGGTGAACACGATTGCCGGCGGCGTGGGCGCGCTGCTGGCTTTGCTGATTCCGAAAAATGAGCTCAACGTGGTCGGACTGATTGGGATTATCCTGCTGATCGGCATCGTCAAGAAGAGTGCCATCCTGATGGTTGACTTTGTGACCTGCTCCCCAAAAACCGCACGCACCTAAATATGATTTGATATTGGGGAAAGGGGGAAGGGTATGTCGAAGAGCCAGCACAGCACGGTGCGATCAGACTGCCACCCACCCTTTGCGAAAAGCACGCGAAGGATGGGGCGCCTACCCACAGTTGTGTGATTGGAAAGGGAACCAAACCCGAAGCGTGGGTTACCCGCTTTCGAGATAGGTGACGACGGGCATGTGGAGGAAGTGTAGCGCAGCCGAGTTCTGAGTTCCCGGTTTTCAGTAAAGGCGGAGGATATTACTACTTAGTACCCCCACCCCCCCTCCCCCGGTCTATAGGAATCATAAGGATAGGAGGAATTTTTGGGCTCGGTCTTTGAAACGAAAGGACTTATATCAAAGTATTCTGGAATAAGGACTTAGCGGATACATACTGCGCTTTGGTCCCAAATTGGGAGCGGGTGACGACTGCTCAGGTGTTATTTAGGTTGTCAAAGAGCGCTAACAATGGCTTCCGGGCGGCATCGCAGTCCGTCTCTGGAGACGGATACACTTCTGCCTGGGCCAATCCATCTTCATTTTCGCGCATGGCGGGTTGGATGTCAGTGATGGCGGTCACTGGTTGGGTGTGATGAAAAAACCGGGTCGAAGGAAATGGAATTTCGCTGCACTTGTTTTCTCGCGGTTCCAGATCAAACAAATCAAGGTCAACGGCAGCGGACAGGAGTGTCCGCTCTACACGTGCGGAACGGTTTGCTGGGGTATCTGACGCCAAACGAGTATGCGGAGCGGGAGTGCAGAAGCGCGCTATGGCTGGGAGTATGGAGGCGATTCGCGAGGCATGCCTGCTGCGTTTTCGCCCCATTATGATAACGACGATGGCGGCGCTGCTCGGCGGATTGCGTCTGGCTCTGGGCACCGGTACGGGATCGGAACAGCGACGGCCGCTCGGCATCACCATCGTGGGCGGGCTCATTGTGAGCCAGATGCTGACGCTGTTTACCACTCCCGTGGTCTATATCTACATCGACCGCCTGCGATTGTGGCTGGCGAGCATTCGTACCAAAGCGCGCACCCAAGCTCGACCGTTGGTCGTATCGCGTCCCGCGCAGAGCCAGCAGGCAGATTCCAAGTCTCGGTAAAAGTCCAGCGCGAATAACGCGCCGAGAGCTATGCCGAGTGCTGTTCCTGACTGCCGTGGCGCAAACGAATCTCGCGCTCCGCAAGCAGCCAATCCTGGTTCTGGTTGCCGCTCTCGCTGCTCGCAGTCGCTCTGCGCTGCAGATAGAGTTCGTAGGCACGGCGGCGAATCTCTTCTTCAAGATTGGCAGGAGCCAGATTGGCTAGCTTTCCATTCTTGCGTACTTCCTTGCGAACTTCCAGCGCACCCTCCACCGCCGCAGGCTGAACGGAAGCGCCGGTTTTCTTGCTACGGGTGGTTGTGATTCCAGTCGTTTTGCGTGCCATACAGTACTCCTTACAGATTCCCAACTCCAAGAATGGTCTTACGTAATGAATAAGCGACATACGTGTACCGCCATAGCCGCTATCCGACTATTTGCGATGAACTGTGTATCAACTATAACGCGAACGCCGGTGGAAGTGTGCCGGAAGGCATCGAAAAAACCGCTCCTCCGGATGAAAAAAGTCGTTCGTTGGGGCAGGGACTACTTTGCGTTGCCAGAAGGCAGCAAAAGTACTCTGGTAACTTGTCGAAAAGTTGCGGGTGCCCGCAGGATAGATGAGTAGGGTCCAAAGGCCAAACTATGGCACCGACTGGTAATCAGGGTTCCGCAGCCAAGGCAGCGAAGGCAAGTCTCGGCGACTTGGAGAGCATGCTTGCGGAATCTCCAAGTTCAGATAGAGTTTGCCTGAAGCTGGCGCAGATCCTGCGGGTGCGCTGCAGCGAAGTGGCGCTGCTCAGGTTAGACAAGGGTAGTCTGCGATTTATCTTTCCGCCCGAACTGCGATCCGCAGGCATGCTTCCGCTGAACGGATCGGCGGTTGCAGCGCGGACGGCAGCGACTCGCACTCCACTTCTTTCGAATGTTTTCATGCGGGTAAAACACGTCAGCCTATTTGAGGCGGTCAAGCTGGGAGCCGAGGTAGAAGATCGAAGCCAGGAGCAAATGCCGATTCAGAAGATCATGTCGGTCCCGGTGGCGCCCCCCGTAGGAAACGTGATGGGAGTGGTGCAGATTTCTCGCAAAGGGCTGGATGCTTCGCTTGCGGGCGCAGACTTCACCAACGAAGACCTGAAGCAACTGGAGAAGGCAGCGGAAATTCTTGCCCGCATGCCGTTTATGCAGGAAGGCGCGGAGATTTAGTACGACCGTATCGAGTCTGCGCTTTTTTCCGGCGAAAAATTTCACACCGCCTGTCCGGCACAAAATCCGGATGCCCAAGCCCACTGGAAGTTGAAACCGCCGAGCTGGCCGGTAACGTCAACTACTTCTCCGATGAAGAAAAGGCCGGGCACCTTCCGGGATTCCATCGTCTTGGCAGAAAGTTCGTCGGTATCGACGCCGCCCGCGGTGACTTCCGCCTTTCCGTAACCCTCGGTTCCTTCCGGCCTGACTTCCCACGCATGCAGTTGATGTTCGGCGTCAGCGAAGGCGAGATCGGAGTTGCCGGCCAAGGGATAAGTTTCAAGCCAGCGATCCGCAAAGCGGCGAGGCAGGACTTCTCTCATCAGCAATTTCCAACTCGACTGGTCGCGATGGCCGCGCTCTCGCAAATCGGCGGTGAGATTTCGGTCCGGCGCAAGGTCGAGATGAATAGGTTCCTTGCCGCCCCAGTAAGAAGAGATCTGGAGAATCGCGGGGCCGCTGATGCCGTGATGAGTGAAAAGCATGTTTTCCCGGAACGCTGGGTTGCTGTTGCGCTTCGTGCTGCTCGTGGAAGCAACCACCTCGATTGAGACTCCCGCCAGATCGCACCAGCGCTTGCAGTCGCGTTCGCTGAAAACGAGAGGGACCAGGGCGGGGCGCGGAGGCTCGATCCTCATGCCGAATTGCCGGGCCAGATCGTAACCAAATGAAGTGGCGCCGATTTTCGCGATGGAGAGGCCTCCCGTGGCGACCACCAGTCGGGGCGCGCCGAAACTGGCATCCTCGGCTTGCACAGTGAACTGGTCGTTCTTGCGCACTTCGATCACTTTCGTGTTGAGGCGAATTTCTACTCCAGCGTCGCGGCATTCCTCCTCCAGCATCGCGGTGATGTCGCTCGCCGCTCGATCGCAGAACAACTGGCCGAGCTTTTTCTCGTGGTAGGGGATGCGATGCTTTTCGACGAGGTGCACAAAGGCGGCAGGAGTGTAGCGGGCGAGCGCCGACTTGGCGAAGTGTGGATTGGCCGAAAGAAAATTGTCTGGGCTGGTGTGCAGGTTGGTGAAGTTGCAGCGGCCGCCGCCGGAAATCAGGATTTTCTTGCCGCTTCGATCCGCGCGTTCAAGCAGCAGGACGCGTCGGCCCCGCTTGCCGGCTTCGATCGCGCACATCAGGCCAGCAGCGCCGGCTCCGAGAATGATGACGTCGTATTTCTGATTCACGCAGCCCTATTGCCGCAACAATGCTAACGCTTTAATGAGCTTAGCAGGGCGGGCCAGCCGCCGGCGCTACGGAATCGGATTGCCCCACTTTTCGGCAAATACCGTGCGCTGCATGGCAAAGCGTCCGGCGAAGCGCTTGTCTTCTCCTTTGCGATGGCCGACGGCAAGCAGTGCGACAACCCGAACGTGGGCGGCAATGCCGAGCGTCGCTTTGACCTGGTCTTCGTAAAAGCCTTCCATGGGAGCGGTATCGTAGCCGAGCACTTCGGCCATCCACATCATGGTAGTGAAGGCGATCATGGTTTGCCGGTTGGCCCACACCGCGAAATCGGGTGCTAGTCCGCCCGCGGCGCCGGGAGTAGAGCCGAAGAATTTGGCAATGTTCTTGCGCATGCTGGCATAGCGGGCTTCATCGCCGTAGCCGTGTTGCTGGGCAAGACGGATAATTTCGTCGAGATCGCCATTGCGCCAGCCTTCCAGATCGGCGCAGGCCACAATGACCACCGGAGCCTCTTCCACCTTGGGCTGCTGCATAGCCGCCTGACGCAAGCGCGCACGCTGCTCAGCCTCGCGCACAACTACGAATCGCCAGGGCTGAAGATTGTAGGCGCTGGGAGCAGAGAGTCCCGCCGCAAGAATTTTCTTGAGGTCATTCTCCGGCACCGGTTCGGGCAAAAAGCTAGGCGTCGCTCGACGATCTTCGATGGCCTGGGAGAACGTCTTCTCGGGGCTGGGGTCGGATGCTTGCGTCATATTTGTCTTTTGAACCTCAGTCCCCAACCGCTTGCCCTGTGAATTTTTGGCGCAAACCTTTCTTTTCTAAACGTGGCATAACCTCATCGCGAAAATAAGGAAATTCTTTTACGTAGTCCACAAAACTCAGCGTGGTCCCGGCAAAGCCGGATGCGGGAATTTTTTCCATCTCTTTCACAATGGTGTCGGGATCGCCGACCAAAGGATAAGTGCCGTGTCCGGCGGCGAAGCGATCACGCATCGTCTGCAGCGCCTCCGCCGGGAAGGATTGCGCGTGCATGCCCTGAAGGCGCATCAGGTTGTCCACCGCGCCCCAGTCGGCATTGTCATGCGCATAATTACGGTAGTACTCTTCAGCCTCTTTTTTTGTTGGGCGACATACCACGTGACATAGGGTGAAGACGCCAGTGTTCCGCCCCAACTTGGCAGAGTTTGCCTTGATTGCCTCAACTTCAGTTTTGGATTTATCGAGATCGACGGAGATCGCGAACAGAAAATCGGCGTTGCGCGCGGCAAAGTCGCGGCCTTCGCCCGATCCAGCCGCGTTCATGATGGGCGGAATGCCGTCATAGGGACGCGGAAATCCGTACACGCCCTTCAGGTGGAAGAACTTTCCGTTCCAATCGGCGGGACCATTGTGGTTCCAGATGGCTTTGACCACGTCGAACCACTCCTGCGCGAGCGCATAGCGGTCGGCGTGTTTCTCCGGCAGATCGATGCCGAAGGCTTCGTACTCGGGCTTGTTCCAACCGGCAACGATGTTGAGACCAAGGCGTCCGTGGCCGAGTTGGTCGGCGGTGGCGAGTTGCTTGGCGGAAACCACGGGATGAATGAAAGCCGTGTGGACGGTGGCGAAGACGTTGATCCGTTTCGTGTTCGCAAGGAGACCGGTCGCCCATGTGAGCGTCTCCAGGACGCTGCCGTGGAAGTCGGTTTCACCACCGTAGCCGATCCACCGCGCGATCGGCAGCAGGAATTCGATGCCCGCTTCATCGGCAAGCTGGGCCAGGCGGATGTTGTTGTCCCACGAATTAACCCAGCGCTCGGGAACTTTCGTTACCGACATCCCCCCCGAGCAGTTCGGAGAAAAGAAGCCCAACTTCAATTTGTTGTCGTTCAGGATGGGAGACTGTTTTCGGCCCATGAAACCTCACGCGATCCGGCTGCAGGATTGTACGCAATTGATAACCTGCGCATTATGCCTGAAAATTTGAATTGTTCAAGTATCGTGGAACGATAAAACATTTAGGAGCCGACACACTCGGTCGTTCAGCGGAGCGAAGCTCCGCACCGCTGTCACCTTCCGCTCGATTGCAACTTCAATGACTCTAAGAACGTGACAAGCTGCCAGCGCTGTTGCTCCGGCAGCTTGGACCAAACCGGCATGCCTCGGCGGACAACTCCATTGGTCAGTATCCAGAACAGCGTGCCGGGCGCTGTCTGCTGCACTTCTTCCCGCAGCAAACTCGGGCCTTTTCTCGTGCCTCCGGCTTTTCTTCCGTGACAGCCGGCGCAGTGTTGGGCAAATAGTTTTCCTCCCGCAGCTACCGCCTGAGTATCGCCTTCAAAAGGGTTTTTCCTCGCTCTCGCCTTTTCGGGAGCGTCTGCCAGGGCGGCGTAAGTTGACTTTCTATGCTCACTTGCAGCAGCGTCTTCCTTCTGTGCCAGAGCCAGACTAATCCCGACGACGATACCGATGGTCGCAAGACCGATGCGTGCGGTTGGGCGGAATAATTCAAACGTTATTTTCAAGGCCGGCCTCCGAACAACCGCCTGACCATCTCACCAAAGCCGGAGAACTCACGCGAGACTCCCCAGCGCAACAGAAGTCGATGGCTGTTGTTATTCAGACCGAAGCCGCTCGAAAAGCGAAAGGTCCAGTCCGACGGAAGATTCCACGCGACCACGGGCGCGAGGTAATGCGAGGTGTCATGCAGCCCGGCACTTTGTGTGTCGCCCAGACCTCCGTACATTTCCAGTCCGGTAACGAAATTCTCCAGGCAAAAATTGCAGCGGTTGGATGAGGCCTTAAACGCGAGTGGACGGCTTGCACCGATGGCGTACGCGAACTCCCAGGGCTCGCTCGGCAACAGGTTCTTGGTAACAATGGGGTTTACGGCGACATTCCATCCTTTGAAGGTGCTGGAAAGCAAAAGCTTGAACTCCAACTCGTGTTTGTGCTCCTTCCGCGATGCGGCGTTCGAATCGGCGAAGTCGGATTCTACGTCGTGTCCTTCGACTTCCTTCAGAATCTTGTCTGCTCCGCTGATTTGCGCGTATTCGACATAGAGCACGGGATTGACAAGGTGCTCGCGCTGCAGCAGGCGAAACCGATTCTCTAAGCGAAACCCGGTAAAAACCGTACTGTCGTGGACGGTCGTCTGTCCGTCCAAATACAACTCGGTCGTCCACCATGCAGTAGCGCCGTATTCAAATTCCGCCCAGAAGGCATGGAAGTCGCCGCCGCCGCGCTGTGTGCCAAAGGTCGAGGAATACGCCACCTCCAGACTGCCGGGCTCTTCGAGGTAATGGTTGTAGGTCACGATGAATGGACTCTCTTGCGCCAAGACCAAAGAAGACCCGCAAAAGAGCAATGGAAAAATCAGGGCAATAAAAGTGAAATACGGGAACTTCTGCTGGACAGGCTCGAAAAAAAAGCACGCGACCATCGG
The DNA here is from genome assembly GCA_025355505.1 of Acidobacteriaceae bacterium. Classification (GTDB taxonomy): domain Bacteria; phylum Acidobacteriota; class Terriglobia; order Terriglobales; family Acidobacteriaceae; genus Acidiflorens. Next base: position 38,068 of record JANXZM010000061.1, on the reverse strand, counting down.
CTCCCCTATTAGTAAAAGTTCTTGTTGCGACTGAGTTGCAACAAGTATTACAATCTCATCGTAGGGCGCGCCTCCAGACACTGTCAACGGGAGCCCTAACATTTCGTCGCATTTTATTTGCGATCAGTTGCGACTGAAGAAGGAAACTATGAATGCCGCTTCCACAGACTGAGATTCCCGGCCGTTTGCAAATGCAACTGGCCGAACGTGGCATCCGCATGACCGGTCCGCGCCGGGCGATTTTAAGCGTGATTGAGACCGCGAACCAACATCTGGACGCCAGCCAGATCTTGCGCAAGGCGCGGACCGTAGACGCCTCAGTAGATCGCAGTACTGTTTATCGGACGCTGGACCTGCTCAAGCGGCAAGGACTAATCGACGAACTCGACCTGATGCACCTGAACGGCGAAGGCCATTACTACGAGCGCAAGCTCGGCCGCGATCATATTCACATGGCATGTCTCCGGTGCGGGAAAATCGCTGAATTTGTCAGCAAGACTTTCGAGTCCCTGAAGAAGCAGTTAGAGCGGGATTGCCGCTTTCACATTCTTGTGGCGCGCCTCGAGGTTGGTGGATACTGCTCCGCTTGCCGGCGCTAGCTGTCATAGGACGAGTGCAAGCGCGAGTACAAGCAATTGACAGCGACGCGCCCGTTTGCTAAAGTTCGACGCTCAAGTTGCGGGAGCGGCCCGCAACTTGCTAGGGTCAAACCTCTCCCCTGATTGTTCGTAATATTCTGCGCGCTTAAGCAGTGTCAAGCATGCAACCCTCCGGACACGTCGAAGTGTCAGCCCGGTTACTGAGCGCAATGCTTAGAGAGCGCGAGTGTGCTCCGCGGGCCGCGCTCCTGGCTCAACAGGCTGCCGAATTGGTCTCCGGAGGCGCCGCCATCGTGTATGTGCTGGACGCGGGCGACCCACCAGCCGTTGCCGCAACATGGACCGCCAAAGCAACTGCCGGGGAGGTTCGACTGGATGATCCGACCGTGCCCGCCGACTCCGGGACGCTGGGAACTCTGGCGCAAGAGCAGCAGCCGCTCCTGTTTTCCGGCAACGAACTGACGCGCGAGGATTACGCCCATCTCCATGCCCGGCGAACCCTGGTATCCCTGGCCTGCGTTCCTGTCAAGGTGAATGGCGTTCTGATCGGTGCGCTGGAAGTGGCCTCTTTCGAAGATACGATCGACTCATCGGACCTTCAGGTCCTGGTGGATCTAGTCGAGCATGCGGGACCGGGACTGGTCAGCGCGATGCTGTACGAAGACGAGCGCAACTCCCTGCTCGAATCGATTTCGCGGCTTACGCAACTCTACGATCTTGAGAAAGTGTTCAGTTCCACGCTCGAAATGGACGAGCTTCTACCCCTGATCACCTCTAAAATTCGCGAGGTGCTGGGCGTCCAGGCTGTAAATCTGTGGTTTGTCAAAGATGAACACGAACTGCTGCTCATGCAACAGTCGGGAAACGATCCCACCGCATCGGTCGGCTCGTCGCAGCGAACCGGCGAAGGCTACATTGCAGAGGTCTCCGATTCAGGCGAACCCCTGCTCATCACTGGCGACAAAGCTGATGACAAAGACGAGCGTCTTGCCATCCGCAATCCATCCGCGGTCCAGGGTGGACCGTTTTCCGCCATTGTTTGCCCGCTCGTTGCCCATGAAAAACAAGTGGGGATCATCGAAGCGATTAACAAAATGGACGGAAGTCCGTTCGACGAAGACGAGCTGTTTCTGCTGAACGCCATTTCCGAAACGGCCGCTATTGCCCTGAACAATGCCGGGCTTCTCCAGGCCGAACGCAAGGTGGAAATTCTGCAAACCCTGGTGCATGTGAGCGCCGAGATCACTTCCACTCTCAACCTTGACCGCGTTCTACAGGCTGTGGTCAACACGCCCAGTGCCGTGATTCCGTATGAGCGGGCTTCGGTTGCGCTCGACGAGCGTGGCAAGTTGCGCTTGAAGGCCGTCTCAGGCATGGAACAAATCAATCCCGGAGCGCGCGAGATCGCGCAACTCGAAGACGTGATCCCCGCCGTGTCGGGCGGCAGCGACGCCATCTTTATTGTCCAGCGCGAAGACGAGGTCGAAGCTCGGATCGACGCTCCCGAAGAAGCGATGAAAGCGCCGTTCCGCAAATATTTTGCCCAGACCGGGATGCGCGCCTTCTATGCACTCCCGCTCGCCGATGATGAAGGCCGGCTCGGAATCCTGTTATTCGAAAGCAGTGACCCCGACTTTCTCAGCGAAGCCCACCTGGAGATGATTCGGGTTCTTGCCGGGCAGGCGACCGTCGCCGTGCGCAATGCTTCGCTCTACAAAGAAGTCCCGTTCATCGGGCTGCTCGGGCCGATTCTGCAAAGGAAAACGAAATTTCTGGCCCTCGAAAAACGCCGGCGGGCGCTGTTTGTGGCAGCCGTGGCAGCGTTCGCTTTGTTTCTTGCGGTTTTTCCGATCCCGATGCGCGTGGATGGAACTTCCACCGTAGCATCCGCCCGCTCGGCCCAGGTGCAACCGGAAATCGACGGCGTGGTTCGCCAAGTCTACGTTCGTGAAGGCCAACACGTGCAGCGCGGCCAAGTGTTGGCTGATCTGGAAGATTGGGATTACCGCGCAGCTCTCGCCGGGGCCCAAGCCAAGTACCAGACCGCAGCCATGGAGGTGAACCGCGCGCTCGCCGCCAACGATGGCGCCCAGGCCGGCATCCAGGGCGTGCAAGCCAGGTATTGGGCATCCGAGGTTGACCGCGCCCGCGAGCGTTTGGAGAGAACGCACCTGCATGCGCTTCTTGATGGCTGGGTTACCACCCCTCACGTCGAAGACTTGACCGGCCGCCGCCTCGCCGCTGGAGACACGTTGGCTGAAGTTGCGGACAGTTCCCAAGCCCGGGTTGACGTTGCCATCGATGAGTCCGAGATTTCTTTGCTTCATTCCGGTGCGGCCGCTGCAATTAAGGTGGAGGGATTCCCGACCCAGACCTTTCGCGGCAATGTCGCCGTCGTCAGCCCCAAGAGCCAGGCCGACGGCGATGCGCGGTTTTTCTATGCTCGCGTCGACGTCCCGAATCCCGACGGTCGCCTGCGTCCCGGTATGCAGGGACGCGGAAAAATTTCTGTCGGATGGCGTCCCATTGGCTACGTGCTTTTCCGGAGCCCGTTTATGTGGTTCTACTCCAAGCTGTGGTCATGGTTTGGATGGTGACGATTGGATCGGTGAGTGAGGGGCGAAGTCAGGAACAAGCGATGATGAACTTGAAAACCGCGGCGAAGATTTTGCTGTTACTCACACTCGTCCTCTCGCAGTTTGGCTGCAGCGACTCGAGGCCTGCCGAAGTTACCGCTGCGGCTCGGCCCGTCCCGAACGCGCCCGCCGCTCCTCCTCCTCTTCCGTCCGATCGCGAGCCTTTCTTTGTCGCCTCCGGCCCGCTCATCGTCGAGCACCAGGTGGACGTTGCTGCACAGCGCGACGGAGTTGTCGCCGAAGTTCACGCTGAACCTGGGCTCATGGTTCGTGAAGGCCGGCTTTTGGCCCAGCTGGATGATCGTCAGGCGACCGCTGACCTCAATGCGGCGCGCGCCCGCACCCGCAGCACCGCAGCCGACCTTAAGAACTGGGAAGCGGAAGCCAAGGTGCTAGAAGCCGACGCCGAACGTTCGCGAAAAATGTGGGAGGCCCAGCTCATCACCCAGGAGCAGTTCGATCACGCCCGCTTCAAAGCCGAATCGGACCAGTGGGACGTCAAGCGCGTGCAGGAGATGCTTGTCAACTCGCAACAGACCGAGCGCTCGCTTGAACTTGAGCTGGAGAAAACTCGCATTCGCGCCCCGTTTTCAGGGATTGTAGCGCGCCGCTACGTTCGCGCCGGACAACAGGTCAACCGCGGCGATCGCATGTTCTGGATCACAGAAACTTCGCCGCTGCGCGTGAAGTTTACTCTCCCCGAGCGCTTCGCCGGTAAGATTCAGCGCGGGCAAACCTTCGAAGTCACCTCGGCCGACAGTGGAGGCGCCAGGTTCAGCGCCAAGGTAATGCAAATCAGTCCGGTCATCGATCCTTCCAGCGGCACCATCGAAGTTCTCGCCCAACTCGTCGGACCCACCAAAGATCTACGACCGGGCATGACCACGAGCATCCGTGTTCCCAACCTGCCATGAACCTGGCAGAAGCGCTGGATGTTCTTCCCGAGATAACCACGCCCACACGGAGCAAGCGCGTCTTCAAGATCGATGCGCGACTGGTGGGCCGCCAGCACATCGAGGAAGGCGCGCCGATGTTTCTGGCGCATGTGCCGGGATCGACGAACATTTTCCGCTTGACCCCGGAACAATGGAAGCTCGCGCATCTATTTGATGGGCAGCGGCCTTATGCGGAAATTGCGGAGTTATTCCTGGCGGAGACTGCAATCCAGTTGGGCGTCGAACAGGTCCGGAATTTCGCGGAGATGATGCAGGACGCTGATTTCTGGTATCAGTCTCCGCACGAAAAAAACATCGCGCTCATGCAGAAACTGCGCGACCGCCGTAAGAAACAGAAAAAGGCCAAGGCCGGGGACATGGCGCGCATCCCGATCGCGCAATGGGATGCGGACAAGTTGGTTGACACCGCGCACCGCAGCCTGCAGTTTATCTACACCCCGTGGTTTACGGCCCTGACGCTCGTCATCTTTGCGTTCATGGTTTACATCTTTGTCACCCAGTGGTCGCAGATCGGCGCCGACACGCTTGAATACTATACATTCACCGATAAGTCGGCCGCCGATCTCGCCGAGTTCTGGTTTCTGTTCCTGATCATGGCGTTCTTTCATGAGTCGGCGCACGCAGTCACCTGCAAGCACTACGGAGGCGGCGTCCACAGCACGGGCTTTCACCTGATCTACCTGACGCCCGCGTTCTTCGTCGACGTGACCGAGGCGTGGGTCTATGCCAATCGCTTCCAGCGCGTGGTCACCATGCTGGCAGGCATCTGGACGGAGTTAATCATCTGTGCCGCTGCCACCGCGGTCTGGTGGGGGACGCCGCCGGGCGGCTCCATCCACGATCTCGCCTACAAAGTGATCTTGATCACCGGGGTCGCTGTCGTACTCATGAATCTCAACCCGTTGATCAAGCTCGACGGCTATTACATATTGTCGGAAACCCTCGGCCTTGACGAAATCAAGGAGCGTTCAACCGCGCTGGTGTCGGGCTGGGTGCAGAAACACATCCTCCGGCTTCCCGTCGAAGTCGCCTATGTCCGTCCGCGACTGCGCTGGTTTTTCGTGCCCTACGCGATCCTCTCAGGCATGTACAGCTACCTGCTTCTGTACGCAGTGGCGAGGTTTGTGGGGAACATCTTTCGCCACTACAGCCCGGAGTGGGCGTTCATTCCTACGATTTTGGTGGCGTTTCTGATCTTCAAATCCAGACTTCTAAAATTTGGAAAATTTATGCAAACCGTATACACCGCGAAGCGGGACCCGCTGCTCAGATCCTCGCTGGTACGTTCGATGACACCCGCGCGCATCGCAATTCTTACCATCGTTCTTGTCGCGCTGCTCGTTATTCCGTATCTTCGGGACACCGTGCACGCACGATTCATTCTCGAACCAGTGCAGCGCGCCGTGGTTCGCGCCGAAGTCCCCGGAACCGTGGTCGAAGTGCTCGTGCATGAGGGACAGACGGTGGATCGCGATAGCCCGCTCCTGCGCCTGCGCAATCTTGATCTGGAGTCGCAACAGGCGCTGACGGAGGCTGATCTGCAACTGGCCCGCTCCCGCAACACCGAGGCCCAGATGCACTACACGGATGCGGTCGGGGTGGAGCAGGAATTTCAGAAAACTCGCGAGAAATCTCAATTGCTGGCCCGGAAGGTTAAGCAGTTGCAACTGCGCAGTCCAATTGCCGGCAGCGTAGTAAGCCCGCGCACGGCTGATCTGCTCGGCTCGCATCTAAATGCCGGCGCCACCGCGGTTGAGATCGCGGATCTTTCTTCGCTGTCGGCACGCCTGTACGTTCGGGAATCTGAAATGCGCGAGGTTAGGCCCGGGCAGGCAGTCAGCCTTCGCGTGGATTCCTCTTTCCGGTCACTGTCAGGTGTGGTCGGGGAGATCGCTTTGGCGTCCTCGGAGATCGAGCCGGGGCTGGAACCGAAATCCGAATATAAGGGGCTGGCTGCACCACGCTACTACGCCGTCACGGTGCAGGAACCGAACTCTGAAAGCAAACTGATGTATGGAATGACCGGCACGGCCAAGATCTACACCGTGCGCCGCAGCATCGCCGGCTTGGTTTGGCGAACGGTCAGCGATTTCGTCAGACGGAAACTCTGGTAAAAAACCTAAAGGCCGCGCAGTCCCCCACCGCACGGCCCCTAAGCTAGTACAATACCCTGAAATTCTAGCCAAGCATCTTGCTGGCGGCGACTTTGCTGGCAGCGACTTTGCTGGCAGCTACTTTGCTGGCGGCTACTTTGCTCGCGGCTACCTTGCTGGCGGCTACTTTACTGGCAGCGACTTTGCTCGCAGACACCGAGCTCTTCTCAGCGATCTTGTTGGAGACGATCGGGCTGGCAGGCGAGGTGGCGAAGAGGGCCTTCTTGGTGGCCGTCATGTTGTTGATCAGCGATTTCTTTTCGATGCTCATTTGGTTCTCCATTTCCTTTGCGGAAGTTTTCGATCTGGATGCTTTGACCGCAGGGAGTCTTGTTTGCCCCGCCTTGTCTGCCATTCCATATTGCAAGAGCCATGCCAAACCCCACAGCGCCCAGAACGCAGGGCGTCTGCCTGTGAGCCTCAATCATTTCAGCAAGATACAAGAACTGTTCTTCGTGGGGGAGCGGTTTTTCCGCCCGCGTCCTCCCGCACGGTTAATAATTAACCACCGGGAGGTTAGTTTTTAACCAATTGCTCAACTCTGAAGCCCGTACTTGCGGCAGAGATACTTCATCTTTTGCCCGTCCATCCGCAGCAGCGCCGCTGCCGCCGTCTTTTTTCCATCGGTCCGCCGCAGCGCCGCCTGCAGGTACGCGACTTCGATCCGCGCCATCTCCTCGTCAAAGGAAAGCCCCTCTTCCGGGATCAGTAGAGACTCCTGTTTCACTGAGCTTGTGTACAAGATTCCCTGCGGCAGATGTTTTACGGCGATGTTCGAACCCGGGACCATCAGCACCAGCCGCTGCATCAGGTTTTCCAGTTCGCGCACGTTGCCCGGCCAGTGATAGTCCTCCAGCACCTCCAGCGCGTCGGTGTCGATGGTTTTGACCGGCAGACTGTTCGCGGCGCAGTAAAAACGCAGAAAGTGATCCACCAGCAGCGCGATGTCGCCTTGCCGCTCGCGCAACAGAGGCAGAACAATCGGAATCACGTTGATCCGGTAATAAAGATCTTCGCGGAATCTTCCCGCATGCATCGCCTGCTCAAGATCTTCATTGGTCGCCGTGATCAGGCGAAAGTCGATCTTCCTCGGCACCTTCCCCCCAAGGCGCTGGACCGTGTGTTGTTCCAGAACCCGCAGTAGCTTGCTCTGCAGCGCCAGCCCCACCGCGCCGATCTCGTCGAGAAACAGCGTGCCTCCATGGGCCATCTCGATGTGCCCCGCGCGCGATTGGTGCGCTCCCGTGAACGCCCCCTTTTCGTGCCCAAACAATTCCGATTCAATCAGCGCTTCCGGCAGCGCCGCGCAGTTTACGCTGATAAAAGCCTGCTCGCTCCGCTGGCTGTTGGCTACAATGGCGCGCGCCACCAGTTCTTTCCCGGTGCCGCTCTCACCCAGGATCATGATCGTGGTGTTACCCGGCGCTACGCGGCTGACCGCGTCATACACCCGACGCATGGCTTCACTGCCGCCGATCAGCTCACCGAAGCAATACCGGCTCCGCGCATCTTCACGGACTTTTTGCCCTTCGATATCGAGTCGGCGCTGATCGAGCGCGCTCTGCAGGAACCGCTGCACTTCGGCAAATTCGACCGGGGCCACAAAACAGTGAGCGATTCCCGCCGCCAGAAACTTGCGCCGCGATACTTTGGTCAGCGACTGGATCAGGCCAATCAGCACCAGGTGCTCATCCTTCGCGCGGAGATGGCTGACCAATTCCAGCATCGGCTCGGCCGGCCCCTCCGGTGTGTCCAGGTCCAGAATGACGGCTTCCAGCGGAACTTCATTCTGCAGCGCCAGCACGCCATCGCCCGCGTCCAGCAAAGTGATATGAAAATCCGAGGCGAGGTTTTCCTGAGCAGCCAGTATGACCGACTCGTCGGTGGTCATCACGGCAATGCGCGCGGCCGCGCTGCTGAATGGAACGTTCATTGACACGCGAGTAGGCCCCCAAACGCCGCTTACCGCGGGGGCGGAAGCGAGCAAAAATTAACCGCGGACTTAAGGGTTAATTTTTCACCCACGGAGAGGAAAAAACAACCCCCCGAAAGGGCCATAAGCCCGGTTCGGGGGGTCTTGACGGGTCTGGTCGGCGGCCGGTATTTCCACAACCCGCACCCGTACCGCCCAATTTACCCGGCCGGAACTACTTATTCACGTGCTTCGGAGAAGCTTTCCTCAGGATCGCCAGCAGTCCCTGCGCCGACGCGGGTGGCGCAACTTTTCCCTCCCGCACGATCTCCTTGGCGCTCAGTTCTTTTCCGTACAGGGACTTGTTGCCTCCGTCGTCGGATCGCATTGTCGAACCCTCCAGCGACAAGCCTGCAAACAGTCCTTTTGATCTGGAGTACGACAGAATCTCAGCTTTCATAACGATATCGGTTTCCGCGGAAGCGGCGCGTCCCACCGGGCCGGCCGCAACCGAAGCGTCCGCTCCCAGCTTCACCTTGCTCGACATCACCGATTTTGCGCCCGACTCATTCATCACCAGCAGCACGAAGTCGGTTGCCTGCGCTCCAATTTGGAAACCGAAACTCCCGCCCTCCAGCGCAAACATCGCCGGTGCGCTCCACGGACCTGAAAAGTCCTGCCCCTTGCGGCAGGTGATCAGTCCTCGCCCATAGCTGCCGCCTACAATAAACGCCGCCTTTTTTACCGACGGATAGATCACAATGCAATCCGTCTTGTTCAGCAGATCCTTCGGAACCCCGTCCGGCATGCCGAGGATTTCCTTCATCACGGTCGCGGCTTCGTTGATGCGCTCGTTTTCCTTCTTCTGTCCCACAACCGGCAGCACGCAGACCAACATGAGAACTACCAGCAATACTTCCTTTTTCATAATCGCTCCTTGCATCGATGGTTTGACCGATCGTTCGAACGCTGGTTCAAACGACGGTTCGAGAGGTAAATTGATCGATGGCATCTCGAAAACTGACGGCCTACTTCTTTTTCGCATGTGGAGGAATCACATCCTGCGGGAAGCTTTTCAGTGCAACCTCGCGCGAGCGGGAGAAAGTTTTCTTTGCTTCGTCGCTCGTGTTTTCGACGAGAGTTCCTTTCAGCACATAATACGCTTCGTCGCCCGGACTCTTGCCCTCGCCGCGCTCGACCGTCCCCCGAAACTCGAACGACAGGCCATGCACGGTCTCGGTGGTAAACGCGAGTTGGTTGCCATCGAGCTTACCCGGCTTAAAAAAGTGATCGAGAAAAACGCCACGATCGTTCTCCGAATCGCCGTAGCGCGAAACAAAGCCGGTAACGCGTCCCCGGTCTTCGACGGTCACCTGCACAAATTCGCCGTCGCGCAAGAAGCTGTACATGCCGGAGTAATCCGCGCCGGGCGTTGCCGGACTCTCCCGATCTTTATTCTGTCGATCCGGGTTCACCTGCGCGCCCGCAAGCATCAACGCAACGAGAACGAAACACGCAACTTGCCGCGTGTGGAAGCCATGGGTGTGGATCGGCATGCTCACCTCGGAAGTCTTCAGTATAGTCGTCATGATTATGAGCGAGCAAAATGCGGTTACGTTACGCCAAGCAACCCCTCGAGGTCAGTTATAATCTGACTACAGAGTAGCCGTCCGTGGCGAGCCAGCCAAAGCGCCGCGGAACCCGCCTTCCGGGGGCATTGTCGTGGGAGTTGGCTAGAGAGCAACTTGGAGCGAAATGGAATCCCCGGAGAAGAAACTGTTGAGATTTTTGGTGGAACGCGATCCCGCCAGCCCGGAATTCTGGCGCGGAGTTCGGGCAGCTTTTCGTCCAGCGGAATTGCCCGGCGACGACGAATTCGATCTGTGGCGGGATGTATTCGTCCAGCAAAAGCTGCCGTGGGGACGCTTCCTGCAATCCGCGCTGTTGCACGCGGCGGCAGTCGCCCTCATATGGACAATTTCGCTCTCGTGGATTCGACAGCAAAAAATTCTGGATCGCGCCACGTTTGACCGGTCGTCGCTGGTAACGTATTCGCCGGAAGAATATTTGCCTCCGCTCTTTACGGCCGCGTCCGAGGCTCCGAAGGCGGAAAATCGAGACCCCGCTTACGCCAGGGAGCCGATCCTTTCCGTTCCGCGGGAAGCGGACAACCGGTCCCAAACCATCGTTGTGCCGCCCGATCTCAAGCTCGCCCGCGACGTTGCCTTGCCCAACATTATTGCCCCGGGAGCGATAGTCCCGGCGGTTCCGCTGGATGCGACGCAAGCTTCCATCCGCCGCATGGTCGGGCCCGAGACGCAGGTCGTGGCGCCCGCGCCCGAGGTGCAGTTTGCGCGGGACCGCGTGGTGCAGGCGGCGATGAAATCGGACGTGATTCCGCCGCCTCCGGAAGTGACGCAGCATCACACCCGCGGACTGGCCGGGCCAGAGACGGCGGTGGTGGAACCACCTCCGGAGTTAACGCAATCGACCAAGGGACACGTCGGGCGCATGAACATTGGCCCGAGCGTAGTGGTGGCGCCGGCTCCGCAGCTTATGCTGGCGGAACAACATTCGCTGGCGGCGCGCGGTAGCGGACGTCTGCCGGGCGGCAGCGTGCAACCGGTGGGTCCTCCTCCGACCATGGCAGCGGGGGGCGGCGCCAGGTCGAACGGACGCATGATCGCGTTGGGGATTCATCCCGTCGCGCCCAACGGGCCTGTCACTGTTCCCGGAGGCAATCGCCGGGGAACATTCGTCGCGACTCCTCAGGGAAAACCGGGTGCTTCGGGAACACCAGGTTTGGCGGGATCGAAATTGGATGCGAAGGCCTTGGGCGGTAGAGGAGACGGCAGCGGCGGCTTCAAAACGCCCAGCAACGGAGCGCACGACGCAGGCGAGATGGCTAGCCTTTCAACTCCGGGAGCCACGCCGGGCGCTCGTTCGCCCGCGCGCGCCCTGTCTGCGGTTCCTGACGATAAGATCACCGACGTGGACCGCCAGGTCTTTGGCGTTAAGCGCTTCTATGAGATGGCGCTGAATATGCCGAACCTGAATTCCTCGACCGGTAGTTGGGTGATCCGGTTTGCGGAACTCCAGGCGGGACACAAAGAAGGGGAACTGCTGGCGCCGGTGGCCACGGAAAAATCGGACCCCGGCTATCCGCTGGAACTAATGCGTGCCAACGTGCACGGCATGGTCACCCTCTATGCGGTCATTCACTCTGATGGCATGGTGGGTGACATTCGCGTCCTCAACAGCCCGGACGAACGTCTGGATTCCTATGCGGCGCATGCCCTGGCCCGCTGGAAATTCCTGCCGGCAGTTAGAGCGGGGAAACCGGTGGCACTCGAAGCGGTAGTGGTAATTCCGTTTCGAGCTCGGAAGGATTTCTGATTAGGCGAAGCGAGGCTGATTTTCGGAATTCTTGCCCGGAATGCTAACGCGGAGCAGAAGCGGATTTTTCTCCGGGCAGGGCGGCGTACACGGCGGGGTTTGCACAGACTTCGTAATACCAGCGGTCGGTCCACTGCAAAATGGATAGATCGCGAACATCGACCTGGGCGATGCGGTTCTTGCGGATCGCAATCTTGCGAAACACTCCATTGGAGATGGGAACGGTGCCAACAAAAAGTTCGTGCTGCTCGTCGATCCATGGTCCAGTAAAGCCAGGTCCGGTGAGGTCTGCCGTCCAGGGGGCAAGAGAGATTTCCTGCTGCAGTTTAAGGAAGGCCGCTTCACTCAGGCAGATCCCGCCTACGTTGTAGTTGAGGCGCATTTCTTCTATGCCGGTTTCAGCACACCCGCTGTCGTTGTTATTGCCCGCCCGGTTGTGTCCGTCTCCAATCTGAACCGAGTACACCTGAAAGACTCCCGCATGGGGCGCGATTTTCTTGCGGACGCGCTTGCTGCACGAGGAGAGACGGTCGCTCTCATTGATGGCGTCGGAAATCATGATGCGGTGCTCGCCATCCATCAGGTAGAGCGGAGGCGAATCCTGGTAGGCGATGCCCAGGCCGACCTCCATCTGGGGTAGACCGGAGCGTTCCAGGAGTTCGTTGTACTCGCGCAGGAGGCTCACAATCTCCCACGCCAGGACGCAGGAGCGGCCCACGCTGAGCATGGCTTCACCTTCGCGCTCGAGCAGCGCCACGATGATGGCATCGCCTTCGAGGAAAACTTTGGTGGCGCCGTATTTCGCCAGCAACTTGTTGATCGGATCGTAGAAATTAAGACTGAAATAGGAGGCGGCGTTCATGCCTTTTTCCATCAGCGAACGGGTGAGCCTCGAAGAGTCGCGTACGTCGGCTTTCAGGATCACATGGTGAACAACACGATCCTCGGCGGGCTTCTGGTCTTCGGGAGGCAGGAACTCGTAGAGCATGCCGTTGAGCGTGGAGAGTTCGCGGACTTTGCCGTCGCTCACCAGGTTGATACTGTCAAAACCGGTAGTGAGGGCTTCCAGGCCGCGCAGGTCGCGGTGATAGCAAAACAGGTCGTGCAGGAGACGCGCGGCAAAGCGGCTGCGCTCCGAGCCGCGGCAGGAGGCTACGCGTCCCACGGCGGCAAAGAGACGGTCGGAATGAAGGCGGCTTTCCGCAATTATTTTTTCGACGCGCGCTGATTCTTCCCGAAACAGCAGCGCGTTTTTGAGCTGTTGCGGATTTACCCGCGGCGCATACTCGGCCAGCAGCGGAACCGCTTCATAGGAAGCAACGACGTGCGAAAGAACACCTTCGCGCTGCAGCATGCGGGTCCAGATTTCGAGGCGGTCTTTTCGATTGCGATCTTCCGGCGTCGAGTCTTCGCCGTTGCCCGTGCCCACCAGCGCGGCCGCATTCTCCGGAACATTGAGCGCCTGTTCCAGATGCTCATCGTCAATGCCTTCGCCGTATCCGAGTTCGCGCAGAAAATTTAGCGCAAACTGGCGGAGATTGGGAAAACGGTCAGGATCTTTGTCGAAGTTGCCGAACATATAATAGTGTTCGGCGCAGAGATAGTCGTCGCGTCCATCTTCGCCAAGAATCAGCGGGTTGAGGAACAGACGATAGCAGTCGGCGGGCAATTCGCCGAGCAGCGAGCGGCGAGTGCGGGCCAGCGTTTCTTTTTCAATTTCGCGAAGCAGCCGGAACATCTCCTGCCCGGCGCGGCGGAGAATAATTTTCTTGCGCACCTGGAATGATGAGACGAGTTCCTGTGTTTGCATCATCTTCACTTGCCGCACGCCCTCGAGCGCCTTCGATTTCATGCGGCATTGTTCGAGAATCCTGACAAACTGCGTTTGCAGTTCGGTGCGTATGAACTTGAGCACGGCCAGCCGGCCGAGCACATCGACCGATGGATTGCCTTCCGCCTTCGCACGATTCAGGATCGCGAGATGAATCGAGAGCAGCAGAGTTTTCAGGTCGGCGGGACCGGCCTTGCGCAGTTGGGAGGTGGCCTCGGCAGCCCGTATGAATTTCGTTTGGGTTGCGGAGGGAACGTCCATTTCGAACAGCGATTCCACCTCGCCGAAGCGGCAGATGTAACGCCCGAGATGAAAACTTAAATCCGCGGTGATGCGCGGGCTGAGGAAAACATCGTAGCGGAGATTGTCGACGCCCAGTTGCAAATCGCTGAACGCCAGTGTGAGCCCGTAGTATTGCAGATCGGGGCGGCTGGGCGGTTCAGAATTACGCAACCGAAAAATCGGGAGTTTGGGCATCGGCGACTGGCTCGTCTCTCGTCTCTTACTAACCTGCAAATTACTGAAACTACGCTACTAATCAGCAGGCTAGCACGTCGCCGGGACGGCTCCAAAGTTACGCAAGTGCAAACGTAGAATTACCGCCGTGGCTCCTGCGGTTAACCGCTATTGACTGGCGCGGCGCGGTCTTTCGAACTCATCGCCTTTATTCCAACCGACGGGCTGCGCCTGGTTGCCAGCCTCCCAGCCCAGCGCGAAACCGAACCGCGCCATAGCAGTGTCGGAGGTGTAGTCCATGCCGGGTTGATACTCGTCGCTCGGCTGGTGGTAGTGATGGGCGGTGTAGTCGGCGTCCTGCTCGAGGCCCCAAGCTTCATCGTGGCCCTTGAACTTCATCCCGGCATTGATGGAAAACGCTGGTATGCCGACGCGCGCGAGGCTGAAATGATCGGAGCGGTAGTAATGTCCGGCTTCGGGGCGCGCGTCCGGACGAATCTTAAAGTGGAAATCCTGCGCCATCGCCTGCACCGCCGGATAAAACGTCGTTCGCTCGGCTCCGGAAACCTGAACTTCTTCGGGTGCGCCGAGCGGGCTTACGTCGTCGTAGTTGAGATCGAGCGAAATTTTCCCGGCGGGAATCGGCGGATGCTTGCCTAGGTATTCCGAACCGAGCAGCCCCTGTTCTTCGGCGGTAACCGACGAAAAGAAGATGGACCGCCGCGGCTTTTGCGCAGCCTGCGCATAGACACGCGCGATTTCGAGTACGATGCCGCAGCCGGTTGCGTTGTCCATTGCTCCATTGAAGATGTTGTCGCCCGTCATGTCGGGGCGAATGCCGAAGTGATCGTAGTGCGCGGTGTAGAGGACGCCTTCGTCTTTCAGTGTTTTGTCCGAGCCGGGCAGCACGGCAATCACGTTGTTCGATTCGAACCGGCGAATATTGCTGGTCATGTGCGCGGACAAGCGGAAGTTCATGGAAACGGGCTTGAAGTCGCGCGACTCCGCATCGGCCAGCATCTTGTCCAGATCCTTGCCGGCGGTGGAGGCGAGCTTGCGCGCGATATCGAGATGGATCCAGGCGGCGGTTTTCAGCTTCGGAGTGCCGTCGAGCCTGAGATACGACTTCTCGCCTGAGTTCGAGTTGCGCACCACTTCCCAGCCATAACTGGCCATTTTCGTCTGGTGGATCAGGATGGCGCCGACGGCCCCTTTGCGCGCGGCTTCCTCGTACTTGTACATCCAGCGTCCGTAATAAGTGAGCGCCTTGCCGGTGAAAAACTTCGGATCGTCAGAAAACGGTTCGTTCACCAGCATGAGCAGGACTTTACCTTTGACGTCCACACCTTTGTAGTCGTCCCAGTTGTATTCGGGCGCCTCGATACCGTAGCCGACGTAGATAATTTCGGCGTCAATGTTCGATTCGGGCTGCTGGGTCTGATCGTAGGCCACGTAGTCGTCGAGAGGCTTGAGGTTGAGGGGCTTAATATCCGTGGACTTAATATCTGACGACTGCCCGCTGCCGGGAACCAGCGTGAAGCGCGTGTCGGCGCCGGGCGTGATGCCGACCATCGGGACTTTTTGCATGTAGCTGCCGTTTTCGCCGGCAGGTTTCAGTCCATACAGCGCAAACTGCGTGGCGATGTATTCGGCAGCCAGGTCGCCGCCGCGTTGGCCGGTGCCGCGTCCCTCGAGAAGATCGTGGGAGAGGAAGCGGACCTGCTGCTCGATGTTTCCGGGACGAATGCTCTGCATGGCGGCGATGGCCGCCGGAGGAAGATGCGAGCCGAAACGCGCTTCGGCTCGCGGTTTCGGTGGCTTCTCTTGCGCCGACATTCCGGCGATCGCAAACAGAACGGCGGCAAGCACAGCAATTCTGCGAATTGACAAGCAGGGCACCTCGAAATCTCGTTGTTAACGAATGTGCACCGATTGTAATGGAAAAAGCGCGACCGGCGCGGTTACTTGAGCAGTAGCGCGGGCGTGGGGCTTGCTGCCCGTTTCGATTGTTAGAAGTGGACTAACATTCCGTGACATGGAAATCCAGGACTTCGCCAGAGAATATCAGTCCAAAACGGACGAGGAACTCCTGCGGTTGGAACTTGTTTCCGAACAACTGACCCCCGAAGCGAATGACGCTCTCAAAGGCGAACTATCAAGGCGGGTAATCACTGGGACAGACCGTCTGAGCGCCTTTCGTGAGCAGGAAGCCCAGCGCCAAACTGAGCAGGCAAGGAACCCGGGAAGCCTGTTTTCCTTCTACGGTTCCGGTCGTAGGCGGTTTGGCAAGGCCGGGTACCTCTACAATTCGGAGACGGGGATGGAACGGTTTACGACAACCGTTTTCGTCGTATTGTTTTATTTCCCGTTAATACCAACCGGCACCTATCTTGCCGAGAAGAAGCGCGAGTTCCTTTCGAACCAAATTACCTTCTTGGAAAAGCTTCCTCTCGACTGGGAACAGGTTTTGAAGGTGTGGGTTGTCGCAGCGGGTAGCCTCCTGGCCCTGATTTGGGTATTCAAGCTGCTCCCTCGCCTGCTGTACAGACCTTGAGAGGCCGCTTTTCCCGGCGCATGGCCCGGACTTCGCGTCCAACTCAACTCTGAAGGGGGCCCTGTCCAAGCTCCCCTCGGGCGGCACTTTCCACTTGGTACAACTCTCGCCGGTCAGGTCATAATCGCAGACAGCTGGAAAGCGTGGCTCCCATCGTTCTGCTCTTCTCCTTTCCACAATTAATTTACGCCGTTCCGGATAAACGACCTTTATAACGTGATCTCGGTCACAGCGAAGGATGTCCTAAATCACTGAGTATGTGTACCTGATTTCGGACAATACGCTCCCAAAGGAGAGAAGCATGCTCTGTGCGGGTCTGCCGCCGCGCATCTACGAATCGCTCAAGACGCTTTGTTGTTTGGCGAATGCCGCCGGAGCGCTTCAAGCGCACGAGATCGCGGCGGCGGCTAGCCTCCCCCCTGCACAAACCGCCAAGATCCTCCAGTTGATGACCTGGGCGGGATTTGTCGAATCGCGACGTGGCACCAACGGAGGTTTTTGGCTCGTCACGCCGGCGGAGCGGATTCGGGTGACCGATGTAGCTGATTTCTTCACTTACCACGCTCAGGGCAATCTTCGGCAAGAACGAGACCCACTGTTGAAGGCATTGGCCCGGGCCACCGCTCGCTGTCGCAAAGAATTCGCACAGATTACGGTGGCCGATCTCGCGAAGGTTTCGGGATGCGAACCAACTGTGTCGAGTCGTCCCCGCAGGACTATGGCAACAGAGGAGCATCGCAAACCTCCACCTCAAAAGAAGACGAGCCGCAGATGAAGTTCGATTCAGATCGGATGGCACGTCACGTTCTGGCAGGCGATTGGTGACACACATTCGGGTCAGGCAAGAAACAATCCATTGGAGAGGCGGCTATGGCAACAAGTGACCAGGGAATGACAAACCCTAGCGACGGGCAATCGGCCCCGGTACCTCGTCGACGGTTCGTCGAAGTGCTGCTGGGTGGCGGGTTTCTGGCAACGGCTGCTGCATTTGTCTACCCCGTCTTGCGCTACTTAGTGCCACCGAAACTTTCCGACATGGGAAGCGATTCCGTCGTAGCCGGGCGTGTCGGTGAGCTGAAGCCGAACAGTGGAAAGATTTTCCGGTTCGGCAATCGCCCTGGTCTGCTGATTCGCACTGCTAGCGGAGAGTACCGCGCAATGTCAGCGACCTGCACGCATCTATCCTGCACGGTGCAGTACCGCGACGATCTGCGTCAAGTCTGGTGCGCCTGCCACAACGGTAAGTATGACCTCAACGGCCGAAATATTTCGGGTCCTCCTCCGCGTCCGCTGGAGGGTTTTGAGGTGCAGGTGCGAGGGGACGAGATATTCGTACGGCGTCGGCGGGAGGCTTGAGATGAGTCCCTTACGCAACGTGCGCGGCTGGCTGGACGAACGGTTGGGCTGGGAGGGCCTGATCGCCCCGTTGCGGAAGAAAACTGTTCCTCTCCACGGGCTCTCCTATTGGTACTTCCTCGGGGGTATCACTCTCTTCTTGTTCGTCATCCAGGTGCTGACCGGGATCCTGCTGCTTCTGTACTACCGGCCCGGTGCAAACGAAGCGTTCGAGAGCGTGCAGTACATCATGACCCAGGTGCAGTTTGGCTGGCTGATTCGGTCGATCCACTCCTGGTCCGCAAATTTAATGATCTTTACTGCGTTCGCGCACATGTTCAGCGTGCTGTTCCTCAAGGCGTACCGCAAACCGCGCGAGCTCACCTGGGTCAGCGGAGTGATCCTGCTATTTCTGGTCATGGGCTTCGGCTTCAGTGGTTACTTGCTGCCTTGGAACACCTTGGCTTTCTTCGCCACCAAGGTCGGCACCGAGATTACTGGTCAAGTCCCCGTCATCGGGAAGCCTTTGATGATCTTTCTTCGCGGTGGTGAAGACGTCACTGCAGCCACGCTGAGCCGGTTCTTTGGATTCCACGTTGCCGTTCTACCGGGGTTGACGACATTGCTGATTCTTCTGCACGTGCTGTTGGTTCAGCGCCTTGGAATCAGCATTCCCCCGAAGCTAGAGGTGCAGTGGACCGCGAATCCGTCTGAGAAGCGGGAAATGAAATTCTTCCCCAACTTCTTGCTGCGGGAATTGATGGCTTGGTACGTCGCCCTGGGAGTGCTGGGTGCGTTGGCGGCACTGTTCCCGTGGAACCTCGGTGTCAAAGCAGATCCTTTCGTGTCTGCCCCAGCGGGCATCAAGCCCGAGTGGTACTTCCTCTTCATGTTCCAGACGCTCAAGCTCATCCCGCCCAAGGTATGGTTCATCGACGGGGAAGTTCTCGGTGTACTTGTTTTCGGCTTGGTCGGCCTGCTGTGGCTTCTGCTGCCTTTCTTTGAGAGTGACCACCCCTCGCGCACCAAGCGGTGGATTACCGGAGTTGCAGTCTTTGCTCTTGCATATGTGGCAGGTATGAGTGTTTATGGCTATCTTGCGAAATAAGCACCGACGGTTCAGCGCAGCCCGCTATGTCGGGCTGGCCGGCATCGTCGTGCTTGCAGCGTGCCTGGGTTATGGGCAAACCACGAACTCGTGCCTGGATTGTCACTCCGCCTTGCCTGATCTACTGGGAGTGAGCCAGGAGAAATTCAGCCAGGACATCCACGCACAAAAGGGTTTGACTTGCGCCAGTTGCCACGGAGGCGACCCAACCAGTGACGATCCAGACAAAGCCATGAGCCGGAAGGCCGGTTGGAAAGGCAAGATTGATCGCAAGCAGATCCCGCAGTTGTGCGGTTCTTGCCATTCGGATCCAACATACATTCGGCAGTTCAACCCCAGCTTGCGCACCGACCAGCTAGACCAATACCACACCAGTGTGCACGGCAAGCGCCTCGCGGCTGGAGACACGAAGGTTGCGGTGTGCACGGATTGTCATAGCGTCCACGATCTGAGGGCGCCTAGTGATCCCCGTTCCACGGTGAACCCGGTCAACGTGGCGAACACGTGCTCTCGCTGCCATTCTGATGCGGATTACATGAAGGGATACTCCATTCCGACGGATCAGTTCGCGAAGTACAGCACGAGCGTGCACCACGAAGCGCTGGCGGTGCGAGGCGATCTGAGTGCGCCAACCTGTACGACGTGTCATGGGAACCATGGCGCGGCGCCGCCAGGAGTAGACAAGGTTCAGAATGTGTGTTCGAACTGTCACGCTTTCCAAGCCCAGATGTACGAAAAAAGTTCGCACAAAAAGGCTTTTGAATCGGCTTCCCTTCCAGGTTGCGTCGTGTGTCATAGCAATCATGGCATCAGCCATCCAACGGACGCGAAGCTTGGCACTGGTCCTGACGCCGTCTGCATGCAGTGTCATAGCCCAGGCGACGCCTGCGATCAAGCAAGGGCAGGATTTCAAAGTGGGTTGAGTCGATTGGACGAGGCCATCAAAAGCGCAGACCAGGTTCTCGGTGTCGCCGAGTCTTCTGGCATGGAGGTGAGCGAGGCTCGGCTGGGACAGGATCAGGCACGGGATTCGCTGACCAAGGCTCGAGTCACGATCCATAGCTTTCGGAAGGACTTGGTGGATCAGGATATTCAAGCCGGCCTGAAAATCACCGCCAAGAACCTGGAAGCTGGGAAGAAAGCCATGGTTGAGCGCAACCATCGCCGGGTCGGGCTGGGAATGTCCCTCATCGCAATCGGGATCGTGTTGGCTGGGCTTTGGCTGTACATCAAGAAGACAGAGAGTTAGAACTCGGGGACAGACGGGATGGTTTCCATTCCTTAAGCCTGCCCTAGTTTGGATGCGTCACATTTTCCCTGTCGGCGCCCGTTCCCCTCAAGTATTGTTGCCAGTGGGGAACGTCCCGTCTGTCTCCGCACGTCTGTCCCCGCATTTCCGTAAGAATGCGACAAGCTTGTTCGGCCAACGCGAGAAGAGATCTATATGACAGTCCTCTCTGTAGAAAATTTGGGTTACTTCTCCATCCCCGGTTGTGTCAGCGTGAACTTCTCCTTTTCCTTGGTCTCCCGCACCATACGACGCACATCTGCCAGCAACTTCGGTGCGTCATAAACGATCCCATCTTTGATCGTGTAGCGCACGCTTCCCACGCGGGTTACTTCGTTGCGCTCGTTTAGCTTGATCGCGCCGGTGCCATACAGTGCCGCGATATTTTCAAGCGGATTCACCGGAACCACCACCAAGTCGGCGAGTTTGCCGACTTCGACGCTCCCAAGCTGATCAGCCAGTCCCAGCAACTGCGCCCCGTTTAAAGTGGCCGCCCGAAATACCTCGAGGGGATGGAAACCGGCCTCCCGCAAAAGTTCCATTTCGCGGATATAACCGAATCCGTACAAACTGTAGATGAAACCAGCATCCTCGCCGGTGGTCACTCGCCCGCCGTGGTTCTTGTAATCGTTGAGAAATTCCATCCAGCGTTGGTAATTGTGTTTCCATGCCACTTCGTCTTCCGTCGTCCAGTAGTACCAGTACGAGCCGTGATCGGTACGACTGGGGCTGTAATGCTTCCACAGCACAGGCAGGGTATAGTCTTCATGCCATTCAGCCCGCCGAGCTCGCATCAAGTCACGTCCAGCCTCGTAGATCGTGAGCGTTGGGTCGATCGTGAAATTCAGTTTCACTAATTCATCGCGAACTTCATTCCACTTGGCACTGCCTGGAACTGCCGCCTGCATCCACAAACGCCCAGCATTGCCGAATCGGTCCTGTTCATTTGAATAGTTGTAGTTCAGCGGAAAATCCTGGACCGCGCGGTTGTCGAACAATGCTTCGGGCAGGCCGTACCAGTGTTCCATCGAGTTCAGCCCCCATCGCGCCGCGTCGAGGGCGTTAGCTTGTGCAACGAATGTCTGGGAGAGATGAGCGGCTGTGCCCAAGTGCTTTTTCTTGGCTTCGTCGATAGCGGCCCGAAAAATATCCGGAGGCGCACCGATGAACTTGATGCCGTCAGCTCCCGCGTCGGCCAGACTGTCGACCCAGCGCCGGGCGGCTTCAGGAGTTGCAATCGTGTCAAGGTCGCCGGTCTCACTTTTCAGATTCATACCAAACGCGATGTAGACCTTAATGCGGGGAGCGGTGATCTCGTTGCGCGCGCTCTTGTTTCGCTGGTCAAGCATCCACGGCACACCATTTTCGCCCCAGACTTCACGGACCGTCGTAATGCCATGGCCCATCCAGAGCTTGTAAATGTATTCCGCTCCCGTGCTGTGCTCGGGCCCAATATGAACGTGCGCGTTGATGAAGCCGGGCAGTACGTACATTCCGGTGAGATCGAGTTCTTTGTCACCTGGCCCGGCTTTGGGGCGAAATTCGTTCTTTTTGCCTGGAATTTTGTCGGCCAGCGGCACACCGGGAAAGCCAACGTTGACGATTTTTGCGATCCGATCTTTTTCGATCACAATGTCGACGGGTCCGACTGCGGGCGCTCCGGTCCCGTCGATCAGAATAGCTCCCCGGAGAATCAGATGGGGAAACGGACCCTCGCCTTCCGAACGGGGCGGGGCTTTTTGCATAACGTCGTCGGCAACCACCGGAGCTTTCTTGCCGGGCTGCGCTAGCGAAACAAAGGTTGATCCAAAGATGAGAAACGCAAATGCGATTCTTAGAGACCGCACGAATGTCGGATTCACGGATCCTCCTGTGGCTTGTCAAGGCGCAAGCGCGCATGTTTCCATGTCTTGGCAAGGCTGAAGCCACGCGCCTGCACAACCTTGTTAAGAGTAACTACTTTGCCGGAAATAACTGGACCATGAAATCCTGGTCTGCCAGCATCTTCTTACCCTCGGGAAAGAATTGCACTTCCGAATCCCATTGCTTCTTGAAACCCGGATTCCCTTCTTGGGCCTTCTGAAACTCCACCAGCGAAGCTTTCTTATCTCCGGCCGAGTAGTCAATGAAGGCCAGGCCCATGTGGCTGTCTGTGCTGTTGGGAGAATATTGCACCGACTTCTCTGCCGCAGCCCTGGCTTTGGCTACGTCGCCCTTGAGGAGCTGCTTGAAGGAAAGATCCTGATAAGCATATGTTAGGTTCAAATTGAGCAGCCGGCGCAGCTCTCCAAATGGTTCAGGATTGTCATCGACATTGATATATACGTACCGATCGTTGTTTGTGTTGCGGCCACACTCTTTACACACAATCAGGATGGAGGCGGACTGGCGGCCGCGCTTGTCTCCGCCGGCCGCATCTCCGGCCTTCAAAGCGGCAAACAGCTTCTCAGCGAGCTCGCCCTCAGCGGCCTCGAATGCCTTACCCATGGCTTCCGGCACTTGTGGCCCGACTAGAATGTTGCCCTGAGTGGCCCAATTTGCACCTTTCCGGCCGCCAGCCCAGTCAGGCGCATGGGGGCCGGTATAGGTCACAACATTGCCCTTCTTATCAACGATCGCGAACTGCCGGCCGTCTTTCCCGGGAAAAGTATCTTCCGCCAGTAATTTGTCGGCGACTTGCTGGGCGGTCAGCCCCTGACGCAGCAGATCAATCGCTTTGGGACCATAACCAACGTTGACATCGGCTTGGGTCGCGACCGCTCCCACGTCGGCCATTGCCCACGGGACGACCGCCCCCACAGAAAAGTATCGGGAAGCAACAGCGATTCCCATCTGGCCGGTCGCGGGATCACGAGCGACAATCGAAAAGGTAGAAACGTTCTGCGGATGAAGCACGGAATGATCCCGGGCCAAAGCCATTGGGCAAAGTAAAACCAGCGTTGCAAATGTCGAGATGCGTTTCACAGTGAATCTCTCCTGTCAGTGAAGTGAACTGGGGGCGGAAATCTGTCGCGTCCAGTGCTGAGCGCACAGCAAAATGAAGAAGTCGGCGACGGCCGGCCCCATGTTGAATAAAGCTAGAACGTAATCCTTAAACCCAGCTTGGCAAGGAATGGATGTAAGACGTCTCCGGGAAACCGGAGACTTAACGCATTATTGGACTGGGAGATCACTGTGTTGGCGTTGGTGACGTTGTCCAAGTCCACAATCGGCTCTATCTTGAAGCGCTCTCCAATCTTGGTCGGACGCGAAATACGAAAGCTAAGTAGATTCACACTCGGCAAGCGGGTTGTTCCAGCTGGCTCAAGAATCACGCTTTCATTCCCCTGTGCCAGTTCCGGTCCTGCGAACGTATTTACCGGCTGGAACGGATAGCCTGTGTAGTGCTGAAAACTGACGCTGCTGGTAATTCCGTAGGGAAGTTCGTAAGTGCCCGATAGCTTGAACACATAGGTCGAATCGAAATTCAGATAGTTATTGTTGCGATTGATATTCTTGTTCGGGTTGTTAAAGTCATCGCTCGCTGACCCGTTGCTATATGCAGGGCTGTAAACGCCTTTCGTACGTTGGATGGTGAAGCCTGCCAGCATTTGCCATTTGCTGGTCATGCGCTTAACGGCAGTGAATTCCAAGCCGTTGTAGGCGTTGTTATCCAGTTCGTGAATGTTGCTGACCAACAGATCGCTTTTGCCAACATCTTCGGGGTGGGTCACTGTGAAGAGTGTCAGTGGTTGATTTGTGACTGGATTTACAATTGGCTCGCCATTCAGCACGGTAATGGGAGAGTAGGCCGATAGTGGCAGCTGCAAGTTGCGTTGCGCGATCAGCCGCTTGTTGGTGCGATAGTAGTAGGTAGCGCCGATGTGCAGATCCTTGTAGACCTGCTGATCCCAGCCCACTGAAAACTGGTCAGAATACGGTCGCTTCACGTTCGGATCGATGTGTGATACGAATCCCCCGAATTGAAAAAGAAGGCCATTGTTAGGATTCGCTGGGTCGAAAAACTCGCTCGTTTGTGGGATACCATCCCCGTTCGGATCACTCCACGAATATCCTCTCCCGCCAAGGCCGTTTGCATTCACTGCTTCCGCCAGTTCGGTGCCTTCAATCCGGTAAAAACGTCCATAGGCAGATCGTAGAACGGCCTTGCCTTTGCCCAATACGTCGTAAGCCATACCCACGCGCGGCGCCACGTTGTTCCAATTCACTACGTTGGGTGACTGCGGAAATGAACGTGTTGGGAAAAGATCTACATAGGTGCCGGTGTTGGGGCTGCTCTGCGCTGGATTAAACGTCCGGAAATGCTCGTAGCGGAGACCAAGGTTCAGCGTTAGACGTTGTTTTAGCGTCCAGGCGTCCTGGAAAAAGAAAGCAGCGTCATGGAAGATTGCCTGCTCCCGCACCGGCGTATTGAATATTGTTACCTGGATGGGATGGGTGTAGGGGCCGACGGCCGGATCACTATTAAACTGCGCGGTAATGTCGTGGTTGACATCGAAGAAATTACCGTTCTTGCTTTTGCCGAAATCGAAGCCGAACTTCAAGTTGTGGCTGCCGCCCCACGCCCCCTTGTAGTACGAACCGCTAATCGCGAAGCGGGCCGTCTGAGCTGGGTTCAAGTAGTTATATGGAGCAGCCCCGGTTTCTGTCTGTGTTCCCGTATCGGTGAGGTTGATGTCGTCTGGGCCAACGCTCCGCTGGTAACCAAGCGGGAACAGCAAGTGCATATAGCCAATGCGGGCGTCGACCAGGAAACTCGGAGTGATTTGGCCGGTCCACTGCGCCTGGAGTATGTATGCCGGCTCAATCTGCAACCAGCTAGCCTTCTCATCCACAAATAGTACCGAGGTGTCACGCCGGGCAAACCGGTTCTGACTGTTGTACAACCACTGGAAGTTGACCCGGTTGGTGCTATTTATTTGGAAGTCGCTGCGCAAAATCGTGTTTGATTGGTGGTTGGTATCCGCAATCGGACCGCCGCCTTGGGACGCTGGCCGATTGATCGCCAGAATGCTTTCCTTTACGTCGTATCGGCGATAGCCCCCAAAAATCCACCAGCGATCTTTGATGAGTGGTGCTCCCATATTTACGGTCGTGTCGCGCAGCATGGTCATCGGACTACCCACCGTAATTGGGTTTCCATTATAAATCGGTTTGGTTACATCTTTGCGAAGCGCCGCCGTAGTGTAGTATCCCGCAGCCGTCCCGTGAATCTGGTTCGATCCCGACTTGGTAACCATGTTCATGTACACGCCGCCCACGCTGACTTCTGCCGGGGCTGAGTCGGTGACTACCTGAAATTCCTGTAACGCATCGTGGTCAATATAGAAGGCGGTGAACCCACCAGTAAATCCAGGCCAGTTCAAGCGCAGGCCGTTGAAGCTGTAGACCTGCTCTCCTGGAACGCTGCCGTGGACTTCCATGCTCGCTTGCTGAAAACTCTGGTTGCCGCCGACGTCGTAGTTGCTCATCATGGTGCCGGGCGCTTCGGCAACGGTCGACCAGGGATCGCGGCCGCTGGGAATATTCTGGAGCAAGTCGTAATCAAAGGTGGTGAGGGTGGCATCGCTCTTCATGTCCACAATCGGCGCCTGGCCGGAGATCTCGACGATCTCCTGCACGGTGCCCACCTGCAAATGCGGGCTGACCGTAGCGATAAATCCCGAGTTCAGGACAACGTCTTTCTGAACAAACGTCTTGAAGCCAGGGGCGCTGATACTGACTTCATAGGTGCCAATCGGCAAAAAATCGAGGAGATAGCTACCGTCCGATTGTGTGCCGACGGTCCGCAGGGCCATCAACGCTGGCCCCTTTACCGTCACCGTGGCACCCGTGACGGCTGCGCCGGATGCGTCTTCCACTACGCCTGTGATTCTGCCCGTGATAGCAACTTGTGCGCAAAGCGTACCGGTTAACAGAGTCAAGAGCATTGCCGCCTGCCAATAGCGCGGCGAAGGCCAATTCCGTTTGCTCACTACCTTGGGAAAGGACATAGTGGTTTCCGTTCATCCTGGGATTCGCCCACGGAGACCATTGATAATGAGTGGCCCTTTGCGAGCGCGTTTCTACTCGGATAATGGCGAGCAGTATACATCAATTCTGCTCGTAGGCAATTCTTTTTCCACGCAATTTTATTGCTTCGATCGGTCGGCTTCGCGCAATTGGAGACTGAAAAAGCGGTCGACCCGGTTCCACGCATCCCGCAGGACGTGCTCTCGACTGAAGTAGTGGAATTCGCCGGGGTAAATCATGAATTGAACCAAGTCGCCTCTGTTCTTCTTTAGAGCTTCATCCATCAACCACACAGATTGCAGGAACGGTACATTCACGTCGGAGGTCCCGTGCAATACCAGCAACGGCCGTGCCAATTGGCCGATATGCGACAAGGGCGACGCGTTAGCATAGATTTCGGGATTTTGTTGGGGTGTGCCGATTCGGCCCTCGGTCCAGTCGTTGTTGTAAGGATCGTGATAGTACATGACATAGTCGGCCACACCCGCGACGTCCACCCCAGCACGGAACAGCGTAGGCTGATCGGTCATTGCGATCAGCGTAAAGAACCCGCCATAGCTTAAGCCCCAGACCCCCATGCGTTCGGAGTCAACATAAGGAAGAGTCTTAAGATAGTTGGCTGCCATCCATGCATCTTTGGCATCGTTGCCGCCGACGTCCATGTGAACCCCGTTGCGCCAGTCGCGCCCGTAACCAGTGCTGCCGCGGTAGTCTGGGGCAATCACGACGTAGCCCTGCTGCAGGAGGTATTGGTGATAGCTGTAGTAGACCGCGTAGTTTCGCTGCACGTGCCAGCCGTTGTAATTCTGATTGATGCCGTCGCCGTGAATCCAAACGATGGCTGCGTGTTTCTTGCTGCGATCGAGGTTTTTAGGCACAAAGAGCCACGCCGGAACGGACTGGCCATCGGGGCCGGGATAGTGGATAAGTTGCGGCTCCACAAAGACGGAACGATCCATGCTTGGCGGCATGGAATCCGAGAGCCGTACTGGCTTGCTACCCGCGGTTGCAGCGGTCACAAAAATGTCAGCCGAATTGTGCGTGTCGGTATGCTGATAAGCGAGACGCTTGTCGTCGGGCGACCACCAAGCGTCGATGTTCGTTCCCATGTCACTAGTCACGTAGTCAATCTTTGTGTTGTTAAAGTCAGTCCCCAACGTTGCGACTCCGAGGCGTCGATTGCCCGGATGATCGGGCTCGTTGGCGTCGAATACAATCCGCGAGCTGTCGTGAGACCAGCGTGGACGCCAGACTTCGAAGTGCCCTTTTGTAATTTGAATGGCCGGCCCACCATGGGATGCGACAACATATAGGTGATCCCATCCGTCCCGGTCGGTCAGAAAGGCGATCCACTTGCCATCGGGCGAGGGCTTGGGTCTGGATTCGGCTTCCCAGTCGGGAAGGCTCCAGAACTTTTCTTCTTTGTCTTCATGGATGGCTTTAGGCTTGTCGCCATTGGCATCCGCAACATAGATTGTCCTTGTCTTGAAGCCGTTGGACTGACGATCGTAGGTCAGGCGCGCGGAATCGAGCCACGCGATCCCGTTGTATTCCCCAGCCGTGTCAATCGCAATCGGCTTGCCTCCACCGGCCTGCACTACATAGAGCTGTCCAGCCGCATACTCAAAAACAGCGAAGGCTATCTTTTCTCCAGAATACGAAGGCGTCTCATCATGGCGAATGACCTTGCTGCCACCGAGGTACGCAATCCGTTTTCCGTCAGGTGACCAGATCGGGCTAAGGATACTCTCGCTATCGTGTACGATCACCGACTCGCTTCCGTCGTTCAGCGAGCGCACGATTAGATCGCCACCGTGCTGCGCTTCCCCGAATTTGCGAGCACGGACAAACGCCAATTTAGTCCCGTCGGGCGAAGGAGAAAATTCCTCTTCGGGGCTGGAGGTGCTCCACGCAGGACGCGCCTGACCTCCGGCAACGTCTACCTGCCACAAATCTTCGCCGCGCGAAAAATATACGGTTCGGCTGTTGCGACTCCAGAATATGTCTGCTACTTTGCCGTCAGGAAATGAGGTCAAGGCCAACGGGTTGTCCCGGCCGTCGGAAGATGCAACGTATAGGTTAACGATGTCTGCCCGATCCCAGAGGAATGCCACACGCTCCCCATCGGGCGACCAAACTGGATTCGATGGATGTTTAATTTCAATGAGTGCTTCGATGGAGAGGGGATTTACCGCCGTATCCGACTGAGCCAATGCGGCTACGGCCAAGACCATCACAGCCACTGCAATCGTTGACCGAAGCGCATACTTGTATCTCGGCATGGCTCCTCCTATCACGACAATTTGTATTGATCGCGAGTCCAACAACCCGGCGTAGCTCCCCTCCATTGCCGTTTCACCCGCACAGCAACGGACGAAGGATAAAGGATCAGAATGCCGCGCGATCCGGAACACACCAACAGACAGTTCCGCCCAGCGCAGTTTACATCACGGCGTGTAACCAAGAGGTATAGAGTTAAACAGCAGCTCGGTCAAGCGGGAAACAAATGGAAAATTCCGACCCCGACGGACTTTTCGCGAACGAGGAAGCCCCGAGACTTCAAAAGGTCGCGGATGTCGTGGCCGGCGTGCTTAAACTCGGGGACAGGAACATGTGAAGAAATCGATTTTCCGTTTTTTGCAGGCGATCGAAAATGTATCGCCAAGTGCCAAAGATCGCTTGTAGGTCATCTAATTGCAAACTTTTTCAAAGCACAAACTCGTCTTTTCCCAAAAATCAATTTTTTCACATGTTCCTGTCCCCGCATTTTGCGGCGAAGTCCACGGTGCGATCAGACTGCCACCCACCCTTCGCGAAAAGCACGCGAAGGATGGGGCACAGTTGTGTTATTGGAAAGGAAACCAAAACCGAGGCGTGGGCCACCCGCTTTCTTCCTAAACCATGTGACTGTAACTGAAGGAGATGATACGCATGAAGCGCCGCCGAATCTTTTTTTGGGTCCCTGTGGTCGTCGGTCTCTTGTGTTGTGCTGCAACGTCAAGTGGTGAAGCGCCTAAGAACGCCTTGGGTATCATCCTAGGTCGTTTTTCGGGATATCATAAACTGACCTTGCGAGAGCGTAACTCCGACGCAAGAACGTTCATGCTCCGGAATTTCCCGAAGGATGATCCAAGTGTCGTTCGCGCTGACTTTGACGGAGATGGACATCCAGACTATGCAATATTGCTAAAAGATAACAAGGCAAAGACGACGAAACTTGTCGTTCTTTTGTGCTCAGGGGGTGCCCAATGCAAGAGCGTTTATGAGCTGGACGTAACAGCGCAATCTGGCGAAGTTTACATTAGGCCTGTGCAGGCCGGATCACAGGTGTCCCAGACAGACGCGATAGATACAAATGATCACGCGTCCCCAGTAAGGCTTAGTGCTACTGGGATTGAGGTTACCTATTTTGGCCAAGCCAAAGTAGTCTATTACTGGAACAGGAAGCATAAGAAAATAGAAGCGGTTCAGACCGAGGACTAGGCGGAGGCGGAGCCCTGCTGACGACGCAGCGTCGAACCGGGCGTCGCTGACCGCGCCCGATGGCGGGTGGCCCGGCCTACGCCATTATTTAAACTCTGAAGGGTGGCCCGTCCAAGCTCCGCTTGGGCGGGAATTTTGTCGGCTGACCGCACTAACACTGTCGGAAAGATTCCGGCGCGTTCCCTGCGTCGCGCGGTCCACTGGGATTCGATTTGCACCGGGCCTCTTCACCGGTTGCGTAATGACGAAAGCTGCTCCACGGCCAATTTTCGGGCTGTGCTACCAACCCACGCGTAACTGGATTCCGGTGGACGTGTTCGGGCATCAGCACGTATCCGTAGACTTGCAGTCCGTGCTGCTGTCGGGTTCGCTCCAGCGCGGCTTCGAACATGGCGCAGAATTCCGCGTCTCTCAGCTTCGGCTGTCTGTGGTAACAACTGAAGGTTAGGAAGTGGAGTTGGCCGGTTTCCTGGTAGCGCTTTATTATCTCCTGGTAGCGCTTTAGACCCCAGGGCATGGGGAGAGTATCTTGCTTGAACTTCACCTTCGTCTGTGATGGGTAAACAATGCAAATGTGCGGGAATCTTCCGACGAAAAGACCCGCCAAAGCGGAGCTTGGACGGGGCACCCTCTTTAAGTGTGTTCGCTTCAAAATCAGCGACGCGCGGCGACTGGCACTTCCGCTGGTTCAGTCTCCAGTTTGGCGGTGAAGTGGCGCAGGAATGGGGCTTCATAGCCGGGTTCGTTTTAAGCCTTCCCTCTTATCCAATCAATCCTAACGTCGTGCTTTTCGACGTTAGGGAAACTCTGATTCAGTGCCAACGAAGACCCTGAACCACAGGGTACACAGGGGTGCACGGAGGTACGCGGAGAATTAATCAGACTTTCCTTAGGATGGGATCCACGGACGCGTGAAGCCAGGGATTTTCACGAAAGTCGGGGGGGCGTAGTAACCACGGGATAATAACTCAATAGTAAACACACAGCCAATAGGGAAATGGAGGCAGTGTTAATCCGCGCCTGATTTTGCGCGGTGTCGCGTTTCAAGTTGTCCCGCGACCGCGGGATCAGTTTTTCGAGCTTCAACCAGCCCGGAAATCGCGGACATCTTCTCCGGGTTGAAAGATCGGAAAATGCGGAGTTTGCTGTGCGGCGGCGAGCTTGCGGTGGATGTCCTCCACTTCCTGCTTGACCCACCCGACGCTGCTGATTTCGATCTTGCCGTCTTGTCCGATCAAGAACAAAGTAGGGACATTGGTCAGGCCGTAAGCATTCGAAACCGCGTAACCGTTCGGATCGTCGAGCAGAGTGCGGAAGGTAACACCGTACTCCTTCAGAAAGGCGGCAGTGTCGCGCTGGTTGTCCTGCGAGATGCCCACGATCGTGATTTTCTTGTCGCCCTGCGCCTTGTGCATGCGTTCGAGGTAGGGGAACGTGTATTGGCAGACCGGGCAGGACACTTTGAAGAAAGCGGCGAGTACCGGTCCTTCTTTGAGAGCAGCTTGCAATGAGAATTCGCCGCCATCTTTGCCGCTAAGGACGGCGGGCAAAGAAAAGTCAGGCGCTTTAGTTCCGGCTGGCAGTGCAGCCATATCTTTCGAACCTCCGAAAGAGCGATCGAGCCACTTCATAGAGAAATGCCTCACAAAGTTAGATGATGCCGCCGGCCTTCAGGATTTTCCGCGTTAA
Organism: Acidobacteriaceae bacterium; assembly: GCA_025355505.1. Classification (GTDB taxonomy): domain Bacteria; phylum Acidobacteriota; class Terriglobia; order Terriglobales; family Acidobacteriaceae; genus Acidiflorens. The sequence goes on along the minus strand of JANXZM010000061.1, from coordinate 6,660 downwards.
TCCGGTGATTGGGATCTGCGGGATGCGATCGATTGCAACCCATTTGCCATTCGGGGCGGGCACAGCATCTGTCAACGGCGAATTTCTTATTACATGAACAGTGTAGTCGGTAACGGTAATGGAATGGCGAAATGTGCGCCAATGCGCTGAAGCCGGCAATGGGCGCGGCGGCTCGGACGATTGGGGCAGTTCCCACATGCCGGGCATGAGCGAGGCTTTGCGTGGGCGTTGTACGAGGCGGACGCCACCGTCGCGCTGGTTGAGCACGCACCACAATTGTTTTTTGACATGACGGATCGATGGGGGCGTTGGCCTCTTGCCGGGCGGGGACGCTGGGCGCTCCATCGTTATTGGGTTGGTTATTGCGCGGATTGCGGCTTGGCTGGATTGCTGCGCGCCACACCATTTGCGGACAGGGCACACCGGACAGCGCGGCGCGCGCGGCACGCACACGGTTGCGCCGAGTTCCATCATGGCTTGATTGAAATCCCCGGGCCGGGCGATGGCGAGAAGCGCTTGCGCTTGCTGCCAGGTTTGCGGCGTGGTGAGGTTGGGGCCGATAAATCTTTGCAACACGCGCTCGACGTTGCCATCCACGACGGCGATGGCCTCATCAAACGCGATGCTGGCGATGGCCGCAGCGGTATAGCGTCCGATGCCGGGCAGGGCGAGCAAAGCCCCGGAATTCCGCGGAAGGCAGCCGCCGTGTTGTTCAGCCATCTGCCGGGCGGCCTGATGCAACATGCGCGCCCGCCGATAGTAGCCCAGGCCGCTCCAGGCGGCCAGCACGTCATCTTCAGAAGCCGCGGCGAGCGCATGGACATTCGGAAAACGTTCGAGGAATATCCGGTAGTGGTCAAGCACGGCGGCCACGCGCGTCTGCTGCAGCATGATTTCGCTGAGCCAGATGCGATAGGGATCGCGAGTTTTGCGCCAGGGAAGGTCGCGGAGATTCTTGTCGTACCAGCGGAGAAGAGCGCGACGAAAAGCGGCCAGGTCCTTGCTGCCGGCTGGAGACGCGGCTCGCAGCGTCTCAACGGGGATGGCCGCTAACTCGCGCATTATTGCTGGCTGACGCTGTGCGCGATGGCGACCCATCCGGCTTTTTGCTGCTGCCACACGGTCATCATGTGCTGGGGCGCCGCGGAAAGCGGTTGCGAACCGGCGGTTCCATTCGAGCCGGCACCGTTCAGAGTGATGGTGTAGGTCACCACGATAGTGGTTCCGTTCAACTCGGTTTTCAGATCGCCGAGCGCGTAGTCTTTTAACTGCCACCGGCGATACTGCTCAAGCGTGGCGGAGCGATCGAGCGTTCCGCCGGGGGTTACGCCGGCGTAATTCGAAGCCAGCGCGCGCTCCACCTCGACCCAGTTCGCCGCTTGCACATTTTTCCAGAAGACGCGCTCCATACCCTCGCCTCCGGTTACTTCCGCCATTGAGCGCGCCGGATGATCGCCGTAAAAAATACAGGCCGGTGCGAAAATCAGCAGGGACGTTAGCGCAAACATCAGTATGGACATCAGAGAAAGCGGGGGCGATTCGACAGCTATCCTCGGACGCATGGCGTGATTGTACCGTGACCTGGCTTGGGTGGGGACAGGGCTTTGCCCCGCTTGCACACAATGCCAATTGACCGCCGGGAGAGAGCCCACGATAATGATGAAGCCTGGTAACCGCGACACACGCGTGAACATTAACCCGAACCGGCAGGATGGGTATGACCGAAATCGACCGCAAGGTGGAGGAGGCTTCCGTGCGCTTCAATCGCTCGGTAGCGAATATCGCCGAGACTCTGGAAAAAGAGACGGCGGAACTGGTTACGTATCTGAACGACAAGGTTGTACCAGCGGTGCGAAGCCATTCGTCGAATGCGCTCCGAACGGCAGCAGGGAAGCTCTCGGAGTTCGCGGACTTTCTGGAAACGCAGCGCAAGGGCTCTTGAACCGCTTTCTTGCAAGCGACCCGCCCCAGCAGACGCGGCGGCCGTTGCGCGGGCGGGCGGCATGGTGGCTGCCGTGGTCGTCGTCATGGTCGTCGTCATGCAATCTGCCGTGTTTTTTATTGCTGGGCAGCGCGCTTCTGAGCGGTTGTGGTGGACATAAACATACGCAGGTTCCACCACTACCACCACCTCCGCAGGAAAAACCAGCCGCGACTCTGCCATCCAAAGAAATAACGGGCGAAAGCGAGAAGGTCAAGGTTCCGACTGGCGCGAAACCGATCTTTGAAGAAACCGGGATGGCGAGCTGGTACGGCGCTCCGTATCACAACCGGCGCGGATCGAACGGCGAGGTTTACGATATGAACGCGATGACGGCGGCACATCTAACTTTGCCGCTGGGCTCGATCGTGCGCGTTACGAATTTAAAGAACGGACATTCGGCGATGGTGCGGATCACCGACCGCGGACCGTTCGTCGTCGGACGCATCGTCGATCTTTCGCTGGCCGCCGCGAAGGCGCTGGATGTGTACTTGCCAGGCACTGCGAAAGTCCGGCTGGAGGTGCTGCAGGCGCCTGCGTCTCTCGACATGGGTGGGCGCTGGGCGGTTCAAATCGGCTCCCTGGCCAAGGAAAAAGCGGCCGCTGAGTTAGCGGAGCACCTGCAGAAGCGTTACCAGACGGCCAAAGTCATCAAATTTGTAAGTCCCGCCGGAGGCTGGTGGGTGCGGGTACGAGTGCTGGACGATGACCGCCAGCGCGCAACCGCTCTGGCTCACGAGACCGAGACGGAAGAGGGGTCGGTGTTTCTGGTGCGGCTCGACTGACAATTGTTTACAGGACGCTGTTAGCCGGGGTGATATTGTTTCTTGCAGAGATATAGAGAACTTATCTCCGTGTGGACTTGCCGGGTGATCGTCATCCCAGGCGAGGGGAGACTCACTTATGGCGGACTGTTTATTCTGCCGGATCATTCGCGGCGAAGTACCATCCAAGAAAGTTTATGAAGACGAGCACACGTTTGCCTTTGAAGATCTGAACCCACAAGGCCCGACGCACGTGCTGATCATCCCGAAAAGACATATTGCTGGTTTGAAAGAAGCCACGGCAGAAGATGCGGAGTTAGTGGGACGCTGTCATCTGGCGGCCGCGCACATTGCACGCGAGCGGTCGATCGAGGATGGCTACCGCACCGTGCTGAATGTGGGTCCGCGGGCTGGGCAATCGGTCTTTCATCTGCACGTGCATCTGATCGGCGGGCGCTCGCTGCAGTGGCCACCGGGATAGATCCATCGGCATCGTGACCGAGTAACAAGCCATACGGTGGAGCGACGGGCGTCCCCGCTCGGCTCTCCACCAATAATTCCCAGACTTTCTGGCTTATATTCTCTGGCTTACAATCGTGGCATGGCAAACCTGACATTGGTGTACGGTCTGCGTCTACTGCCCTCCGATGAGGTCGCGGAGGTGGGCGCGGCCACGATCAAACTGAAAAATGGGCGGGATGCGCACGTCACCATGCACATTCTCGAGGGCGGCAAAGACGAGATCGAGAAGCAGCTCAAGACCAGCCTGGCGGCCTTTTTCGATTTTTATCCCGAGATTTGACGGCAGGCGCGACGTCCTATAATCGGGTGGCGAAGCAGGCAACTGTATGAGACTGATCTCTCTGGAGCTCGAGAGCAAGCTGCGCGAGAAAGAGCTTTGGCCGCAGAGCTGGATCGCGTGGACGGCGCTCTACGTGCTGGCGCTCGACCTGCTTCTGTTCGTGGTGCAGTGGCTGACGCGTCGTGCGCGGCCAGCAACGTCGGCGAGCCTGGAAAGCTGGGTAATTTTTCTCAGCCTGCTGGCGATTGTGTTGCTTGCGATTGCCGGGTTCCGCTGGCTGCGTTCGCAACTGCTGTGGCGACTGCGAAACCGGTTGATCGTAACGTATGTTTTTATTGGCGTGATTCCGGTTTTTCTGCTGGTGATGATTTCTCTGATCACGCTCTATCTCCTGGCCGGGCAGTTTGCCAGCTTTGTTGTAACTTCCGATATCACCACTCACCTCCGCAGCATGGAGGCGGCCAACCGAGCCATCGCCCATCACCTGGCCACGCAAATCTCGGACGGCGCAAAGCTGGATGCGGAAATTCTCGGCCGGGCAAGATCGCGTGGTCCGGAGTGGACGCATCGGCAGGTGTGTGCGTGGTCCAGGAGCCAGCCGCAGCCTTACTGCTCGGGTCCGGAGGGCGCGGCTGGTTTTGACGCTCCTCCATTTATCACCGGGGACTTCCGTGAAATCGTGCGCGACCACGGCATACTCTATCTGCGCACGGCGACCGTACTCTCGGCTGAGCCGGAATGGTTGCGCGTGATTTTAAGTGAGCCGCTGGACAAGAATTTTGTGGAGAAGATCGCGGGCGATCTTGGCCGGATTGCGGTCTACGGAACCGAGAGTCCACCTGCGAACCCGGCCGCGGAGCAGAGCGACTCGAAACCTTCCTCGGCCTTCGACGACCGGAAACGCGAGCAGACTTTCACTTCGGGGACGATTCCGCCAGCGGTAAACGCGCTCGATCACGAGATAACGTTCCCGATCCCGCTGCCGGTGGTGGATTGGGCCACGGGAGAACGGCGGCGCGCGGGAGCGCTGGCGCAGGTCGAAACGCGGCTCTCGGTGCTCTATGCCAGACTTTTTGCGGCGCTGGGAGATTACGCCAAAGGCGTGGAATATATTTTGTTGTCGATTGCGATTGTGTTTGCGCTCATCGAGCTGCTGGCGTTGTACGTTGGAACGAAACTGACGCGCAGCATCACCTCGGCGGTGGGCCAACTTTACGAAGCGACCAAGCACATCAATCGGGCCGACTTCAGCCACCGCATCACGGTGCAGTCGAGCGACCAGCTGGCGACGCTGGCAAACTCCTTCAACTCGATGACCACGTCGATCGAGAAACTGGTTCTTGAGCAGAAGGAGAAGCAGCGTCTGGAAGGCGAATTGGCCATTGCGCAGGAAGTGCAGGCGCAACTCTATCCCAGGTCGATCACGCAACTCGAGACCCTGGAAGTGAATGGGTTCTGCCGTCCGGCGCGGACGGTGAGCGGGGACTACTACGATTTTCTCGCGCTGAGTTCCGGCAAAATGATGCTGGCGGTCGGCGACGTGAGCGGCAAAGGAATTTCGGCGGCGCTGCTGATGGCGACCATCCACTCGGCGGTGCGGGCGTACAGCATCGAAGGTATAGCGGGGGACTCGGGGCTGATGCTGGCTTCCGAGCTGCGGGGGACCGAAGCGTCTCCAGCGGCGCTGCTGACGCTGCTGAACCATCAGCTTTACGAAAGCACTCCGTTGGAAAAATACGCAACTTTATTTTTGGGAGTCTATGACGGAGCGACGCGCCGGTTCACGTACGCCAACGGCGGTCACCTGCCGCCGATCGTGATTTCCGAAGATGGGTCGTCGCAGTTGCTGAGCTGCGGTGGAACCGTGGTCGGGCTGTTCGACAATTTGAGTTTTCCGGAAGCGACCGTGCAACTCCGCCCCGGCGACGTGCTGGTGGCATACAGCGATGGAGTGACCGAACCGGAAAACGATTATGGCGAGTTCGGCGAGGAGAGGCTGATCCAACTGGTCCGCGCGAACCGCCATCTGCCGCTGGAGCGCATCACCGAAATTGTCACTGCGGCAGTGGCCGATTGGATTGGCGACAACGAACAGCCGGACGATGTGACGCTGGTGCTGGCGCGAGCGCGGTAGCAGCTTAGATCGTCTCGATTTTCAGAGTAGGAAACGCCGCTCGGTATAGACGTACATCCGCAGTCAGAAGCTGATAATCGTGCTCGGCCGCGTGGGCTCCAATCAAGAAGTCGGCAAGAATGCGGCGCGCGCCGAAGTCGCGATGTTTTCTGCGCCGATCCGCGTACCTTCGGAAGGCGTTGCCGGCGGATCGCCAAACGCGCTCACCCAGTTCCCAATCAATCGCAATTCCCGTGTTTTCAAAGAACGCGCCCACAAAATCCTCGCTGCGTCCTGGAGCGGCGATCAGCTCGGCGAAGACGGGAGCGGCCGCGATGAGGTTCCCACGACGAAAGGCAGCTTCGAGCGCGGTGCGGGCGGCCAAAGTCGCCGATGGGTCCTTGTCCCACAAGGCGACAATGACGTTGGTGTCGATCGCAGTGGTCATGATCAGTCGCTATGACCGCGCATCTCGCGGAGCCATCGATTGATGGCTTTCTTGCCAGAAGGGATTCCGGGATTGCCAATGCTCGCGTATTTAGCGAAGACGCTTTCGTTGCGAACGGGGCGGATGTGTACGCCGTTGCTATCGCTCTCAAAAAGCAGCCGGTCGCCTGCTCGAACGCCGAGGATGCGGCGCACTTCGATGGGGACGGTGATCTGGCCTTTGCTGGTGATTTTGGCCTGCTTTTGCATGGCGAACTCCGATTCCTTACTTTATCATAATATTCCTTACCTCAGACTGGAGCGCGTCAGAAGTGTTAAGTGGGTTTTGTACCCCCCCCATTTGCGCTAAAGTGTTCAGGAATAAGGACTTAACGGCAAAGTATTCTGGAATAAGGACTTAGCGGCGAAATATTTCGTTTTGGCCCGGATTCGAGGGCTGGTAAAGACTGCTCGGGTGTCATTTAAGTTGTCAAGGAGCGCTGATAATGGCTTCTGTGCGGCATCAAAGTTCGTCTCTGGAGACGGATACACTTCTGCCTGGGCCAATCCCATC
>JANXZM010000031.1 GCA_025355505.1 Acidobacteriaceae bacterium | reverse complement strand
AGCGTTTTTCCCTTTGTTTCTTCGCCAAATGGGATCCCCAACAAGCCGATCACAAACGCCACCGCGGTCAGAGCCACGATAAATGCCGATAGTTCAAATCCACCCCCCGCCCTTACAAGCGCTGGTGCCGGGAGGGGGAGTCGAACCCCCAAGACCCGAAGGTCGGCGGATTTTGAGTCCGCTGCGTCTGCCAGTTCCGCCATCCCGGCCTGGTGCTTAAAATGGAAGAGAAGACTAGCTTAATTCACGATTTGAGCCTTTGCAACCGCCACTCGTTCCGACCACCGTTTGATTAACGCTAGTTCGGTTTATGCGCGCAAAAGGCCGCCTCCGGGCGGCCTTCGCGGTATTTCCTTTTTGCGTTCTTCCCTCTGGCATTTTCGAGCGCTTGCGACTACTGCAAACCAATCCTCCCAAACGTTCCAGTCAGATTGTTGTGCGGACCGGCGGTGAAGAACAGTTGGTTGGTGCGGCCGTTGTTTGCCGCACCTCCGCCGAATTCAATTCCCCACAACTGGTCGATCACGATATTCTTGCCGTTTGCGTCCCTGACCGTGCCCATAAACTGGCCGGTGACGAGATTAAAGGCGTTGATGGTGCCGTTGTTGGTGTTGTTCGAGATCAGCAGTGTGTTGCTCAGCGGTCCAAAATTCTTGGGCGCCACGGCCAAACCCCAGGGCTGGTTCAGGGGCTTGCCCTCTGCGAATTGCCGGACCAATGTCCCGTCTTCCTTGAAGATGTCGATGACGCCGCCTGGGCCCCCAGTGATATCCGCAAACGCGACGTAAACCAAACCGCCGATGTCCTGAATGCCGAACGGCGCGAAGCCGGGCGGCAGCGTGCTGTCGGTAAATGAGGTCACCCAGTTGAAGGTTCCGTCGTACACGTCGACTTTGTTGTTGGCAGCGTCGGCGGCATACAGAAAATTCCCCGAAGCCTTGCTGGTAACCGCCAGGCCGGTGTACACAGCGCCGAGCGCCGAGTTATTCACCTCAATGAGGGCGTTATTGAAATTGGTTTGCGGCGACCATGCACAGATGGTCCCATCCAAAGTCGCGAACAGGAAAAACGAATTCCATCCCTGCACCTGAAAGTCTGACGACCCGTTGAAGACAATTCCAGTTGGCGAACCCGGGCCTGCGCCGCTTGCCGATGGAACTAATATCCGCAAGCTCTTAGCGACTCCCTGGCCATCGTAGAGCGTCGACCAGCCGGAGCCGGCATCGCTGACCCAGATTGGTCCGCCCGGGCCGTAAGCGAGTCCCCAAGCATTCACCGACAGTGGATCCGTGTGCCTGGCCGTTCCGAACTGATTCGAAACCAAATTTGTGAGTTGATACTGCGCCTGGGCTGCGCTCGAAACCAACATTGCCACTGTGAGCCCGAAGCAAATCGTGAAAGCAATCTTGCGACGCTGCATACAGAATTCCTCCTTGGATGGTGCGAGGCCGAAGCAGGGAGGGAGTGAGTCGCGGAGTGGGTCGTTGAGTAGCACGTCCGAGTAGCACGACGCTCGATCGACAATTTCTCAGTCCTGCCGGCAATCGAATGCTAGTTCCCTGGCCGCAGGCAAGTTGTCAACGGCGTGTCATCTGTTTGCACAATTCTTGTTGGGGAGGGCGGCGTTCGCCTTGGTTCGTTGCCTTTACTAAGGTCGCAAATCCCGCGCAGACCAGGGAAACTCTGATCAAGCTGGTCCCGGACAGCATTGAAGGACAGCCTTAACAGCCTGTGGTGTAGATACGTTTTGTGTCAGGGTATGCCTGAACACCTTCAGGCATACCGTAAGCGCCGTGTTATAAGGGCGCCTTTAGGCGCTGGTTTTAGGCGCTGGAGTTTCATCACAGGCAGCTAATCAAATTTTCCCGAATGCAACGTAACTTCGGGAACTCTTTGGCGAGTAACCGATGTGACGTTTCGCTTTGGAACGTTCGTGGTTATCATCCGTTTGAATCGTTGGAGCCCAATACCGGGAGCGGAAATGGATCGCCGAAAAGAGCGCAGACTGGACCTGGAGTTATCCGTACGCATCTGGGGAGTGGACAGAATGGCGCGGCCTTTCGCCGAGATTGTGCGGGTGCGAAACCTCAGCAATTGCGGCGCGGTTCTGATCGGGGTGCGCTCGAAGGTCCAGACCGGAGAATTGCTGGACGTGCAACACGGCGCGTCGCGGGCACAGTTTCGCATTGTGTGGATCAGTTCTTCGGGAGAGGCCGGCATACAGGCTCTCGCATTCGAGCCTCCCATCTTGGGCATCGGCCTCCCCAAAGTTTTTGAGATGGTGGGGACCGGATAGGCCCAAGCCGAACGGCACTAATCGGCCAACTAACGTGGATTCACGTGGCCAGTTCCCACTTTTGTTTCTGCGGTTGTTTCAGCAAGAAATCTGGCAAAAACTTCATTGGATAATAATCGGCCGCGAGCGGTAAGGCGCAGAGTGGTGTCTTGCTGTTCGAGCAGGCCGTCTTGCACGCATTGAGCAATTGCGGATTCCCAGACGGCGATCGTCTCCGGGATGAAATTGTGGTCTGGGCTGCACCAGGCCGCCCCCGTTTTCCGGCTATCGCGGCCCGGAAAAATCGCTCTTCCACCCTGCTCCACACATCCTTGATTCTCCCCGCGGTCTATGGGCACCGAGCCGATTTCTCGTCGAATGAGATCGAGATCGATGCCGCGATTGAGGCGCAGGCCGAGAAAAAAACTTTCTTCGATGGCGGCCTGCGCGGATACGGGTGTCACCGTGCGCGGCGCGCGATTCATGTAGCCGTCGAGCGAGTCGGCGGTTGCGAAGCGGATAGCCTGGTGATAATCGTCATTCTGATGTGCGACGGCAAGCATCGAGTGAGAATCCACGCCGAAGCCGAGATAGGGCTGGCGCGTCCAATATTTCAAGTTATGCCGCGACTCATTGTTCTGTAACTCACTGTTCTGCAACTCCTCGTTTTGCAAATGCGCCGCAGCGCGGGCAAAGTTGGAAATCTCGTACTGGGCGATGCCAGCCGCGGCCAGCGTCTCAACTGCCTGCTGGTAGAAATCGGCGGTCGCGTCGTCGTCGGGGACAAAGTGGGCGTGGTAGCGCGCGCCTCCGGCCATCAGTTCTCTGCCGAGGCGAGAATCTTCGTCCACCTCCAGCATGTAAATGCTCGCGTGCGGAACACCCGTCGCAATCGTCTCCGACACCGAGAAGGCCCAGCTTTCCGCCGTCTGATGCGGCAACCCGGCGATTAGATCAATGTTAATGTTGGCGAGGCCAGCCTCCCGCAGCCGGCTGATTTCGTCAAGAACGGTCAAACGGTTGTGCAGCCGTCCCACGGATTGTGCTTCCCGATCGACGAAGGACTGCACCCCCAGGCTCACCCGGTTTACCCCACATTGCAGCAAGGTTTCGATGAGCGGGGACGTAAGCGTGCCCGGAGCGCATTCGACCGTGATCTCGGCATCGGGCGCAATCGTAAATTCACCGCGCACGGCGGCGAAGATGCGCAGCAACTGCGGGGCATCGAGGATCGACGGCGTTCCTCCGCCGAGGTAGATGGAGTCGGCAGTTTCTTCGAACCCGCAGCCTAGCTGCGACGCAAGCTGGCGCGAGTTGGCGATATCTTCCAGCAGGCGGGCAACGTAATTTTCGTAGGCGGACTTCGAGAATACGTCGGAGGCGAAGTTGCAGTAGCTGCACTTGGTCCGGCAGAAGGGGACCGAGATGTAGATGCCTAGGGACATACTGCTGTTTATTCTATGGGACGCACGCTGCCTGACGGTGGCTTAGAATGGAGCGTCAGGTGGCCGCTACCGAAGGGCTCAACAAATCGAAGGTGGACTATGACGAACGCCAATGTGAGCAATGACTCGATTGAGCTTTTATGCAACCACTGCGGCAAGACGTTTTCGGCATTCCTTCACGAAATGGCCGACAAGAATGCCAAGGTCGCGTGCGCGGACTGCCGCGAGGGTGGCGACTGCAATCCTCCGAAGGCCAAGCCTGGGGCGGCGGCGCGACCCGTTAAAAAAAATATTTAACGAGCTTTCGGTTTGCAGACGCTAGCCTGCGGCCATTCTCAGATCCCCGCAATTCCATCCTCGCCACCTTGCGCGAGTGAAGGTGCATGGTAGCCTTCTCACGGAGACGTTCAGGTGATTGGCCGGGTTTTCAAAGCATTTCAATATCGCGATTTCCGTCTGATGTGGATTGGCGCCTGCACCTCCAGCATCGGCACCTGGATGCAGATCGTGGCGCAGAGCTGGCTGGTTTACCGGCTCAGCCACTCGGCATTTTTACTGGCGCTCGATCAGTTTCTCGGCGGCATTCCCATCTTTCTTTTCTCCCTGATTGGCGGCGTGCTGGCCGATCGCGTGGAGCGCCGGAAAATCCTGCTCGCCTCCCAGTATGTACAGATGACGACCGCCGGTCTGCTCACCATTCTGGTGGCGACGGGAGCGGTCCACGTCTGGCACATCCTCTGCCTTTCGTTCGTTTCCGGCTTGGCTCAGGCCTTTGGCGGTCCCGCCTACCAGGCGTTGATTCCCACGCTGGTCGAAAAGGAAGACATGCCGAACGCCATCGCATTGAATTCGATCCAATTCAACGTGGCGGTTATGCTGGGACCAGCACTCGCCGGTCAAGCGCTGGCGAGGCTGGGCGAGAAGTGGTGCTTCGGGCTGAATGCGCTTTCTTTTCTGGCGCCCATCGTCTCGCTGTCGATCATCCGCGCCCGCTTCCTGCCGTTGAAGACAACAGAATCGATGTTCGCAAGCCTCAAGCAGGGCATTCAGTTCGTTCGCAAGCAGCATTCGATGGAAGCCTTGATCATCCTGGCGTTCTGCATGACCGGCTTGAGCATGCCCATGCGCACCTACCTTCCCGTATTCGTGAAAGACATTTTCCATCGCGGGCCCGAAACCTACGGCAATCTGCTCGCGCTCATGGGACTCGGTTCGATTTGTGGCTCACTCGCAATCGCGACTGCGGGCAACATGAGAAGAAAGGGGCGTGTGGCTCTGTTAGCGCTCGTCTGCCTCGGCGCGGGAATTTCCGGATTTTCCCTTTCAAAGTCGCTGCCGCTGAGCGAGACCTTCCTGGTGCTTGTAGGCGCATCCATGATGGCGGTTTTTGCCACCGTGAACTCCCTTGTGCAGCTAATCACCACGAACGAAATGCGCGGGCGCGTAATGAGCGTGTATAACTTTGCATTCCGCGGCGGCATGCCAATAGGAAATCTGTTGTCGGGATGGCTGGTTCCGTTGTTTACCGCGCCCGTGGTGCTCAGCATAAACGGATTCTTGCTGATACTGGTGGCCCTTTACTTCTTGTTCGTCCAACGGCAGCTCGCCGAGCTTTGAGAGGCGTTAAGACAAAGGTTCCCGCGTTCCTGATTCCAACCTTTTCCATCTTTGAAGCCCATTCGGCCATCTATTTACCGTGATGCTTTTGGGGTAAGCTTAAGTAGATAACCCCCGATTTGGTTCTCGCGCGCGATCCATGGCTTCTAATCAGGAAGAAGAAATACTAGGCAAAGCGTACGACGGCCGGCTGATGCGGCGGCTGCTTACCTATCTGCGTCCATACAAGTTGCACGTCGCGGTGGCGCTGGCCGCGATCATCCTGAAGTCAGGCCTGGACGTGCTGGGGCCGTTCCTCACCAAGGTCGCCATCGACAAATACCTGGCGAATTCTCCCAACTCACACTCCTGGATTGGCGACCGGCTCAGCGACGCTCCGCTGACCGGCATCGCCCAGATTGGCGGGCTTTACGTCGGCATTCTTGTCTTTACTTTCACGTTTGAGTTCATCCAGACTTACCTGATGCAGTGGACGGGCCAGAAGGTGATGTTCGATCTGCGGAGGCAGATTTTCTGTCACCTGCAGTACATGCACGTCGGGTTTTTCGACAAGCACCCGGTGGGCCGACTGGTCACACGCGTGACCACCGACGTCGATGCGCTGAATGAGATGTTCACGGCGGGCGTGGTTTCGATTTTTGAGGATGTGTTCGTCCTCGCCGGCATCATCGCCATCATGATGAAGATGAACTGGAAGCTGGCGCTCATCACGTTTGCGGCGCTTCCGCTGATTGTGTACGCGACCCTGATTTTTCGCGACAAGGTGCGCGATTCCTACCGGCGCATCCGCACGGCGATCGCCCGGATCAACTCTTTCTTGCAGGAAGCGGTTTCCGGAATGCTGGTCTTGCAGCTTTTCAATCGCGAGAAGCGGGCCTTTAATAAATTTTCCGACATCAACGCCTCGCATATGGAAGCGTTTAAAGACGCGATCATGGCGTACTCGGTTTATTACCCAGTGGTGGAAATACTGTCGGCGATTGCCATTGCCAGCATCATCTGGTTTGGCGGGAATGATGTGATCCGGGGCGTGGCTTCGATCGGAGTGCTGGTCGCTTTCATGCAGTACGCGCAGCGTTTTTTCCGTCCGATTCAGGATTTGAGCGAGAAGTACAACATCCTGCAGTCGGCGATGGCGGCCGGGGAGCGGGTGTTCAAGCTGCTGGATACGAAGATTGAAGTGACGTCGCCGGCGATCACGAAACAACCGCAGGGGCCGGGGCGGATTGAGTTTGAGCATGTTTGGTTTGCATACAACTTTTCAGGACGAGACGGCGGGGAGGCGGGTGTCCCCGTCCGTCCAGAGGCTGCGGTCACGGGTGGACGGGCGGGGACGCCCGTCTCTCCACTAACCACGGAGCCTGATTGGGTTCTCCGTGACGTTAGCTTTGTGCTTGAACCGAACGAGACTATCGCCGTCGTCGGCCACACCGGGGCGGGTAAGACTACGCTGATCTCGCTTCTGATGCGCTTCTACGACGTGCAGCGGGGAGCGGTTCGCATCGACGGCGTGGATATCAAGGAGATGAATCTCGACGATCTGCGCAACCGCTTTGGCGTCGTCTTGCAGGATCCGTTTCTATTCAGCGGCACGGTTGCGGGCAACATCCGGTTGGGGACGGCCCGCATTCAAGACGCTGACGTGGAGCAGGCGGCGGAGGACGTCAACCTCGCCGACTTCATCCGAACCTTGCCGGGTGGATTCAAGGAGGAAGTGCGCGAACGCGGCTCGACGCTCTCCACCGGACAAAAACAGTTGATCAGTTTCGCGCGCGCCCTGGCGCACAATCCAAAGATTCTGATTCTCGACGAGGCGACTTCCAGCGTAGATACGGAGACCGAGCTCCGGGTGCGCGATGCGCTCAACCGCATGGTGGAAGGACGGACGGCGCTAATCATCGCGCACCGCCTCTCGACCATCCAGCGCGCCGACAAGATCATCGTGATGCACAAAGGCCAGGTCCGCGAAATGGGATCGCACCAGCAACTCCTCGCCCAGCGTGGGATTTACTACAAGCTCTATCAGCTGCAATATAAAGACCAGGAGATGCCGGCGGGGGCTCCCTCGGTCACTGCGAACGCGGACGACTGAGTCCAACCCCTGATTTTCCGTAGAGACGCGGATTGCCGCGTCTCCCTGGACCGGGCAAGCCCCGTCCAGACAGGCGGAAGAATTTTCGGCGTCGCGGGACTGATACGAAGCCCAGTTTTTTCGCAGGCTGTGAACGCTGCTCCTTCTAGCCCGTTACAATATGTCCGGTGCAAATCCTCATCTCAGCCGGTGAAGCCTCGGGCGAAATGTATGGCGCGCAGCTGATCGAATCGCTGCGGCAGCGGGCGGCCGTCCCTACGCAGGCCGGGCAGCTTGAATTCTTCGGCGCGGGCGGGGAGCGCATGCGAACTGCGGGATGCGACATCGTTGTCGACGCGAAAGACCTTGCGGTCGTCGGCATCACTGAGATTCTTAGCCATCTGCCGAAGATTCTGGGGCTCTATCGGAAATTGATTCGTGCGGCCGATGAGAAACGCCCGGCGCTGGCCGTCGTCATCGACGCACCGGCCTTCAACTGGCGAGTGGCGCGGCAGATGCGCAGGCGTGGCATTCCTGTCGTTTACTACGTCTGCCCGCAGTTCTGGGCGTGGCGGCAGGGACGCGTGAAGTTGCTGCGCAAGTACGTCAACAAGGCGCTGGTGATTTTTCCCTTCGAAGAAAAGTTCTATCGCGATCGTGGAGTGGACGCGAAGTTTGTCGGCCATCCGCTGGCCGATCTGCCCGCGCCTGCAATTACTCGCGAAGCGTATGCGGACGAGAACCGGATCGACGCCGCTAAACAATGGATCACGCTGATGCCGGGCAGCCGCCGGAAAGAAGTGTGCATGAACCTGCCTACGATCCTTGCGGCGGCGGATCGGCTGGGCAGCAAGTATGAATTTCTGCTGCCGGTGGCGCGTACGCTGGACGCGTCGTTTCTCAAGGGATTGATGGGGACGCAGATGCAGCCGACAGAGACGCGGCAAGCCGTGTCTCTACAAAGGAATATTCACTTAGTTCCCGAGGCGCTGCCCGCGCTCTACCACTCCCGCGCCGGAATCGTGGCCAGCGGCACGGCTACGGTTGAAGCCGCAATCATGGGTACTCCGTTTGTCATGGTGTACCGCGTATCTCGGCTGACCTACGCGCTGGGCAAGCCGCGGGTGAAGGTTCCTTACTTTGCGATGGTCAACCTGATTGCGGAGGAGGAGGTTGTGCCGGAACTGGTGCAGCACAAGTTCACGGTAGAAAACATCGTCACGGAGATGAACAAGATCATCCCCGATGGTGAGCTGCGGGCGCGCATGATGCAGCGCTTAGCGGCGGTGAAGGCGCGACTGCAGGGGAGCGGCATTGGAGCACATCCTTCGGAAACGGCGGCGGAGATCATACTGAAAATGATCTGCTGAAAATAATCCGGTGAGTCAAAGGCCGCGGACAGGAGTGTCCGCGCCACACGAAACCCACTACTAAATTTCGCTAACCCTTGTCCTCACAGCATCTTTTGCGGGAAAATTAACATCTTAGAATCTGTAGTCCTGCCAGGAGACTCTACTTGAAGCTCAGCCACTCTCGACCAGCGCGTCGGGCGCTCTGTTTAACGGTTGTTTTTTTCTTTGTCTTTTTTCTTACCTCGGCCGTAAACCAGCCGGCGATGGCGGCCGAGAAGACGCGCCTGCGCGTGGACGACTACCAGATCGACGTCGAACTTCTGCCGCAGACGCACAAGCTGACCGCGCGCGCCGCGGTCAAGGTCACCGCGCTCGATGACCTCAGCGTAGTCACGTTTCAGTTGAACAACGCGCTGCGCATCACGAAGCTCACGGACGCGAACAACAAGCCGCTCACTCCGGAGCGCAACACGCAGGATTCGACTGTGCGCTTTGCGCTCAATAGCGGCATCGCAAAAAACGCGAGCACCACCTTTAACTTCGAATACGAAGGCACGTTGGAAAGCGCCGACGACAGCCCGGTTCAGGGATTGAAGCTTGCCTACGTCGGCCCGGAGACCAGCTACCTGCTTTATTCCGGACTGTGGTTTCCGGTCGCGGGATACGGCGTCAACCGCTTTACTTCGACGATCAATGTCACCGTCCCGGCGCACATGGTGGTGATCGGCAGCGGGAAGGAACCGTCCGCTGCGGCGGCGTTAACTGCAACATCAAAGAAGCCCGCGACTACGCTGGCGAACTCCAAGACCTTCACCTTCACGTCGGACAAGCCGAGTTTCCCGGGTACGATCATCGCCGGCACCTTTCAGGAATTCAAGAGCGATGAGGCGGGCATCGACTTGCATGTGTACTTCAAGCCGAATCACCAGAGCCTGGGCGCGGAGTACGCATCGACGGCGGTCAAGGCGTTCACTTTCTTCGTCACGCAGTATGGGAACGCACCCTCGACCCGGTTGAAAATCGTTGAACTGCCGGATGACACGCTGCCCTCGGCGTGGGCCCCTGAAATCTCAGCGCTTTCGAGCCGCGCCATTACGGAAAAGACGAACTACCGCCTGCTGGCCAACACGATCGCTCATCAGTGGTGGGGAGTCTCGGTGAGTCCGGCATCCAAAGACGACTGGTGGATCAGCGACGGCTTCTCGCGCTACTCTGAAGCTCGCTACGTGGAGAGCGCGGCGGGCGTAGCCGGGCTCGATGAAATGGTGAAGGACATGTCGGTGGGCGCGCTCGCTTATGACAGCGTGCCGCTTTCGAGCGCCGCCAAGCTCGACTATTTTTCTCCCGAATTTCAGTCGCTGGTGACCGACAAGGGAGCCATGATCCTGCACATGCTGCGCTGGGTTGTTGGCGAGACCAAGTATCTGAAAATCATGCGCGACTTCGCCACCACGTATGCGGGCAAGTCCGCCAGCACTGACGATTTCCGCGAACTTACCGAGAAAGTGTTCGGCCAAAAACTCACCTGGTTCTATTCGCAGTGGATGGATTCCACCAGTGCCCCCGAGTTCAAGGCCAAGTACACGGTCTACCGCCTGGGCAACAACAAAGGCTTCCGGATTGTCGGCGCCATCACGCAGGATCTGGATCTGTTCCGCATGCCGGTAAATTTGAGAATCGATACCGATGGAAGAACGGAAGAAAAACGCATTGAGGTGGTGGGCACCGATTCCCCGTTCTCGGTGGAAACCTTTGGACGCCCGCGACGGATCACGATCGATCCCGAAAACCGCGTGCTCACCAACTCCACCGACATCAGGCTCCGGTCATCCCTCGTGCGCGGACAGGGGCTGACCCAGCAAGGCGATCTGGCGGGAGCTCTGAGCGAATTCAACAAAGCGCTCTTGGTCAACAAGAACAGTTCGCTCGCCCACTACCGGATCGCCGAGGTGTTTTTCCTGCAGAAAAATTATCAGGCATCGGCGAACGCCTACCGCGAATCGCTGAACGGCGACGGTGAGCCGCGCTGGACCGAGGTTTGGAGCCATTTGCAGCTAGGCAAGATTTTCGATGTAACCGGCCAGCGCGAACGCGCCGTCAATGAATACCGGCAGGCCATCCAGACCAACGACAATACCCAGGGCGCGCTCGAAGAATGCCGCAAGTACATGCAGAAGCCTTACGAGCGGGAAAAAGGAAGCTAGCAATTGTGCGTCTGTAGAGACGCGGCTTGCCGCGTCTCTGGGTTCCGGACCAAGTGGAGACGGGGCTACAGGGTCTCTACAGAAAAATTGCTCGGCGGGAACAAAGATTGCCCGTACCACCAGGCGAATAGCCGTACGGGCCAGGAGGGAACGATTCAGAATATAGAGCAGTCCCTGAGTAATCTAAGGTAAATCGATCGACTTTATTTTCAATTCCGCGATTTATTGGAAACAAGCTTTTTGTTGACGCCCAGCCCCGTCTGTCATCACACTTTCAACCCGGCGAATCCCTTCCGGCACTGCTCGCTGTAGCAGTGCAAGGCATCCTCGATGATGGGATAGGCTTGGGTTGCCGACTGAATTTCATCCACCTCGACCGACTTGCCCTCCAGCTGTTTGTAGTCCTGAAAAAAGCGGCGCAGCATGATCAACCGGTGCGGCGGCATTTCCGCCGCTTCGCGATAGGCGTTGAATTCCGGATCTTCGGTGGCGATGGCGATGATCTTGTGATCCATCTTCCCCGAATCGATCATGGTCATCAGCCCAATCGCGCGCGCGTGAATGATGGTCAGCTGCACCACGGTCTCCTGGCACAGCACCAGCACATCGAGCGGGTCGTCGTCTTCGGCCAGAGTCTGCGGAATAAAGCCATAGTTTGCCGGATAGTAAACCGCCGAGTACAAGATGCGGTCGAGCTTGATCAGGCCGCTGATCTTGTCCAGCTCGTATTTCACGCTCGATCCGAAGGGAATCTCGATGACGGTATTGAACTCCTGCGGAAGCTTGCTGCCGGGAGTTACGTCGTGCCAAGGATGGATCATGGAATCGGGCCTGCCTCTGTGAGTTCGTATATGCCGCTGAAAGGCATTGTAAATGCCACGGGATCAGCAAGAGTTGGGCCAGACCGACGGCACCAGCACGAAAGTGCACTTGTACCGACCCGCCTCTCCTGCATATTGACCCGTAAGAGGCCAGCGCGTACAGTTTTGAAGTAGAGACGAGGGTTGAATGTCGAGCGAAGCCAGCAAATATCTGAAATTTGGTTCGGTGACCGTGTTAATTCTGCTCTCCCTCGGCTATCTTGCCTACACCGGGGTGCAGGACAGCAAGAGCTACTACGTCACCATCAAGGAATTGAACACCATGGGGAGCGAGGCTTACTCCAAGCGTCTGCGGGTGGCTGGGAACGTGGTGCCGGGATCGATCAAGCGCTCCGGAACCCGCGTGGACTTCCTGCTGAAAGAAAACGACCTGACGCTGCCCATTTCGTATACCGGAACCGAAGCTCCGCCCGACACTTTTAAGGACGACTCGCAGGCTTTGGCCGATGGCAGTTTCGGACGCGATGGCGTCTTCCACGCCAAGCAACTGCAGGCCAAGTGCGCGTCGAAGTACGCCCCCAAGCCCGGTCAACCCGGAGTTACTCCGGCGGCTGACTCTGGCAAGAGCATGTCGCAGGTCCAGAATTCGGGATCGAGCGGGATGTCGAATTAACTCTCGTTCCTTATTCCTTTGACTGAAACCGCGCCCGTCATCGTTATCACTGTCTCGAACCTGATCAAGCAGTTTGGCCGTTTTGCCGCTCTGCGCGGCGTCACCGCCGAATTTTCCAGCGGGAAACTTTACGCCATTCTCGGCGATAACGGCGCCGGAAAAACTACACTGCTGCGCACACTCGCTGGACTGAACCAGCCGTCGAGCGGCGAAGTCGTGGTCCTCGGCGCCAGCAAGTTTCATGACATCTGCCAACAGGTGGGCTACATGGCGCATCCTTCTCTTCTCTATGACGAGATGAGCGGGATGGAGAACTTGCAATATTTTGCGCGACTTTACGGGATCACCAGCGGCACGCGTTGCGCGGAGGTCATCCGCTCAGTCGGACTCGATCCCGATCTCGTCCGGCCCGTCGGCTACTATTCGCAAGGCATGTGGCAGCGGATGTCTCTGGCGCGCGCCCTGCTGAACGATCCAAAAATACTTCTGCTCGACGAGCCCTTCTCGAATGTGGACCTTCATTCCGCAACCGAAATGGTCCGCCTGCTCGCCCGCACTCGCGATCGGGGCACAACCATCTTCATCGTCACTCACCAGGCATCGTTGCTCGATGGCGCGGCGGACGAGTTTGTCTGGATGGAATACGGCAAGATTATCGGGCGTACGCGCGAACTGAAACGGCCAGAGAGCACGGGGGGGAACTCAAAATGAGCGCGCCCACCGGTATCACCCGCGTTACCTTGCTCAAGGACCTGCGCCTGGAGTGGAGGTCGAAGGACGCCATCAACTCCATGCTGTTTTTTTCGCTGCTGGTGGTGGTGGTGTTCAGTTTTTCGTTCGATCCGAGCGCCGAAGAGTCGCGCCAAATCGCCGGCGGCCTCATCTGGGTAGCGTTCCTGTTCGCGGCGGTGGTGGCGCTCAACCAGACCTGGGCGCGAGAGATTCGCAATCAGGTGCTCGACGCCTACCGGGTATCGCCCGCTCCGGCGAACTCGCTGTTCATAGCAAAGACACTGGGCAATTTTATTTTCGTGACCGTGCTCGAAGCGCTCATGACGCCGCTGTTCATCGTGTTTTACCGGCTCCGGGCGCTCGGCCCAGTATGGCAATTGCTGCTGGTGGCGTCGCTCGGGACCTGGGCCTTGGTTGTCAACGGGACATTTTTTGCTGCCATGTCTCTGCGTACTCGCAGCCGCGAGATCATGCTGCCCCTGCTCCTGTTCCCGATTTCGATTCCTGCAATCCTCGCTATGGTCCAATCCACTACGGCTATACTCAATGGCGAAGGCGCGCACTTTTGGATCGTGTTGCTTGCGACCTACGATGTGGTGTTTACTACGATGTGTCTGCTGTTGTTTGAGACTGTGTTGAATGCGGAATGAGATTAGACGGGACGGGACTTCTCGCCTGTCCTGCGAAAGTGTAGGGGCCGGTCGGGGACGCCCGGCGCTCCACTAGCAATAACGAGCGCACAATGAAAAAGGCCTTCCCCATCCTCGGCGTGCTGACCGCGATCCTGCTGAGCTATGCGCTTTACATGGCCCTGATCGGTGCGCCCACGGAACAGACCATGGGTGACGTGCAACGGATTTTCTACTACCATGTGCCTTCGGCCTGGACGGCCTTCATCCTCTTCTTCGTCAATTTTGGAGCTTCGGTCGTCTACCTGATCAAGCGCAAGCCTGCTGCCGATATCGTTGCGCTGGTCAGTGCTGAGGTCGGCGTCGTTTTCTGCACCGTCGTGCTGATCACCGGCCCCATCTGGGCGCGTCCGGTCTGGGGCATCTGGTGGACGTGGGACATGCGCCTGACCTCGACCCTGGTGCTGTGGCTCATCTACGTCAGCTATCTTTTTCTGCGCCGCTTCTCCTCCGGCGGACAGACGCCCACACTGGCGGCCGCCCTGGCGGTTCTCGGCGCGCTCTGCGTGCCGTTTGTTTACTTCTCGATTTGGTTCTTTCGCACCCAGCATCCGCAGCCGGTGATGGGCGGAGGCGGGTCGATCGATCCGCGCATGCTGCACGCGCTGCTTATCAACTGGCTGGCCTTTTCCTGCTTTGCTTTTCTGGTTTGCTGGTCGCGCTATCGCCTGGAAAAGCTCCAGCGCGACGTCGACCAGGCCCATGCCTTGGAATCGCTGTTGGACCCCCACCGGAGTGTGCCATGAGCGGAAACCCGTACCTGTTTGCGGCCTACGCGGTCACCTGGATCATCCACATCGCTTATTTGGGGACAATCGTCAGTCGCTACTCAAGGCTGCAGCGCGAGATCGAAGCCCTGAAGAAAAAATAAATCCGCACAGACGCGGCTTGTTGCGTCTTGCGCGGCAACCATTTCACCCTCTTTCGGCTTCTTACCAAACGGTCCATACTGTCTGGCACGCTTGACAGCGTATCTGTTGAATGTAAAAGTATTTGTTTGGTTTAATCCCAGTATTCTGGTGACAGGTACGCATCCGCTTCCTAAGGGCGTCGAGCCCCAGCGGTGTTTGTGTGCCATTCTTGTTCTCACCCCACGAAATTGGGAAATCGGAGGAGCTTCGTGAATTGGAATTGCCCTGTGTCGGTAGGAGGTTCGGTGAGAAGTTCGGTGACAGCAAAAAAGTCAGGAAAGACGGGAAATTGGATGAAGGCAGCATTTCTGGCGGCCGCCGTGCTAGCCACCGCAGGCGTCGGGTTCCATTTTGTAATCCCAGTCCATGCCGCCAAAGCCAGCGGGCCAAAGCCTGCCGTCCATAAGGCGCTAGGGTCGAAGTCGCTGTCGCTGCCGCTGTTCTTCGAGCCCAACCAGGGCCAGACCGCTCCTCAGGTCAAGTTCCTCGCCCGCGGCTCCGGCTACGGTCTGTTCCTCACCGCCGACGAAGCGGTGCTCGACCTTCAGCCAGTATCTCCCAGCCCCCGGACGGCAACGCTCAGCCCGGGTCATGCGCCCAGTTCAGTGATCCGCATGCATCTCGACGGAGCCAACTCCGCCGCCAGCGTTTCCGGAGCCGAGCCGCTCCCCGGCAAAAGTAGCTACTTCATCGGCAATGATCCCGCCAAATGGCACCGCGACATTCCCCAATTCGCGCAGGTGCAATACAAGAGCGTTTATCCCGGCGTCGATCTGGTTTACTACGGCAATCAGCGACAGCTCGAATACGACTTCCGGGTCGCACCAGCCGCCGACCCGAACCAGATCGCGCTGAGCTTCAAGGGCGCATCCGCCCGCATTGATTCCGGCGATTCCGGCGACCTCATCCTCGCAACCGCCAACGGAGACGTCCGCTTCCACGCACCCCTCGTCTATCAGTGGGATGGAACCGTTCAGAAATCGGTCGCGGGAAGTTTCCGCCGGCTCGCGGACAATAAGATCGGCTTCACCATTGCAGCCTACGACCACAGCCGCGAACTCGTCATCGACCCGGTGCTGAGCTATTCAACGTATTTGGGCGGCAGCGGCACCGAGGCTCTGGTGAAAATCGCCGTCGATGCCAACCAAACGATCTACGTAGCGGGCTCGACCAACTCTGCGGACTTTCCGCTTAACCCTCTTGGCAACTCCCTTTTGACGGGCACCCAGAACATATTTATTTCCAAGATCAATACCACGCTCACGGGGACGGCACAGCTGGTTTACTCCATCTATTTGGGCGGTAAGCAAACTGATAGCCTGGCTGGTATCGCAGTCGATCCCGCTTTCGGTATCTACGTTGCTGGTTCGACCACCTCTCCCGAGTTCCCTACCGTCAACGGATTACCCGCCACAGTGACCGGTGGGATCTTCCACGGATTCCTCAGTAAGCTGACCCTTTCCGGCACCGCTTACAGCCTCACCTATTCCACCTATCTCGCTGGCAATGGAATCGATGCTGTTACCGGACTGGCAGTCGACAAAAGCCAACAAAACGCCTACGTCACCGGCGTCACCACTTCCACGAACGCATCCAGCGACAACTTCCCCGCGAACCCCAACGGCTACCAGACCGTGTCGAACTCGCCCGGCAACCCCCAGTTCTTCGCCAGCGAGATTAACACCGGCAACAGCGGGTCCCTGAGCATGATCTACTCCACCTACTTCGGCGGCGGAAATCCGGCTGGAGCAACGGCGATTGGCGGCGGCATTGCGGTAGACACCACCCAGTCCAACGTCAACATGTACTTCACCGGCACAACCAATATGCTGCCGGGGGCCATCGGCGTGGGGTTCCCCCTCTTCAATGCGCAGCAGTCTTGCCTCGACGAAGCTGCCAAGACGGCTTGCACCTTGACGAACCCGACCAGTACCGACGCTTTCGTCGCCAAGATCAACCCGAGCCATCCCGGCTCTAATCCGGTCTACTCTACCTATCTTGGCGGCAGCGGCCCGGATACCGGCGTCGCCATCGCTGTGGACTCCTCCAGCAATGCCTACGTTATCGGATCAACCTTCTCGACGGACTTCATTCCCTCGTCGCTCATCGGCGCATCGTTCCAACAGTGCCTCAACAACACCACGTATAACGCCGCCAATACCCCCCCATGCCCCGTCAGCGCCGCTGAAGACGCCTTCATCGCGAAGATCGGCAACCAGACGGGTACTAATAACGTATTCCCGCTGACCTATGCCACCTACCTCGGCGGATCGAGCGACGACAGCGGCCAAGACATTAAGGTGGATTCGGTACAGGGGGCTCACGTGGTGGGCTCGACCAGTTCTTCGGACTTCCCGACAACGACCAACACTCTCCAACAGCTATACGGTGGGGGGGGAGACGCCTTCGTCGCCTCCATTGGAACTACGTTGTCGAGAGTGGGCGTTGGCGATTTCTCAACCTATTTGGGCGGAAGCCAGTTGGATCAGGGAACTGGTATCGCAATCGACATCTACGGCGCGACTTACGTCGCCGGTACAACCCTATCCTCTCAGTCCTCAAGCATCCCCTTCCCCATTACTCTAACTGCATACCAGGGGCAGTTGAACGCCGGTTCGCAGGATGCTTTTGTGAGCCAGATTGGCGCGTTCAGCAAACTCAACCTGACGCCTCACAGCACGAGTCCAAGTCCCAACCCCGTCCCGGCTGGAACTCAGGTCGCGTTTACTTTCGACATCACCAACGGCGGTCCCGACAACGCATCCAATGTGATCTTCACCGCCGTAGTGCCTTCCACCGGATTGGCGTCCACTCCCTCGGCCAAAGTTACCAGCGGCTCGGGAAGTTGCGTCCCGATCACCGGAGTGACCATTGTTTGCAGTATTCCGACGCTGGCTGACGGCGCTATTGGATCCGTTGAAGTCGACGTCACACCAGCCATTTCAGCCAACAACAAGACCGTCCAGGTTTCGGCCAGCGTGAGCGCAAACAACGGTCTGATACAGAAAACTCTTTCGCAGTCAGTGCCCGTCGTCGATTTCAGCATCACTGCCTCGACCTCGACACCCACAATCAATGCCGGCGACACGGCCACTTTCCAGGTCAAATTCTGTCCCACCGATACGCAAAACGGCTATAGCGCCACCATCACCCCCAGCCAAACCACGTCGCCTTCGATGGTGACCGCAACTACTCCCACCTTCAACCCCACCCCCGTCACGCTTTCCGGGAGCGGTTGCGGAACCACGACGCTCAGCGTCGCGACCGTGGCCCGCCCCGTGACCATTGGCAGCATTGTCCGCCGCGGCTCGTTCTACGCCGCATGGCTTCCCATTGCTGGCCTGAGCCTGGTCGGACTCGGCATCGGCGCTGGCCGCAAGCGTCGCCGCTGGCTGGCCGGGGCTGTTCTCGGCCTGATCGCCGGCATGATGTTGCTTCAGTTGGGCTGCGGATCGTCCAGCAGTGGCACCACCATCGGCGGCGGAACGCAGGCTGCAACCTACCACATCACCATCACCGGCTCCGCCGGAACGGGAGCATCGCACAACATTCCAGTGACGTTGACGGTGGACTAGGCAAACACGTTTTTTTGCTTCGGGCCTCCGCCCCGGCGGAGGCTTTTTCTTTAGAGTAATTCCGGCAAAGTGTACCCAATTTCGGTTGGGTGTTCACTCGTCGTGGCTACCCGGTAGAGACGTGGCTTGCCGCGTCTCCTGTCTACACCGCTCCAAACTAGACGCCCTGCCCCGTGGGTAGCCCTCTGCAACCCATTGCAAACAATGACAATCCAGTCTTTTGTAACCTGTCATATTGCGATAGTATTATTGCGATCTGGCATGTAAATCGGATACCCAATGACACTCGGAGAAAAACTTCGCTGCCTCCGCGAGCTCGAAGGTTCCCTCCGCAGACTGAATCGCTCCCTCACCCAACAGGAACTGACGAAGGGCATTCATGCCGAGACCGGCAAGACCATCAGCCAGTCCTATCTCTCGCAGATCGAGGCCGGCAAGCGTCCCCACATGACCCAGTCCTCGCGCGCTTTGCTGGCGTGCTTCTTCAAGGTCCACCCCGGCTTTCTCGTCGACGATCCCGAGGGCTATCACACCAAACTGGTCTCCGACCTGCCCAAAACCGAAGGTCAGCTTGGTGTCTGGCTCCTGCAAGGCTCCGAGCGTTTTGCCAGCGACCCGGAAGTCTGCGACGTCCTGATTAAGGTCGCGCATCACAAGGACACCCGGCGCTGCCTGCTGCTGCTCGGTGAAATCCTGAACACGCCCGGACTCGCCGACCGATTGTTCCAAGCTCTGCGTCCGGAACTAGCGCCCGCCAACCATGCCGCACCAACGATGCGGAACTTATGACAAAAATATGACTTACTCTGATTTCTACCGACCTGTTTTAACGTCGGTTTTCCGCTAACAGCCTGTGGTGAAACTCCAGCGCCTAAAGGCGCCCTCATAACACGGCACTTACGGTATGCCTGAAGGCATACACCTGATACAAAACATACTTGCACCACGGGCTGCTAAGCGCAATCGCATTCATCGTCGGCGACAAAGGCATTGCGTATGCGCGGCTCTGAAAAGAAATGAGCAATGAAGAGCTAGTGGCGAACAGCTAATAGCTAACGACCAACGACCAACGACCAATTACACGAGGCATTCCATGGAATTACTCGAACGCGTTTCCACCTTAGTCCGGGCCAACCTCAACGACCTCATCGACAAAGCCGAGGAACCCGAAAAAATGATCAAACAAGTCATCCTCGACATGCACAACCAGTTCTTGCAGGTCAAAACCCAGGTAGTCATCGCCATCGCCGACCAGCATCTGCTCGACAAAAAGAGACTCGAAAACGACGACAAAATCCTGGAATGGATGCGCAAGGCCGAGCTTGCCGTCGACAAAAAGCAGGACGACCTCGCCCGCGCCGCTCTGCTCCGCGTCGAAAGTTATCGCGACCTGGGCGCCAACTTCGCGCAACAGCTCGAAGACCAGAAAGCCCAAGTCGAAAATCTAAAATCGGCCCTGCGCAATCTCGATCGGAAGTTGACCGAAGCCAACTCCAAATCCGCCACCTTCGACCGCATGAAGAAAACGGTAGCCCGTCAAGAAGCCATCGGCGGAGCCAAAACCCAACTCCTGGCCGACGACGTAGAAGACCACCTCGCCGCCCTGGAAAAAAAAGATCGCATCGAGCAGTTGTTAACCGAGCTAAAAACAATGCGCGGAGCATAGCAAAAACCTCGTAGGGGCGGACGCCCTCGTCCCTCAACACCACAGAGCCCGACCGCGCAGGTTAGAATCGAATCGAGGATCTCCCATGCGCAAGGTCTTCCATTTCGACTCCCCGCCCGGCCAGTACGTGGCCGACGCCGCCGTCCTCTGCTGCTTCGACTACCGCATCAGCACGGCCGTGCGAAAATTCCTGAAAAAGCAAGGCATCGACCGCGCCGATATGATCATTGTCGCCGGAGGAGCCAAGACCCTCGCCTCCCCGCGCAACCCCTTTGAACAGGACTTCATCCTCGAACAGTTCCGCATGTCCATCCGACTGCACCAGACCGAACGCGTCCTGGTCATGAGCCATTCCGACTGCGCCACCTACGGCGGCCTCAACCATTTCAACGGTGACCGCCAGGCCGAAGCCGACCATCACCGCAGCGAACTCCTCCGCGCCCGAGAACTACTCATTTCAAACTTCCCCGACATTTCGGTTGAGCCCTACTTCGTGAAGTTCGACGGAATCTGGGAAGTGAAAGACGCGGACCATTTGAAGTCGGCACCGCAGGAAACGCCGTCAAACACAACCCGCGGAGTCGCCTAGCAGGTAAATTGCCTTTTGTATCCTTCTGCCAATTGGCGTATTCTAAATAGCCAAGGGGCCAGTATGACTTCAACAATAATCGCCGAGGTTCTGGGAGGCAAGAAAGTCCTGGGACGCTCGATTAAGACTTTCGCCGAACTCGCCAAGCTGATCCGCCAAGGTTTGCCCTCAGGCTCTCTCATCGTGCTTGGAGAAAAACTCGATCTAAAAAATGCCGCGCTCTCCGAGAAGCTCGGCATTCCGCAGCGAACTTTGACTCGACGCCTGAGTCGGCACTCGCGTCTCACTGCCGCCGAGTCCGACCGCACGGTGCGATTGGCGCGAGTGTACGCCACGGCGGTTGAAATGATCGGCAATGCCGGCAAGGC
The DNA here is from genome assembly GCA_025355505.1 of Acidobacteriaceae bacterium. Classification (GTDB taxonomy): domain Bacteria; phylum Acidobacteriota; class Terriglobia; order Terriglobales; family Acidobacteriaceae; genus Acidiflorens. The sequence goes on along the minus strand of JANXZM010000031.1, from coordinate 41,474 downwards.
TGCCGCGTGGCTCCGCACACCCAACCGCGCGCTGGGTGGCGAGGTTCCGATCGATCAACTCGATACCGACTTGGGGGTCAAGGAAGTGGAAAACATCCTTGGGCGTATCGCCTACGGCGTTTATAGCTGATGCGTCTTTGGAGGATTTGCCGTGCAATCCATGCTGCCGACGCCTTCTTCGGCGAGGGCGCGCGGCTCTACGGCGGCCGCTGGAATAGTCAGGGCGTGACAGTGGTCTACACTTCCCCCTCTCTGGCTTTGGCTGCGGTCGAGACTTTTGTCCACCTGGAACCGAATCTGCGGCCCGATGACTTGGTTTCAATTGCGGCGGATTTGCCCGACGATATCGCTACCGAACGTCTTGACCTGAATTCCCTTCCTCGCAAATGGTATGCGCTGAGAGATGAATCACTGCGGACATCCGGCGATCGTTGGATTCGTGCGGGCGAGACTATCGCGCTCCATGTACCCTCTGCAGCCATTCAGGGCGAATGGAATGTGTTGCTCAACCCTGCGCATTCCGATTTCCCCAAGCTCAAGATCGAAAAACCCAGGCCCTTCCAGTTCGATCTTCGAATGTTCCGCTAAAGCCATCACTTACATGTCTGGGCGCGGGTGTCCCTCGTTCACAGACTCGTACCCAGCGCCCACGACGCCAAATTCCTGCTACAAATAATCTCCTATGAAAATTCTCTTCATCGGGGGAACCGGAATCATCAGCACCGCTTCCACCGCACTAGCAGCCAAGCGCGGTCTGGACGTCACGCTGCTGACCCGCGGCCAGCATGCATCGCAGCTTCCGCCTGGCGTCAAAACTCTGACTGCCGACGTGAACGATCCCGCCTTACACCAGAAATTCCAGCACGAGTTCTTCGATGCGGTCGTCGACTGGATTGCTTTCACCCCCGCCGACATCGAACGCGATCTCAAGCTGTTCCGCGGCCGCACCCGGCAGTTCGTGTTCATCAGTTCGGCTAGCGCTTATCAGAAACCGCAGACGCACTACTTGATGACCGAGTCCACTCCGCTGGCCAATCCGTATTGGAACTATTCGCAAAACAAGATCGCCTGTGAACAACGTCTGATGCAGGCCTATCGCGAAGAGGGCTTTCCCGTAACTATCGTGCGCCCTTCGCTCACCTACGGCGATACCCAGATTCCGCTGGTGCTCAATAGCTGGCAGCAGTCTTACACCGCGGTCGACAGAATGATTCGAGGACAAAAGATGATTGTGCCGGGAGACGGCTCTTCCCTGTGGGTGGTAACGCACAACACCGATTTCGCAAAAGGTCTCGTCGGCTTGCTCGGTCACCAGCAAGCCCCAGGACAAGCGTTTCACATTACGTCGGATGAGGTGTTCACCTGGGACCAGCTATTTCGCATTGTCGGCTCCGCCGTCGGCGTGGAGCCGCAGCTGGTGCATATTCCATCCGACTTCATTGCCGCATGCGTCCCCGAAAAAAAGGGGACATTACTAGGAGACAAGTCCGTGAGCGTGGTCTTCGACAACTCGAAGATCAAACGCTTCGTCCCCGGCTACTCCGCCACCACCACTTTCGCCGAAGGCATTGGACAGTCTCTCGCGTGGTTCAACGTCGATCCTTCGCGCAAACAAATCGACCACGCGGTCAATGCCACCCTGGACAAGTTGATTTCCGCATACGAGAAAGGAATGAGCGAAGCGGTCCGGAGCTTCGCATGAGTCCAGCAGACTGCGGAAACACTTACGTTCGTATCAGGGTATCGCTTGAGCTTGAGCGATACCGAACTTTCTTCGAAATCAGCCACCCCTTCAGGGGCTCGGCATCGCGAACGCATGTTTAGCCTTTGCCCCAATCCTCCCATTCCAACCCCTTGACCCGACCGAACTCCCTCCCATTGGCGGTGATCAGCGTCAGCGTATGCCGCAGTGCCTGACCCGCAATCAGCAAGTCGTAAGCCCCGATCGGTTTACCCGCGGCCTCCAACCTCGCTCGCACCCGGCCGGCAACTTTCGCATCTTCCGGCTCGAAAGCCAGCAAGCTCACCGGTCCCGCCAAGAACGTCTCCACCACCCGAGCATTGGCTTCCGGACGGGCGCTCTTGGCAACCCCATACCAAAGCTCAAACGCTACGACAGAAGAGACCAACACCTTCGCGTCCGCGGCAAGCGCCCTTTGCAAACGAATCCGGATCGCGGGCGTCTTGTTGTTGATCAGCGCAATGCATGCGTTGGTATCGAGCAGATACTTCACTTGAATATCTCGCGGCGCGGCGTGACCGGCTGGTTCCGCCCTTTGCCGAGGAAGCGCCCCTCCCTAACCCTGTCCAGTTCCGCAAACCACTCGGCGGGATCCGCGATGAGCGGCTCCAAAAGCACTCCCTCCGCCAGCCGCCGCACTCGAACCTGGCTACCCTCGAAGCGAAACTCGCGAGGCAGCCGCACCGCCTGGCTGCGTCCATTCCAAAACAGCTTGGCAATTCCCATCTCGGCCATTGGGCAATTCCTCGCTAGCAGTATATACCAAAAATAGCGACCATGAACTCTATCAATGGTATATATCGAAGGTTAAGGTTCTAGTCCCGGGCCCAACGGCCTAAACAGACTCACTGGCTTGAATCTTCCCCGGAATGCTCCTCCGCCGTGTGAACCTCTTCTTCGGCCCACACCCGCGCCAGGGTGCGGGAGGTGGTGTCGATCTGTGCTGGTTCCGGCATTTCCATCACACTCGCCACGCCCAGCTCAGGGAACCGCCGTGCCGAAACCAGAACCCGGCTCTCCAACGAACCGACTGCCTTGTTGTAAGATTCCACCGCCCGGTCCAGGCCCTTCCCTACGTCGCCGAGATGGGTCGCAAAAACGCGCAAGCGCTCATATAAATCTTTGCCGAGTTCACTGATCTGCTGCGCATTTTCAGCGATTTTCTCTTGGCTCCATCCATAGGCAACCGCCTTGAGGATCGCAATCAGGGTTGTCGGAGAGGCAAGGACTACTCCCTGATTCACTCCGTGCTCGATTAAGCCGGGATCCTGTTCGAGTGCTGCACTGAAGAAAGTTTCTCCGGGTAGAAACATGACCACAAATTCGGGGGCAGGCTGAAACTGCTCGAAATAGGCTTTCGAACCGAGCTTCGCCATATGTCCTCGAACCTGCCGAGCGTGTTCGAGCAATTTTGCTTTTCGGATGTCATCATCAGTTGCTTCCACCGCATCCAGATAGGCCTGCAACGGCGTTTTCGCGTCAACCACGACATTCTTCCCGGCAGGAAGCCTCACCACTAGATCTGGACGCAACCGGCCCTCGATAGTGTTCGCCGATACTTGTTCCTCGAAATCGCAGTGGCTCAGCATCCCCGCAATCTCCACAACCCGCTTCAACTGGATTTCTCCCCAGCGGCCACGCACCGTGGGTGTGCGCAGAGCCTTCACCAGGTTTCCGGTCTCGCTGCGCAACTGCTCCTGCGTAGAAATCAATGAGCGGACTTGCTCGGTAAGACTTCCGTAGGCTTGGCTGCGCTCCTTCTCGATTATCCGGATTTGAGCGTCAACCTTGGTTAGAGATTCCTTGATCGGCGTCACCAATTCTTCGACCGCCTTCTGGCGGGCTTCCAAATCTCCCTTCGCCTCGGCTTGATACGTCCCCAGCCGCGTACTTGCCAGCGTCAAAAAAGATTCGTTGTTGCTCCGTAGCGCATCGGCAGCCAGAGCTTGAAAAGCTGGGCGCAGTTCCGCCGACACTTGAAGGGTGGAATTGAGTCCCGCTACTTCAGCCCTAAGATCTGAGTTATTCGCGTTCGCCGATCTGACCTCTTCTCGCACAGCAGATAGCGTCCGCTCCAGCGTCGATACCTGTTCCCGTAGCACGGCGGACCTGGCCCGCAAAGCCAGCCACGTAACCACGCTCCCCAGCGCTGCGGAAATGATTGCCAGGGCCAGTATCGAAAGGCTAACCATGGCTGGCCTCCATCGGCTCCAGCCGACTGGCCATATCGGCAGTCGCGGCACTGAACTTCTGGCCGAGGCTGGTACCAAGCCTTTCGACCTGACCTGCAACTTCCGTCTTTACATCCACTTGCGCGGCCGCCAAAACGCGGCGCAGCAGAACAGCCCAAAACCCAAGCAGGACAAGGGTTCCGACCAGCACGGTAACCAGCAGTATGGTCTCCATAGTAAGTGGCTGAGCTGAATTCTAGAGGTTAGCGTGAGAGATGGAAAGCGGAACTTTACTGGCGCCCCCGCGCCGAAACGCCAACCGCACAATTATGCTTCGGGTCCTGGCCGTTTTATTCGCGATGTCGGCAGTAAATTCTTGGTCCTGCGCCGCAGAAACAACTGCGCTCGCTGCCGAAGCTCACAACATCTCAGGCAGCAAATCTCACAACGCCTCTCGCAACGGCGTTAGCACCAAGCAGTCCGGCCCCCCCTCGAACTCGGCGGCCGGATTCTCCGCTGGCGAGGACTCCGTCGTCGAGAACGAACTTTTGGAATTGGCAAACAAGAGCCGCGAACTCGCGGGCATTCCGCCGCTGCGCATAGAAGAAAGTCTGCGCGAAGCGGCCCAAGCGCACGCCCGGCGGATGATTGCGAGCGAGCGTCTGGAGCATCAGTTGTCCGGCGAACCCTCCCTGCTCCAAAGAATTGCCCAGGTCGGCGCGCTGCAAGGAACGTTAAACGGCGAATTGAAAATCGATCGCGCCGGCGAGAATATTGCCTACGCTACTTGCGCTCCAGGCGCGGATGAAGCGTTGATGCGCTCGGCTCCGCACCGGCAGAACCTGCTCGATCGCGAATTCACTGTTGCGGGCATCGCAGCTATTTGGAGCAAAGGCCGACTCTACGTGGTCCAGGATTTCGCGCACGAGATACCGTCGTATTCCGACGAACAGACCAAAAAAGTGCTGGGCCGGGCCGTCGCCGAGATGCGGCAACAAGCGGGGCTTCCAGAGCTAGTCCAACTCACGCCGCCGAATCTTGACGAGGCTGCGTGCTCGTTGGCGAAAGAGAACCGTCCGAACGCTCACCTGCTGGCAACCGCCTATGACAATCGAAAGATTATCACCTATACGCAGAGCCGCCCGCGAGTCCTGCCGCAAGCCGCGTTGCGTCTGCTGCGCGATCCGGGCGTTCGGCAGTTTGCGGTGGGCGCTTGCTACGCGCGCAATGCGGTGTATCCGACCGGGACTTATTGGGTCGCGATTCTTCTCTACTGATTCTTCTTTGTGCGTTTGTCTGTTTACTCAGCGTTCCGGCTTGCCTCCAGAGTTCGCGGACAGGAGTGTCCGCGCCACACGGGCAGTGTGCTAAGCTGCGGACCTCTGGCTGGCCCTATAAGGACTGGGACGGGATTCTTTATCCACCAAAAGTGACGCGGAAGAAAATTCATCCGGTCGAATCTCTGGCGCGATTCTTTCACCTCATCGAAATCAACACTTCGTTCTATGCACACATACGGCCGGAGTTGGGGCGTCTGTAGGCGCGCTTTTTTGTTGCAGCGGTATCTCAGCCAGTCAGGATGGTTGGTTTTGTACCACGTGATGCGGTAAGTAAAATTGTCGACGGAATATGGAATGTAGGTGGCACGGGTCGGCGCGAACCAAAAACCGGAACTTCTTCGGCCGGAGAACTTTGGCCGAAGAACGTGGTACACCGCATCCGGACACGCCGTCGAGTTACTTGGGCCTACGGTAACAGTTACTAATCGCTTGCAAGCGCGCCGTCATTGTAGATAGAAGATTCGCGCGCCCGTTTCGGATAAGTGCCGCAGAATGAAATTGGTGCGCTGCGAAAACGAGCGGATTCGTCCGCATTAGCTCATTGGCCCGGTCACGCCAGACCCCGCTTCTGGAAGGCTATGTCAGCCTTGCCAGCACCGCGGGTAACCTGCTAGAACCGCATAGTTACTCTTACTAGAAGGCCATCCACCCCCACAAGACGGGCCATGCTTTTTCGATTGGGTCTGACCTAATCTTGTCTTACTTCACCCACTTATTGCTGGAGACCATATGAAATACCTCCTCTCGATTCTCTTGCTGAGCATGGCGATGCGGGCGCAGAATTTCACCGCAAGTAGTTCCGTGCTTCCCGATGCGCCCAGCCAGCAGCCTTTCTGGACGGTCGAGAACAAGGTGAACGTTGGCATTTTGGCGGGACTGATCGCGGCCGACGCCATCACCACGCAGCGCGGGCTGAACCAAGGCCTCCGCGAAGTAAATCCGGTGATGCGGCCCTTTGTAACGCGTGGTGCCGCGGGAGAGGCTGCCGGGTCCGCGGTAGGTTTTGGCGCTGGAGTTGGAGTCGTTTATCTTTTGCATTGCAGCCACCACTACAAAGCGGAACGCATTATGATGCGGCTGATTCTCGCCGGTGAAGGTGGGTTCGTCGCCAACAACATCATTGCGATTCGCTAAGGAGCAAGAAAGCGAAACGCGCCGCCAAACCCGCACGTCCGGTCCGGGTTGTAAACTCCTGATTTCCTTGAGCCAGACTGCTTCCACGCTATAATTCCATTCAGGAAGACGAACTTTCTTCGATTACCGGTCTTTGATCATTGATCATTGGAGAGTCCCTACCCGCTTTTACGAATATTTATAGCTCAAGGAGTCTGCATGGCGATTGAGAAAACGGAAAAGATCTGGCACAACGGAAAGTTTATCGCCTGGGATGACGCCACGCTGCACGTGATGTCTCACGTTGTGCACTACGGTTCTTCGGTGTTTGAAGGCATTCGCTGTTACGCGCTGCCGAGCGGCCCCGCAATTTTTCGCGCCATGGAACACATGCAGCGGCTCACCGATTCCGCCCGCATTTACCGCATCGACCTCCCCTTCACCCGCGACCAGATCTTGAGCGGCATGATTGAGCTGGTGAAACAGAACGGCGTGTGGCCGTGCTACATCCGCCCCATCGTTCTCCGGGGCTACGGCGAAGCCGGCGTCAATCCCTTCAACTCCCCCACCGAAGTTTATATTTGCAACTATCCGTGGGGGAAGTATTTGGGGACGGATGCCAGCGAGGGAGTGGACGTTTGTATTTCTTCCTGGACGCGGATCGCGCCCAACACTCTGCCTGCCATGGCCAAGGCGGGCGCGAATTATATGAACTCGCAGCTCATCAAGATGGAAGCCATCGTCAACGGGTACGCGGAAGGCATCGCACTGGACGTCAACGGCTACATCAGCGAAGGCTCGGGCGAGAATCTTTTTGTTGTTCGCAATGGCGTGTTGCATACGCCGCCCCTTGGTAATTCTGTGCTCCCGGGCATCACCCGCGACTCGGTGTTTCTGATCGCGCGCGATTTGGGCATCAAGATCATCGAGCAGCAGATGCCCCGTGAGTCTCTCTATATTGCGGACGAAGTTTTCTTCACCGGCACCGCAGCGGAAATCACTCCCATTCGCTCGGTTGACAAAATCAATGTGGGCGCGGGGAAGATGGGCCCCGTGACCAAAGCGCTGCAAGCGGAGTTTTACGGGATTGTTCGCGGCGAGAAGAAGGACCGGTATGACTGGTTGACGCCGGTTGTCGTGGGCGCGAAGCTGCCGGTGGTAGTTTAGCTTTGTCGCTTGGTCATCGCTTTGCTGATTGTCTCGGAGTCCGTGGTAAATCTCCAGTCTCCGATTTCAGCGCCTGAACGCGCTCTCATGACGCAGCGCTTTTCGACACCTGAAGGCATGCCCTGATCGAACCCCAAGCTGTTCCGCAGATTGCTAGAGGGCGTTTGCTCTTCCTGTTGGGTTGAATTATAGTAAGGCCCGCCTGATCGCAGGCGACTTGGTTTCTTTCCGTTAACTTCCAGCCGAAAAGGAGAACTGTTATGTCTGCTCCCACGCTCGATTTTGCCATGGGCTATCGCGCCATGATGCTTGATGGCCTTGCCCGAGAAGTTGAAACGACCAAAAAAGTTCTGGCTGCTATCCCCGACGGCAAAAGGGATTACCGGCCAGACCTCCACGCGCGCACGGCCTGGGAACTCGCCTGGCACCTTGCGAATACCGACGTGCAGTTCATGGACGGGATCGCGGATCTGAAGTTCAGCATGGTCGCTCGGGCGGAGGCAGAGAAGCCCAAGACGGTGGCGGAACTGGTGGATTGGTACGACAGGAATATGAAGCGCTGCGCGGATCGGGTCCGCGCGCTTTCGGCGGAACAGTTGCTAACGCCGGTCGATTTTATGGGTATCTTTAAGTTACCGGCGGCGTTCTATCTGGGATTCCTGAACAATCACAGCATTCATCATCGGGGCGAATTGGCGACCTATCTGCGTCCGATGGGGTCGAAGGTGCCTTCGATCTATGGGGGGAGTTACGACGAGCCTTTTAAGGCAGCAGCGTAAGACTTAGACTGGCGTTTAAAATTTACCTCATTTCTATGGCAACGATTCAGCCGCCCGGCGGGGCGGCTTTTTTATTGTCCGGGGTTGTGTCATCTATCGTCCGATCGCCACTGGGTCGTCCTTCCGTGACTTCCATTCATTTCTCCCATCGTTTCCCAGCGCTCAAGTGCTGGGCTGAGCTGCTTCGCCCCTGCCGCGTCTGGATTTCGGATTCCCAATTTACATCAGCATCGGAAGGCACCCGTCATAGCCAATGGTCTCGTTACTTCCGTCATCTCGTGCTCGGGGCCGGTTCGCGTCATGATACCCACGGTAGCTGGAGTCCTGCCCGCATGAATATCGACGACTTGCTCCGCATAGCCATGGAGCGCCGCGCTTCTGACTTGCATCTGAAGGTGGGGAACTATCCTCACCTACGCATAGATGGCGATCTGGTGCCGCTGACCGAACAGACGCGAGTGTCTGCGGAAGACATGTTGAACATGGCTTTCAGCATGATGTCGGCGCGGCAAAAGCAGAAGTTCAAAGAGACCACGGAAATCGATATGGCATACGGCGTTGCGGGTTTGGGACGCTTCCGTGTGAACGTGTTTCAGCAGCGCGGCAACGTTGGGCTGGTGCTGCGCGTGATTCCGACAAAGATTCGGGCGTTGGACGAACTGTTTTTGCCGAAAGTGGTCGAGCAGATTTGCGACATGCCGCGCGGTCTGGTGCTGGTAACCGGAGTGACCGGCTCGGGCAAATCGACGACGCTGGCCGCCATGGTCGACCGCATTAACTCCACTCGCGCCGAGCACATCATTACGATCGAAGACCCTATCGAATTTCTGCACCGCGATAAAAAAGGTTACGTGAACCAGCGCGAAGTGGAAGTCGATACGCCCTCCTTCTCGGCGGCGCTTCGTGCTTCTCTGCGTCAGGATCCGGACGTGATTCTCGTGGGCGAAATGCGCGATCTGGAAACCATCGGGACGGCCCTGCACGCGGCCGAAACCGGTCACATGGTTTTCTCCACGCTCCACACGCTCGATGCCGTGGAAAGCGTCAACCGAATTATTGCAATTTTTCCGCCGCCCGAACAAAAACAGATTCGGTTGCAGTTGGCGGCGGTCTTGCGCGCGATTGTCAGCCAGCGCCTGGTGCGCCGGTCCGACGCCGAGGGCCGTGTGCCTGCCGTCGAAGTAATGGTGACCACGTCCTACATCCGGGAATGCATTCTGGTGCCGGAGAAGACGCGCGCCATCCGCGAAGCCATTTCGGCCGGCACGTCGCAGTACGGCATGCAGACCTTCGACCAGTCGCTCTGGGATTTGTTCCAGGCGGGCCTGGTCAATTACGAGACGGCTCTGGAGAGCGCCTCGAATGCGGATGAGTTCAAGTTGCGGATGCAGGGTATTGCCTCGACAGCGGACATCTCGCGGCAGTCCATGCAGACGACGGGCTTTGGGCGCTGAAAGATTGAGTTTGTCTCGCTGAACCTTGTTGCTTGTGAACTTTGTTTCCTCCTGAAACTTGGGCGCGCCTCGGCGCGCCTTTTGTTTGTGGCCTAAATCTGGAAAACTGTGGAAACAGGCGATTGTCGGCGCACAGACTCCGAAGGAGTGTGCGTGAGAAGTGGTTCGCCCCTCCGCGGCTGATTCTGATTCACCCTGCGATCAGCCGGCCCGTGAAGTCGGGTGGGGCGGAATTTCGCGGGCGAGGGCGCCCGCGCCACACCAGTTAGTTGGGCTTCCGGAACTTACTTTCGGCTAGATAGCGGAGCATGATGGCGTCGGTAGCGCTCTGGAACTGCTGCTCCAATTCGGGGGCGCGCTGGGGAGCGTCCTGGCGGAGGGTCTGGCGAAAGTTTTCACCCATTTCAGAATCGCTGGTGACCACCTGCATGTAGAACCAGAGAAAGTGGCGCATTTGGTCGAGAGCGGACTTGAGTACTTGGATAGATTCTATCTCGGGCGGATCGGCGAGCGCTTCCATGAGTTCGGGATCGGTGGGGGCCTGCATCGCGGCGCAGTTCAGTTCGCGCTGGATGACGCGCAGGTCTTCGGTAATGCGCAAAATACGGAGATGAATGTCTTCCATGCTTTCCCGGTTCTCGCGATCCATGAGGCCCTCTCCGTCCTGACCAAGCGTTTCTGATTAGTGCGTCTTATCCAAGATCGCATCTTGGAACCGATGCGGAAAGATTCCCCGTGTGCATGAGCTTCGGTAATTGAAGTTACCTTAGGTTGAAAGCCCCACAGGGCGGGCGATCTCAGGCGGTTGTTTTCAGGCTTGTTCAGGCAGGCTTGCGGGCTGCTTCACGGGAGAGAATCAGTCCGGCGGACCGGATTTCGGGGACAGCGACGAAGCGGATGCCCTGTGCGGGCGATTCCACCGCCTCGACCAGCGCCAGGATAAGTTGGTGAAGAGTAACCAGACCCAGGCGCAGGGCGCTGGCGCGCGTGAACGGGAGACACTCGCACACCTTGTAGAAGGGCAGCAGCGCGTAGGGCCAGCGGTGTCCCGGTCCGAGCACATACCAGGGGCGGAGGATGGTGGCATTGAGCTGTTGATCCTGGAGCATTTGCTCGCACTCGGCGCGCACGGCAATGTAGGCCTTCATCATCATTGGCGCGGGGTGGGCGACGCTGAGATAGATGAAATGATGCATGCCGAGTTCGGCACAAGCGGAGATAGCCGCGCTGGCGGAGACCAGGTCAATGGCGCGAAACTCGGCGGTTTTCGCCGGGGAGGGATGAGGGACGCCGACTAAGTGGATGAAAGTATCCGCCGGGCGAATCAGTTGGCGGTAACTGTTGGCGTCGAGCGCATTGCCGGAGACGACTTCGCAAGCGGCCGGCAGTTTGGCTTTCGAGCCATTACGGACCAGCGCGCGAACCCGATGTCCACGCTCGAGAAGAATGGGAATGAGAGCGGTGCCGATATAGCCGGTTCCTCCCGTGATAAAGACGTGCCGGGAGTCGGACGACTTAGGCAGGGCTTTGACTTTCAGCAAAAGCCGGATATCGGAAATGGATGCAGCCACAGCCTTGTTACGCTCCAGTGGGCCGCTTCGGATCGTCATAGTCATAACCGTCATTACAGCCCGTAAAGAAGTTTAATCCAACGGAGGGGCTGGGTGTGGTACAAACGGTTCGCGATGACATCACCGCAAACTGGCCTGGTGCGGGCCATAGGGCGTTGGAGCCTGGCCGCACTGGCGGTGAACTCGATTATCGGGAGTGGCATTTTTGGGTTGCCGGCCACCGTGGCTGGGCTTCTCGGCAAACGCAGCGTGTTGGCCGTGTTGATTGCGGGGGCTGCGATGGGCGTGATTATGGCCTGCTTTGCCGAGGTGGCTTCGCAATTTTCCGAGGCGGGCGGACCTTACCTGTATGCACGCGCGGCGTTCGGGCGGCTGACCGGGATTCTGGTCGGGTGGATGCTGTACCTGGCGCAGACGGCGGCTCCGGCGGCGAATGCCAATTTGTTTGTCATCTATCTGGCGGAATTCTGGCCGGCGGCGAAAGAACCTTGGCCGCGATTTGTGATCCTGACGTTGCTGGTGGGGCTGCTGGCGCTGATCAACATTCGGGGAGCTCGGCAGGGCACGGTGGTGAGCAACGTATTCACGGTGGCGAAAATTCTGCCGTTGCTGATGGTGGTATCGGCGGGAGCTGCGGTGACGATGATCCATCCGGCGCCGTGGGGAGCGGCGGGGCCGATGCCGGCAAGCGTGTGGATGAAGGCGATGGTGCTGCTGATTTTCGCTTACGGAGGATTTGAATCGGCGCTGGCGCCCATGAGCGAGGCCAAGAATCCTGGGCGGGACGCGGGTTTTGCGCTGTTTGTGGCACTGATCGCGTGCACTGCGATTTATGCGCTGGTGCAATGGGTGGTGGTGGGAGTGCTGGGGCCCGGGGCGACTACGGATCGTCCGCTGGCCGAGGTGGCGCGCATCACCATGGGCAATCGGGGAGCGGCGCTGGTTGCGATTGGGGCGCTGGTTTCGGTGTACGGTTATTTGGGCGCGAAGCTACTGGGAATGCCACGCGTCACGTTTGCGCTCGCGAAGGGTGGCGATCTGCCACGGCTGTTTGGTGCGGTGAGCCCCAGATTTCACACGCCCTGGTTTTCGATTCTTTTCTATGCGGCGGCGGTATGGGGGTTGGCGATCGCCGGGAGTTTTGCGTGGAATGTGACGCTGTCGGTGGTCGCCCGGCTATTCTACTACGCAGTGATCTGCGCGGCGTTGATCGCTTTGCGGCGAAAGCAGCCGCTGGCCGCTGGTTTCCGGTTGCCAGCAGGGCCGGTGCTGGCAGTGCTGGGGATCGGGATTGCCTTGGTGCTGGCGACCCAGGTGGATCGGAGTAAGTCGCTGATTTTGGGGGCGACCGTGGGAGCGGCCTTGTTAAATTGGATTTGGGCGCGGAAGGCGACACCGCGAAAGTCTGACCATTGAGGTTGTCCGCGCTGTGATACCCTCTCCGCGAATGAAATCCTGGCCCATCGCTCTGCTCCTGTGCAGCAGTTTTTTGCTGGGTGCTCAAGACTCGCAAACTGCGACCCAAGACTTCACGGTTGAAAACAACGTGGCCATACCGATGCGTGACGGGGTTGCGCTGCGGGCGGATGTTTTGCGTCCGGCGGTGGCGGGCAGGTTTCCGGTGTTGGTGTATCGGACTCCCTATGGGAAGGATGCGGCCCAGCAGGAGTACACAATGTTCCGCCATGCGGTAAAACGCGGCTACGCGGTGGTGATCGTTGACGTGCGCGGGCGCTACCATTCGGGAGGAGAGTTCCGGCCCTATGAGAACGAAGGTCGTGACGGTTATGACACCATTGAGTGGGCGGCCGGTCAGCCGTGGTCGAACGGAGCGGTGGGAACGTTTGGACTCTCGTATCCGGGGGCGGTGCAGTGGCTGGCAGCGGTGGAGAGTCCTCCGCACTTGAAGGCGATGGTGCCGGCAATGACGTTCTCGACGCCCCAAAATTTTTTCTACGCGGGCGGCACGTGGGACATGTCGTGGATGGAGTGGATCTGGGACAACATCGTCTGGGACATTCGGGTGAAAAAGAATCTTCCCGGGCCACACACGTATGAAGAGGCTCTCGCTGCATGGAAGGTTGAGGGGCCGAAGATGGTGAGCGCTCAGCCGTTGATGGACGTGCCCCAGCTTCAGCAAGTCGCCCCGTATTACTTCGATTGGCTGCGGCATCCGGCGGAAGATCCATGGTGGGATTGGAGTGAGCTGCGGAACAAATACGACCGTGCGCATGCAGCCGTTCTAAATCTGTCGGCGTGGTACGACGACAACTATGGACCGGAAGGCGCAACCACGAACTTCGCTGGCTTGCTCAAGGCGCGTGCAGGCGAGAAAGATCCGCGCACTCATCTGTTACTCGGTCCGTGGGTACATGGGGTGGAGAACACGGGCAAGACAAAGTCGGGCGAGCGAGAGTTTGGACGGTTGGCTGCTATCGATTACGACAGTGTGGTGCTGAACTGGATGGATCACTATCTCAAAGGAATCGAGAATGGCGTCGAGCGCGAAAAGCCAGTGCGCTATTTCGTGATGGGCGCGAATCAGTGGCGAGACTCGGATGTGTGGCCACCTCCGAGTCGGACTACTCAGTTCTTCCTGGCGTCTGCCGCAACCGGGGAGCGAGTCGGCAAACTGGCTGCAAAACCTGCGGAAGGCGGGGAAAGCTTCAGCGAGTTCGTTTCCGATCCAGCCAACCCGGTGGTGAATGAGTATCCATCTTCCGGTGCGCACGACTATCGCAAACTGGCCGAGCGTGCGGATGTTTTGACATTCGATTCACCGATCTTGGAGAAGGATACGGAGGTGACGGGGTCGATTCACGCGCGCATGTTTGTGTCGTGCGACTGTCGCGACCTGGACTTGTGGGTACGCCTTGTGGATGTCTCTCCGGACGGGACGGCCTTCAATTTGATGAGTCCAGGGCTGGACGTTTTGCGAGCCAGCTATCGCGATCTTACTCGTGGACGTCAGTGGCTGGAACCGGGAAAGATATACCAACTCGACCTTACGAATCTAATCACTAGCAACGTATTCTTGAAGGGACACCGGTTACGTGTGCAGATTTCGGGCAGTTTTTATCCAAATTTCTCGCGCAATTTGCAGAGCGGTAAATTAGAGGTCGACAGCGCGGAAGGGAAGAAAGCTCGGATCCACGTATATCACGACGCTGAACATCGATCGCAGGTTCTGCTGCCACTGATTTAAAGTGCTAACTAGATTGGCGCGGCGCTCGGTTGCGAACTCACGCTCTTACAAAGTGGAGGACTCTTGTTTAAGGTTCATCTAGCCGGCCTTTTTTTGTTCATCTCCGTTCTGGGCTGTTTTGCACAGCGCGAGGCTGTTCTCAAGCAGATTGATCTGCCCCATCCTTATTACTTCAGGGAAATGTATCTGCCCCAGTTGACTACGGGGCCGAGCGCGGCGGCCTGGTCGCCGGATTCGCGCAGCCTGGTGTATTCGATGGCGGGGTCGTTGTGGCGGCAGGAACTGGGCAGCACAAAGGCAGAGCAGCTTACCGCCGGGCCTGGCTACGACTATCAGCCGGACTGGGCGAGCAACAATGCTGGGCGGTGGGTGGTGTTTGCTCGCTACGATCACGATGCTGTCGAGTTGTGGTCGCTCGATGTGCGGGATGGGCGGACGCGCAAGATAACGTCCGGAGGCGCGGTAAATCTGGAGCCGCGATTCTCGCCGGATGGGAAGCGGCTGGCATTCATTTCGACGTCTTATAAGGGCCACTTCCACATTTGTATAGGTCGATTCGACGATGGATTACTCAGCGACGTGCGGCAACTTACTCCCGAGACTATCAGCTCGCTGCCTCGTTATTACTACAGCAAAGTGGATCACGAGATCAGTCCGGTGTGGACGCGGGATGGCTCGGAAATTCTGTTTGTGTCGAATCGGGGGCACATTTACGGCACGGGCGGATTCTGGAAGACTAAGGCCGAGCCGGGCTCCGAGGCGCACGAGATCCATTATGAGGAGACGAACTGGAAGGCTCGTCCGGACTTTTCGCCGGACGGCAGGCGCTTGGTGTATGCGTCGTACTTAGGACAGAGCTGGCATCAACTTTGGGTTATGCCCGCGGCGGGCGGCGATGCGTTTCCAATTTCGTACGGCGCTTACGACAATGTCAACCCTCGGTGGTCGCCGGATGGGTCGAAGATCGCGTTTATCTCCAATCGAAATGGGAATACTTCGCTGTGGGTGCAGACGATTCCCGGCGGGGAGCAGACCGAAGTCGTCGCGCGCGAACGGAAATACTTGAAACCGATGGGGCGGCTGAAGTTGCGCGTTGTCGATTTGCGCGGAAAGCCGGTGGCAGCGCGGGTTTTCGTTACGGACGCGGAGGGGCGTGCGTATGCTCCCGAGAACGCCTGGATACATGCCGATGACAGCTTTGAGCGCTCCGAGCGGCCGTTTGAGGCGCACTATTTTGACACATTGGGTGGATCCGAGGTGATGCTCCCACCCGGATTCGTTCAAGTCGATGTCATGCGCGGTTTTGAATATGCCTTCGAGCGGCACCAAGTGGAAGTTAAGCCCGACGCGACTGCCAACCTCACCATTCACTTGCGGTTGATAATTCCGTATGAGCCAGCGGAATGGGTCAGCGGCGACGTGCATGTGCACATGAACTATGCGGGAACGTATCGGAATACGCCGGGGCATCTGGTGGAGCAGGCGGCGGCTGAGAATTTGGCGATCGTCGAAGATTTGGTGGTGAACAAGGAGCAGCGCATTCCTGACATGGCATATTTCTCGCCGCAAATGGATCCGGCTTCGACCACGGATCATTTGTTGCTGCACGGGCAGGAGTTTCACACGAGTTATTGGGGGCATTTGGGATTGCTGAATTTGACTCGTAACTTCATTGTTCCGGGATATGCGGCTTATCCCAATACGGCGGGGGCCAGCCTTTATCCGGCAAATGGGAACGTTGCCGACATGGCGCATGAACAGGGTGCGTTGGTGGGATATGTGCATCCTTTTGACAGCGTTCCCGATCCCGCGAAAGACGAACCTCTTACCTCCGAGTTACCCGTCGATGTGGCGCTGGGCAAGGTGGATTACATCGAGGTGGTTGGCTTTTCAGATCATAAGGCGACAGCTGAGGTGTGGTACAAGCTGCTGAATTGCGGTTTTCGATTGCCCACGGCTGCGGGCACGGATTTCATGGGTAACTACGCGTCGTTGCGCGGGCCAGTGGGGTTGAATCGCGTGTATGCCGAAATGAAGCCTGGTCCGCTGAAGATTGAACCGTGGCTTACGGCCATCAAAGCGGGGCGGACGTTTGCTACGAATGGGCCGCTGCTCCGGTTCTCGCTGGGAGGGCAGGGGATTGGCGGGGAAGTACAGCTTGAAAAGAAGCAAGAAGTGAGGTTTTCGGCCAAGATGTCTTCGATTGTTCCGGTGGATCATCTGCAAATCGTCTGCAACGGGAAGTTCACGCGGGAGCTTGCGATGAATAGCGAGCGCACCGGGGCGCTCGTCGATGGCTCGATCCCGTTTGGCGCGAGCGGGTGGTGCGTTCTGCGAGCTTTCAGCGACAAGGCGGAGTATCCGATTCTTGACTTGTATCCGTACGCGACGACCAGTCCGGTGTATATAAGTGTCGCGGGCGCGCCCGTGCGCAACACTGCAGACGCAGCTTATTTTGTGGCGTGGGTTGACCGGCTGATTGCGGCAGCGCGGAGTAATACCTCGTGGAATACTGAAGCCGAGAAGGAATCGGTGCTCAAGATGCTCCAAGAGGCAAGAGCGAAGTATGTAAAGATAGTGGAGTAAGTGTCATGGGTTAAGAGAGTTTCGGTGAAGGCCGAATATTCCCAGCGCCCGAAGTCGCGTTCATTGTGAGGTGCTGGCGGCTGGACACGTGTATCTGGAGCGGAACGAAAATTCATGCGCATTGTCATTGCGGGCGGCGGCACTGGCGGGCACGTTATTCCGGCGCTAGCCATTGCCCAACAGCTGAAGAAGCAGCTTGGCGCCGAAGTTCTTTTTATCGGGACGGCTCGCGGGATTGAGACGCGGCTGGTGCCGCAGGCCGGGTTTCCTCTGGAACTGATTCAGGTCGGCGCGCTGAAAAATGTCAGCCTGATGACGCGGGCGAAGACGATGTTTAACTTGCCGCGTGCGATTGCGGCTTCTTCTCGGATGCTTTCGGAGTTCGATCCTGAAGTGGTGATCGGGGTCGGGGGGTACGCTTCCGGACCAGCGATGGTGGCTGCGATTCGACGACGCCTTCCTACGCTGGCTTTTGAACCTAACGTCGTGCCGGGATTTGCAAATCGCATGATCGCGCGCTGGGTTTCCGCAGCGGCGGTGCACTTTGAGGAGACTTGTCGGTATTTTCCTCACTGCCGGGTTACGGGGGTTCCGGTGCGCTCGGCATTTTTTTCTATTGCCGCGAAAACTGAGGGCCCGCCCACGCTGCTGGTTTTTGGAGGCAGTCAGGGAGCGCGTGCCATCAATCAGGCGATGATCGAGTCGCTGGCTGGATTGCGCACCAAGATTCCCGGGATCCACATCATTCACCAGACGGGGCAGCGCGACTATGAGCATGTGCTGGCCGCTTATCAGCGGTCGGGAATCTCGGGGGAAGTACACAAGTTTATTGACGACATGCCGGGCACATTTGGGCGCGCGGATCTGCTGGTCTGCCGGTCGGGCGCCAGCACGGTTGGGGAGATTACCGCGGCTGGCAAGCCTGCCATTTTTGTGCCGTTTCCGGCAGCTGCCGATGACCATCAAAATGTGAATGCTCGGGCTTTGGAACGAGTGGGCGCGGCGGTAGTGGTCGAAGAAAGCAATCTGGGCGCGGCTTATTTGGTGGACACGATTGTGGCGCTGATCGGCGATGCGGGCCGGTTGCAGAGCATGTCCGCGGCGGCGAAATCGCTGGCGCATCCCAAGGCGGTTGAGGAGATTGCGGAGATGGTGGTGGATCTGGCTGGTGGTGCTTCGAACCTTTAACCGCGGGGTCGCTGAGTTTGCGGAGAAAAGGCTTAACCACCGAAGTCACAGGGAAACACAGGGGAAGTCCGAGTTTCCCCCGAAAGTTTATTTGGAATTCTTTCCGCGCACTCTGCGTCTCAGCGGTGAATGTTCTATCATCAGCGCTCATTTGGGGATTAAGTTTTCATGTTTGCCAAGATTCAGCGCATACATTTCGTCGGTATCGGTGGCATCGGCATGAGCGGGATTGCCGAGGTGTTGCTGAATCTTGGTTACAAAATTTCCGGGTCTGATCTCAAGAATTCGACGGTTACGCAGCGGCTCGCTTCTTTGGGCGCAGTTACTTTTGAAGGACACGCTGCCGCCAACATCGCCGGCGCGGATGTTGTTGTCACCAGTTCCGCGATCTCGGTTGATAACCTCGAGGTGGCTGAGGCTCGGCGGCTGCATGTTCCGGTGATTCAGCGGGCGGAAATGCTGGCCGAGCTGATGCGGCTGAAGTACGGCATCGCCATTGCCGGCATGCATGGGAAGACGACCACGACTTCGATGGTGGCGGCGGTGCTGGCGGCGGGGGGCCTCGATCCGACTGTCGTGGTCGGCGGGCGCGTGGACGCTATGGGCTCCAACGCTCGGCTGGGCAAGTCGCAGTATCTGGTTGCCGAGGCGGACGAAAGCGACCGGTCGTTTCTGAAGCTTTCGCCGATTCTTTCGGTGGTTACTAACATCGATCGCGAGCACATGGATTGTTATCGCGATATGCGCGATGTACGGCGGACGTTTCTGGAATTCATGGAGCGCGTTCCGTTTTATGGCTTGGTGGTTGGTTGTAATGACGACTTGGTGCTGCGGCGATTGTTGCCGCGCGTGCATCGGCGGGTGACTACTTACGGCACTAGCCGGGGGTCGGATTTTCTGATTCGCCTGGGGGCGCTGCAAACTCGATCGGCGCAGGCTGCCGGAGAGCACGGGCCGCTGATTCGCTTCCAGGTGACTTATAAGGAGAAGGATCTCGGCGAGTTTACCCTGCACGTTCCGGGCGTGCACAACGTGCTGAATGCTACGGCGGCGATTGCGGTGGGGACGGCGCTCGATATTCCGGCGGAGCAGATCCGTTCCGCGCTGGACGGGTTTCGCGGTGTGGACCGCCGGTTTCAGCTTAAAGGATCGGCTGCGGGCGTCAGCGTGATTGACGATTACGGGCATCATCCTACGGAAATACGGGCTACGCTGGCGGCGGCTCGGCAGTGCGGATTTCGGCGGGTGCATGTGATTTTTCAGCCGCACCGATTCACTCGCACCCGCGATTTGATGGATGAGTTTGCGGCTGCTTTTGGCGACGCGGACACGCTTTGCCTGCTCGACATTTATCCGGCCAGCGAGAAGCCGATTGAGGGCATCACGGCGGAAGCGCTTGCGGGGCGCATTGTTGGGGACGGGAAGCTTGGCGTCGTCTATGCTCCTTCTTTTTCTGACGCTGTTGCTGCGGTTGTTGCGCTCGCTCAGCCGGGGGATATGGTGGTGACGCTCGGGGCGGGCAGCGTTTCGCAGGTGGGGGCGATGATTCTGGAGAAGCTGGAGACGAGAGCAAATCCAGAGTTGTTGTGATCGCCGGTAGCTGCCTAGCTGCGCTTGGCTGGACGGACGAAGGCGTCCGTCCCTATGGGAGCATCTCTGAACCAACTTGGCACTGTCTCATTTCGCGAAAACCAGTTATAGTAATTTTGCTCAGCGGTTTTCTGTCGACAACTGACTCAAAATAGTGGCGCGGAAATCAAGTTCCACCGCGGTTCAGGAAGAATTGTATCCGCTTCCCAACGAGGCTCCCGAGCGAGAGCCCTTCGACGACGCACGGCTCGTCGATCTCGAAACGGAGCACGAGCCCCCATTTCTGCGCGGGCAAAAACGAGTCTCGGTCCGGCGTGGTTCGCTTCCTAAAAAGACTGCCAACACCCTGAAGTGGGTCGCGTTGGCGCTCGTCGTTTTTGCGATTCTCGGAACTGCCGGCTTCGGCCTCTACCGTTACGGGGAGCACTCGTGGCGTTTTCGCATCGATTCCAGCGATCAGATTGAAGTTGCCGGCGCCGAGCACGTGGCGCATACGCAAGTCATGGAAGTGATGGGCGGAGATATTGGCCGCAACATTTTTTTCGTCCCGCTGGCTCAACGCAAACACCAGATGGAGCAGATTCCATGGGTGGAATCGGCGAGCGTGATGCGCTTCGTGCCGAATCGCCTGCGCATTGAGATTCATGAGCGCACGCCCGTCGCTTTTGCTCGCATCGGCTCGCACATTTCCCTGATCGACGCCGGGGGCACGCTGATGGAACTTTCTCCCGGAGGCAAGCATAAGTATTCGTTTGCGGTGATTGCAGGCATGAATGTGGGCGAGCCGCTCTCCACCCGCGCGGCGCGAATGAAAAATTACAACGCGGTAGTCCGTGAACTGGATTCCAGCGGCGCTCATTATTCGCAGGAACTTAGCGAAGTGGATATCAGCGACCCCGAGGATGTGAAGGTGCTGGCCGCTGATGCAAACGGCGAAGCGCTGGTGCATCTGGGCTCGGCGAATTACCTGCAGCGCTACAAAACTTACGTGACGCATGTGCAGCAGTGGCGGCAGCAGTTTGAGAAGCTGGAATCGGTGGACTTGCGCTACGACGGGCAGATCATCGTGAATCCCGATCTCAACGGGATGGCTCGGCAGCCGGCCTTGACGCCAGCGGCAGCCAAAGCGGCGATGGCGGCGGGCGTGAAAACGGCGGCGATTGTGAACTATGAAAAATATGTAACGCATCCCGTTGCGGCGGTTCCGGCGAAGAAGGACGCCAAGGCCAAGGCCAAGGCTGGGACGAAGGCTGGGACGAAAACCGCGGCTCATCGTGTGTCAGTTCATCACGCGCCAGTTAGTCATGCTCAAATTAAACAAGCGCCAGTTACTCAATCCGCGCTGAAGTCGAAGGAAAAGGCGGCGGTGGTCCCAGTAGCCAAAAGTACCGCGGTGTCGCATCCGGCTGCTTCTGTGCCGCCTGTCGCCGTTGCCAGTGGACAAAAGAAACCGAGCGCTGCAATTAAGAAGGAGACTTCGCAGAACTAGCGATCATCATTATTATGCCGAGCCACGAGCCCAATTTTATTACCGCCATTGACGTAGGGAGCGCCAAGACTGCGGTCCTGGTGGCCGAGTTGAGCGAGAACGGATTGCGTTATCGCGGGCACGGCATCAGCGAATCGCGAGGACTGCGTAAGGGCGTGATTACCGAACTCGACAAGGCCGTCAGCAGCATTCAAAAAGCGGTGGAGCATGCGGAAGACGGGGCCGGCATTCCGATCGAGCACGCGCTGGTGGGGATTGCGGGCGCGCACATCCGCGGGATGAACAGCCATGGAGGCATTACTTTTGGTGCGCGGCCGCGCGAGATTGGACGCGAGGAAATTCGCCAGGCCGTGGACAAGGCTCGCACCGTGCCTTTGCCCGGTGATCGCGAGATTCTGCATTTGCTGCCGCAGGAATTCATTCTTGACGATCAGCCGGGCGTGCAGGATCCCACGGGCATGATGGCCACGCGCCTCGAAGTACGCGTGCATATTGTGACGGCTTCTTCGAGTGCTACGCAGAATCTGGTGACGGCGGTGAACCGGGCTGGTGTCCACGTGGATGACACCATCTTTGAGCCGCTGGCTTGCGCGGATTCGGTGTTGCGGTCGGACGAGCGCGAACTCGGTGTCTGCCTCGTCGATCTTGGCGCCGGGTCGTGCGATCTGATTGTCTTTCAGCAGGGCGCGGTGGCGCATACGGCCGTGATCCCCATCGGCGGCGACCACTTTACCAGCGATCTGTCGGTTGGTATGTGTACGGGGCTGGCGGCCGCGGAAACGCTCAAGAAAAATTTTGGCAACGCGGTGCCGACGCTGATCCCCGAGGGCAACGAAGTCGAGGTGCCGTCGGTCGGAGACCGGCCGTCGCGCATGATGCCGCAACGCATGGCGGGCGAGATTCTTGCGCCTCGGGCTGACGAACTTTTCGAGATGCTGCGCGACAACCTGCGCCACGCCGGCGTTCTGGAGCACTGTATCGCCGGATTGGTGCTGAGCGGCGGAGCTTCGCGGCTTCCGGGAATTCTCGACGTGGCGGAATCTGTGCTGCGGAAAGCGGCGCGTCTTGCCTGGCCGGCGCCGATGGCGAAGATGCCGTCGTTTTTAGCCGAGCCGGAATTTGCGACGGTGTTGGGAATGGCGTATTACGGCCATCGTGCCCGCCTTGCACGGGGATTGCAGGAGCCGGGATTTGGTTCGCGTATGAAGGCGTTGTTTGCCCGGAAGGGCGCGTAGCGATTTATGGTGGCCAGGCAGGACGCCCGGCGCTCCACTGGTAACTAAGAACTGACTTACGAGGTGAGTTATGAATGAAGACAACGGACTCCGAATCTGCTTCAACGAAGAAGCCCGCAACGATGCTCGCATCAAGGTGATCGGTGTCGGCGGCGGCGGCAACAACGCGGTCAATCGCATGATTGATTCGGGCATGGAACACATTGAATTCATCGTCGCCAACACCGACTTGCAGGCTCTGCGCATGTCGCGCGCCGCCACCAAGATTCAACTCGGAGTGAAGCTGACCAACGGACTGGGCGCCGGCGCCAATCCCGAGATCGGCCGCAAAGCCGCGCTCGAAGACTCCGACAAGATCATCGAAGTTCTCGAAGGCGCGGACATGGTCTTCATCACGGCCGGCCTCGGCGGCGGTACCGGTACCGGCGCGGCGCCGATTATCGCCTCGCTCGCCAGCGAAATGGGCGCCCTCACCGTCGCCGTCGTCACCAAGCCTTTCGCTTTTGAAGGCAAGCGCCGTATGCAGCAGGCGGAGCGCGGGATTGCCGAACTCATGGAATCGGTCGATACCACGATCGTAATCCCCAACGAAAAACTCCTCGCCGTCGCCGAGAACGCGGGCTTTTTCGAATCCTTCCGCATCGCCGACGATATTCTTCGACAAGGCGTGCAGGGCATCTCCGACATCATTACCATCCCGGGCATCATCAACCGCGACTTTGCCGACGTGAAGGCCATCATGGCGGGCATGGGCTATGCGGTGATGGGCACGGCTACGGCTTCTGGCGAGCATCGCACGGTGGAAGCGGCGCAGCGCGCGATTGCTTCGCCACTGCTAGAGGCGGGCGCGATCGACGGAGCCCGCGGCATTCTCATCAACATCACCGGCTCGAATTCGCTGAAGCTTGCCGAAGTGCAGCAGGCTTGCACCATTATTCAGGGCGCGGCTCACGAGGACGCCAACATCATCTTCGGCGCGGTTCTGGACGAGAAGATGAAGGACGCGGTGAAGATCACCGTGATCGCAACCGGTTTCAGAGAGGCCGAGATGCGTCGTCCGCGGCATCACGAGAGTTATGATCCGGTGATTATTTCGCATCAGGTTTCGCGCCAGCGCGATCGTTTCCGCGAGCCCGAAGTGATGGTTGAGCCGGAGCCAGAGTTCGAGCCCGAGCCAAGCTTCGAGCCGGATCCCGCGCCGGTGGCGTTTCAGGAATCGCCGCTGGGCTGTGCTTCTCATGGGGCCGAGGTAATTTCGCTCGATGCGATGCGGTCCATCGCTCCGAGCTACCAGGCGGAGGATCTCGACATTCCGGCCTTCCTCCGGAAACGCAGCGAAGTGATGTAACGTACAGCCAGCGATGGAGAGACGGGCGCCCTCGCCCGTTCTCGATTCCGCCCTCATAACATGCCGTCAGTGTGATTGTGAGCCGCGGCAAAATTCCAGAACTTCTTCTTCCCCAGTTGCGTACGTTGTTGTAACGTTCTTGTCTGGTTATCGTCGAAGCTTTGAGGAGATTTCCATGCGTTGCTTGATCCCGGCTTCTTTGATGGTTGTCGCCCTGGCTGCCACAATTCTCCTGGCGGCTTCCCCCGACACCACGCCCGGACGTCCGCAGTACACTGGCGGCAATCAACTTCTGCGCCCCACCAGTTATCGCGAGTGGATCTTTCTCTCCTCTGGCCTCGGCATGAGTTACAGCGCGCAAGCTGGCCACGAAATGTTCACTAACGTTTTCGTGCCACAATGGGCCTATCTGGAGTTTCTGAAGTCGGGCAAATGGCCGGACAAAACCATGTTTGTGGTGGAAGAGCGCGCAGCCACCAGTAAGGGTTCCATCAACAAAGTGGGACACTATCAGACGGATTCGATGGGCATGGGCGTCGAGGTGAAAGACGAAACTCACTTTCCCGAGAAATGGGCCTACTTCAATTTCGACGAAGATACGAAGTCCGCGAGTGCCAATCCCAAGGCTGGGTGCTGGAGTTGTCACGAGCAGCACGCTGCGGTCGAGCACGTTTTTGTGCAGTTTTATCCGACGCTAAAACCCGTCGCGAAGAAATTCGGAACTTATCGGGAAGCTGCCGAAAACGTGCAGTAGGGAATCACTTCTGGGCTGCGATCCAGGCGTTGATCCTCGCTTCCAGCATGTCCAGCGGCAGCGGGCCCTGATCGAGCACGGCGTCGTGAAACGCGCGTAGATCGAATTTTCCGCCTAACTCCTTCTGCGCGCGTTGGCGCAGCTCCAGAATCTTCATCTGTCCCATTTTGTAGGAAAGCGCCTGCGCCGGCCACGCAATGTAGCGATCCACTTCGGTCTCGATGTTCTGATCGTCCATCGCGGTGTGATCGTGGAAGAAATCGACCATCTGCTGGCGCGTCCAGTGCTTGGAGTGCACGCCCGTATCCACCACCCAGCGCACCGCACGCCACATCTCATTCTGCAGGCGGCCGTAGTCGCTATACGCATCCTGATAAAACCCCACTTCTTTTCCCAATCGCTCGGAGTAGAACGCCCAGCCTTCGGTGTACGCATTCAGATCGAGGTTGTACTTGCGGAACGGCGGCAGCCCGGTGAGTTCCTGCGCGATCGAAAATTGCAGATGATGTCCCGGGACGCCTTCGTGATAGGCGATGGCTTCCACGTTGAGCAGGAGCCGCTTCTCGGGCGCATACTCGTTGACGTTGATGCGGCCCGGGCGCGAGCCATCTCCGGCGCCGATCGAATAATCGGCGGGAACGCTGTCGGCGCTGCGGAACGACTCCATCGGCACCACCGCCAGTTTGTTCTTGGGCAGCCGTCCGAATAATTGCGGCAGCTTGCCGTACATCTGGTCGCGATACTGCGTGTACAGGTCGAGCAATTGCTGGCCGGACTTGGCGTGTAGTTTTGCATCCTGCCGGATGTGAGCGTTGAACGATTTCAGATCGCTGAATCCTTGCGCCTTGGCGATGGTCAGCATCTGGGTTTCAATTTCCGTGACGCTCTTTAGGCCAAGTTGATGAATCTGATCGGCGGTGAAATCTGTCGTCGTCTGGTGACGGACGGCGAAGCGATAGCGCGCTTCTCCATCGGGTAAGGCCCACACGCCGGGATCGACGCGCCCGTGAGGTGCGTAATCCTCGCGCACAAATTTCGCAAATTTCGCATACGTGGGCGCGACCTCGTTCTTCACCGCGCTTTCGATCTTTTCACGCAGTTGTTTTCTCTCCGCCTCGGAGATGGAATCGGGGAACTTGCGCAAAGGCTCGGTAAACGGACTCTTGTCGAGCGAATCGTCGGCAATCTGCTGCGCCTGACTGGATACTTTCTCAAGCAAATACCTGGGCGGAATGCGGTGGTCGCGCAGTCCATCGCGCATGTGCCCCATCGCCTGATCGAGCGCGCGCGGAATCTGGCGCAGGCGCGACAGGTAGTCTTCGTAATCTTTCACCTTGCGGAAGGGCGAGTCGGAGGCGAGCGAAGCGTATCCCAGGTGAATGCCGCCAAACTGCGTCGCTGGCATTTCCCAGTCTTTGAATTGCGCGGCATCCAGCGCTTCCCGCAAGCTGCGCAGCATCAGCGCGTGGTTCAGTTTTTCCTGCTCGGGAAATCCGGTGACCTCGATCGCCTCGAAGCGTGCGAGCGATTGACGAGCGTGTTCGAGATCGTCGGCGATTGCCTTGTCGGAAAAATCGCCAAGCCGGTCGTTATAGCGATCGTCGCCAACCTGGGTTGCAAGTTCAGGCTGGGTGCGCAGCGAGTACTCCCACTCATCGACGAGCAGGCGATTGAGTTCCGCTCGCCGGGCTTCGAGTGTCTGCCCGGCAGCCTGGGCAAAGATAGGGACGAGTAGAGTCAGAGCGAAAGAAAAAACCACGAGCGATGTTCGCAAGATGCAGACCTCGGCAGAATTTTCAGGATGACGCCATCCGAAAATAGCAGAAAAACCAACTTGGGTGGGCCACCTTAGACGGGAACCAAAAAAAAGGTTTGTCTTCTAACATTGACCGAAATAACCAGGGGTGCGCCACTTCTCGCGCTTTTCGAGAAGGGGCCTCCCGAACCGCTGACTCCGCTTTCCGCAGCCGTAGGTCGAAACGTCCTCTTAACCGCCCGTGGTTTAAGTACGTTTCGTATCAGGGCATGCCTTCAGGTGTTCAGGCGTACCGTAAGTGCCGTGTTATGAGGACGCCGTTAGGCGCTGGAGTTTCACCACAGACTGCTGGTGCACTCCGGGATCGGAAGAGCTGCGGATGGGGAAACTGATGCAAAATTGGGGTGCCGTTTAAGGTAACAAGCCGGTTCGATTACCAAAGTGCGTGTCCCTCTTGTGGAATGAGATTAAACCCCATTTATTCAGCTAGTTATCGCGCAGATTCGGCTATTGACGACTTGATACTTTGGCGTTGCGCCGAAGCCCGTAAATCGCCTACTATCGGACAGTTGCAGGAGATGGCGCCTTCGGTGTTGTGATTTGGCGAGACTCTTGCATCCAATTCATAGAGCCAGCAGATTGGCCGAGTACCACCGGGGATGGTGAAGTGAAGTTTAGGACTTGGTTTCTTCGTTTCGTATTTTTCTTAGGGTTGGCAATGCTGCTGCAAGCCAGTGGCATCGCAGCCAGCGTCAATCCCCGCGCGCTCACGCCGCACTCAAAGCGCGGAGTTACGGAAGGTCAGCACGCGAAGAAGCGCATGCGAACACTGGCCCGGAGTCGTGCCCCGCATTCGCAATATGCCACTACCCGTCGGCGCCATCGTTATCGCGAGCGTTTCCACACCAGTTCGTTCGCATCCGCTATCACGGAAGGGGACGTGACCGCTGGCGAAGACCCGGTGGTTCGTCAGGCTGCGATTGATGCCCTGGGCAACATGAACGGGACCGTGGTGGCGATTGAGCCGACCAGCGGACGCGTCCTTGCCATGGTCAACCAGAAGCTGGCGCTTTCAAGCGGCGCGCAGCCATGCTCGACTATCAAACTTTCTGTTGCTTTGGCGGCATTGAGCGAAGGCGTGATTGACAAGGAAACGGAAGTTCCGCTCGGGCGCCGCAGCCGCATGAATCTGACGACGGCGCTGGCGCACTCGAACAACGCGTACTTTGAAGCGGTGGGGCGCAAGCTGGGATTCGAGAAAGTAAGCTACTACGCTCATCAATATGGCCTCGGCGAACTTGCCGGCTATCACATTCCGGGCGAGCAGATGGGCGCTTATCCGGAGCAAGAGATTTCGTCCAAACTGGGCGGCGTTGGCAAGATGTGCTCGTTTGGTGAGGGCATCTCGATGACTCCGCTGCAACTGGGCGCGCTGGTGACGGCGATTTCAAACGGGGGCACGCTCTACTATCTGCAACATCCGACCGGCCCTGACCAAGTGGCCAACTTCCAGCCTCGGGTCAAGCGGCATCTCGACATCGAGCCGGTGATTCCAGAGCTCTCCGACGGCATGGCCGGAGCGGTTGCGTATGGCACCGCGCGCAGCCTGCGGTTGAACTTTAACGAGGAATCGATCTTAGGCAAGACGGGAACATGTTCGCACGCCGGTACCCGCTTTGGCTGGTTCGCTTCTTACGCCAACACCGATATTGGACGCATTGTCACGGTCGTCTTCCTGCGGGGCGGACGTCCTACCTTCGGGCCCAAGGCGGCTGAGATTGCAGGCCGCATGTACCGGAATCTTTACGACCACAACTTCTTTGTGGCGGGGACGGTGGGAATTTTTCCAGCGGCTACGGTCGAGAAGGCAAGCAGTGTAAGTACGCAGCAGGAATAGTCACATCCCGCCGAGGCTCCGAAATTGGGGCCGCAAGAAAGCTCACCGCACGCGCTAAAGCGCACTCACATTTGCGGCGATCTATGGCACGACTGAACAGCTTGTGGAAAAACTCAATGTTCATCTGATCTTGGGTGGCGCCGCGCTTCAGCGCTGCGGTAACTGCATTGTTTTGAATGC
The DNA here is from genome assembly GCA_025355505.1 of Acidobacteriaceae bacterium. GTDB lineage: Bacteria > Acidobacteriota > Terriglobia > Terriglobales > Acidobacteriaceae > Acidiflorens. The sequence continues at coordinate 12,910 of JANXZM010000031.1, read as the reverse complement.
GGCTTTAGCCGCCGAGGCCGCACTTTCTTCGCGGGAGTTGTTTTAAGTAGCCTCTGAAGTCGTGCCCTTCCCGAAGCCAGTCTGAATCGGCGTATTCCGCAGTCGAAAACGGGGGAGACCCGTCTCTACAGGCGCGAGATGGATTGTCTTACCGCTTCACTTCGTCCTTGGCGACCACGCCGTCTTTGATGTAGATGATGCGGTGGGCGTATTCGGCGATATCGTGCTCATGGGTGACGAGCACGATGGTGTTGCCTTCGGCGTGCAGACGATCGAACAGGGCCATGATCTCGTTGCCAGTTTGGGAGTCGAGGTTGCCGGTGGGTTCGTCGGCAAGGATGATGGCCGGTTTATTGACCAGAGCGCGGGCCACGGCGACGCGCTGGCGCTGTCCCCCGGAGAGTTCGTTGGGCTTGTGGCTCATGCGGTCTCCCATCCCGACCGACGCCAGCACCGCCTTAGCGCGCTCGGCCCGCTCTTCCGATGGAACTCCGGCATAGATCAGCGGCAGCTCCACGTTGTGCAGCGAAGTGGCGCGGGCCAGCAGATTGAAAGTCTGGAACACGAAGCCGATTTCTTTATTACGGATGCGCGCCAGTTCGTCGTCGTCGAGTTCGCTGACCAGTTGTCCGTTCAGCCAGTACTGGCCTTTGGAAGGCGAGTCGAGACAGCCGATCAGGTTCATCAGCGTGGACTTGCCGGAGCCGGACGGGCCCATGATGGCAACGTATTCGTTGCGCTGGATGCGCAGATTGATGCCGCGCAGCGCGTGCACCTGTTCCGAGCCCATGTCGTAGGTCTTCCACAGATCCTCGGTTGAGATCATGTAGGAATTGGGCGCAAACCAATTCGCAGGCTTATCGATCGGTAATACCTCGGCAGTCGCCATCTTACTCTCCTTATGCGGATCGGGCTCGCTCACGCACGCTCCTATGGCCGTTCTATCTTGGACGTTCTAATCCGGCAAAAATTAAATAGCTTCGTTGTAGAGACGGGGCTTGCCCCGTCTCCTGCTTTTCCGCATCCGCGGGAACGCAGCAAGCCCCGTCTCTACAGGTGAAACCTGGCTAGCCGCTTTCATCTTCTTTTTTCGGGACCGAGTTATCTATTTTGACACTCGTTCCCGGCTTCAAAGTGCGTAAAACCTTGTAACTCCCGGTGATTACTTCGTCACCCTCCTGCAAGCCCCTGGTAACTTCGATATCGGTGGTGCCACTGATCCCGGTATCGACCGGAACGAACTCCGCTTTCTTGTTGCGGATCACGAACACGCCCTGCACTTCTTCTTTTTGTTTCGATGCTTCGGCGGGAGCGCTGGAGGCCTGTACAGAACTTCCCCCCGCATCCTTGGGCGCCAGATCGGCCTGCGTGCGGACGGTGAGCGCCTGAATGGGAATGCTGAGCGCGCCGCTGCGGGTCGCGGTCGTGATCTTGGCAGTCGAGGAGAGCCCGGGGCGCAGGTCCGCCGGCGGATCGGTCAGCGTCACCACCACTTTGAAGTCTTTAGCCTCTTCGCTGGTCGAGGCCGCCTGAGACGTAGCTACACCGGTCGAGCGCACGATCGCGTTGTTCCCGATTTCGCTGACGATGCCGTGGAACACCTTGTGGGGGATGGCGTCGATGGTCACGTCCGCGAGCTGGCCGAGATGCACGTTGACGATGTCGGTCTCGTCCACCTTCACCTCGGACGTGATCACGGACATGTCGGCAAGCGTCATCAGAGTGCTCCCGGGTGAATTCTGGATTCCGATGACTACCGTCTCGCCTTCACGTACGGGAAGATTGGTGATTACGCCGTCATAGGGCGCCGCGTACGTGGTTTTCTCCAGCACATCGGAAACCCGTGTCAGGTTCGCCTGATTCTGCGTGATGTGCTTGTCCATCGAATCTTTCTGCGCCTTGGCTTGTGCCACGCGAGCCTCGGCTTGGGCGAGTCCCGCGTCGGCAGATTCCCATGCAGCTTTCTTCACGTCGTAATCCTGCTTGGCGATGAGGGCTGCGCTGTACAAACCCTGAGCGCGGTCCCAGTCGAGCTTGGCGTGGGCGGCGTCGGACCTGGCGCGGTTGAGGTCGGCGAGCGAGGTCTTCAATCCGGCATCGGACGCGACGGAGTCGGTTTGAGCCGCTTGCACGGATGCGAAAGTGGCCTTGACGTCGGCCGAAGACTGCACGTTCTCCAGTTGCGCCAGTAACTGCCCCTTCTTTACCCGGTCGCCTTCCTTGACGTGCAGCTTGATGATCTTGCCGAAGGCATTGGCGCCGATGTTGACGTAGGTCTTGGGCTTGATTTCACCCGAAGCGCTGACTACCGAGGCCAGGTTCTGCTTCTGGGCTTTCCCGGTCTGCACCGTCACCAGGTTCTTTCGACTCTGGTAAACCGTGACGGCCACGATGATGCCGAGCACCAGGGTCCCGCCCACCCCGATCAATACTTTTTTCCAGGTCCTCATAGCAAAGTCTTGATAACCCAGCCTTCATGACCATCCTGACGCCCGGTTCTGGTTATAAAACCGCGAAAACGCACCGCCGTTGCCCATTCACAGCTACGTTCAGCCATGTTATAAAGTTCCCGAATTCCCGGGAAACAGCTCTCTTTCCATTTCGTCGCGGCTCCGGTTACAAACCGGACCCGTACGCCGCGATTCATTATATCGTGCCCAGTGTTTGGGCGGCCGGAAGGCCCACCTTACCTTTTCAAACTCTAAAGGGTGCCCCGTCCAAGCTCCGCTTGCGCGGGGTCTTTGATCTTCTTCACCACATCCAACCATGTACCGGCATCACAGACTTCGAATCAAAAGTCTATCTTCTAACATTGACCGAAATAACCGGGGGTGCGCCACTTCTCGAAAAGCGCGAGAAGTGGCCTCCCCATCCGCCGACTCCGCTTTCCGCAGCCGCAGGTCGAAACGTCCTCTTAACCGCCCGTGGTCCAAGTAAGATTCGTATCAGGGCACGCCTCCAGGGCGTGCCGCAAGTGCATTCGTATCAACGAGCCTTCAGGCGCTGGTTTTTGAATCCACGTTTCACCACCATCTGTTATAAGGATTTAAAAGAAGCGGTTGCAGGCAGAAAATCTTTGTGTCGACAAGCCACTTCTTCTTGCCTTGTTGTATCCAATGAACATAGAATTAAGCAACGGACGTCTTTCGTGAGGTAGCCTCTTCTATGTTCTTCGCAGGTTTTCGAAATCGTTGCTCGGTTGGGGTGCTGGCGGCTGTGTTGGCACTGGGGTTCGCCGCCGTTTCCCAAGCGCAGGACAAGGACGCGAAGGGCTCCGAGCCAAGCCAGACCGACCCCCTCAAGCGCCAGATCCCCGAAAAACAGAGGAAGGCCAACGCCAAGGCGCTCAAGATTGAGTTGAGCAAGACTTATCGCAAGTGGCTGGACGAAGACGTGCGGTGGATCATCACCGACGAAGAGAAATCCGCCTTCATGCAGCTCTCCAACGACGAAGAGCGCGACCAGTTCATCGAGGCCTTCTGGCAGCGCCGCGATCCCACGCCCGACACCGAAGAGAACGAGTTTAAAGAAGAGCACTACCGCCGTATCGCCTATGCCAACGAGCACTACGCGGCTGGCATTCCCGGTTGGAAGGCGGATCGCGGCCGCATTTACATCGTGTTTGGGCCGGCCGATGAGATCGACTCCCATCCCTCCGGTGGCAGCTACGAGCGCCCTCAGGAAGAAGGCGGCGGCGAGACTTCCACTTTTCCGTTTGAAACCTGGCGCTATCGCTACCTCGAAGGGATCGGTCAGGAAGTGATCATCGAGTTCGTCGATACCTGCATGTGCGGCGACTATCACATGACCATGGACCGCTCCGAGAAAGACGCCCTGAAGTACACCCCAAATGCCGGACTGACGATGTACGAGCAGTTGGGTATGTCGAGCAAGGCGAGCCGCTTCACCAACGGCGGCATCGAGCAGTTGGGCAGCTCACCGTTCAACAAGGATTTGCAGTCCAAGCAATTCGACCGCCTGGAACAGTTTGCCAAGCTGCAGGCGGCGCCCGCAGTCAAGTTCAAGGACCTGCTAGAAGTGGTCAGCCACAAGATCAGCGTCAACCTGATGCCGTTTGACGTGCGAGCGGATTTTGTGAAGGTGACCAGCGACACCGTGCTGGTCCCGGTCACCATTCAGATCAAGAACCGCGACGTGACCTTCCAGAACAAGGACGGCGTCGAGCGCGGCACCGTCAATATCTTCGGGCGCGTGACCACCCTCACCGGCAAGATCGTGCAAACCTTTGAAGACACCGTCCAGGTCGATGTGCCCGCCGAACTGCTGCCCAAGACCGCCGAAAATTCTTCGGTGTACTGGAAAGCGCTCCCGCTGCGCATCAGCCAGAATCGCTACCGCCTGGACATCGCGGTTAAAGACGTCAACGGTGATCGCACCGGCACTTGGAGCCATGCCATCACCATTCCGGACTTCAGCGAGGACAAGTTGAGCAGCTCTACGCTCATCATTGCCGACCAGATGGAACCGGTCGCGACCAAGAATGTTGGCACCGGCAATTTCGTGATCGGCACCACAAAAGTGCGCCCGCGCGTCGCGCCTTCCGATGGCAAGCCAATCTTGTTCAAACGCAATCAGAAGATGAATTTCTGGATGCAGGTTTACAATCTCAGCGTCGACGAGAAAACCCACAAGCCTTCCGCCACAATCGAATACAATGTGACCGACGCCAACAACAAGGCCGTCATCCATACCGTCGAGTCCACAGAAACTATGGGCAATGTAGGCGACCAGGTCACGCTGCAGAAGACCCTTTCCGCCGCCAACCTGCAGCCGGGCATGTACAAGATCGAGATCAAAGTGAACGACAACCTTTCCAAGCAGATGGTGGATCCGACGGCAACCTTCGCCGTCGAGTAAGCTGCTGCCTGGTCCCCAGAGGTGGTGGGCGAGATGTTTCGAAAGCTCGGGTTCCTCGTAGTCGTCATTAGCCTCGTCATGAGCGTGGCTCTTCCGGCATGGTCCGGAACTGCCGCTGGCACAATCTCGGGTGCGATATCCGGATACGTTCGCGATGGCAGCGGCGCGCCGCAAATGGGTGCGGCGGTGGAAATACTCGGTTCGGCCGCCCATGCCCTGAAGGTCTTCACCGACGATCGTGGCTTCTACTCCGTGGCCATTCTGCTGCCCGGAACTTATAGCGTCAAGGTGAGCGCGCCTGCGTTCCTGCCGACCCTGCGCGAGAAAATCGGCGTGCGCGCCGGCGCCAGGCTGATGGTGAATGTCACCTTGACCACGCTCTACGAGGCCATCCAACTGGTTCCGCTTCGTGGTCCGGTGGACGATGACGACTGGAAGTGGACCTTGCGCTCGGTTGCCAACCGTCCTATCCTTCGCGTGCTTCCTGATGGCACTGCCGTGGTGGCGCAGAGCGGCGAGTTAGCCGCTGATCGCGAATTGAAAGGCAGCTTGATCTTCCTGGCCGGATCGCCGGGACAGGGGTTCGGCAGTTCCGACATGAGTGCTGGATTTGCCGTCGAGCATCCCTTGCTCTCCAGCGGCACCGTGCGATTCAACGGCAACCTCGGCTATGCCGCCGACGGACAGGGCATCCCGGCCGCGGTACTGCGAACCACCTACACCAACCGGTTCAACGGCGTTTTTGAACCTTCGGTGGCGATTACCGCCCTCAGGCTACACTCGCCCGATCTCAACACCATGCCCGGCGCCACCCTGCAGGCGCTATCGCTCACCAGTTCCGATCGCATCGTCCTGGGCAACAAGCTGGAGATGAAGCTCGGCAGTGAATTGCAGACGATCCAGTTTATGGGCCGCGTACACGCCTTCAAGCCCTTCGGGTCCGCCGATCTCCACATCACCCCCAACACCGTGCTCGAATATCAATACGCCAGTTCAGTCCCGAATAGGGGACCCGAAGATCGTATGGGCGACGGCCGTTCAGAAGACGATCGTGTCGATTCCGCTTCGTCGGACCTGAGTGAAACTGCGCCGCGCATGAGCATCACGGGATTTTTGCCGGCGGTCGAGCGCGCCCATCACCAGGAAGTTTCCATCTCCCAACGCATCGGCAAGACCAACTTGCAGGTCGCAGTCTACTCCGACAGCATCATCGATCCGGTCCTTACCGGCGTTGGCGAAATGACCGCCGAATCGGGTGACGTGCTGCCCGATCTCTACTCTGGGACTTTCAGTTATCAGGGAAACGATTTTGCCACGCGGGGGCTGCGGGTGGTGCTGCAGCGGAAGCTGTACTCCGATCTAACCGCAACCTTGGATTATTCCTACGGAGGCGTGCTCGACCTGTCACGCCCCGACGTTCAACTGCAGGACGCACGAGAGTGGATTCGCACCGAGCGGCGTCAGTCTGTGGCAGCGAAGTTCAGCGGAACTTTGCCCAAGGCAAAGACGCGCTGGATCGCCTCCTATCGTTACACGGGCGGCCGCCCGCTGACGCCCGTTGACATGTTCAATAGTTCGGCGGGCCAGTCCGATCCTTACTTAAACCTCTATATACGGCAACCGATTCCAGCCAGCTTCCTCGCGGGACACATGGAAATTCTCATGGACCTGCGAAATCTTCTGGCGCAGGGCTATGTGCCCGTGCTTGGACGCGACGGACGCACTCTCTATCTGGTGCAATCGGCCCGCTCGGTGCGCGGCGGCGTGGCCTTCAGCTTCTAGTATTTCCTTTTGCCTTGTGTAGAGCGGACACTCCTGTCCGCTGCCTTTGACTCTGATTTCTTCAAGCTAAAATGTGCGCCCGATGTTGCACCTGATCTTGGGTGGCGCAGCGCTTCGGTACTGCAATAACTGGCTTATTTCAACGGCTTTAGTCGCTGAGACCTCTCCGCAGCTCAGACCAAAACTTTTTCCGCAGAATGCCTTCTAGAACCTGTAGATCCGCAATCTGTAATTCCAAACACTTTCAGCGATTGCTCCCAGCGCTCCATCCACGTTTTCTGCGGCCTCTCCGTTGTGTCCCGCAACCCAGATTCCCGCACCGATCCCTTTCTACCAACCCCGATTGTGAAGTTCAGCACTGCTCTTTCGCCCACACTCGTTTATAATTCCGCGAACCCCAAGTGGAACTGCATTTGCTTCTCGCGGAGCGTCGGTCTGTTCCAGCGCCTGCGACGACTAAGGAGAACCGGCAATGAAACTGCGCTTATTGGTGGTGTTTGTTCTGCTTTCGACGGCCATGCTCGTGGGCCAAACATTTCGTGGGACAATCCTTGGCTCCGTGACCGATCCTTCCGGAGCCTATGTTGCTGGAGCCTCGGTCAAAGTGCGCAACGTGGCCACGGGCCTGGAGCGCTCGACCGTCACCAGCGCGGATGGCAGCTACAACGTGCCCGAGTTGCCCATCGGGACATATTCGGTGACTTTGTCGCTGACTGGGTTCCAGACCGCGGTCACCAACAACGTCGAAGTGAACGTGGCCACCGAACGCAGAGTGGATGTCGCGTTCAAGACCGGGCAGGTGTCGGAGCGCGTGGAAGTCTCGGGCGAGGAACTCAGCAACATCGAGACTACCTCCGCCGAACTGGGCGGCACGCTGACCAGTCAGACGATCGCTGACATCCCCGTCAACGGTCGCGACTACACCAAGCTCATTTATTTGAATCCCGGTGTGGCCGGTTCTCCTGACCAGATTTCGGATTCCCCCGGTTCGTTCGGAACTTTTTCGATGAACGGATCGCGTGGCCGCGCTAACAACTTCCTGCTCGACGGCACCGATATGAATGACGGTTTCCGTAACGATCCGGCCATCAACGAGGCGGGCGTGTTCGGCGATCCGGCAACGATTCTGCCGATTGACGCTGTGTCCGAACTGCGAGTGCTCTCGAACTACGAGGCGGAGTACGGCAGAAATTCGGGCGCGGTCATCAATATTGTGACCAAGAGCGGCACGAACAAGTTGCATGGGTCGCTGCTGGAGTTCAACCGCACCAGTTCGGTCGGCGGCGCCCGCAACTTTTTCAATAGTGTCGGGTCTCAGGATCCATTTCATAACAACCAGTTTGGTGGTTCACTCGGCGGTCCGATCGTCAAGGACAAGACCTTTTTCTACGTGAACTACGAAGGGCAGCGGGAGTCGGGCGCCCAGTCGGGCACGAGTTGCGTGCCGGATCCAAGGCAGATTGCGGCGGATGAGGTCGCCAACGGCGCACCGAATTCGGTGATCGCGGCTCTGCTGGCGCGGAATCCGTGGCCGACGCCAAACAAACCGGACCCGTCCTTTACTCCTAGTCTAGGGGGGCAGGGGTACGATATCGGATGCGTGGGAGGAGTCAACAACCTTGCCGTTTCCACCCGTTTCAGCAACCGCGTGGATAGCTTCATTGGCAAGCTGGATCGCAACTTCAACTCGAACAATCTGCTGACGGGCCGTTATTATTTTGGCGACAGCGATCAGAGTTTCCCGTTCGCCCAGTTGGCCGGTGGACTCCTTCCCGGTTTCAATACCACCACTCCGACGCGCGTGCAGTTGGTTTCGCTTTCCTACGTAAAGGTAGTGAATGCCAACCAGGTGAATGAAGCGCGTTTGGGATGGAACCGGTTCGTCGAAGGCTTCTTCCCTGAAGATAAAAACTTCAACCCCGCGTCGATTGGCCTGGACACCGGTGTCACCTCACCGTTTGACTTCGGCTTGCCGAAGATTTCGCTCGCGAGCTTCTCGGTCATTGGTGCTACCAACTCCGTTCCACGGTCGCGAGTGGATTCCAACTGGCATTTCATTGACAACTATTCCTGGAAAGCGGGACGGCACGATATTAAGTTTGGGTATGAGTTTCGCCGCACCACGATCCAGTTGGTGCAGGACAACACATTTCGGGGCAAGCTGAGCTTTCCCGACCTTTCGACCTTCCTCGAAGGTTTTCCGAGTGGCGGCAAAATAACGCAGGGCAACAGCAAGCGGCATTCCTTCGAAAACAACCACGGGTTCTACATTCAGGACAGCTTCCGCTGGACCCCTCGTCTGACGGTGAACTATGGCATGCGCTGGGATTATTTCGGCGTCGTCGGAGAGAAGAACAAGCTGTTCTATCGGTTCGATCCGACTGTCGCGGACGTGGTTCCCGCTGGTCAACTCTATAACAAGGATCTCAATAATTTTGCTCCACGCATCGGTTTCGCTTACGACGTGACCGGCAAAGGCAGGACCGTTGTCCGTGGCGGTTGGGGCTTGTTCTATGATGCCTTCGCGCAGGATATTTTCCTGGGCCATGTGCCATACAACTGCGCGTTTTGTCCCGGGCCGGCCTATACTTCCTTTGGTCCCGGAGCGATCCAGTCCGCCGGTGCGAACCCGGGGCCACTCAACTCGACCACACCCGTCTTCGCAGGTTTTTCTGGGTTGGGAGACTTTTTCGGCACCGACAAGAATATCCGCACACCCTATACCCAGAATTTCAACCTCAACGTGCAGCAGCAATTCGGCAAAGCGTTCGTTCAGGTGGGATACGTTGGTGCCAGAGGCACAAAGCTTTTCCGCTTCCGCGACATCAACCAGCCTAGCCAGGCGCAAATCACTGCGGCTGATCTGGCGGCTGATACTATTCTCTCCTACGGCGTACCCCGAAACTTTCCCAATCCCAATCTCTTCTATATCAACCAGGAGGAATCCACGGCCAGTTCTAACTATCACGCAATTCAATCCAGCTTGCGATTGAACAACTGGCGTGGGCTAACCTCCGCAGTCAACTTCGTTTGGTCCCACTCTATTGATAACGCGAGTGACAGCGAGGACTTCGTCCCCAATGCGGCGCAGCCGCAAGACAGCACCCGGCCCAATTTGGACCGAGGGAATTCGAACTTTGACATCCGCCGCCGCTTCACCTGGAATTTCGGATACGAACTTCCCAAGATGGGTGGCAGCATGGCGAAGCTCAAGAACGGCTGGGGGTTGGATGGCGTAGTGAATCTTCAGGATGGCCAGCCCTTCCAGCTGAACTATAACTTCGAAGGCGACTATTCGGGCGCGGGGCAAGGCTTTGACCGGCCCGATGTGGTGGGAAAGATAGTGTATGGAAGGGCGCCGAACAACTTCCTTGACCTCACTGCTTTTGCGGTGCCCTGTACTCTTGTCGGCGGAACCGCCGATACGAACTGTGTCCCGGGCACCCGTCATTTTGGCAACCTCGGACGTAACGCTCTGCGAGGACCAGCGTTCAAGGAAATCAACCTGTCGGTATTTAAGAATACTTTATTGACCGAGCGGTTGACGCTGCAGTTCCGGGCCGAGTTCTTTAACGTTCTCAACCACCCGAATTTCGCAAACCCAAATTTGCCGAATTTCATTACCGATCCGACGAGCCCCACTATCGTTACCGCCACCGGCGACGTAGGCATCGGCAACCCGTTCCTTGGTGGTGGTGGACCGCGCGGAACGCAGTTTGCGTTGAAGATCATTTTCTAAAACACACAAAATTTCTTCCCCGGTTCCTCCCGCGAACGTTGCGGGAGGAGCGTTTTTTTGGCGTAAAAAGTTTTACCAATAGCTTCCGCCTCCCACCTTTCCCTCAAACTGGGTTACACTTCCACAGCATATGACTGAGAAAACTACTTCTACGGAAAGGCGTTCAGGCCAGCGCCTGCCAGTTAGCGTCCCCGTCAAGGTGCGTCATCAGGGTAGTGAGCACCAGGGCTTGACTCGCGATCTGAGTTCGTCGGGCATCTTTCTCTATTCCGAGTCAGGGATGAAAGCGGGCTCGAAGCTGGAACTGGTCATCATGCTTCCTCCCGGCATGGGATTGGGCCCCGGCGGATGGACGCTCTGCCAGGCATCAGTGGTGCGGGTCGAGGAATCGGACGGCAAGGGTATGGGCGTTGCCGCTACCATCGACCGCATCGATTTCTTGCCCGAAATTAGCTGAGGGTCAGTGGATCGTGCTCAACGCCGGGCTCAAAGGCAGACCGCCATCGGCTGCCCTTTCTCAACTTGATCCAGGCAGCGTAAATAATTTGTCCCGTCAGATAAAAAGATTGCTTCCCAATGCCCCGTCCCTAGTGCAATAATGGCCCACTTTAAGTGCATAGGCGGAATTCCCCGTCTTTCCCGGGTGGACTAGGTCATGTGGTTAGAAAAACTTACCGATGGCGTTCTTCAACTGGACACGCCGATCGGGCCTCGATACTTGCATCTGAATCTTTTGCAACGTGTGTATCTGCTATGGACGTTCCGTAATTTTTCCTCGCTGCCTCAGCAAGTGCTGCGTCCGCGGGAACGCCGCTTGATTGATGATCTGTGGAGCGACAACAGGTTCGTGTCCATGCCAGCGACTGGCGCTCCCGGCAGACCGGTCATCGGAAGAATTGAGCGGCGAGCGCCGGTTCACGCAGAGGTTCTGCCGATTCGCAAACCAAGTTCCGCTTCGAACCCTGCCGTAGCGGAGCAAAGCCGCGAAGCCGCCTCAGCGTAATCCCCCGCGCACCGCGGCGGGATTACGCTGCGGTCAAACCCACCCTGGTTCTCGAATTCCAGCCCCGCCCAAATTCAATTGGGCTTAGCCGCCTCATTCGCAGGCATTTCGTCCTCCTCCATCGGATGAGCCTTGTGCCCAACCGTCATCTCGCCGCAGGGTCCGCCGTGCCCGCCTCCGAGATGTCCGCCGCCTCCGTGCCCGCCTCCGTGGTGCTGCTCTTGACAGGTACGCATCGCATCCTGCTGCGCCGGTGAAATGATGCCGTCGATTTCCTGCCGTTCCCGCTGATGAATCTGCTGCATCTGTTGCCGCCTTTGCTGTATCGAGAGCGATGAGTTCGCGCACACCGCCTCAACTTCATGGCGCGCCTGCTGGGCAATCCCTCGACGTTGCTGCAACGCCGATCTGGAAACGCCCGCGACCTCCCAGCAAGGTTCTTGCCGCGGAGCTCTGGTAGTTGGCCCAGTTCCGGTTGACGGCCGGCGGACCGGAATCTGCGCGGTGGCGTTTTGGGCAATCGCCGCCGAGATAATGACCCCGGCCAGCAGCGTTGCAAGTACAGTCTTGTTCCATCTCATAAAATCTCTTCTCCAGAAAACCCAAACCCGCCGTAGCCCGGAAAGTTGCACTGTCATTGTAAAAGAAGGCAAGCGTTCACTAGATTTTCGGCCGAATAGCCGCGCACAAAACCGCGTAGATCCGATGCTATAATCGAAGTTTGTCCCCACCTTGCCGTTCGCTGTGGGCGCGTAGCTCAATTGGCAGAGCAACTGACTCTTAATCAGTAGGTTGTAGGTTCGATTCCTACCGCGCCCACCATCTAACCCTCACGGTTAGCGGTGCTTAGCAACAGTTCCCCGGACGTTCCAGGGATCACGTTTTCGAAGCTGTGCCCAGAATTGTGCCCACTCAGACGTGAAAGCGCATTTAGCACTGCATCCTCGGAAGGGTGAACATATCTTTGCGAGATGCTGATGTTGGAGTGTCCCGCGATTCGTGCAAGGGTCCACGCGTCGCAGCCGCTCTCCCCAAGCCGCGTGAGGAACGTGTGCCGGATCCGCCTTGTCCCAATTATTTCCTCGTTGTCTGAGGCCAGCAGTTGCTACCGCCATTGGAGCCTTCGAAAGGTGTAGGCTCGAATTGCGCAGAGAAGGCAATCGGAGTCAACTGTGGAGGGAAGGTAGGAGGGAGCTTTATGAAAAAGATTTGTTTGGCAATCCTGTTGTGCGCTTGGTCAATGAACGTGTACGCGCAAAAGAAACCCGTGCTTGTTGTCCCGCTCGGTCAAGCAGAGTTTGCGTACAACTTGGTGAAAGAATGCCCAGCAATCGACGTTACATGGATTCAGGAGAAGGCCGACTTCATCGTTAGCTGGGGCACAAACGAGAGGGAGAATCGAAACGATTGGGTTGTATGCACGATAGACGGAAAAATTGTTGGCTCGGGTGATGAGATTGCCCGGAACTCCGTTGAAAGTTAGCGGCTCCCGACTGTCATAGGTTACG
>JANXZM010000007.1 GCA_025355505.1 Acidobacteriaceae bacterium | reverse complement strand
TACACAAGTCAGAGAAGCAAGTGAAGGCTTCCATGTAACGTGCCGGAAATTCGCAGGGGCAGTGACCGCCGAACTTGTGAAGAAGTTCCTTGCTGAAGAAGGAATTTCTACATCGGCACGGGATGTTTACATTCAGGGCATCCCACTCGAAATTGACCTCGTTATTCCCTATAGTGCTCAAGAGCCGAAGTTCGGTCTTGTGTACGAACCGAAGCAAGTAGCCGCCGCCCTTGAGATAAAGAAAATGGGGTCTTTTGGAAAGTCTACTCTTGAAACAATCAAAAACAATTTCAGCCGTTTGCGCGATAAGGGAGTGAAGTGCGCGTATGTCGCAATCGAGGAACGGGAGAGTTTTTGCTGGAAGGCTACAACGGATAATATCGGCGGCCATCCATGCTTTACCTTGTGCTGGCACAAGGGCGAATCTCTCATTGACACGCAGGATTGGAATAGGCTTTTGGAGTTTCTTCGCAAGTGCGCGACGTGCTGACTTTTTGGGCATGATATGGACTTATTGGGCAAAAGCGAGTTGTTAGGCAAAGCCGGGGGGGTACCGGTACTAACCAGTAAACATCGAGGAAATTTCCAGTGTCGCCCTGACTGGCAACGGAAATTTATTTTTGACCGCTCTGAGAGCCGTACCAGTTTGGGAAGGACAAGGCAGTCTATTTGCCGTGCGAGGTCTGCGCGGACAGGAGTGTCCGCGCTACACGATTCTTACTCCCACTCAATCGTCCCAGGCGGCTTCGAAGTGATGTCGTATACCACCCGGTTTACCCCGCGCACCTCATTCACGATCCGATTCGAAATCTCCTTCAGCGCCTCATACGGCAGCGGAACCCAGTCGGCGGTCATGCCATCTTCCGAATGCACGGCGCGGACAGCGCAGGTGTAAGCATAAGTCCGCTGGTCGCCCATCACGCCCACCGACATCACCGGCAAGAGAACAGCGAACGACTGCCAGATTTTCTGGTACAGCCCAGCCTTCTTGATCTCACCCACCACGATCTCGTCGCAGTCGCGGAGCAGGTCGGCGCGGTCTTTAGTCACTTCACCCAAAATGCGCACCGCAAGACCCGGTCCAGGGAAAGGTTGCCGCTGCAGAATGTCTTCGGGCATGCCGAGATCGCGTCCGATCCGCCGCACCTCATCTTTAAACAAATCTTTCAGCGGCTCGATCAGCTTGAGTTTCATCTTGTCGGGCAGTCCACCCACGTTGTGGTGCGACTTGATGATCTGCGACGGCCCGCGCACCGAGCGCGATTCGATCACGTCGGGATAGAGCGTCCCCTGCACCAGCCACTCGACTTCGCCTTCTTCTTTCTCGATGCGCTTGGCTTCGTCGTCGAAGACCTCGATGAACTCGTTGCCGATGATCTTGCGCTTCGTCTCCGGATCGGTCACTCCCGCCAACTTCCGCATAAACCGATCGGTGGCATCGACCGCAATCAGGTGCAGTCCGAGATTGTCGCGCATGTTCTGCTGAACTTTCTCGAACTCGTTCTTCCGCAGCACGCCATTGTTGACGAACACGCACGTGAGCCGCGATTTTCCGGACGAGTCGCGCATGGCACGATCCACCAACACCGCCGCGACGGAAGAATCCACTCCGCCAGAAAGTCCGCAAATCGCGCGCCCGTTGCCAACCTGCTGCTTCACCTGCGCCACGGTTGCATCAATAAAATGCTGCGGAGTCCACGACGCCTTCGCTCCACAGATGCCAAGCGCGAAGTTGCGCAGAATGTCGGTGCCAAGCGGCGTGTGATGCACCTCGGGATGAAACTGCACCGCCCACATCTTGCGCTCAGCGTTTTCAATGGCCGCAACAGCGTTAGGAGTTTTCGCCGTCAGCCGGAAGCCTGGAGGCAGCTCTTCGGCCTCATCGCCATGCGACATCCAGACCGTGAGCAGTTTGGGCAGTCCCTGAAAAAGTTGCGAGTCGGATTCCTGGATCTCGACTTTGGCATGCCCGTACTCGCGCTTTGCGGCGGGACGAACTTTCCCGCCCAGCGCGTACACCATGAACTGCAATCCGTAGCAGATGCCAAGCACGGGGATGCCGAGATCGAAGACACTCTTATCGGCCAGCGGCGCATCTTTGTCGTACACCGACGACGGCCCGCCCGACAGAATGATCCCCACCGGAGAGTAGCTGCGAATTTCTTCCAGGCTGGCGTTAAACGGCAGGACGACCGAGAATATCTTCTGTTCGCGGATACGGCGCGCAATCAACTGCGAATACTGCGCCCCGAAGTCGAGTACAACGATGGATTGGGTTTCCACGGATGAGTCTCTCAGATTGATGCCACAGTTGCAAACAGAACCAAAACCTTAACCACAGGGTACACAGAGGAGCACGGGGGAAAGCGAAGTCCTCTGTGCTCCTGTGGTTATCGCACTTTCATCGCGCCACAATATTCACAAGCTTCTTCGGCACCACAATGACCTTCGCCACCTGTTTCCCGGCGATCGCCGCGCGCACCTTTTCATCGGCAAGCGCTGCCTGCTTGATTTGATCCTCGCTGGCCCCAGATGGCACAACCACCACGCTGCGCAACTTTCCATTAACCTGCACGGGAATCTCAATCTCGTCCTCGGCCGCCAGCGCCGCGTCGTACTTCGGCCATGGAGCTTTCAGCAGATTGCTCTTCTCGCCCGCCATCTCCCACAACTCGTGCGCCAGATAAGGCGCCATCGGCGCCAGCAGCAGCGCGATCTTGCGCTGCACGTCCAGGATCAACGAAGCTGGAACTCGCCCACCAACAATCGCCTCTTCCGCGCCATAAATCTCATTCACCAGTTCCATGATGGCCGCGATGCAGGTGTTGAAATGCCAGCGCCCCTGAAAATCATCACTAACGCGTTTGATGGTCTGGTGCAGCTTGCGCTGAATGCCGCGAGCCTCCGTCTGTAGAGACGGGGCTTGCCCCGTCTCGGCGTACGCCATATCCGCCGCGGAAGACGCGGCAAGCCGCGTCTCTACAGCAGGGTTGCGCAAGTAGAACCGGTACACCCGCCCCATGAACCGCTGAATCCCTTCAATCCCCGATTCCTGCCAGTCAAGATCGCGATCCGGAGGCGCCGCGAATAAACTGTACAACCGCGCCGCATCCGCCCCGTAGCGCGCCACCATCTCATCCGGCGACACCACGTTCCCAAGATTCTTCGACATCTTCGCGCCGTCTTTGATCACCATCCCCTGCGTGAACAACCGCGCCGCGGGCTCATCATTCTTCACCAGCCCCATGTCGCGCATGAACTTCGTCCAGAAACGCGAATAAATAAGGTGGAGAATGGCATGCTCCACCCCGCCAATGTACTGATCGATCGGAAACCAGTAAGCGATCTTTGCGCTGTCGAACGGAGCCTTGTCATTCTGCGCGTCGGCGTAGCGATAGAAGTACCACGACGAATCGACAAACGTATCCATGGTGTCGGTCTCGCGCCGAGCCGGCCCGCCACACTTCGGACAAGTCGTATTCAGAAATGACGGCACATTCATCAACGGCGACCCGCCCGCAAGCGTGATCGGCACGTTGCCCGGCAAAATCACCGGCAGATCTTTTTCCGCCACCGGCACCACACCATCTTTCTCGCAATACACCACCGGAATCGGCGTGCCCCAATAGCGCTGCCGCGAAATGCCCCAGTCTTTTAAGCGGAAGGTGACGGTCGCCTTGCCAAAGTTTTTTTCCACGGCGCGCGCCGTCATCGCCTTAATCGCATTCTCGCAGCTCAGCCCGCTGAACTCGCCCGAGTTCACCAGAATCCCGTACGCCGACGTAAACGGAAGCGGCGGCGCCGTCATCGTTTCTTCCGGATCGATGCTAGCCGGCAAAATCACCAACCGAATTTGCAGCTTGTACTTCTCGGCAAATTCGTAATCGCGCTCATCGTGCGCCGGCACGCTCATAATCGCGCCCGTGCCGTAATCCATCAGGATGTAGTTCGCCACCCACACCGGCACCGCTTCGCCGTTATACGGATTCTTTGCATAGCGCCCGGTAAACACGCCATGCTTCTCGATGGCGCCAATATCGCCCGCTTCTTTAGCCCGGCGCTGCTCCGCGATCAACTCTTGCACTTGCGCGCGCAGTTCCGCATTGCGGGAGATCATGTCCACCACAATCGGATGTTGCGGCGCCAACTGCACCGAAGTCGCGCCATAAATCGTATCCACGCGCGTAGTGAACACCGTGATCGTCGATCCCGCCGGCCCCACCGTTCCACCCAGATCGAAATCCACCAGCGTGCCTTCGCTGCGTCCAATCCAGTTCTGTTGCATAATGCGAACTTTTTCCGGCCACCCCTGCAAGCTTTCAATATCGCGCAGCAACTCGTCCGCGTATTTCGTGATCCGCAAAAACCACTGTTCCAATTCGCGCTGCTCGACGGGAGTGTCCTCATGCCGCCAGCACATCCCGCCCACAACCTGCTCGTTCGCCAGCACCGTAGCGCACTGCGGACACCAATTCACCTTGCTCTTCTTTCGATAAGCCAATCCCGCTTCGTAGAGCTTCAGAAAGAACCACTGATTCCAGCGGTAGTATTCCGGCAGGCAGGTAGTAACCTCGCGCGACCAGTCGTACGCGAAGCCGAGGCGCTTCATCTGCACCTTCATGGCCGCGATATTCGCCAGCGTCCATTCCTTCGGCGGAGTGTTGTTCTTGATCGCCGCATTCTCCGCCGGCAGCCCGAACGAATCCCAGCCCATGGGATGTAGCACGTTATAGCCGTTCATCCACTTGTAGCGCGCCAGCGCATCCCCAATCGAATAATTGCGGACGTGTCCCATGTGCAGCGCGCCCGAAGGGTAGGGAAGCATCTCCAAAACGTAATACTTCGGCTTCGTAGGGTGAGCCTCGGCGGCATACAGCGACGGATCGCTCTGCCAGCGCGCAGCCCATTTCTGCTCGATGCGCTGCGCGTCGTAACGCTCTTCGCGCGCGGGAGGGAGAGGTTTGTCTTCCTGTGGCATAAATAAGGATGGTGCAGTATTCGGTAATCGTTGATTTTACAACGGGCAGGCTGTCAATACGCTCACAACTTGTGCGCGATCAAATAGTTCATGGAGAGACGGGCGTCCTCGCCCGTCCGAGCTTGCGTAGGCACAGCCGCCCCCCGGCTGTCCTAGTCGAGCGCAGCTCGGCCTCATCCTTCAAGAACTCCGGCCGTCTACCAAACAGTGACTCCATGAACTGCTGTGCGGACGTGGGCGTGCCGCCCGGGTGCCAGAAGGCAGGATGCGGCTGCCCTCGACGACGCCCCAGCCCGCCGCTTTCAGCGCGGGATCAATATGCTCGGCTCTGGTTTCGGCGCCGTTCATAGAGTCTTTATGCAGGGCGGACACTTCTGTCCGCCGCCTTTGACGTTGCTTTTGACCTTCCTCGTAGATGCAAAACTAAACTCATGAGTGGACTGGGACAGCAGTGTCCGCTCTACATGTGGCGCGGTGTTGCATCTGTGCTTCTTTACAGTTCGCCGGTGAGGGCCTGGTGCAGGAGCGACTTTTTCAACGCCTCCAGCGCAGCCAGCTTGCGCGGGTAGAGAGTGGCGAGGCGTAGGGTTTCGGCTTCGACCCCATGAAGCTTCACTACGACTCCATTCTGCTTTTCAAGCTGAGGATAAGGCACGGACAGATGTCGAAGCTCGACGAGATTGATCACTTGATGGACCGAACCTGATTCCCTTGTCTTCGGCGTCGTAGAATTTTCCCTCAGGCGACATGACCACGCCGCCGCGCCCGCTGGCCTTGAGCATCTTGATGAAGCGCTGGAGGAAGAGGAAAGTGCCAATCTTCACTCTATGGAAGGATTGGTACCACCAATGCCGAAGGCCGGAGCTTATCGTGATAAATCACATTCGTGGCTTTGACCATCCGCGTCCCACGCGCCTGCTCTTCCCCGGTGTTCAGGTTCCGGTCGAACCGCGGAAAATTACTGCTGGAGACTTCCAGCCGCAACTTGTGCCCAGCCAGAAACACATTGCTCGTCGCCCAGAGATCCACCTTGATGTGATAAGCCTCTCCCGGATTCGCCAGCTCCGGTTTCTCCTGCGAGTTCCTGTAGCGCAGCCGCAGGATGCCGCTAGTCAGGTTCTGCGCGAAGCCATTCGGCCAGACGTCAACGAGCATCCCAGTAAAGTCCGTGTCCACCGCCGAGCTGCTCACGTACAAATCCAGCGAGACCGGTCCCGTCACCTCGGTGTCCTTCGCCAACGCTGGCGTGGTGAACACCAGCACGTCGCCGCGCGCCTCCGCCAGTCGCTGATCCTCCGGTCCAATCCCTGTCGGCAGCACATCGCAGCACAGCGGCCCGCCAATCGTCGGCACCGCATCGCCCGGATCGTAAACGTACTGGTCGGGCTTTTCCTCCGCTGGAGCCACCGTGCTCAGCGAACCGCTTCCCGCCTGCCCCGGACGGCTCGGGGCTATTCCGTTCGCGGCGCCCGCCGAATGCAGGTAATACTTCGTGTTTTTCGCGCGCGCCAGCGGCCAGTCGTCTTCTTCACGCCACTCATTTCTCCCCATCACGAAAATCTTCACCGGCTTCTCTTTTTCGACGCCGTTCGTTTCTCCCTTCAACAGCCAGTCGTACCACCGCAGCATCGCTTCGTCCGCATCCGCCGGCAATTTGTTGCCAAACTCCACCGCTCCTACTTTACCGCTGCTCGATTCTCCGGCGTGCCCCCCTACGGAGACCGCAAGCCGCTGGCCGCGGCGCGCGGCTTCCGTTCCCGCTTCCGTCTTCAGCCGTACATAGTTTCTCAGCGTGCCACCGAGAAAAATGTCGTACCAGGCTCCCGCGCTGAAGACCGGAACCTGGATCTGCGCGTAGTGGTCTTCGATCGACAATTGTTTCCAGTACCCATCGAAATTCGGATGCGCCAGCCAGTCCTTGAAATACGGCGCCAGCCCTTCCGCGGAAGGCGGTTCGAGCACCGGGTATGAAATCAACGGCAGCACCTTGGTCCCGCCCAACGCGTCGGCTTTCTGTTCTGCGCGCCGCCGCATGGTGTTTATCGCCAAACCTGTCGTCCACGATTCGTTGAACCATTGCTCGAACGCTCCGCCCTGATACGTCCAGCCGTCGTGATAATTCGACGCCGTCACGCCGGGACAAATTCCCGCCAGATGCGGCGGGTGCGCGATCGCCGCTAGGAATTGCGTCGCGCCCACGTACGACTCGCCAAACATTCCCACCTTCCCATTCGCGTAGGGAAGCGCCGCTGCCCACTCCACGGTGTCGTAACCGTCCTCCGACTCGTACCTGAAGGGGTACCACTCCCCCTCCGATTCAAACCGTCCGCGCACATCCTGCGCGATCACCAAATATCCCCGGGCCGCCCCCCTATAGCCCAAGTCGCTGATCCACTGTTTATCGTAGGGTGTGCGCACCAGCAGGACCGGGTACCTGCCCTCCGCCTTCGGCCGGTAAACATCCGCGCGCAGCGTCACGCCATCGCGCATCTTCACCTCAACATTTCTAATCACTCTGATTTCGTAGTTTTCCGCCGCTATTACGGCGGGCAACACCAGCGCCAAACTCAGCTGAAAAACGATAAAAACCAGAACGGATCGTCCCGCAAGTCTAAATCTGGCTCGCTTAGTCTTTTGCATTGGAAGTCTCCCCAGTCGAAATTTCCGACGTAAACTTTATCTTTGCGCAAAGCCTTATGCCTGCTGCCCTAGGGTGCAGCCTCAGACTGCCTTGGCCGCTCGTCGCGTGGAAAACGCGCTCGATTCGCGATCACAGCTCTGCTGTGTAATCTTAACCGTGCTTGCCTTCCTTAATCCACCGCTCCTCAGTGTATAGAGTCAAGATAAGGATAAAAGCGCCGCCAAACGGCCGCGCCTTCTCTAGTTGGGGCCGAATGGTGAAATCCAATGGAGAGACGGGGGGTTCGCCCGTCCCGCCGGGCGGGGACGCCCGGCGCTCCACCAGCAAACGCCGTCGCGGCGTTATTGGCCGTCGGTGAGTTTCGTTGTCAGAAACGACTTCACCACGATCTGATTCGGTTGCATGCCAACGGGGATGATGGTCAGCAAGGAATATTCCGAAGGCTCAAATTTCTTCTTGGGCTGGCGTTTCTGAATTACGGCCAGGTCTCCGGAACCGGAGTCGAGCACGAGCAGATAGTTCTGACTTTGCGAAAGCGCCAGCGCGTCGGGATGCGCGCCTACCGGGAGATACGCTATGACCTTGCCTAAGTCGATGTCGTAGACCGCAATGTTATTCGATCCGAAGTTGGAGATGTATAAGCGGGAGTTATCGAGCGAAACCACGCCGCGGGTAGGCTGGGCGCCGATTAGATAGCTGCCCGAAACTTCGTTGCCCGTGGTCTCGATGATGGACATGCTGCCGGCGTCGAAGTTAAAGGCGGCCAGTTCTCCGCCGTCAGGTTTCAGCGCCAGGCTTACCGGAGATTCTCCGACATCGAGAAGCGCGAGCAGTTTGTCGGTCTGGGTTTCATTCTTAAGAGCAATGCTCGCTACCTGGCCCGATCCGGAACAGGAAACGAACGCCTTGCTGGAATCGGGCAGAATGGCGATGTCTTCAGGATGAATGCAGATGTTGATGGCGGAGCGCACGGCGAGGCGCGCGGTGTCGATGATCGAGACGGAGTTGTCGGCGCGATTGGTAACCACAACCGTCGAACCGTCGGGCGAAACGCGAGCCATGCCGGGACTTCCACCCACGCTGAGCGTGGCCGCTACAGTGCGACGGTCGAGATCGAGGACCGAAACGTTGTCGGAACCGGAATTGGCAACGTAGGCGCGGCGTCCGTCAGGAGAAACGTCGATGAAGTAGGGACGTCCGTAAACCCCTATGGTGGCGACAACCTTATTCTGTTCCGCATCAATCACGCTGACGTTGGAGGAGCCGGAGTTGACAACGTAGACTTCATTTCGCTTAGGATTAGCCGCGACTCCGGTAGGCTCAGTGCCGACCTGCAGTGTTCTTACCGGGCGAAAACTGCGCAGATCAATCACGCTGACCGTGTTGCTCCTGCCATTCGAAATGTATGCATTCTCGCGGTAGAGCGGGCCGTAGGCGGGGAGAGTTCGCTGGTGAAAATAGAACCAGCCGGCGGCCAGGACTAGCGGGACTAGGACGGAGATGAAGAGGAGTTTTCGCAAAACATCAGTCCGCGGAATTTGTGAGTTCGGTAGGAACGTTGCTTTTGATTGGGACGTTGCGTCCGAGCACTGCCGCGATCTGTTTAACCTGCTGCATGAGCGCGTCGAACTGATCGGGGAATAGCGACTGCATGCCATCGGAGAGGGCGCGGTCGGGATCGTGATGAACTTCTACGATCAGGCCATCGGCTCCTACGGCTACGGCGGCGCGGGAAAGTGGAGTTACTTTGTTGCGCTTGCCGGTGCCGTGGCTGGGATCGACGATGATGGGCAGATGACTTAGGCGCTGGACGGCGGGGACGATGCTTAGATCGAGCGTGTTGCGAGTGTGATCGGTGAAGGTGCGCACTCCGCGCTCGCAGAGGACGATGTTGTAGTTGCCCTCGCTCATAATGTACTCGGCGGCCATGAGAAATTCTTCGAGCGTTGCGGAAATGCCACGCTTCAGGAGGACGGGCTTGCGGGCGCGTCCGGCGCGCTTTAGCAGAGAGAAGTTTTGCATGTTGCGGGCGCCGATCTGGATGACGTCGGCGTACTGGTCGACCAGGTCGAGCGATTCGTAATCGACGGCTTCGGTGACGATTAGCAGACCAAATTGGTCGCGGATTTCAGCCATGATCTTTAGGCCTTCTTCGCCCAATCCCTGAAAAGAATACGGCGAAGTGCGAGGTTTGTAGGCTCCGCCGCGGAAGAACCGGGCTCCGGCGCGGGCTACGCGCTCGGCGATCTTGAAGGCTTGGTCGCGAGTCTCGATGCCGCAGGGGCCGGCGATGATGGCCAGGTCGGGGCCTCCGATGGTGACTTGCGAGCCGGGAAACTTGACGACGGTGTTGTCGGGCTTGGTGTCGCGGCTGACCAGCTTGTAAGGCTTCGAAACGCGGATGACTTCCTGCACGCCGGGCATTTCTTCGAGCGTGCCGGATTCGACCTCGCCTTTGTTGCCGGTGATTCCGATGGCGGTGCGTTGCGCGCCGGGCATGGGGTGGGCGCGGTATCCTAGCGCTTCGATTTTCTGGCTGACGGCGCGGACCTGATCTTCGGTGGCCTGCGCTTGCATGACGACGAGCATATGAGTACCCCGAAACATTTAGTTTAGCGGCCGGTGCAGAACAGGGCAAACGGTGGGCGG
>JANXZM010000111.1 GCA_025355505.1 Acidobacteriaceae bacterium | reverse complement strand
GAATTTCTGGTTTGCGCCGATCATTGGAGGAACGTGCTTATACCAGACAAGTGGTCGCCCTGGATCTGGCCTTTCCCCCGAGGCGCCTTCGGGGACATCTGCTCGCAGAGATTCAATCCTCTATAAACCGGATTTGTCCTTGGTGGCACAACTATTTGTGGCCTGTCCGGAACTGCGACCAGGCAGAGGCAATTCCTTAACGACACGCGATACATACGCAGTTCTGAGGGCGAGACGCACTGTCAGAACAGTGGTCGGAGTCCCGAACATGGATAACTCGCAACTATCTCCGGCTAGTCGTGTTTTCGTAAACAATCGATTATGCTTGTGGATAAAGGGACCATTTGCGGTAACATAGGCCAAATTCTGTGGGGATTGGCAGTGCGATGTCGGCCTTATCCAGCCTGGAGTTCGGTAAGCGGCTGAGAGCTGAACGGGAGCATCTGCGCCTGTCCCTTCGGCAGGTGCAGGAGTTGAGTCGCGGCATAGCCGAACACAGGAAGAATTCCGAATACTACATTGCCCATTCTTCGCTAGCAGACATCGAGAAGGGCAAGCTAACAACGAACATCTACAAGCTCTACAGCCTGAGCGTCATCTACGGACGCCAGTATGAGAAACTAGCGACCTTCTTTGATGTTCCCGTTGGTGAGGCCGAAAAAGATCACAAGGCGTTGGTTTTTCCGCAAACGTATCTGGTAGGGGCTGCCTCGGAACTTGGCGAGTGCGCCACCTTGTCAACGCTCGAACTCCGGGAAAGGTTGCGGTGCGAACGAACCAACCTCGTGTCAAAGATATTCGAACATTGGAAAGATGTTCCCCCCGCTTTGTTACAGCAGATGGACTGGCGCGATTCCCTTTACGCATACATCGGGATGCAAGATTACACACTGGACCCCATCATTCGTCCCGGTTCTTTTGTGCAAATCGATTCCCGGCAGAGGACGGTCCCGCCGGTGAATTGGCATAGCGATTTTGACCGCCCGATCTTCTTCTTCGAACTCCGCGATCGCTACGTTTGCAGTTGGTGCGAATTGCATGGTAGTCAGTTGATTCTCGTTCCGACCCCGCAGTCACAAGGACAAGCGCGGCATGTCCGCTACCCCGGTGATGCTACGATCGTCGGCCGAGTCACGGCGGTCACGATGCGCATTGCGGGAATGCGCGAAACCTCGACGAAAGGACCTCCATTGCCTTGACTGCGATGGCACACTTCCCCCGGGTGGGGAATCCCGCGCGCCGGTGCTCCCGAGTCTGCCGCGACGATACACGATGGGAGACTCGGATGATGGCAGGCCCGACTCTGGGCTCAATGCGTCACCGTGGACACCGTCTTCAGATTCAGCATCACCACACAGTTCCGCATGGAGTGCTACCGCCTGCTCAAGCGATACCATTGCGGCTACGACACGACTTCCGCGGTGTTATCGACCCTGGATACACGATCAATGCGAACACCTTGATATTCCTGGCGCGTTCGACTGCGTGTTAGAAGCGGCCTAGAATGCCCCAGAGAGTATGGCTTCGGCATCTTTTAGCAAACCCGCAACGACTCTTTGCGAGCGAGTAGCGAGCGTCGAGAGGCGATACAACCCGGCTTTCTGCGTACTCGTGAACCGCAGCAAGGTTCTCTTGTCACGCCTACTCGCTAGTCGAATCACGGTGGGGGACGAGATCGCATTTCGTATTCCCACGGGAGATACGGCAGCGCCGGAAATCTGTATCACAAAGGCTTATTCCTCGGGGACAAATCGTTGCCTCTACCAGGCGCCGGTCGGATACGTCACCCAGCCCAAGTTGGACAAAAGACGACAGCACTTCGTTTCCGCCCAGGTTCAGGACGGCAACTTGGGCATTTCTGCCATCTTTCTGCCCTGCGAAGCCTTGCGCGAGTACTTCTATCGTCTGCCTCAGGCCGATGCCCAAGCCAAGCGCCCAAGCCTATACGAGATTCTGGGAGTTTCTTCTGGCGCTGCTCCAGCCGAAGTCCGGCTCGCTTTCAAGCTTCGGTGCCTGGAACTCACAGCGGCAAGCGCGTCCCATCCCGAACAAGTGGAAGTGGAACGCGCTTTCAACATTCTCGGGCAGCCGGAACTACGGGCTTGCTACGACACGCTGCTCGGCGATCCGGAGGCTCCCGCGGCGTTTCCCTACGGTGGCTTCGGCTCAATTCTCGTAAGTGGCGAGCATTCGCGCGACGGTCAAACTTTTTTCGCCCGTCGCATCCTGATGTTCTTACCAGAACATCGGCGCCGCCGATTCCATTCGCCGCTGCGCAATTGCGATTTCTACGCCGACCGGGCACTGTGCCACGATGCGCGCCGCAAGCTGGAGTTCTGGCTTGATCCCGCCGTCCTGCATACCATGTGGGACGCAAGCTGGAACCGCTGGAAGCACCTACTGGGTGCCAAGCTGGAGGTGGACGGCACCTTCGTCCGCAGCGGAAAGTACCGCAAGCGCGGCGGCGAATGGGAGTTGGTCAGTTGGGAGACTGCCTTGCCGAGCCGGCTCGCAGTCAACTTTCCTGCGGATTTTCCGCAACAATTAGAGAACGCCCGAACCGCTTATCATCGCTTCGGACAGTACTCACGTGCTTTGGATCAGATCCGGTTCTGCCTGGAGCACCGGGCTATCGAAAGAGCAGAGCTGGAACGAATGTGTTCTGGGCTGCGCATTCCCGGGGATTTCGATATCGCGCAGATCAGCTGGCGTCCCGATTACGACCCGTTCTTCTATCGCCAGCTCGCGCGCCATGCCCGCCGTATCTACCTGTTTCGCAACGAATACGTCTTCGATGTAGAAAATGCGGTAGTCGTCGAAACTCCGCAGCTGGGCCACGCCACTTACATATTCGCAAAGCCAAGGAGCATGGAGACCTTCCTTGCCCAGTACACAAAAACTACAAAAAACAACATTCGACGGAACCGCGACAACATCGCTGCGCAACTCGGATTCTTGGGACGCATCATTCACGGCACCGACCCGAGAGCATGGCTGAAAGAGGTCCGACAACGCGTCGGGGAACAAGACTGATTCCACGACGAGAGCGGCAGCGAAGTGACCGGGGCAAATGCTCATTGCCAGTGCCAACTTGCGCCGATTCCTGCGCCCTTCTGAATCTTGCTCCGATGCCATCGGCGCTGTACGGAATTCGCCAGGGTCCAGTCAAACTGCAATCGGTAAAACTGTAGGGTCGTAGGGTGCTTATCAAGCAGATTGACAGGACCCGCGCAGAAAAGCGTTCCAACTCTTTGCCACTGGCTTTCGGTTCGTCGGCCACTTCATGAGAGCGTTTTTGACGGAAAACGAAAAGCGAAGTAAAAAGCAGGCAAGAGGGCGGCAGGACCCAATCTGCGGCCCGCTGGGAGGAAGTATGCGATGCAGTCCAGCCAAAATTCACAACTTGCCATGGGAGGTTCAGACCGTCTGCGCTTCGCAGCAGGTTTCTTCTTCCTTCTGACCTTAAGCGTCGCCGTGTTTGCAGCTGGTCGATTGCATTTCGGCTTCGACGTGCCGATCCCTATCCGTGATACGGCCCTAATCGCATCTGTGCTCAGCGGTTTGCTCCAGACCTGGGCCATGCTCGTGAATCCGTTCTTTTCTGCAATCGTGCGCCTTCAGACAGAGCGCGGCCATCATGTCATTGCTGAAGACTCTTACCAATTCGTGCGGCACCCTGGCTATCTCGCCATGCTCGTGGCCGTCCCGGCCAGTGCAATTGCACCGGGAGCATGGATTGCCTTGATCCTCGCCGCTGGATTCGTAGCGACCATCGCGGAGCGAGCACGAATCGAAGATGAGTTCCTCATGCAAAATCTGGCTGGCTACAAGTCCTCCGCGACTAAGATTCGAGGCGGCCTGTTCCCCAAGATTCCGGTGGAGTAAAACATGGCTATCGGATTTGAATTCGAAGTATTAGACTCGAGCGAGTTGGCGCAGCGGCTCAAGGTCAAGGAGTCTTGGGTCGTGGAGCAGAGCAAGTGTTCTCGCTCATCAGATCCTATTCCGGTCTTCCGGCTTGGGAAGCATAGGCGATATCGCTGGGGCTCTCCCGAGCTGAATGATTGGCTGGACCGCCGCGCTGGCCACACAACAACGCGCAAAGCTGGGTCGAAATAAATCCCAAAAGGAGTTTTGATGACCCAGCAAGGAAGTTTGTACGCACAGCATGGCAGTTGGTTCGTTCGCTACTGGGAACTCGTCCGACAGCTGGACGGCTCGGTAAAGCGGGCGCACCCTGCACACCGTTTAGCCAGCGTGAAGGACTACCCGAAAAAGTCGGAAGTCGTTCCGCTCAAGAACAGCTTCATGGAAAAGTTGAATAGAATCGGGTTCACACCGGAAGCAGGGGTCTCCATCGTGGATTTTGTGGAGACGACCTTCTTCCCAGCTTGCGAGAAGAGACTCTCCGGGGGCGGGACGAAGTGTTACCGCGATTCCTGGAAGTGTCACCTCCAGCAATATCTCGTTGGTTTTCGCCTGCGAGATTTGCGGGCTGTCGATATCCAAAACCTCTTGAACAAAGAGGAGGCGGTACACGGCAAAAACCTCTCGCATGGAACGTACAAGTTGATGAAGGTTACGCTGAGTGCGATTTTTACTGAAGCGCGAAACCTAGGCTTGTACGAAGGCGTGAATCCGACAACCGGGGTTCGCATTCCAAAAGGCAAGAAACATGGAAGAAAACGCCTAGCCTACAGCCTCGAAGAAATTCTCGAGCATCTGCAACTCTTCAAGAACGACCCAATTGTCATCCTCAGTGACGATTGTCCTTACACTCCCCAGATCGGGACGGGCACCGTAAGGGCTGTCATTGGCGTGACAGCGTTTGCCGGGTTAAGAAGAGGCGAGGTTCGAGGTCTGTGGTGGGATGACGACGGCGGAGATCTGCTTTCGATCTGTCGCAGCATGTGGCATTCAACGCTGAAGAACACCAAGACGGAGGAGGACGTTGATGACCCGGGACTCGTGCCCATCATCAAACCCCTGCGGCTGTTGCTCGATGCGATCAAGCCTGCCCATGCTTCCGGGTTCATCTTTCCCAACAAAATTGGCGGCGCACTCGATCTCGAAAATTTGGCCGACCGAGTGATTCGTCCAACGCTGAAGGCCCACGGCTTAGTGTGGAAGGGCTGGCAAGCCTATCGCCGCGGTCTGGCCACGAACCTCAAAGAGCTTGGAGTTCCCGACACAACCATCCAATGCATTTTGAGGCACGAAAACGTGGACACAACCCGGCGCTTCTACATCAAGACTGCGCCCCAAGTGGCATGGGATGCCATGAAGAAGTTGGAGGAAAAGATCGCTGGTACAGCAGTTGTACAGCAGATCGCAGTCAACTGAATCGAACGGTGAGTCTAACCTCTTCCGTGTGTTGAGGTTAAAATGGAGCCGACGACCAGAGTTGAACTGGTGACCTGCCGATTACGAATCGGCTGCTCTACCAACTGAGCTACGTCGGCCTGCATTCGATTCTAAAACCCGTCTGCGATTCCTGCAAACAGGCCAACTCACCCGAACGTACCGCACCAGTCGCGGCGAAGTGTCGATGCGAAGTTGCCGGTGGAGAGCCGGGCATCCCCGGCCAGCTGAACGAGCGAGACGCCGGTTGCTCCACAGATATGGACTATCACGTGGTCGCAGCGTGCTAAGCGGCCTGCGCCAGCGCCTTGTACTCGTCATCGGATTGCCTGGGCAGCAGCACCCAGAGGGTGTAGATGCCGAGCGCAGTACCGAGCGGGACGCTTAACAGCGCGACGAAGCCCACCACCATGGCAACTGTTCGTGCCCAATCCGCCCGTTGCAGCAATCCCCAACCGGCAAGGAAGCCGGCTGCGGCCTTGGCGAGGATCAACCATCCGACGAAGGTGATGAGAGGCTGTAGCCACACAGCGACCTCGGGCGGTGGGCCGTTGGGAATATGGATCACGTGCCCGAAGATCTTCTGCGCGACAACGATCACAACGATTCCTGCGACCACGTACAGCGCCGAGTACGCCATCCAGAGAATGCCTACCAGCCGGACATGTTCGCGAACCCGGCTACGCCGAAGCTCGATCAGTCCAAGCACGGTTTTGCCGCAGCGTCCGCAGCGTGGCTCTGCCGATTGCAACTGCGCCCCGCATTGATCGCAAAACATTCGCTTTTTCTCCGGAACCGCACAAATTCTGCTCTGGAGGTGATACGGATGCAAGCACTCATCGGTTCCACAACAGCTCTCGGTTCTCAGTTCTCGGTCGGCTAACGACGGGGTCGGTGTTCACTGGGAACTGGGAACTGATTCACAAATGAAAAGGCCACCCGGCAACTTGGGCGGCCTTTTCTTTCAAGGGAGAATAGTTCCAACGAAGGTTTAATCCATCGAAACTTTCTGCGGGAATCTTATGAGTCTTAAAAGCACGGTGTCAAGCAAAATGTTCGGCTTAAATAGTCTTATTTTCAACAACTTACGAGGTACGTCCACAAGTCAGCAAATGGGCTCAAAACGGGGCAAAATTCCTTCTTTTTATCGCTAACGACATTCGATTGAGTGACTTACCGCTCCCGAGGTGCCGTCCTGGCGTCGTCTTCCAGGTGCAGCGAGATGATTTCCATCACCTCCGGGCGATCAAATACGGAGTCGGGCAAAAGCCGTTTGACGACCACCCGCAAGCCACCAAACGCGATCCCAGCAACCAGCGCCAAGCCAACCACAATTCCGCAAAGAACAATCGCGTTGAACAGAAAATTTGCCAGATTGTCTTTCTTGGTCACGTAGGTGTTTTCGTTCCAGGTGACATCGGCTTCGTAGCTGATGGACGACATCAGCGATCTCGCTTCACTTTTTGAAAGCGGACCTGCGGCGATCACGATGATGGGGCCGGTGCGTGCGTCGAAAAACGGGCCCACATCGACAATCGACGCAACTCCCGGCTGCTGCTGCGTGACCTGATGCGCGGCGTCAATCTGGCGCAGTCGTTCCGTGGCAATCTGCGGCGTCGGATATTCGATGAGCATCAGGGTGGCATCGCCCGCGGCCGCCGCATACTTGCCCAGCACTACTTCCCCGCCAGATTTGAAATCCACCATCGAACCCGGCAGTGGCGATCCGACCCGATCGAGCGTGACCGGTCCCAGAATGTATTTCGTTGTGTTCTTCTGAAAATTTTCCTGGAATGCCCGTTTCGGAAGATACGCGGGCAGCGAAGGCGGGTTGGCCTTGCTGCCCTCAGCTTGCGGCAGCAACCCAGCCAGGTCCCGCAGTTGCGCCGCCGACATCACGCTCATTCTGTCGAACACGGCATCCACCAGCACATTTCCCTGGTAGAACAGCACGCGGTTATTCAAAAAGGCTGCCTGCCCGCCAATGGTTTCCTCGCGCATCTCGTCGGAACGGTAGTAAGTGAAAGCGCCATAAGCGCCGCTGGCATCTGCAAACACGGCGGCTTTGATCACCAGATTGCGGCCGTCGTCGCGAGTGTAGGCTGCCTTCTCCAAATGCTGGAAGCCGTACTCTTTCAGGACGGGCACATTCGGTGCATCGGCGACGGCAGGATCGGCGCTGTTGGCGACGACACCTTTCACCTGCCAGCCGGCAAACTCGGTGGGCAGGACAGAAGGCGGAGAGATAAAAGTCGGAGAGACAGGGGCCGGTGCAGGCGGCTCAGAAGCAAGGGCCACAGCGCAGATAAGGGCGCCAAAACACAATAGGAAGACAACGGAGAGCTGTCGTGAGAATTTCATTCGAGAAAAGGCACACCAGTGCTACCAAATTAGACTACTGGCAGACCGAGAAAGTTTCCACCTTGAGCGGAGGCTGATGAGCCCGCTCGTGGGGGAACGGACCGCCCAATGCGAAAGCATCCGGAGAATAAGCCCGCGTGGCGCGGACACTGCTGTCCGCGCGACTGCAATCTCCACCTGAGAATTGTGCGTAAAAACACGCTGAGGAAAATCGCGCGTTTGCGTTGATTGTCGTGGAAGGACGGCGCTAAATCGCCTCCACTCACTCGACTTAAAGCAGGCGGTAAACCAATATAGAGGAAGAGACGACCGCGTAATTAAGGTTACAGGCCGCCCATAAAAAGACGGATTACTCCCGGTAAGCGCGAGGGGAGTCGTGGTCGCTGTTGCACTCGCTTGCGCCGCCAGTTCGGCATGCAACAAGCCGCTCGGCACCGCGCTTTTCGGAACGAGCGGCTGACTGGGTTAGAGAAGTGGATTGTGCGAGCATCGTTGTGCTGAGTAGGACCGTAACCACCGATGCAAGACGAAGGTAGCGCATAAGCGCTTTCCAGGCAGTTTTACGCTGTCCGCTGAAATTGGGAGAAACGAGAACCAGCCTGCTGGGTGCTTGAATTCTGTTGGCTAGGCGATACCCGCTGTTGTCTAGATTTTGCCAGTAAGTGGTAGATCCAAAGATTTGGAGGGTAGTCTCAAAGCAACTCAATGATTCTAAAAGACCGGCGGGAGGGGGGTACATACAGTACCAACTAGTAACCCGCACCCGAGAAAGACAGCGAAAACCGGGAAAAGAACGATCTTTCCACCCACCCCCGCTGCTACCACTTCCCGCTCATTGCTCCGCCCCAAAGTTTGTGTTAATTTCGCCCCTCATGAAGTCGTTCCTTTCCAAGCTCGGGTTCGGCGTAACTGTGGAGGAAGTTCCGGAGATCGTCCACGGGGAAACCCCGGCGCTCCAGGGCGCGGACATGGCGGTCGCCTATTTTTCCTCGCGTGCCGGGGGCGATCTTCACGATTTTCTGCGGGTCAGCCCGCACCGTTTTCTTTTTGGATTGCTCGACGTTGCCGGCAAACGCGAGACCAGCGGCCCGGTGCTGCTCGCCGCCCTGTCTTGTTTCCGCGCGTCGGGCGAGCAACTGTTCGCCGCCACCGAACTGAACGAATCGGAAGCGATGATCGAACTGTCGCGCCGTCTGAATCTGGAAATCATGCGCGCTGCCGGAGGCGTTCGGAGTTGCCCCGCCTTCGCCGGTTGTTACAACGAAGAACTGGGCACGGTGTGCTACGTGAATGCGGGCCACACGCCTGGCCTGCTGCGCGATGAAGCAAGCATCGTCGAATTGCCCGCGACCGGCCTGCCGCTTGGGCTGTTCTCGCTGGCCCCCACCGACGCCCGCATCGTCGGCTTGGGACCAACGGGCTCGCTGGCGGTGGTCTCACGCGGAGTGGTGGAGGCTGAGTCTAAGAACGCGGAATTTGGTCTGGAGGGAGTCAAGAATATTTTACTGGCGGGACCTACTTCGGCCAGAGAGCTTTCCCAGAGCATCCTGCAACGCGTCCAGGAGTTCATGCGCATGGCTCCAAAGCACAACGACGTGACCGCGCTGACGCTCACACGAGCAGCTTAGCCAGCTTAGACGTCCGCTGAAATTGTCCTCCATGCCGCTCACGGCGTAAAATAGACAAACAAATTTTTCCTCGGGGGTTACCCCAGGTTTGAAGAGAGTCCTAATGAAGAAGAAGACCAGACTTCCCCTGCTGTTGGCGGTTGGATACGCGCTATTGCTCCCCTCTTTTTCGCCGGCCGATACCGTGGTCGAAGAGATCATCGCCCGGGTGAACAACGAAATCGTAACGCGCACGGAATACGTCCGCAGCCGCGATCAGCTTAAGCAGGAAGTTCAGCAGCAGGACGCGGCCAACGCCGACCGCGCTTTTGGCGAAAGGCAGCGCGACGTCCTGCGCGATCTGATTGACCAGCAACTTCTGCTGCAAAAAGGCAAAGACCTCGGCATCACCGGCGACACCGAGCTGATCAAGCGCCTCGACGAAATGCGCAAACAGATGAACCTCGGAAGCATGGAAGAGCTGGAGAAGGCGGCGGAGGCGCAGGGAGCTTCGTATGAAGACTTCAAGCAGAACCTGCGCAACCAGATCGTCACGCAGCGCGTGATTGGACAGGAGGTGGGTTCGCACCTGGCCATGAACAAGGAAGACGAGAAGAAGTTCTATGAGCAGCATCGCGCGGAGATGGAGCGACCGGAGGAGGTTCGCCTGAGCGAAATTCTGATCGCGCCCAAAACGCCGGCCAAGCCCGCTCCGAGCGCCGACGGGAAGCCCGAGCCGCCATCGGAGGCGGAGACGGAAGCAGGGCTGGCCGCCGCCCAGGCCAAAGCGCAGGATCTGCTCGACCAGATTCACAAGGGCGGAAAGTTTGCAGACTTGGCGAAAAAGCAATCCGATGGACCGTCGGCGAAAGACGGCGGCGACCTCAGCTATTTCAAGCGCGGCGCACTCGCGAAAGAACTGGAAGATAAGGTCTTTGCGCTGAAGGCCGGTGAAGTCACGGATGTGATTCGCACCAAGCAGGGGTACGTGATTCTGCAGGCCTCCGAACATCAGGTGGCGGGCATTCCCACCATGAAGGAAGTTGAGCCGCGCATCCAGGATGCGTTGTACATGCAGAAACTGCAACCGGCGCTGCGTGCCTTTCTGACCACGCTGCGCGAAGAAGCCTTCATTGACATCAAGAATGGTTACATCGACTCGGGCGCGAGCGCAAAACAAACTAAGCCGGTGGAGACCACGGTCAAAGAGGCCTCCGCGAAGAATTTGAAGAAGAAGAAAAAACTCGGGGTGTTTTAAGCTAGAACAGGAATCATTTATGGCAAGCCGATTTCGCGGAGGCTCATGAAAGAGTTTTTTATCTCCGAATGCTCCCAGCAGGAAAACAAGATCATCACTTCCAGCTTCGTGGTGGCCTCGAAGCAGGTGAAAGCCAAAAAGAATGGCGAGCCTTACCTGGCGTTGACCCTGGCCGATCGTACCGGCCAGATCGAAGCCAAGATGTGGGACAACGTCGAAGAATTCATTCTTGCCTTCGAGCAGGATGACTTTCTCACAATCAAGGGTCTCGTCAACAAGTACAAGAATCGTTTTCAGCTCACGATTCACAAGCTGCGGCGCATGGAAGAAAGCGAGATCGACTTCACCGACTACCTGCCCAAGACCACCAAGGACATCGGCGAACTCTGGAGAACACTGACGGAGTTTGTTTCCACTTTCCAGAATCCGCACCTGAAATCGCTGGTGGAACTGTTCATGGCGGACGCGGAGATTGCCGAGCGTTACCGCAATGCTCCCGCGGCCAAGACGCTTCATCATGCCTACATTGGCGGCCTGCTCGATCACGTCGTGTCCCTGTTCCGCTCCTGCGATCTGATGTGCGGCAACTATCCGCAGGTCAACCGCGATCTGCTGTTGACGGGAGCGTTCCTGCATGACATCGGCAAGATTCACGAACTGACCTACAACCGCGCGTTTTCGTACACCACGCGCGGCCAACTGCTTGGGCACATGATCATCGAACTGGAAATGCTGCAGGCAAAGCTCGCAAAGCTGCCTGACTTTCCCGCGGAACTGAAAACCCTGCTTGAACATATGATCATCAGCCATCACGGGCAATACGACTTCGGATCGCCCAAGCTGCCGATGTTTCCCGAGGCGCTTCTGCTGCACTATCTCGACGATCTGGATTCCAAGATGGAGGCGATGCGCGCCCACTTCGAGCGCGAGGCGGAACTGGAAGGACCGTGGAGCAGCTATAACGCGACGCTGGGGCGCCCGCTGCTCAATTCCAGGAAATTCATGCTGGGTAATGTTAACACTAATTAAAGATTTCGTGATATCTTTGATTCGTGGAGATCACCGAGGCGCAGTACCGTCGCATCAAGTCCAGCCTTCCCCGGCAGCGGGGCAACGTCACGCTATCGAATCTGCAGCTTCTCAACGCGCTGTTG
>JANXZM010000056.1 GCA_025355505.1 Acidobacteriaceae bacterium | reverse complement strand
GCACCTCGGTCCGGAGCAGATAACGCGCGGTGGAGCGGACGAGCCCCTCGGCCGGAGCCGCGCGAAATTCGGCCGCGCCTTGCTTGTCGGAAAGCTTGATGGGAGTGATGGAAGACACTAGTTTCTAAAATATTATCAAATACTTACGCCTTTCCGTCGAGGCTCGGCGGTGGCGCGTCTTTTGATTGATCCAGGAGGCATGTTGGTTTCCAGTAACTTCGATCTTGCCAAGCGGAATCTTCCTGGTATTATCGGCGCTTCGCCCGCCGGATGACAGGGGAGCCGTTTCTGTTGGTGCGCTATGCCCGCCGCGGTTTTCGAGACCGTGTGAGGCCGCGAGCCTTCCCACTTCCGCAATCGGACGCCAGACCTTTTTCATCACAAATTTTCCGTACCCCCATCACAGACACCCAACCCGCCGCGCGCGACAATGATGACTGACCTGTGGCAAGGCAGAAGTGCGCCCGTCTCCAGAGACGGTCTGCGTGCTTGCCCAAAACCATCTAAGCGTTCTTTGAAAAACCGAGATTCGACCCGAAAAAGGGGGCTTGACACAATTTACTCCACTACGAAGGCCCACTGAGTCAGGGAAATCCCGTAAGTCCTTATTCTGGAATACTTTGATGTAAGTCCTTTCGATTCAAAGACCACGTGGAAAAATTCCCGCTAACCCCATGATTCCAATAGACCGGGGGGAGGGGGGGTAGGGGTACTAACCAGTAAACATCCTCGGAAAATGAGCGAAAAAGTCCAACGAGGAGTAGGGGCCCCGCAAAAAAAAGTTGAGGCCCCTCCCAAGACCGAATTCCAGACGGGATGTTTCCCGATTTTCTGTCATGTGGCTCGAGAAAACCCCGAGAGGGCGGCGACTGTGGAATCCCACCCTTGCGCAAAAGGCCGCGCAAGGATGGGGCACCCGCTCCAACCAAAATCCAAGCGAAAGGCCGACTGAGATTATTTTTCGACCGTCTTCATATCCAGACTCTGCCACAGATACCAGCACGCGATGGAGCGATAGGGCGCCCAGGGTTTGGCGATTTTCTCCATCACGGCGGGCTTGGGCCACTTGCGTTTCTTGTAGTGCTTCTTGATCGCAGCCTGTATGCCGTAATCGCCGGTGGGCAGAATATCCGGACGCCGCAGGGTGAACATCAGGAACATGTGCGCCGTCCAGACGCCGATGCCCTTGACTTGCGTGAGATGGGAGATTACTTCCTCTTCCGTCAACTCCGGCAAGCGCTCGAACTCCAGCAAGCCGGCCGCAGTTTTTTCCGCGAGATCGCGCAGGTACGCGGTCTTCTGCCGTGAGAGACCGACGCCGCGCATCTCCGCGTCGGTCAGCTTGAGAATGCCCTTCGGCGTCAGCGGATCACCGGCTCGTATGGTGAAGCGTTCAAAGATGGTGGCGGCGGCCTTGCCATTCAATTGCTGATAGAGGATCGACTCAGCCAGGGCGTGAAACGTGGGCTTGCCAAACTGCATGCGGCATGACCCGACACGTTCGATAATCTCCGCCATCACGGGGTCGGATTTTTTCAGGTGGCGGATCGCGGGTTGGTGACTCGATTTGGGCATGGTTGTGCGCTCCTGGCTCGATGGGCAGAGAGTTTACCGTACAGGCGAACATATAGCGAAATACATCTCTCGCAGGCGCCTTGATTGTCGGTCACGACGGAAAATGGAAGTGTACGTCGTGCCTGGAGGCGACGGGCACGCCGTCAAGTGTGGCTGGCTGGTAGTGCCACCGACGAAGAGTGGCCTCGATCTTTTCGTCTATGCCGTGGCCGATGGCCTGGACAATTTTGGTTTCGACGACGTTGCCGTGGGAGTCGATCGTGACCTCGATGACGACGTCGCCCTGCAGGTCCCGGGGAAGCTCGGCGCGCGCCACGGGAGGATCCGGATACACGGTCGGATATGCGACGTGGACTTCATGGCCGGTGATCGGTCCGTCAATCATGGTGCCCAGCGGAGATCCGGCGTGGGAATTGTGGTCGCCTGCTTCCGCGTCGGCCATGACCTGCTGAGGTTGTGGCGCAGGCTTTGGCGGCTGGGACTGCGGGCGTGGTCGCGGCTTGCTCGCCGTTGGCGGGAACAACAACTTGGCCGCGGCTGGAGACGGGTTGAGGTTCTGGGCGGACGGTGGGGAGTAAATCAGTTGGTAGGTGTGGGCGCCGTCCCCATAGGCAAGCCATGCGGGGTTCAGGTCGATCACCCTGGAAGTATGGAAGACGAGCACGGCCAACACCGCCAGATGCGCAGCCACGGACAGTGCGACCGCAGGTTGGCGCCGGATTCCAGAACTTGTTTGCTGAAGACCAGTGAACACGACAATCCCCAGCTTACTGGATTGAGGTGCAAAAGCAGAAAAGGTTTTGGAGACGAACCTAACTGCCAGTTCGCCCTCTCCGTTGCGTTCCCAGCCACGAATTGTATGCCGGTCCGCTTACGAGCCAGCTTGCTGCTCGGCCATGTCGCCGATCACGGGCAGCTTGAACATCTGTCCCTGGTAGGCCTTGAGCACCAGAATCAGCCAGATTACAAACCCAACCAAACCGATCAGCGGCCACAGCAGCAGTGTTGCCCACCCGAGGAATGGAATGTGGCCAATGAATGCCAGGCCGATCTCGAGTACGATCCAGGCGATCATGAAGAAGATGGATTGAAAGGCATGGAAGCGGACGAAGCGCTTCCGGTTGAACGGCTCCAGTACTAGAAACACAATCGCCGGAATGATGGTGACGTAGGCCAGCGCGCCGGCCACGTTGTCGGTGAGTCCAGCGGCGGCGGGTGCGATTGCGCCTTGTCCGGCGCCGCCAGCACACTTGGGACAGGTTGATCCATCCGCGATCTGCGTACCACAGCTTGCACAAAAAGCCACGGGGGCCTCCTTTGATCTACGTGAGGCACGTTATCAGAACCCTCGCTGGGGCGCAATGACGGCTTGGCGGGCTGTTTGGAGGGTCTCCCGGTGTTTTTCTTCGTTTTCGTGCCCGGTGGACGCGGTTATCGTCTTCGCCCGGCCTTTGCCCGACGGCTACGTTCCCACTATCATTTCGAGTGAGCGATTCTAAATTCGGCGGAGCAGGGAATTCGCCTCCGCTATCTTCTATTTGTTTTGAAAGGCACGGATGATCAACATTGTTTCGGGACTGCCGCGGTCGGGCACATCGCTGATGATGCAGATGCTGGATGCGGGCGGGCTGCCGGTTCTCTCCGACGGCGAACGCAAAGCCGATACCGACAACCCCAAAGGCTACCTCGAGTGGGAGCGCATCAAGCAGCTTCCGAAAGATCCCAGTCTGATGGCGGAGGCCGAAGGCAAGGTTGTGAAGGTCATCTCGCAACTGATTCTATCCCTGCCCGCGGGTCACCAGTATCGCGTTGTGTTCATGCAGCGTCCCCTGCCCGAGGTGCTGAAGTCGCAGGACGAAATGCTGCGCCGCCGCGGCAATGCGGATTCGATCACCGATACTTCCGCGATCGAAGAGGCTTTTCAGCGCCACCTGATCGAAGTGAATAAGTGGCTCGCGGGCCAGGCGAATGTGCAGGTCTTGCGCGTGCATTATCATCGCGTGCTGCGCGAACCGAAGGCAGTTGCCGAAGAAGCAGCAGCGTTCTTACAGGTGCCGCTCGATATCGAGGCCATGGTTCGCCAAGTGGATGGAAGCCTGTATCGCAATCGCATGAAGTAGGGGACACAGGGGAGGGGGCGTCGGCCGCTGCGGCCAATCTTTGAGGTCGCAAATTGCGACCTCAAAGCGGCGCACTCGCGGGGGATGTCACGTTCCCAGTTGCGGTGGAATTCAGATGGCGACTACCCCGTCCGTGCCGGCGGGAGCGCGAATCCGATCTTGCTTCGACGGCTGCGGTGCGGGTTCATCAGCCTGTTGATGACATCGAAGATTTCCTGGATCGCGCCGTCGTGCGTCTCCATGTGTGTTTCTAATTCTTCGAGCCTGGCGGCGAGTTCTTTGTTGGCGGCCAGCATCTGACGTAAGCGGACAAAGGCACGCACCACAAAAACGCTCATTTCTACTGCCTGTTCAGAGTTGAGCACCGTCGCTGCCATGATTGCGCCATGTTCGGTGAAGGCGTAAGGCAGCGAACGGCGGCCGCCGCGGCCCATCTTTGAGGTCGCAAATTGCGACCTCAAAGATTTGTTTTCTCGCGCAGTGAGCTGGAACATGAAATCAGCGGGGAATCTCTTACGGTTGCGCTTTGTTTGTTCATTCAAGCGTTTTACGGGCACGTCGTAAAGTTCCGCCAGAGCAGTGTCGAGAATGACCCGCTGGTGCCGCAGAATCAGGATTCGAAGATCAATCGAGACTGCCGCCGCTCTTCGGCGGATCGCTAACGGTGGCCGTGTTTGTCCGGGTTTTGGCGAACGTACTTGCATCCCTCTATCCTAGCGCTGGTAGCGGGTGGGGGGCTGTGACGAATGGGCGAGTCAAATGTGATGAATCCAAAGCCGGACCAAGCGGCGACCTGCTGCGGAAGCGGACCAATCGTCAAGAAATCAGGTAACGCTGACTTCGGTATACGTCCCATACACCTGCCGCAAGGCTTCGCAGATTTCGCCCACGGTGGCGTAGGCGCGGACGGCGTCCACAATGTAGGGCATGGTGTTGGCGTCGGAAATGTTGCCGTTGGTGCCAGCGGTGGGCGTCTTGGCTGCGGCTTGTTTCAGCGCATCGAGGCGGCGCTGGACTTCTTCGTTGGAGCGGCGGGCGCGCAGAGCTTTGAGTTTTGCTTCCTGAGCGCGTGCGACCGACTCGCCGATGTACAGAATGTGAGGCGACCCTTCTTCAATAACGAAATCATTCACGCCGACCGTGATCTTCTCATTGGCTTCAACGGCGCGCTGATACTGGTAACTGGCCTCGGCAATTTCTTTCTGGGGGAATCCGCGCTCGATGGCTTTGACCATGCCGCCCATCTGATCGAGCTTCTTGAAGTAATCGAAGGCGCCGTTTTCCATGTCGAGGGTTTGCTTTTCAACGAAGTAGCTTCCGCCGAGCGGATCGACAGTTTGAGCCACGCCCGACTCGAAAGCAATGATCTGCTGGGTGCGCAACGCGATGCGTGCGGCTTCCTCAGTGGGCAAGGCGAGGGCTTCGTCGTAGGCGTCGGTGTGCAACGACTGGGTGCCGCCGAGCACCGCCGCGAGCGCCTGCAGGGCGACGCGCGCGATGTTGTTCATCGGTTGCTGCGCCGGCAGCGATACTCCGGCGGTTTGCGTGTGAAAGCGCATCAGGCGGGTGCGATCGTTCTTAGCGCCGAAGCGGTCTTTCATCAGGCGATACCAGATCTTGCGCGCGGCGCGGTATTTGGCGATCTCTTCAAAGAAATCGTTGTGCGCGTTGAAAAAGAAGCTGAGACGCGGGCCGAAGTCGTCGACGTCGAGGCCGCGGCGCTGCGCCCACTCGACGTATTCAACGCCGTCGTAGATGGTGAAAGCGAGTTCCTGCAGCGCGGTGGATCCAGCTTCGCGAATGTGGTAGCCGCTGATGGAGATGGTGTTGAAGCGCGGCGTAAACTTCGATCCAAATTCGAAAGTGTCAATCACCAGGCGCATCGAAGGCGCGGGCGGATAGATGTACTCCTTCTGCGCGATGTACTCCTTGAGGATGTCGTTTTGAATGGTGCCGGAGATTTTCTTCCAGTCGGCGCCTTGCTTTTCCGCGACTACCAGATACATGGCCCAGAGCACGCTGGCCGGAGAATTGATGGTCATCGAGGTGGTGATGGTTTCGAGAGGGATGCCATCGAAGAGGATCTCCATATCTTCGAGCGAGTCGATGGCCACGCCGCACTTGCCGACTTCGCCCTCGCTGGCCGCGTGATCGGAGTCGTAGCCCATCAGCGTGGGCAGATCGAAGGCAACAGAGAGTCCGCCGCCGCCGTTTTCGAGAAGATATTTGTAACGCTGATTGGTTTCTTCGGGCGAAGCGAAGCCGGAGAACATGCGCATCGTCCACAGCTTGCCGCGGTAGCCGGTCGAGTGAATGCCGCGCGTGTAGGGCGGTTGGCCGGGATAGCCGAGGTATTGATCGTAGTTCCAGTCGGCAGGGAGATCGGCCTGAGTGTAGAGGCGGCGAATCGGAGCGTTCGAGATCGTGCTGAAGCGCGCGTGGCCGTGCTCATCAAGGTTGGTGCCGGTGGGAGCGCCGATCGGTTTTTCGGGAGCTTTGTGGATTGTGGGTGCCAAGGTTTTTTCCGCCCAATCTTTTTCCGATGCGGCGGGATGACGGCCTTCGAAGACGTCGGAGATAGGGCTTTCGGCTACGGTCTTGTGCACATCGGCTTTTGGTTCGTTCTCAGGCATTCGGCTCCCCAAGCTGACTTGATGATAGAGGAGCGACCGCCATGCTGCAAAATGGCGCAACCGATCGAGTGGTTGGTGGAAGCCAAGGTCAAGGCCTTCACCACCAAGGACACAAAGGATCACGAAGGAAACGGCTTGAAAATTAAACCTTCGCGTAACTACGTGTCCTTGGTGGTTGACGAATTTGGGACACTGGCGAGGTTGCGGTGTGCTTGACTCCGCTTTTCGTGCGCCCCTATGCTTGGTCTTGTTTCGGTGGAGGGAATCTGAAAGCGTTTCGGCGGTTATTGCAGCGTACCCCGGTGTACGGCGCATATAAGGCGCTTGGCCACTATCCCGACTATTGGTATTGGATACTGCGCGGGCGGCCGTCGCGATCTCCGCACCTGTTGAAGCAGAAAGTTGTGCGCGAATACGGAGAGAAATTTGGGCTGAAGACCCTGGTCGAAACCGGAACTTACTACGGCGAAATGGTCGCCGCAATGAAAAGCCGTTTCGTCCGCATCTATTCCATGGAATTTGTGCCGGCGCTGGCGGAGCGGGCCGTGCGCAAATTCGCGCGCGACCAGCACGTGCGGATTTTCTGCGGGGACAGCCGCGTGCTCATGCCCGAGGTGCTCGCATTGCTGACGAGCCCGGCGCTGTTCTGGCTGGACGCCGGTTATTACGGCTGGGTTGGAATTCGGACGAATGAGCAGCGTCTTTCGGCGGAACTGGAGATGATTCTGAGCCATCCGTATCCGCACATGATCCTGCTCGACGATGCGCGCGGACTGACAGGCCGGGATGGGATTCCTTCGGTCGGCGACGTGAAGGATTATGTTGAGTCGAAGTTTCCGCAGCGGTCGGTGGAAGTGAAGTTCGACATCATGCGCATCACGCTGCGGGGATAGCGGGGCGGCGCCGGAGCCGCGACGAGCCGCGTCTCTACATTGATTGTTTCTTGTGCGCCAGTTCCCAAGCCTTCGCGTATTTCCACGACACGTAGACGGCGTGGTAGAGATGCAGCAACAGACCTTCGCGGCCGTCGAGGAATCCTAGGCGGAACAAATAGTTGTAGATGAAGGTTGCAAGCGGGCGCAGGACGATGTTGAACAGGCTGAAACCGCTCTGGCCTTTGGCGACTGCCATCTCGGCGCCAAGGGACGAATAGCGGTTCATGTGGTCGATGTAATCGGCGAGCGTGGGGTAGGAGTGGTGGAGGAGTGGTCGGTTTAGTTTTTCGCTGACACCTTTAATCAACCTTGCGTCCTCGTGAACTAGGCGCTCCTCGAACTTTGCTGCAGCTTTGCGAAACAGACGCAGCTTGGGGTCGGGCCAGAAACCGCCATGTTTGATCCAGCGGCCGAGAAAAAAGTTCTTGCGCGGAATCCAAAACCCAACCGGTGAAGCTGTCTCACCGCGTGCCAGGGCCTCCTCGATAGACATCACCTTCTCTATGACTTCAAGTGAATCTCCTTCTATCGGATCGCCGCCGAGACGCCCGTGCATCGCCGCATAGATCCCTCCTGCGAGCCCCGGCCCCACTTCCTCATCCGCATCCAAACTCAAAATCCAATCGCCCGTTGCCTTGTCGATCGCCGAGTTCTTCTGCGCCGCGTAGCCCTTCCAATCTTCGATGAAGACTTTCGCGCCAAAGGATATGGCGATCTCGACGGTGCGGTCGGTCGAGCCGGAGTCGACGACGATGATCTCACCTTTTCCGTCGGCCACCAGCGACTGCACGCTGGCTAGCGTACGTCCGATGTTGGCCTCTTCGTTGTGAGTGATGATGACGACGGAGAGGATCACGCGGAACTCCTGCTGCCGGCGAAGAGCCTGCCGAGCTGCGCTCGGCTTGGGCGGCCGAGGGCGGCCGTCCCTACACGAGCATTGCCGTCCACGCGAGCCTTCTCCGCGCTGGCCTTTCTGAGGATGGAGAGCTTCACTGGGAGAGGATACGCGAGAGACGGCTGGGCGCAAAAGGGAAACGCCGGGCGGGGACGCCCGGTGCTCCATCGAACGGAATGCTCGTTACTGTTGCGGTTGCGGCGGCGGGTTCACCGGCGTTGTCTGCTCAACGGGCCGCGCCGTTACGTACGGGACGTTCGGCATCTTTGTGACTTCTCCGCGCTCGGCGTCGGCCATCAGGATGCCCATCCGGTCCAGCGTCGCGCCAATGGTGCGGTCCAATTCCACTCGCGCCTTTTGGTAGTTCGACATGGCGGTGACCAGGTTCGATTGCGCCTGCGTCAGGTCGCGATCGTTCTGTAGAACAAGTGTCGATGTGGACGCTCCGAGCGCGTATTTTTTTTGTTCGGCGTCGAGCGACTGCTTACCC
Source organism: Acidobacteriaceae bacterium (assembly GCA_025355505.1). Classification (GTDB taxonomy): domain Bacteria; phylum Acidobacteriota; class Terriglobia; order Terriglobales; family Acidobacteriaceae; genus Acidiflorens. Next base: position 28,485 of record JANXZM010000056.1, on the reverse strand, counting down.
AGTTCGACCGCTGCGCGCGCGGCTTCGACCGCCGCCCGGTTCTGCTGCACGGAGAACTGCGCGTTGCGGACTTCGATACGAATTTTGTTTTCCTGTTGCTGCAAGCTCATCTGGGCCTGGCGGTATTCCAGTTCGGCGCGTACTTGGTCGGCCTGGGCGGAACGGTTACGAAGTGGAATGCTCAGTTGCAGGCCGGCACCCTTGCTGGGTGCGTTCGAATCGATAAGTTGGTTCAGAACGTCGCTGTAACCGACGCTTCCGGTAGGGGGTGTGCAGTTTTTTGCCGGATCGCAATAGGGACTTGGATTTCCGCCCAAGGCCGAGCCCTGGTAGTAAGCAAAGAGACTGAGTGTCGGCAGGAGAGCGTTCTTGGCGGAGCGAGTAGTGATGCTGCGATTGGTAAGATCAATGCGCGACTCTGCGAGTTCAGCGCGATGAGCTAAGGCCTCGTTCACGAGATCCTGTGTTGGGACCACCGGTTCTTTGTCCGGAACTGACATCGTATCGGTGGGAACTACCTCCGCGTCGGCAAGCACCGGATCAACCAGCGAGCGGCTCAGAGCGTTCTTCATCAGCAACTGTTGCAACTGAAGGTTGGTCTGAGCCACAATCAGCGACTGCTGGTTGGTGGCTACCACGCTTTGTGCGCGGACTACTTCGATCGGCGCCAGGGTTCCGATTTCAACCTGCTTACGGTTGTCGGAAAACGTTTTCTGCGCCAGGGTCAACGAGTCTTGCTGCACCTTGACATTTTCATAGGCGTTGACCAGATCCCAATAAATGTTCTCGATCTGGTTGACGGTCGTAATCACTTGAAGCCGGAATGCGACGTCCGAGATTTCCCGGTTGTTCTTGGCAATCTTGATGAAACGCGTGTTCGGCAGCAATCCAAAGCCCGAGAGCAGAGGCTGCGAGAACGTGGCCCGGAAGTTGGAGTTCAGTTGCGGGCTGTGAGTCTGAAAGGCCGAGGTCGAAGTATTACGGGAATTATTGAAGCCCACCGAAAGGTTAGTTCCCCAAGCGAACCCTTGCTGGTAGCCGAAGTCATAGGTGGCGGTGTGAGTATCGGTGAAGGGATTGCCAAAGATGTTGGCGGACTGTAGACGCGTCTGATCGAGTTGGAGCGTCCCCGTCAGAATCGGATCGAACAACGGCACCGCCGCGCCGACCCCTGAGGTGGACGTGACCAAGCCGGAGGTTCCGGCGCCGGCGCCGCCGGAGCCGCTGGTGGTGCCGCCGGCACCACCACCCGTCGAAGTGCTGCCGACGCCCGAGCCAGTTCCGCCCGGCGTGCCCTGCACGAGACCGGTATTCACGCCGCGCGTCGACGATCCGGCCTTGGCGCGCCAGATATCGGTATCGGCGATATTCAGGTTGTAGCGCGCAATTGCGATATCGAGGTTGTTCTCAAGCGCCAGCGCGACCGCATCGTTCATCGACAGGTAGAGCTTGCCGTCGCGCATAAGCTGGTCGATGCGCGAGGTGTTGGCGAGGTTCGGCTGGGCCACGGTGCGCGGCGAATACGGCGAGATCGGGTTGGGGAAGGCTGACTGAGGCTTCGAATATTCCTTCACGTCAAACGGCTGCGACTTCGACGGCACGGCCTGCTGGGCGTGCATCTGCGCCGACGGGGCGCTGGGCACGGGTGAGGCATCCTGCGCCCACCCGGCAGGTACCATACTGGCGGCAAGAAAAAGGGCGGCAGCCCGCTGAAACGCACTCAACACAGTGGAACGTTGCATTCGCATCATCTCCATTGATCGCACTCCAGCGTTAAATCTCGAGCGGATCGGACCTACTCACACTTTTGCCAGCCCTTTGCTGATACGTAGAACGACAGGCAAGAGTTCCTGGCAATCTTTTCCTCGTAACCCTTGGGGAAAAGCAATTTTTTTACTGAGCCTAAGTGAAATAGTATAGCTGACACGCCGTCGCACGCTCTGTGACGGTGGCGGTAAAACTTTGTAAATACTAACGATGATGCTCAGGCAGCTAAGGACTCGAAAAAGAACGTGCGTAATCTCAGACTGATCCTCTCTTATGACGGCGCGGAGTTTGCCGGCTGGCAGGTGCAGCCCGGTCGGAGCACTACGCAAGGCGCGCTGGCCTCAGCCATTGGACGGTTGAGCGGGGAAAATATACTGCCCCAGGGTTCCGGCCGCACCGACGCCGGTGTACACGCGCTGGCCCAGGTGGCGAGTTTTACGACCGCGTCGGCAATTCCGGCGGAAAACTGGATGCGGGCGCTGAACGACATTCTGCCGGCTTCGATCCGGGTGCTGGAGGTGACTGAGGCCGCGCCCGACTTCCACGCTCGCAAGTCGGCGCGCGCCAAGACTTATCGCTATCGCATGCATCGCGGCGCGATCTGTCCGCCATTTCTGGCGCGGTATGTGTGGCATTACCCTTATCCGCTGGATGAACCGGCGATGGTTGCAGCCGCTGGGGTGGTTGTGGGCGAGCACGATTTCACGTCGTTCGCGGCGGTGGATCCGGAGCGGGTGGAACGCATGGCGGCCAGCGAAAATGTTACTACCACCAATGTTCGAACGATCTTCTCTTCCACATGGACGCGCGCAGGCGACGAACTGATCTATACGGTTCGCGGCAGCGGATTTCTTCATCACATGGTGCGGAACCTGATCGGAACATTCCTGCTGCTGGGGAAGGGAACGGTGAGGCTGGAAGATTTGCGTCGCATCCTCGAGGCGCGTCAGCGCGCAGCGGCGGGGCCGACGGCGCCTGCCAGCGGACTGTATCTGGTCGAGGTGGAATACTGACGCGAACAGCGCCTCACGGATGTCATGCTGAGCGAAGCGAAGGACCTATGCATTCCGATGCTGCGAGCAAGTGCATAGGCCCTTCGCTTCGCTCAGGATGACAATTCGCAAAGAGGATAAAGGCGGTGGCGCGCCCGTTCCGTCCCGAGTACACTTCTTCGCAGATGGCCACCAACGTGGAATTCGCGGTCTCCCGCATCGCTTCCGTGAACCCGGCGACGGGGGAAGTTCTGGGCGAACTGGACAGCGCCGGTCCGACCGAAGTGCGCGCCGCGGTGGCCCGTGCGCGCGCCGCACAGCCGGACTGGAACGCCTGGGGCATCCGCAATCGCGTCCAGGTCGTGCGCCGCTTCCAGCAGATTCTTCTCGCGCATAAGACCGACATCGCGCGGCGCATCACGCAGGAAGCAGGTAAGCCCCTGGTCGAAGCGCTGCTCACCGAAGTTCTGGTGGTGCTCGACGCGGCGCGATTCCTGATCGACAACGCATACGCAATCCTGCGCGAAGAAAAGCTGCCGCACGGCAATCTCGCGATGAAGGCCAAGTCAGGGCGCATTCTGCACGAGCCCTATGGCGTGGTCGGAATCATCTCCCCGTGGAATTATCCTTTGTCGATTCCGGCGACTGAAGCTCTGGCGGCTCTGGTCGCGGGAAATGCGGTGGTGCTCAAGCCCTCGGAGTTGACGCCGATGATTGCGCTCGAACTACAAATGCTGCTGCGTGAAGCCGGAGTTCCCGACGACATTTTCCAGGTGCTCCCGGGCGAAGGTGAGACTGGAGCGGCGCTGGTGAAAAGCGAAATCGACAAGCTGGTCTTCACCGGAAGCGTCGGCACGGGCCGGCGAATCGCGCAAATCGCCGCCGAACGGCTGCTTCCGGTGGTGCTGGAACTGGGCGGCAAAGACCCCATGATTGTGCTCGAAGACGCCGACGTCGATGTGGCATCGAGCGGCGCCGTCTGGGGAGCTTTTGTGAACGCGGGGCAGACCTGCCTGTCGGTCGAACGCTGCTACGTGCATCAGAGTTTGTATCCGGCCTTCTTAGATGCGTGCAGCGAAAAGGCGCGCAAGCTGCGCGTCGGCAATGGCATGGATGCGGCTACCGAAATTGGCCCCATGATCCACGAGCGGCAAGTGCGTGTGGTGGAATCGCAAGTGGAAGATGCCCGGCAGCGCGGCGCGCGCGTGCTGGCCGGAGGCACGCGGTTGCGTGAGCTCGGCCCCACGTTTTTTGCCCCCACCGTGCTGGCCAATGTCGATCACAGCATGCGCGTGATGCAGGAAGAAACCTTCGGCCCGGTACTGCCGATTGCGCCTTTCGCCGACGATGCCGAAGCGGTGCGCCTGGCCAACGATTCCGACTTCGGATTAGCCGCCAGCGTTTGGACTCGCGATCGCACCCGAGGCGAGCGACTGGCTCGCCAGATCAATGCCGGCACGGTGATGGTGAACGACGTCGTGTCGTGTTTCAGCATCAGCGAAGCTCCCCACGGCGGCGTGAAGTCGAGTGGCCTGGGGAGTACGCATGGGCGCTGGGGGCTGGAAGAAATGGTGCGCGTGAAGTATCTCGACAGCGATATGGTTCCGCGCATGAAGAAAATCTGGTGGTTTGGCTACGGCGGAAGATTTGCCGCCGAGATGGAAAGCTTCCTCGACCTGTTGTACGCCCGCCCGCTGTGGGAGAAGTTGAAAGCCGGAGTGCGCGCGGCCGGAGCGCTGTGGCGGAGAAAACTGTAAAGCTGGAAAAGATTCCAGTTAAAATGCTTGTCATCCTGAGCGTAGCGAAGGATGACAAGTTGGAACCCAGCACCACAAGGGCTTGAGTTTGGAAAGCTGTTGTGTCCCCAAAAAGAAACCAGCCCCGGAGAGAAACTCCGGAGCTGGCAGTTATGGTTCGTATCGTCGATGTCAGCGGCTGGCCAGAGCGGGCTCCTTCGGCTGCAGATGCTCCACATTCAGCCCTAGCCCCTCGGCGACGCCGCGCCCATATGCCGGGTCCGCTTTCAGGAAGTGCCCAATCTGCCTTTCCTGAATGGCCTTAGGCGCGTTCCCCAAGCTACCGACGATATTGCCGATCAAGCGCTTCTGCGCATCCGGCTTCAGCAGGCGGAAGAGATTTCCAGCCTGCGTGAAGTCGTCATTGCCCAGGTGATGATCGTGGCGATCGAGTGATCCCGTGACCGGCCGCGGGCGTTCGCGATACTCGGCGTTCTCCTTGGGTCCGTTGAAACTATTGGGCTCATAGTTGGGAGCAGAGCCAAAGTTTCCGTCGAAAACCATGGAGCCGTCGCGGCTATAGTGCATTACGGGACACTGCGGCTTGTTGACCGGCAGCGCGTCGTAGTTGACGCCGATGCGGTAGCGGTGGGCGTCAGGATAGGAGATCAGGCGTCCCTGCAGCATCTTGTCGGGCGAATATCCCATGCCCTGCACGATGTTCTTGGGGTCGAATGCCGCCTGCTCCACCTCGGCAAAATAGTTTTCCGGATTGCGGTCCAGCACCAACTCCCCCACTTCGATGAGCGGATAGTCTTTGTGCGGCCACACCTTGGTGAGGTCGAACGGGTTGATGGGATAGGTCTCCGCTTCCTTTTCCGTCATGATCTGCACGGCGACGCGCCACTTGGGAAAGTCTCCCTTGGCAATCGCGTTGAAGAGGTCCCGCTGCGCGTAGTCGGGATCTTTTCCCTTCATCGTCTCCGCTTCTTCGCCCGTGAAGTTCTTGATGCCTTGTTTGGTCTTGAAGTGATACTTCACGTAGAACAGTTCGTTCTTGGCGTTGATCAGGCTGAAGGTGTGGCTGCTGAAGCCATCCATGTGGCGATAGCCATCGGGTGTGCCGCGATCGGAAAACAGGATGGTGACCTGATGCAGCGATTCCGGCGATAGCGACCAGAAGTCCCACATCATGGTGGGAGACTTCAGGTTGGTCTGCGGGTCGCGTTTCTGGGTATGAATGAAGTCGCCGAACTTCAACGGATCTCGAATGAAGAAGACGGGAGTATTGTTTCCGACCATATCCCAATTGCCTTCTTCGGTGTAGAACTTGAGCGCAAATCCGCGCGGGTCGCGCTCGGTGTCGGCCGAGCCTTTTTCACCGCCAACCGTGGAGAAGCGCAGGAATGTCGGCGTCTGCTTCCCTTTGGAGAAAAGCTTGGCGGTGGTGTATTTCGCCATGTCGGGATTGGTGCAGGTGAAATGGCCGTAGGCAGCCGAGCCCTTGGCGTGCACGACGCGTTCCGGTACACGCTCACGATTGAAGTGAGCCATTTTTTCAAATAGCAGATAATCTTCGAAAACGATAGGGCCGCGCGGCCCAACGGTGAGCGAGTTCTGGTTGTCTCCCACCGGACGTCCGGCAGCGGTGGTGAGCTGTTTCTTTTCCTCTGGCATGGTCCACACTCCTTGAAATGACGGTGAAGTCGCGACTTCACCATTACTCTATGCTGTTTTATTCATAGGCGATAGATGGGATAATGAATCCGTGAAATAGGACAAACCTATGGGTCTGAATCAGGGGAAAGAGCCGGGTTGAGCAAATGGCGCTGAGCATAACTCGCTAAACAATGGAGATCCACCAGCTACGTTATTTTTGTGCGATTGTTCGCGCCGGCAGCTTTACCCGCGCAGCGGAACAGCTTGGCATTGCGCAGCCTTCTCTCTCGCAACAGATCAAGCGGCTCGAAAAAGATCTGGGGACTACGTTGTTCGAGCGGCTGGGTCGATCCGTCCGGCTGACCTCTTCGGGCGAAGGCCTGCACCAGATGGCGCTCGGAATTCTTCAGCAGGTGGCCGAGGCCGAGAGCCGCATCGCTGCCTTGAACGAAGGGTATGACAGCTTGCGGGTCGGCGTGATCCCGACCATCATGCCTTATTTTATAGCGCGCAAAATCGGTGACTTCCTGCGCCGCTATCCACGGGCCAATCCGCAATTCAGAGAAGAAACCACGTCGCAACTGGTCGAGGCTCTGCAGGCGGGAGAGATTGATTTGGCGGTGGTCAGTCTGCCGGTGCCGAAAGCGGACATCGTATGCAGCGAATTGTTTCGCGAAGAGTTGCTGCTCGTGGTTCCGCGCAAACACCGGTTGAGCGGGCATTCCCTGGTCAATCTGCAGGACCTGCGCAACGAGCGCCTGCTGCTGCTAAAAGAAGGACATTGTTTGCGCGACGACGTGCTGACTGCCTGCACACGCGCCAAGGCGGAACTGCGATCGGTGTTCGAGACGAATCAAATGGAAAGTATCTTCGAGCTGGTGCGATCGGGCTTTGGGCTGAGCGTGGTGCCCGAGATGGCGTCGTCGAATGCGGCTGGTTGCACGCTGGTCCGTTTACAGACCAAGAGCTATCGGCGGATCGGCTACATTCGGGCGCGGCGGCATCTGGTCAGCCGTCCGATGCGCGAGTTTATTTCGTGGCTGCGTTCCATCGCAAAAGGGGAATAGCACAGGGCGTCAGCATCCGAAGTTCATCAACCACCAAGGACACGAAGGAAAATGAAAAAGTTAGGTGGTGCACACCCTCCTTGGTCTGGAGTCCGACTCTGAGTAAAATAGCGGGAAAGCGGCCTTTGCAAGGGCGCACAGGAGACTGAATGGCTTCCGGTGAAATGGCGACCGCCATCACGAGCACGGTTCCGCAGCTTCCTAACCACAAAGTCAAGATAAAGAAGCCGGGCCAGCGTGCCTGCAACGAGAAAAACGAAAAGGGCAAGTTCTGCGGCGGGCACCTGAAACGCTGGTTCTACGCCGCCGACGTTCTCGAACAGGAGTGCGGTTGCGTGGAGAAAGCCTGGGGAGGCGACGCCGAAGTGTATCGCTGTGAATTTTGCGGGACGCTCTACCTGCCCAGTCCCGAAGATGCGCGAGGGATGAACGTCGCGGGTCCGGGGCAGCTTTCGATTTTCGGTTTCGTGGTTCCTCCGAAGGAGGAAAAATCGAAGGACGAAAAGAAGACCTGACGACCACGCCGCTTTTCGTTTTCAAAGCCGAGTGCGATCGAGAGCCGGAGGGGTGCCGGCGCTACCTGTGAACATTTCCGAGCTCATCTACGACTGGAATCTTCTGTATCCGAAGTCGCTGCATCCGCCGGGACCGGTGCGCCTGACCGATGAAACGCTGCGGGACGGCCTGCAATCGCCCTCGGTTCGCGATCCTTCCATCGAGCAAAAGATCGAAATCCTGCACCTGATGGAGGCGCTCGGCATTAACTCGCTCGACCTCGGGCTTCCCGGAGCGGGTCGGCGCGCGGTCGAGCACGTCACCGCGCTGGCGCGTGAAATTGTTGCCTACAAAATGAAGATCACGGCATACTGCGCCGCCCGCACCCACGAAAACGATATTCGCCCGATCGCCGAGATCGTCCAGAAAACCGGCCTCCCCATCGAGGTCGCTGCGTTTCTGGGAACGAGCCCCATCCGCCGCTACACCGAGGGCTGGAGCAGTGAATTTCTTCTTCAAACCACCGAGCGAGCGGTGAAATACGCAGTCTCGCTTGGGCTCGAAGTCATGTACGTGACCGAAGACACCACGCGCTGCGATCCGGAAACGGTGAAGCAACTCAACTCGGCGGCCATCAACTATGGAGCGCACGCACTGGTGCTCTGCGACACCGCCGGACACGCCACGCCCATGGGCACGGTAGCGCTAGTCAAGTTTGTGCTCGAACAAGTAGTGAAACCTTCCAGCGAAAAGATTCGGGTTGACTGGCACGGCCACTGCGACCGAGGATTGGCGACAGCCAACGCTATGGCCGCTTTGGTAGCGGGCGCGGATTGTGTTCATGCGACGGCGCTCGGCATCGGAGAGCGTGCAGGCAACACGCAAATGGACCAGATGCTCGTCAACCTGAAGCTCATGGGCATCGGCCCGTGGGATCGGCAGGACCTGACCAAACTCAAGAGCTACTGTGATGCCGTTTCCGCCGCTACCGGCGTTCCGATTCCGGCGAATTACCCCGTGGTTGGTGGAGACGCGTTTCGTACCACCACCGGCGTTCACGCGGCCGCGGTTATCAAAGCGTATAAGAAAAAAGACATCGAACTCGCGAACACGGTGTATTCCGGAGTGCCCTCGCACTACTTCGGACTGGAACAGATCATCGACATCGGCCCGATGAGCGGGAAATCGAATGTTCTTTTCTGGCTGGAGCGTCGCGGCCTTCCAATGACCGACGAAGTAGTCGAGCGCATCTACAAGCGCGCCAAGTCAAGCGACCACACGCTGAGCGAAGTCGAAATCCTGGAGTGCGTGCAAGCAGCGCCGTAGAGACGGGGCTTGGCCCGTCTCGCTCTACTCCGGCTCCCGCGCCAGTTCCGGACTCGGCACCGCTTCTCCCTCCAGCTCCTTATACCGCGCCGCCCGTTGTTCATTCAGCATCTTGGCCGCCGATGCCAACTCCTCGCGGCCTTCTTTCTCGCGTCCCATGCGCACCAGCACCTGCCCGCGCAGATAACGCGCGCCGGCGTTTCCGTTGTCGAGCCGGATGACGTGATCCAGTTCCGACAGCGCCGCCGCGTAGTGACGCCGGTGTTCTTCAATCTTCGCCAGCCCCATGTGCGAGCTGATCCGCTGCGGATCGAGCTTCAGCGCACTGCGATAATTCTTCGCCGCCTCGTCCTCGTTCCCCGTCGTCGATTCCACACTGCCCAACTGTTCGTAGCTGAACGCCACGTCCGGCTCCAGAGCGATGTCCTTATGAAACTCGGCACGCGCCCGGTCATAATCCTGCTTGTGGGTGTAAGCCAGGCCGAGATTGAAGTGCACGAAGGGCAGCTTCGGATCGGCCTGCGCCGCCTCCTCCAGCTGTTTCACCGCGTCGTCGTACTCTCCGCGATTCAGATGCGCCTTGCCCATCAGCAGATGAAATTCCGGAGAACCTTCTCCAATCTCAACCAGCCGGCGCATAGCTTTTTCTTCCAGCGCCGGGTTCTTGGCCTTGTCCGCCGCATGCTCCAGCACGTAGAGATAATTCAACTGGTCCGACGCCTTTGCCCACAAGGGTTCCAGGGTGCCGATTGCATCCGTCCAGCGATCGTTGAAGAAGTAGCAAAGGCCCAGCAGATAGCGAGCTTGATAGGAATCGGGCGACTGCCGCACAACCGACTCAAAGGGAGGAATCGCCCGCAAGAAATCGTTCTGGCGGAAATATGCAAGCCCGATATTCAACCGGATTCCGGCAATGCCCGGCGCGAGATTCTCGGCCTTATGCAGCATATCGAGAGCCTGCGGCCACTGCTTGCGACGCATATGAATCACGCCGAGGTTGGCGTAAGCCCCCGCCACGCCGGGATCGATCGCCAGCACCTGCCGGAACTCGCGCTCGGCTTCATCGAGCTTGGCCGCATGGAGCGCGGCTTCTCCGGCTGCAAACAGTTGTTGCGGGTCACGGTCGGCGCGCGCCTCTCCGGTCCCCACCTTGGCCGGCGCCGTGTTCTGGACATTTGTCGCATTCGTTTTATCGCTCAAAAGAAAAAGCAGTAAGAGAACAGCGAAGATCGTGAGTAGCGGGTCAGTTTCAGGAAAGACAGAAGAAACCAATGAACCATGAGGTATCACGAAGGTTCTTAGTCTTAGGGGTTGCCTTCGTGGGACTTCGTGCTCTTTGCGGTTAAGGTTTCGCAAATTGAGCCCCGACCAGAGTACGCGAATGCTTGACAGTCGATTCATCGTCCTGTAGTGTCCGCCAGCAAGAGGCCAAATTCAAGGAGTCCATGGAATCTGCCGAGTCGAAGCCTACGGGAAATGCCTCCTCCGCGAAATCCCGCCGCACGTCCGAGGCCTCCCGCAAACGGACGCAGCCGGCCGCGGTCACCATCCGCGATGTCGCCGGGCGCAGCGGATTTTCTTCGGCCACGGTGTCCATCGTCCTGAACAACGCGCCGCTGGCACGCTACATTCCCGATACCACCAAAGAAAAAATTCAGCGCGCCGCCGCGCATCTAGGCTACCGTCCCAATCTTTTTGCGCGCTCGCTGCGTGGCCGCCGCAGCCACACCGTGGGCGTCATGGTTTTTGACATGACTGACCCTTATTGCACGCTCGTGCTTCGCGGCATCGAAAACACGCTCTTCCAGTCGTCCTATCTTCCCATCCTCACCGATGTGCACAACGAGCGCAGCCGCTTCGAACGCTATCTCGAGATGCTGCTGGACCGCCGCATCGAGGGACTCGTAGTCCTCGCCAACTGGCTGTTCGTTGACATCAACGTGCTCGCCGATCTTGAGAAGAACAACATCCCCACCGCGATTGTGGGGCGCGAATTGAAAAATGACAACATCAGCTCCGTGATCGTCGACAATAATCTGGGTGCGCGCGCGGCACTCGAACATCTGCATTCGCTCGGCCATCGCAAGATCGCGTTCATCCGTGGCCCCCGCCAGTTGTCCGACACCGAACCTCGGTGGCGTGGTGTGCGGGCGATTGCCCGCGAACGTAACCTCGAACTCGACCCGCGTCTGATTGTCGATCTACCAGAATCTGGAGATCCGTTTTCAAGTTTTGAACAAGGATACAAATTAACCGAGGAATTGCTGCAACGCCGCCGTCCGTTTACCGCGCTGATGGCCTTTGACGACATGACGGCTTTCGGCGCTATCCGCGCGCTCGGCAAAGCCGGCATTCGCGTCCCCGAGCAGTGTTCGGTGATCGGCTTTGACGACGTTTCTCCGGCTGGCATCTATTCTCCTGCGCTGACCACCGTGCGCCAGCCCATGGAAGTTATGGGAACAGCCGCAGCGACCATTGTGCTCGAAGCCATCAACGCGAATCTGGAAAAGAAACCGACCCGCACCATCCACCGCAGAATCGTCCCCGAGCTCATTGTGCGCGAGTCCACGCGCAGCGTAAAGTAGTGCCCCCCGGCACAAGGCCTGTATTTTCTCTTGACAGAGAGAGACACCTGAAGCAGTATTGATACGTTTTAATAACGGTATTTGTGTGTTTTTGAGGATGAGAACGCTGGTAGTGCCGGGAGGATGGACGGCATCGGGCCCGGCACAAACCAGCTTCTGGATGGAAGCCCAGATGACTCTTTGATGAGAGTCTTTTGATGAAAAGCGTCTGGCATTGGTTCTGCGTCGAATTGGCGAGAGGGAGTCAGATATGAGAATTCGTCTGCTATGTGGAATTGCAGTAGGAGTGTTAGTGCTTTCGGCGGCATTCGCGCACGCCCAGGACACAGCCTTTCTGACGGGAACGGTTCGCGACTCCACCGGCGCGAGCGTCGCCAACGCGCAGGTTGCGGTTACCAGCACGGAGCGCGGTATCAATCGGACTACCACCACAAATTCTGACGGCGAATACTCGGTGCCCGCCTTGCCCGCGCCCGCTACTTACAACGTCACCATCACGGCCCAGGGCTTCAAGAAGTACGAGGCGAGGAACGTAGTCCTACGCGTCGCCCAGAAGGCTCGCATCGACACAACCCTGGAAGTCGGCGCGTCCACTACCGAGATCACGGTGGAAGGCAGCATGGTCGCTCAAGTCGAAACTCAGTCCTCGGATCTGACGGGGACCGTGACCGGCAAAGAAATCAGCCAACTGCAGTTGAACGGCCGCAACTTCACACAGTTAGTCACCTTGGTTCCGGGCGTCAGCAACCAGAGCGGATCGGATGAGGCCGGCGTCGGTATCACGGGAAGTGTCGCCTACAGCATGAATGGCGGCCGCATCGAGTACAACAACTGGGAACTCGATGGCGGCGACAACATGGACAACGGCAGTAACGGCAGCCTGAACGTCTATCCCAGTTTGGACGCCATCGCTGAGTTCAAGGTGCTGACTTCGAACTACGGGGCGCAGTACGGGCGCAACGGCTCCGGCACGGTCGAGGTGGAAACCAAGTCCGGCACCAGCGCCTTCCACGGCGACGCCTACGAGTTCGTTCGGAACGACGTCTTTAACGCGCGCAATTACTTTGATTCTTCGGTGGCGCCGTACAAAAAGAACGACTTTGGCTATACCATCGGCGGCCCGGTTTACATTCCCGGCGTCTACAACAAAGACAAGCAGAAGACATTCTTTTTTTGGTCCCAGGAATGGCGTCGCGAACGCGTGCCCACGACTTTTAATGCGGGAGTACCGTACAGCTTGGAACGTGCCGGTAACTTCAATGATGTCTGCCCCAATCCCACGACGAGCTCTTTTGTCGATTGTCCCTATGACCCCTTGCACCCCGGCAACTACTTCCCCAACAATCAGATTCCGGCGAATCAATTGGATCCGGTGGGCCAAGCCTTGCTGGCACTGATCCCGGTTGCCACAACCGGATCCGACGTTCCGGGAGCGGCGTTTTTCAACGCGTCCGTTACCCAGCCCACAACCTGGCGCGAGGAACTTTTCCGGGTGGATCACAATCTTAACGAGCACAACCGCGTCACCCTCCGCTACGTGCACGATTCGTGGAATACGATCGAACCCTCCACCATCTGGACCGGCAGCGCCTACCCCACCGTCCAGACGAACTTCACTGGCCCAGGAGTCAGCATGGTGGCGCGCCTCACCAGCACGGTTTCGCCGACGCTACTCAACGAATTTGTAGCCAGCTACACCACCGACCATATTTCGTTCAAGTCCACGGGCACTGCCTGGCAGCGGCCCCAAGGTTTGGCCATGGGCTACCTCTTTAATAACGGCTTTGGTGGCAAATTGCCGGCCATCACCATCGGCCAAGGCGCTGCTTATAATAACGGTTTTTATATGGATCCGGCCGGTGAGTGGCCGGAGGGCCCATACAACTCGAATCCGACGTACACCTATCGCGACAACATGACCAAGATTGTCGGAAAGCATAACCTGCAGTTCGGCGTCTACTTGGTAGCGGCGCAGAAGAATGAACTTAGCAGCGTGATGGTCAGCGGTTCACTCGGGTTCGATACAGGCAGCCCCGTGTCAACAGGAAATGCCTTTGCCGATCTGCTCCTCGGACATGTTTCCAGCTTCTCCCAGGGCAGCAACCAGTTGAAGTTCTACAACCGCTACAAGATATTCGAGCCGTACCTGCAGGACGATTTCCGGATCACGAACCGGCTCACCCTGAATCTTGGGCTGCGGGTCAGCTTGTTAGGTACCTATCGCGAAAAATACAAGCATGCTTATAACTGGGATCCGGCGGCGTATAGCGTGGCCGACGCACCGCAACTCGCCGCAGACGGCTCGCTGGTTCCGGGAGTTGGCAACCCGCTGGACGGATTAGTGCAGTGTGGAGTGGGGGGCGTTCCAGTCGGTTGCTCCAAGGGACACTTGTTTAACCCTGCCCCGCGGATCGGCTTTGCCTACGACCCATGGGGCAACGGCAAGACGGCTATTCGTGGTGGTTATGGCATCTTCTTTGAGCACAGCAACGGAAACGAGGCCAACACCGAAGGCATGGAAGGACAGTCCTCGCCTCTGTTGCAGAGCGCAACGCAGAGCAATATCGTTGGTTACTCGAATATCGGAGGAGGGGAATTGTCTGCTTCGTTCCCCTTCAGCTTCATCTCGATCCCCAAGAAAGTGATCTGGCCCTACATGCAGCAGTGGCACCTCGACGTCCAGCATGAATTGCTACACAATACGGTGGTGACCGTCTCCTATGTGGGAAGCAAGGGCACACATCTCGGGCGTCAGACCGACCTGAATCAGTTGCACCCTGTGCCCCTCAGTCAAAATCCATACAAACCCGGTGAAGCCATCGGCGCGAACGGTCACGACGACTGCGGCACGATGCAGACTCCTAGTGGAGTGGACGTGAAGGGACAGGCGGCTATCAATCTTCAGGTGGCTTGCGGAGCGGACGCGAATTTCTTTCGTCCCTATTACGGCTTGCACACCATCACTCGGCTTGAGCCCGCAGCATCTTCGAGCTATCACGCCCTGCAGGTTTCGGCGCGCAGAAGTGTCGGTGGACTCACCCTCAATGCCGCCTACACCTATAGTCACTCCATCGACGATGCCTCGGATCGTTACGACGCCGGCTTCGTGAACTCCTACAACCCGGGCGCCAATCGGGCCAGCTCGAGTTTCGATGCTCGGCACTTGCTGAATATCGGCTACGTCTATGACTTGCCGTTGTTCAAGAAACCCGGTCTCAGCCACACCTTTCTCGGTGGCTGGCAGTGGTCGGGTATTGTGGCTTATCAGAGCGGAACTCCATTCAGCGTAACCAACGCCACGACGTACGGCGACAACGCCGGGGTCGGCAACGGCGTGGGGACTGCCTCATACGCGGATCGGATCGGCGACCCCAATTCGAATATCCCGCCGGGCACTCTCTACAACCCCGATGCCTTCACGACCCCTCGCGGGCTTACCTTCGGAAACTCGGGGAGGAACTCCTTGCGCAATCCAAACCGCACCAACTTCGACATGGCGCTTTTCAAGCGCTTTGCCGTGACGGAAAGCAAGGTTTTCGAGTTCCGGGCCGAAGCCTTTAACGTGTTTAACCACACAGAATGGGCTGCCATTGCCGGCGATGCAGGTTCCGGAGCGAACAATAGCAGCTCCGGCACCAACGGATTGGGCTCTAACAACTTATTTCAATTCCTCGCGGCGCACAATCCTCGCATCCTGCAGATGGGGGCGAAGTTCATCTTCTAAGTTGAGAAGTTGAGCAGACAAGAAAATCCCGGCTGCAAACGAGCCAGGATTTCCTTTCTGAAACTCAACGATGAACCGCACGCGCGACCCTAGTCCGCCACCGCCGCCTCTTTCCGCGCCCCGCTCAGCACCGCCAGCCCCTTATCGAGGTCAGCAATCAAATCCTCAACATGTTCAACGCCCACCGACAGCCGGATCATCTGCTCGGTCACGCCCATCTTTTTCAGCACCGCGGGATCGATCAGGTAGTGCGAGGTCAGCACCGGGATGGTCACCAGCGAATCCACTCCGCCGAGGCTTGGCGCCAGGGTAAATAGATTCAGCGCTTCGGCCACGCGGCAGGCGTCGGCGCCGGTGCCTTCCACCTCGAAACTTACAACGCCTCCCGCACCCGCCATTTGCTTCTTGGCGATCGCGTAGTCCGGATGCTCCTTCAGCATCGGATAGTGCACCCGTGTCACCTTGGGATGCCGGCGGAGGAACTCGGCAATCCGCATCGCGTTGTCGTTTTGGCGCTCGACCCTCACGGCCAGCGTCTTGATCCCGCGCAACAGCAGAAACGCCGCGTGTGGATCGATGCAGCCGCCGAGCGTGGTGCGCCCATGATGGATTTGCTCGATCAAATCGCGTCGTCCGGTTGCGATGCCGCAGATCAGGTCGGAATGGCCGCCAAAATATTTCGTCCCCGAATGCAGCACCAAATCGATGCCCCACTCCGCCGGACGGCAATTGATCGGTGTGGCAAATGTCGAATCAATGGCCGAGATCAGGCCGCGCTTGTGCGCGAGCGCCGCGATCTTTTCCAGATCGACCACCCGCACCGTCGGATTCGTGGGCGACTCGATGTAGAGGATCTTGGTGTTGGGGAGGATTGCTCGCTCGTGCTGCTCGATGTCGTTGGTGTCGACGAACGTGGTTTCGATCCCCAGCTTCGGCAGCCATCGGGAAAGGAACTTGATGACGCCGCCATAAATATCGCGCTGCGCCACGATATGGTCGCCCGCCTTCACCAACGAAAGAATCGAGGTCGTGATCGCGGCCATACCGGAAGAAAACAGTAGCGTCGCATCCGTGCCTTCCAGTTCGGCGATGGCATTTTCGGCGGCCGTAGATGTGGGATTGCCGTAGCGCGTGTAGAAGCGGTCGGTAGGCGTGGCGCGCACCTGCTCCTGCATGTCGGTGACTTCGAAGGTCGAAGTCTGATAGATCGGCGTGGAGAGCGGACCGTTCTTTTTGGCGAGGCTGGCGCCGCCGCGTACCGCCTCGGTTTCCTGATGAAATTGATGCTTCTTCATTTTAAAATCTCCTGTAGAGACGCGGCTTGCCGCGACTCCGGAGACGGGGCAGGCCCCGTCTCTACAGCCGAAATAACGATATCCGAATGCGAAACTCGCGCTAGCTTCGTACCTCCGCCGCATTCAGTGCGGGCACGGGCGCTAGCCATTGCGCCGAGCGAAGGTGCCGGCCGCTTACCAGTTTGTCGAATTCCTGTTGCAAGGCACGGGTTACGGGACCAGCCTTGCCGTCGCCGATGACGCGAAAATCGATTTCGCGGAGCGCAACCACTTCCGCGGCCGTGCCGCACACAAAAACTTCGTCGGCAATATAAAGCTGATCGCGTGAGATGGGCTCCTCGACCACGGAGTAGCCCAAATCCCGAGCCAGCGTGATCAGGGTGTCGCGAGTAATGCCTTCCAAAATCCCGGCCCGCGGGGTAGTGCAGATGATTTTGTTGCGCACGATGAAGAGATTTTCGCCGGTGCACTCGGCCACGTATCCATCGGGTCCCAACATGATTGCCTCATCGAATCCGGCGCGGTGAGACTCGGTCTTGGCCAGAATCGAGCTCACATAATTTCCCGAGACCTTGGCCTTGGTCATCATGATGTTCGGATGCAGCCGCGTGAACGATGCGATATTGGCGCGGATGCCGCGTTCCTTGGCCTCGGCCCCCAGAAAAGTCTTCCACTCCCACACGGCGACCACGAAGCGCGGCTGACCGGCCTCGACCGTCATGCTCATCGCGCCGTCCAGGTAAATCATCGGCCGGATGTAGCACGCGGAAAATTCGTTCGCCGCAATTGTCTGGTGGATGGCAGCCTTCACCTTTTCGGCCGTAATTGGCAGCTCGCGAAAGCCCACGATGTGAGCGGAGTCCAGCAGGCGTTCGACGTGTTCGTTCATCCGGAACACGGCCGGCCCCTTATCGGTCGAGTAGCAGCGGATCCCTTCAAACACGCTGAAGCCGTACTGTACAGCGGCACTCAAAAACGGGACCACGCCTTCGTTGGCGGGTCTCAAAGAATCATGAATCCATAGGTAGCGGGCAGTTCCCATGTTGTCCTTAATAAAGCTGGAATCTCTTAAGACTACCTGCGCTGCCGCGGCGCGGCAAGGCGCGAAGCTGTGCCGGGCCGGATTGACATATTTAGGGAGACATAGCTTGCGGTGTGTAATATCTTTTATGGAGCCACGTTTATGAAGATGAAAAAGAAGACGCTGAAAACGACCGCCCGAAGACCCGCACGAAAACGGTCCGCACGAAAGACAACCGTGGCCAAGATAGCGAAAGCGACGAAAGCCACACGCCAGGCAAGTAAAGTGGCACTCAAAGCCACCGTCCTGAAGGGCAAGCCAGTCAAGGCCGAGTTGCGGCATATCCCGTGGAGTTCCGTGGAAGTCGAAGCCCTGAACCCTTTGCTGGGCCGCCATTTCGTGGTCGGGCAAAACGTCATGCTTGCTCGCGTCCTGCTCAAGAAAGGATGTATTGTGCCCGAACACAGCCATCACAACGAGCAGATCACCTACATTTTGGAAGGCGCGCTAAAATTCTGGATCGACGGCCAGGAGATTGTGGTGAATGCGGGCGAGGTTCTGACCATTCCGCCGAACATGCCGCATCGGGCCGAGGCGCTTGTGGATACCGTCGATCTCGATATCTTCAGCCCGCCCCGCGCCGACTGGATGAACAAGACCGACGATTATTTGCGCTAGCGCCCGAGTGGCTCGGACACTCCTGTCCGCGTGAGCAGCGTCTGAAGATTCAAGCGCGTAGTGGGCCTCGCCAATGCAGCCGTGCCGTATCATGTCTATGGGCGAGTGCCTTGCGTGGCCGCCTTCCACCGGATCATGCCCTTGTCGACCACCCAAACCACCGAACCCGCCTCGTGCCTGCGCTGCATAAACTGCGGCGCCACTCCCGATTCCGCCGGCCAGGATTTTCGTTGTATGACTTGCGGCGACCTGCTGGAATTCTTTTTCCCCGGATGGACTCTTGATCCGCGTGCCTTCGACGCCGCGGCGCTGAAGTCTCTGTGGCTCAACCGCCGCACCTCACGCGATGCGCTCGACCAGAGCGGAGTCTGGCGCTTCCGCGAGCTTCTGCCGCACATTCCCGCGGAGCATGCCATCTCGCTGCGTGAAGGCAACACGCCGCTCTACCACCTGCCACGCTGCGCGCGCGCGGCGGGAGTTGAGAATCTCCACGCCAAGCACCAGGGCATGAACCCGACCGCATCGTTCAAAGACACGGGGATGACGTTCGCAGCCTCGTCCGCGCACCAGGGCAAATTCAGCTGGGTAGCCTGCGCCTCTACCGGCAACACTTCAGCTTCCATGGCCGCCTATGCTGCGCGCGGCAACATGCACAGCTTGGTCCTGATCCCCGATGGCAAAATTTCCTGGGGCAAGCTGTCGCAATCGCTGGACTACGGAGCACTCACCTGCCAACTCCGCACCGATTTCGATGGATGTGTCCGCATCCTCAACGACCTGGTCCGCCAGAAGCCGGTGTACCTGCTGAATTCGGTGAATCCTTATCGCATTGAAGGGCAGAAAACCGCCGCTATCGAACTTATGGAGCAACTCGCGTGGGAGCCGCCGGACCACATCATTGTCCCCGGAGGCAATCTCGGGAACAGTTCCGCGATCGGCAAGGGGCTTCTCGAAATGCGTGAGCTCAAACTGATCTCGCGGCTGCCGAAGCTTTCCATCATCCAGGCGCAAGGCGCGAATCCGTTCTACCGCAGCGTGCGAGAGTTTGGCGGGACGAAGATCGAACCCATGACCGCCGACACGCTCGCGACCGCCATACGCATCGGCAATCCGGCATCGTGGAAAAAAGCTCTGCGTGTGCTCCAGGCGACCGGCGGCGAGGTCGAAGAAGTTACAGAAATCGAGATTGCCGCTGCGAAAGCGGAAATCGGCGCCGATGGCGTGGGCTGCGAACCTGCCTCCGCCGTCACGCTCGCCGGACTCAAGAAGCTGCGCCGCAGCGGATTCGTCAAACCCGGCGAGTCCGTGGTTCTGATCCTGACCGGCCATGTTCTCAAAGATCCCGATTTCACCATCAAGTTCCACCGCGGTGACCTATTTGCCGGAACGCCCGAGGAGACCGAGGCGGCGCAGGCAAAATATCTGCAGCGTGCCCCGGTGGTGCTCGATGCCGATCTTGGGGCCGTCATTGCCGCCCTCGACGCGGCTGAGAGAAATTCGTAGCAGTTCGCCGCAAACTCGTGTATAAAAAACAGTTCAACGGCAGCGTCGATTGCAGGGGATTCTGCTTAGGCTAGGCCGGGCTAAAGTCTTTTATTTCTATTGTTTCGGCGGCCTTTATGCCGCCGAAGAGTTTTCTTTCTAACCTATGCCCTCACGTCCCACATCTTTAGACCGCTCGCTGCGCCTGGCGCTGCCGGCGACCTCTGCCAACCTGGGCCCTGCTTTTGATGCTGCCGCCCTCGCGCTGGATTTCCATCTCCGCTTGCGCGCCGAACGCGCGCCCGACTTCTTCGTTACCGCCGAAGGCCGCGATGCGCAGGTCTGCGCTCGGATGGAGAACCACCTCATCGTCACCACCTATTGCGAGGTCCTCGAATCGGAGAACCGCAAGATCGCGCCCCTGCGCATCCACATCGAAAACGAGATTCCCATTGGCAGAGGTTGCGGATCGTCCGCCGCCGCCCGCCTGGCTGGCATCGCGCTGGCGGTACATTTCGGGCATCTGCGCTGGAAAAATGACCGCATCGTCGGCGAAGCTTCCATGCGCGAGCATCATCCCGACAACGCCTCTGCCTGCTGGATGGGCGCGCTCACGGTGGCTCGCATGGCCAACCAGGTTCAGGCACAGGTAGTTGAAGTGAAGCCGAAAGGGAAGTGGCCGCTGCTGCTGGTGGTTCCGGATGTTTTACTCTCGACCGAGCAAGCCCGCCGGGTGCTGCCGCTGCAGTACTCGCGCGCCGACGCCGTTACCAACATCCAGAATTCGATGCTCCTGCTCGCGGCCTTCACGCAAGATCGTCCCGACCTCCTTTCCTCGGCTCTGGAAGACCGCATCCACCAGCCTTATCGCGCGCCACTCTGTCCGCTGCTTCCCGCGCTCAAGGAACTCACCGGAGATTCTGGCATCCTCGGCGCCGCCCTCAGCGGAGCGGGACCATCCGTGCTGGTGTTCCTCGACGCGAAGGTTCCGTCGAAAAAGGCGAAGCAGAGAGTCGCTGCTCACCTCACCAAGCGCCGCCTCACCGCCGAACTTATTCTCACCGAGATCGCGCTCCACGGTGGACGTGATGGAGCCGACTGGAAGAAGCATCATCCCCCGCCTGCAACAAGGTAGCCCGATGGGTGCTTAGTAAGCTGAGGTGGAGCGACGGGAGAAGCCATTTTTTCAAGCGGTTCAAGTCGTCCTTTGCTGGGTTGAAGTGTTTATTTTCCGGCATGGCCTCTGCCGCGGAGATGAATTCGCCTTCCGGAATTTTCAAGCTGCGGTTGATCGCCGGTGCTGCGTTATTTTGCAGCTAGATCGGCAAGCGCAGTACAACAGTAGGCCGGGCTCGATTCCTTTTTGCCACCGCGCCCGCCGGATTACCAGGAACACCGGCAGCGGCGCAGCCGCCTGCACCAGCCCAACCATCAGGGGATTCATGGTCATCTGCGTCATCAGCCAGCCCGCGCCCACATTCTGCTAATGACCACCGACTAACGAGGAATCCCCGAACGGCCACTCCCGCCGCCGCCAAGCCCGCAAACAATAAACCACAATCCCGACGATGAGAATTACCGCCGCATACCGGATCTCTTTCAAAAACCCCTTCCGCGAAACCAGAATGAAAATGAAGCTGCCCGCTGCCAGCAGCGCCGGCACCGGATAAAGCCACATTCGAAATGGACGCGCCATCTCAGGACGCCGGATCCGGAGCACAATGATGCCAATGCTCTGTACCAGGAATTGCAGGAGGATTCGGATCACCACCAGCGCAGCAATCAAATCCGCCAGCCGCAGAAAACAGAACAACGCCGCCACGCCCGCCAGCGCCAGCAAAGAAACATAAGGAAACTGATACACGGGATGCACCCGGGCAAACGCCCGAAAATAATTTCCGTCCACGGCCGCCGCGTATGGTACCCGCGAATAACCCAGCGTCAGCGAGAACACCGAAGCAAACGCCGTCCACATCACCAGCGCCGACACCACTGACGCCGCCCCATGCCCGTAGGCTCGCTGCATAAAAGTTGAAATTACATAGAGCTTGCTGTTCGACGCCCCCGACTGCGCCAGCTCCCGCCACGGCACCACGCCGAGAATGCTGACGTTCATCACTACATATAGACACGCCACCGCCAGAATGGATAGCAACAACGCCCGCGGAATATTTTTCCCGGGATTCTTGATTTCATCCCCAAGGAAACACACGTTGTAATAGCCCCAATAGTCATAAGCAGCGATCAGCATCGCCCCGCCCAGCCCGTGAAAGAAGTCACGCGAAAGCGAAAACGCGCCCGGAGGAAAATCAAATGCCTGTCGCGCATTGAAGTGAGTGAGGCCAGCGAAAATGATCCACCCAATCGTCCCCATCACCCCGACCCAGAGCAGCTTAGAAAGCCACGAGATCGCCGTGATCCGCCGGTAAAGCAGAAACGCCGTAAACAGGCAGACTCCAATCGCCAGCAAAGTAGCGGGCATCGCCACCCAGGTGACTTGCAGTTGCCCAAGCAGCGGCAGATTCAGGCTCAATGTACGCGAAGCCCAAACCCGCTCCAGTCCCGGCCAGAAAAAAGCCGCGTACTGCGAGAGCCCCACCGCTCCCGAAGCAATCGAAAGCGGAGCGCTGAAAGAGAGTTGCCAGATAAAGAGGAAGGAAACCGCCCGCCCCAACTTCTGCGGCCCGTAGATCTCTTTCAAATAACGGTAAGACCCGCCCGACCCCGGCATCGCCGCGCCCAGTTCCGCCCACACCAGCCCATCGCAGACGGCCAGCACCGCGCCCAGTATCCACCCCAGCATGGCCTGCGGACCACCCATCACGGTCACGATCAGCGGAATCGTAATAAACGGTCCCACGCCGATCATGTCAATCATGTTCAGCGCAGTAGCGGAGCCAAGGCCGATGCCGCGCACCAGAGGAGTTCCGGCTGACGCTGTGTGCACGGCTTTGTCGGCGATTGGCATGGAAGACTTCGCGGCAAACGTAAGCTAAAAAAATTCCCCTGTATCCCCTGTGCAAGCCCCGTGCCCCTGGGGTCAAAAAAAGCCTGAACCACAAGGTACACAGAGGAAGGTGAAAACCAACGACTAACGACCGCCGACCAGATTCACAAACAGCCGCACCGCCCCCGGCACCCCCGCCGGCAATTGCCGAAAGAACGCATATCCCGTATAGATATAAGTCCCCTTGCCATAGTGTGCGATCAGCAGCCCGCCCTTCTGCTCGCCTTCGCCCGGATCGTGCGATTCCAGCAGCGGAGTGAAGTTCGCATCCCACTGCGACATGAAGTACAGCCCGCGCTCCTGAACCCAGCCCTCAAAATCTTTCTGAGTAATTTCATTCGGAGAATGGAAGATCGCATTCGCTGGATCGAGAATCGCAACCGGCGCCTCTTCCACAGAAACCCGCGTCCGGCTAAGAGTAGCCGGATAAGGCGTGAATTTCCCAGCATTAAAATCGCCAGCCGCGGCAGTGTATCCGACCGTGTTGTACTGCACCACCAGCCGTCCACCGGCCTGCACAAAATCGAGCAGCCGCTTGTTGTTAGCGATCACATCTTTCTGCGTATCGTAAGCGCGAATCCCCAGCACGATGGTCTGATATCGGCTGAAGTCTTCCGAGCCGAGCTTCTCCGCCGGAATCAGCGTGACATCCATCCCAATCTGCCGCAGCACAGTAGGAATCTCATCCCCGGCGCCCATGATGTAGCCGATCTTCAGATCCTTCGGAACCTTCACGTCCACGATGCTGACGCGCTGCACGGCCGGCTGGTAGTAATAAAACGTCCCCAGGTCCTGGCGCGTGACCACCGAATAGCCTTCCTCATAATTGGTACGTCCGCTCTTGAACGAAGCTTGAATTTCTTTTCGTCCTTTCGTCCGGCTTCCGGGATGCACCTTGAAGTTGGCGCTCTGCCGCTCGCCGCGCTCATGAAAGTCCAACTCCTTTCCCGATGGCTCAACGCGCCAAGTCTCGGGAACTTCGACTCGCAACGCTCCTTCATCATTGATCGGATCTCCCGCCCCATGCGAAGTCTCCAGTGTCTTTGCGTCCAGATTGCTCGACACGTCAACCTTTACTGCCGACTGCGGGCCATCCTTCGTGGGAATCACCTGCTCACCCGGATCAAGCATGACCGAAAAAGCGGGCGCCACCGCCAACGGACGCGCGGCTTCACCCGAGGCGTCCTTGTACTTAACCATGCAAACCACAGAGACCATCTGTGTCCCGTTCCCGATCTTTGCGACCGCGGAAACGGGCGGAGGCGGGAAGGGAAGTCCTTGATAGCGTGCGTCGTCAACGATGTTGAGAGCTTCAGTCTCCGGATCATTGCGATGCCAGTATGGTCGCGTCGGAGCTGCGGTCGAGGGAACCGAAACCTTGAAGCGCGTGACGGTGTTCTTTCCCGAAGTCTCGCTCGACAATACCTTGGACTCCCATCCCTTTGGGAGGTCCAGACGGATGCTGTCCGCGATAGCTGATCCGATGGCGGTGGACAGCCGGGCAGTTACTTCGAAAGTTCTTCCCGGTACGGCCATAAAGGCGTCCTCAGGCCTCGATCCAACCGGTGCATCCACGGTAGCGCGAAGGGTGATACCCTCTGCCAATGCTTGTGCCCGCTCGATTTCGCCAGATAACCCCAGTAAACTTCTAAAATTCTGTTTGTCCTGTTCCGAGAGTTGGGAGTCTAAGATTCCATTGAAAGCCCTGAGGACCAGCGCGTTAGCCTCCGCCAGGGGACCATCCGCCAAAGAAGGCTCTTTCTCTGCCGCAGCCTGCGCTTCGTCAATTTTGTTCTTTGCTTCAACCAACGCTGCTTGTACCCATGGCACCTTCTTTTCCTTCTCACCTAACCGTGATGCCAGCCCCGGAAGCGTCGTATCGATTCCGTCAAAGAAATCTTGCTCGTGCCCATCCTTGTCTTTCGGAGACTCCACCACCGAATCCACCAGCTTGTAGAACGTGAATCGGTCTCCATCGTCAATCGTCCAGTTGGCTGCTCCTTGCGACTGCTGATGCCGCAGTCCTTGCATTGCGAACTGTACGTACGACGTGCCCAATACCGCGTCTTTGACTCCCGTGTTCAGCCGCAGGGTGTAGTTTGCGGAGTCGCAAGTCGCTGCCCCAAAGCCGCAGACGTTGCCGGTGTACAGCTTCTTCGGTTGCCAAGGCTCCAGCCCGTCTTTCAATTGCTCGGGAAACCGCTTCGGATCGCCCGCGGCGCGGAACGCCTCTTTCGTCAATATCGCCGACGCCTGATGATGCCCGTGCCCATCCCGATCCGTCCCCGAAAACCGTGCCACCAGCACATCCGGGCGAAACGTTCGAATCACTCGCACCATGTCCGCCAGCGCGATATCGTGCCCCTGCCACTTCTGAAATGTTTCTTCGGGTGTCTTCGAATATCCAAAGTCAGCCACGCGCGAGAAGCGCTGCTCGACGCCGTAATAGCGGTCCGACGCCAGCAATTCCAGAGTGCGCAACACGCCCAGCCCGTCGAACAGGTTGCTGCCCAGTTTATTCTGTCCGCCTTCACCGCGAGTCAGCGTCATCAGCAGCGTCGATATGCCTCTGCCTCGCGATTCCAGCGTTAACATGCCGCCGTCTTCGTCATCGGGATGCGCCGTCACCTGCATCAGCCGCCCCGTAGTCTGCAAGCGCCGCAGCATCAGCTTTAGCCCCGCCGCCCCGGTTTCCTGGGGCAGCAGCTCATAATAATGATCGGCCGCGGCTTTTTCAGCCGGCTCTGCGGCGAACATCGCAGTCGGAGCCGCCAGCAGCACCACCAGCATGGCAGCCGCCAGCCGGTTGCCCACCATCCAAAACTCGAGCTTCTTCAAGATCGCAAACATGACCATCTGATGGATTTTCTCCAAGAAAAGATTCGTGTTGCGCGGACACTCCTGTCCGCGAACTGCCGCCAGCGGACAAGCTGCAGCCCGGGTCGCCTATCTATCAAAGCGAGCCGCACCCCCGCCGGTGAGCAAGTTCTTACCGCCTCATCCCCTGCGCCGCCGCGAATTTTTGCTGGCATTCCGCCGCCGCTTGTACAATCTGCCGGAACTCCGCCTCCCCTTGCACACCCGCCAGCAGCGGATCGGATAGCAACGCCTGGTGCGCGCAATAATTCTCGGCCACCGCCTTGCGCAGAAATGCGTAGGCGGTCTGCTTCTCGCCGCAAGCCGCCAGCACCGTGCCCTGGTAATACTTCAACTCCGAGTCCTGCTCCGGCAATAATTCATTTTGCGCCAGCTCCGCCAGCCGGTGAACCTCCGGTGCCGGTGCCTTGCTCAGGCAAGCCAGCAGCAGTCCCCGCAGCCACATCGAATTCTGTGTCATCTGCAGCGCCGCCTGCTGGGCTTCCGGCATCTTCCCCTGACGCATGAGCACCGAAACTCGCACCGCGTTCGACCACTCCGAGCCGGCATCCAGGCTCAGATATTCCATGGCCCGAGCCGACTTACCCTGCTCAAAAAAAGCAAACGAGCAGGAACGCCAGTTGTAGTTCTTCGAATCGATCGCCAACGCCTGGTCGCACTCGCTCTGCGCCACATCCAGCAGCCCCGCATAGCGCAGTACATACGCCAGCGAATAATGCGCGATCGCATTATCCGGACGCTTCCGCACCAGTGCCCACGCGTCTTCATAAGCCTTGTCCAGGTTCCCGGCCTCGACTTCGTTGGCCGCCAGAAGTCCAGCAGCACTCACCCGTCCCGGTTCCAGCGCAAGCGCCCGCTGGTACGCCGCATTCGAGCGCCGATACCCCGCTGCCCCGCCGCCCGAATAAATCGCATCGAAGTAGTACCGCCGTCCCAGCTCTTCCAACGCCGGCGCGTAATTCGAATCAAGTCCCACCGCCCGCTCCAGCATCCCGATCGCTTCCTTATTCGCTCCCCCCTCGTGCGCCATCGACTTGCTGCGCAAATACAGCTCATACCCTTCACGATTCGCCGGAGTGCTGCTCTTTTCCACCGCCCCATTCGCGATGCCCAATGCCGGCACCAGTTCCTGCCGCACTATCTTCGCCATCTGGTTCTGCAGAGCGATCAAGTTATCCGCCGACGAGTTCAACCTGCCGGTCCAGATCAGCTTGTTGCCTTTCACTTCCACTGCTTCCAGCGTCACCATCACCATCTTGCTTTGACGCAGGAAGTGTCCCGTCACCACCGTGCCCACGCCTAACTCGCGCCCGGCTTTTGCAGCGTCCGCCTCTCCGTTGCCATATTTTTGCGTCGAAGCCGATGGCCGAATTTCCAGCGAATGCGCATACGTTAGCGCATTTGCAATCTCGTCCGCCAGCGCAAAACGCAGAAACTCGCTCTCCGCGTCATTACTAGTATTTTGCAGGGGCAGCACCGCGATTGTCCGTATCCGCGCCTGCACCGTCGGAGCCCTGTGGCTCAGCCACCACGTCCCCACCGCCATCAGCAGCGCCGCCGCTAGTCCAACGACGATCCAGTTCACCCGCGAACTCCGTTTCTGGAACGCGTGCGTTACCACGTGCAGCCCCGTCATCTGACGAAGCCCGCTTCGCAGCGTCGGTTCCGTTTCTTTCTTCAGCTTTACCAGGTCGGCCTTCATCTCCGCAGCGTTCTTGTAACGCCGGTTGCGATCCTTCTCCATCGCCTTCCCAATGATGGTTTCAAGTTGCGCTGGCACGGAAGAATTGATCGACCGCGGCGATGGCGGCTTCGAATTGATCACCGCATGCAGCGTAGTCACCACGTTCGTTCCCGTGAACGGTTTCTTCCCCGTTGCCATCTCGAACAGCACCACGCCAAACGAAAATATGTCGCTGCGCACATCCAGATCTTCCGACCGGGCCTGCTCCGGCGACATATAAACCGCCGTCCCCGGAATCACTCCCACCTGGGTCAGCGATTCTTCAAGCGATGAGTCCGTGGTCGTGCCCACACTCTGATCCTTAGCCAGCTTTGCCAGCCCAAAATCCAGAACCTTCACCTGCCCATTCGGAGTCAGGTAAATATTTGCCGGCTTGATGTCGCGATGCACAATCCCCTTGGCATGAGAAGCCGCCAGCGCATCCGCCACCTGCATCGCAATGTCCAGCAAGTCGTCAAGCTCCAGAGCCTTGCCATGGATACGCTGCTTCAGGCTCTCGCCTTCCAGCTTCTCCATGACAATGAACGGATGCCCGCCGTTGTCCTCAATGTCGTGGATGGTGCAAATGTTAGGGTGGTTGAGTTGCGATGCCGCCCGCGCTTCCCGTGTAAAGCGCTCCAGCGAGCGCTGATCCTTCACCAGATGATCGGGAATGAATTTCAGGGCGACAAGCCGCCCCAGGCGGACGTCCTCCGCCTCGTAAACAACTCCCATTCCGCCGCCGCCCAGCTTCGACAGCACGCGGTAATGGGACACCGTCTGCCCAACAATATCCATAGAAGTGTAAGGCGGGCACTCCTGTCTGCCGCCTTCGCCTTTGATTCTACGTGCCGGGCTGAAAGCAGGCTCTGTCCGCGAAGGCGTAATGGTAGGCTGTCAACGCGGTCGGGTCAACCGAGTTTGGGGGATATGTTTAGAAGCAGGAAAAGAGCGGGGTGACCCACTCATCCGCGTTCTTTGTGAGTGGGAGCGGGAAAATCATGACCAACTATCCACCAACCAGCGCCGCCGACGATCCGACCCATTTCAT
>JANXZM010000006.1 GCA_025355505.1 Acidobacteriaceae bacterium | reverse complement strand
TTCGTTTTGGCCCGGATTCGAGGGCTGGTAAAGACTGCTCGGGTGTCATTTAAGTTGTCAAGGAGCGCTGATAATGGCTTCTGTGCGGCATCAAAGTTCGTCTCTGGAGACGGATACACTTCTGCCTGGGCCAATCCCATCTTATTCTCGGGCATGGCGAGAGGGATGTCTGTGATGGTGGTCACTGGCTGGGTGTGATGAAAAAACTGGGTCGATAAAGAATTCGCCGCATGCAGTCGGCGAACGGTGTAGGCTGTCTGGTCGGCCCCCCTCGGCTATCGCTCAGGGCAGACTTTCTCGAAAAGCGCGAGAAGTGGCGCACCCCCAGTTATTTCGGTCAAGCTTAGAAGACAAACCCGAGTTATACTCCCCGTTAAGGTGGCCCCACCCGGCCCGCTATCTTAGAATTTGTTTGCAGAGCGGCTCGTTACATATCAAGGTAGAAACATCGACATGGCGAAAAAGAAAACGGCCAATTCAGTGGCAGACGCCGTCGCGGCTGCCCCGGACCCAGCAGTTCCAAGACCCCGGTTGCAAAGACTTACCGTGCGTAATTTTCGTGCAATCGGCAATGCTCCTGTGACGCTGGAGCTGGCTGATATTGTCGTGCTCGTTGGGCCAAACAATTCCGGCAAGAGTTCTATCCTGCGAGCATACGAGGTTGTAGTACAGCAGGCCTCAAAGGAAGGTGAACTGCTTCAAGAAGATTTTCCGAACTCAACAATTGACGAGAAAAATCCAGTTGAAATCGAACTTGAAACGGTCGTTTATGACGCCAAGGCACCGGGAGAAAAATGGATCCGCACGGACCCGACAAGCGGCGAGATGTTCGTCCGAGAAAAATGGACATGGACACAAGCAGGAAAGGGAAAGAAGGTCGGTTGGGATGTAGCCAAAGGAGACTGGGATGAAAAGGAAGGGCCTTGGGGCGCTGCCGGCGTCGCGCAGCCTGCACGGCCCGAACCGCACCGGATTCTGCCTTTTGATTCTCCCGAAAAGCAAACGGAACTCGTCGTTAAGCTACTCAAAGAAGTTTTGAACGAGCGGATTAAGGGCATACAAAAGCGGAAAGAAGAGGCAGACGATGATTGCAAATAGCCAAATGATTACCAACAACTATTGGCTTCGGTAACCGAGTTTCAAAAAAAGGTCGTCCAAGATGCCAAGGAACAGATAAACAAGGTCGAGGAAGACCTGAACAGTCTCATCGACAAAGTTTTTCCGGGGCACGTTGTCTGTTTCGACGCCAGACCGGAAGAGGATGTTGATAGCTGCTTGAATTTTTTTAAGGACACGCCGCAACTTCTCATGGGACCTGCCGATGGCTACAAGCCTTCGGTTAAGCTTCAAGGGAGCGGCGCTCGCCGGACGCTTCTTTGGGCGGCATTACACCTCCTCTCCGAACAAAACCGGTCAAAGAAAGATGGAGCCAGCGCCCGCCCACACATTTTGCTAATGGATGAACCTGAGCTTTGCTTGCATCCCAATGCGGTCAGGGAGGCTTGCCGTGTCCTTTACGACCTCCCGAAATCGGGCAATTGGCAAGTAATGGTCACAACACACTCGCCTGTTTTTATAGACTTTTGGCGCGACAACACATCTATCGTCCGCGTTGAACGGCAGGCGAATGGCACTTGTTCCGGCACGACCATTTACCGGCCTAAAAAAGCTCAATTTGATGGCGACGACATAGAAAACCTGAAGTTGTTGAACCTTTGCGACCCCTATGTGGCCGAGTTTTTTTTCGGAGGAAGAACAATCGTTGTTGAAGGTGACACCGAATACACGGCTTTCACATACATCATTCACCAGAATCCAGATGCCTACAAAGACGTTCATATCGTACGGGCACGTGGGAAAGCTACGATTTGTTCGCTCTCGAAGATTCTGAATCAGTTCGAAGTGCCGTATGCCATACTTCACGACAGCGACAGGCCGCGGACAAATAGTGGCGGAAAATCTATTGTCAACCCTGTATGGACACAGAACAGCAAGATACTCGCCCAAGTTTCCGATGCGCTACCGACGAAGCGAGTTCGCTTGGTTGCTTCAATGACAAGTTTTGAACCGGCTTATTTCGGCTTCAATGTTAAACGTGAAAAACCCGCAACGGCTTGGGACCACCTCAAAACGAATGAGGATGCGCGAAAGAAAATAACGACTTTACTTGATGCATTGCTTGACTTCGACAAACCCCTCCCCACTGGCGCTGTTGACTGGAGTGACATTGCGACGTTAGAGGCCAACCTGCCGAATGACGATTTGGAAAGAGAAAAATTCACTCCGTTGCGACCGTTTCCGCAGGCTTAAGGTGCTTTATGGGCGGCTGGTCCGCCTTCCGATGGCAAACCGCACAGTGCATACCTATCCATCGCGAGCATTTTGCGAAGGGTGGGAGTTGGAATGTGGACGAACCCATGTCGTATCGACGGCATCGCGTCCCGCCCTTGCAAGGAACGCAAGGACGGGGCACCCACTTTGTGTGATTGGAAAGGAAACCAAAACCGAAGCGTGGGCGCCCGCCGCGAGAAGTGGCGCACCCCCGGTTATTTCGGTCAATGTTCAACGACAAACCGGCGTTATACTTCCCCGTTAAAGTGGCCCACTCGCCGCGCGTGTTTATTGACTCTGGGCGGCACGGGTCAAGAGGCTGCGGAAAAATGCAATCTGCCCAGGGAAAACGACCACCGGGGCTGAAGCCCGCAGTGATTTCAGGCGACTTACGCGGCCCTGAAGGGCCGCTCTTCCACGGGGGTGCCGACATTCTTGAGTTCTTCCACTGTGGTGCCGGCATTCTTGAGTTTTTCCGCAAGGCGTGAAGCCGTGCCCTTCCTAAAAACTGTTATTCGGTATTTGCTATCCACAATGGGAGACCCCACAAGAACAACGCGGGGGGGATCGCTCCCACCCGCGTCGTTTTATGCGAAATGCAATTCTCAGCTACACCAGCCCCTGATCGAGCATGGCGTTCGCGATCTTCAGGAAGCCCGCGATATTGGCGCCGTTCACGAGGTTGCCGGGCGTGCCGTACTTCTCGGCCGTTTCGTAGCAGTTCTGGTGGATGGCGATCATGATCTTGTGCAAACGATCGTCGACTTCTTGACGGGTCCAGGAGAGGCGCATACTGTTCTGCGCCATTTCCAATCCGGAGGTGGCAACGCCGCCGGCATTGGCGGCTTTGGCTGGTCCGTAGAGGACTTTGGCGTCGAGGAACATCTTGGTGGCTTCCATGGTGCTCGGCATGTTCGCTCCCTCGCTGACTAGCTTCACGCCGTTCTTGATGAGATTGGCTGCGTCTTTTGCGTTGATCTCATTTTGAGTGGCGCTGGGGAAGGCACAGTCGGCCTTGATGTTCCAGAGCCAGTTGTGGTCGAGCTTCTTGTCGGTGGCGCTGTAGATGGCTTTCTTGAATTTGCCGGTGTAGTCCTGGATGCGTCCGCGCCGGTTATTCTTCAGCTCCATGACAAAGGCGAGCTTGTCGCGATCGATGCCGTCGGCGTCGTAGATGGCGCCGTCGGAATCGGATAGAGTAACCGGCTTTGCGCCCAGATGCAGCAGCTTCTCGACGGTGTATTGCGAGACGTTGCCGCTGCCGGAGACGAGACAGACTTTGCCTTCCAGCGTGTCTTTACGGCTCTTCAGCATTTCCTGAGCGAAGTAAACGCAGCCATAGCCGGTGGCTTCGGGACGAATCAGCGAACCTCCCCATGCCAGGCCCTTTCCGGTGAGGACGCCGGTGAATTCATTGCGCAGGCGTTTGTATTGGCCGAAGAGGAATCCGATTTCGCGGCCGCCCACGCCGATGTCGCCGGCGGGAACGTCTGTGTCAGGGCCGATATGGCGCTGCAGTTCGGTCATGAAGCTCTGGCAGAAGCGCATGACTTCGTTGTCGCTCTTGCCTTTGGGATCGAAATCGCTTCCGCCCTTGCCGCCGCCCAGGGGCAGCGTGGTGAGCGAATTCTTGAAGACCTGTTCGAACGCCAGGAACTTCAGAATGCCGAGATTTACCGAGGGATGAAATCGCAGTCCGCCCTTGTAGGGGCCGATGGCGCTGTTCATTTCGATGCGGAAACCGCGATTGACTTGCACCGTGCCCTTGTCATCGAACCAGGGGACGCGGAACATAAGGACCCGTTCCGGTTCCGTAATACGTTCCAGAATCCTGGCTTCGCGATACTCCGGGTGGCGCCCCAACATGGGCCCCAAGGACTCGAACACTTCGAGCACGGCCTGGTGAAATTCGGGTTCGGCTGGATTTTTGGCTTTGACTAGGTTGAGAATTTGATTGGTGTAGTCCGCCGCAGCATTACCCTTGGGCGGTTCCATGACAGCACTCATAAGTTTCGTCTCCGAATTTTATGTATGGAACGGATTGTCAAAAAACGCAGAACGCCGTGGAAATTGCGGCTGTGGTAATTGGATGCCTGGAAGGGGAGGCTCTGCCGTGATTGGCATGACCGGGTTCCGCGATAATCGGGCGCGATGCTCTGGACGTAAAAACACCATGCGCAGGACACCGCAAGCTCCGGCGAATGTATCCGTAAGCGCGGCGATAACTCTACTTGCCGCGGGGAGGTTTTACAACCATGACTTTGGCCGTGACCTGCTGCCCTTTTTCCATGCCTCCAACGATGACCAGGCCGCGGTGGGTAACCAGCAGGCCGCGATGATCCATGGAGGGCTCAGGAGTGTTTTCGCTCAGCGTTTCCCATGCGCCGGTGTGGAGGTTAAAAGCAAAGGTCACGGGAGAAGGTTCGGCAGGCAGGCCGTTATAGCCGATTCCGTTGTAGTTGTAGGGATTGTCGGTTCCGCCGGAGAAATAGATTCTGCCGGCTTTTTTTTCCAACGGTCCCGCGCCTGCGGCGATGCGATAACGGGCATTGCCAGGATGCGCCGGGAGTTTCGTCCACTGAATTTTCGCGATGTCACCCTTTTTGGGAATCTTGCCCAACCAGCATTCGCTGGACGCGACGTACTTGGGATTGGGGCCGCTCGGGTTTTTGTAGGCGCCGTCCACGTAAACGATGGTGTCGCCGATGATGGTGCCAGCATGACCGAATACCGGCGTACCGGGAATCGCTGTGGCCTGCATCCAGGAATCTTTGTCGGTGTCGTAGATTTGCACGTTGCGGACCGCATCGTTTTTTGAAGTTGACCATCCGCCGACGAGGAAAATGTAACGGTCGCGATAGAGGCCGACAACTGCATCATCGACAGGGACGGGGATGTCCTTGCCGCGATAATAACGGTTTTCAACCGGGACAAAGACGTTCAGGTCCGACATGGTGGTCTCACCACCCTGCGCGTCGACAACGTAGCCTCCGAAGATGAAAACCTGGTCGTGGAGCGCGACCGCCGATGCCGCCAGGCGCCCGGCCACGCCCGGCACGGGACGCATTTCCGTCCACTTGCCGGTGCCGGGATCCATTGAGTAGGCGCTGGTGGTGATGGCATCCCAGGTCTTTTTGGGACCGATACCCATGAAGGAAAAAATCCTGGCGCCGCCTTCGTCATGCGAAATGGTAACCGCGTTGTTCGAGACCGGCGAGGGGAGTGGACTAAGCTTGGGTTCCCCGGCAGCCTGAAGGCGGGCCGCGAGAAATAGACAGAACAACGCCGGGAGGAGATTGTTCAATGCTGATTTCATTGCTGACGATGATAGCAGCGAAAAAGGCGGAGGGGGTGTGTCAGAACCATGCGCATCAGAACCAGGTGCGCTTGCGGTAGTCCCGATAGGCAACGCCGAATTTCGCTTCCAGGACTGCGGCTTCGCGGCGGGCGCGAATGATCTGCGCGGGAATGAGCACCAGCAGAACGATTAGCAGATCAGGCCGCCACAGGATAAGAACCAGCCCGACCAGAAAAATCACTCCCGAAACATAAATAGGATTGCGGACTCTCGAATAGATGCCGCTGGTGACCAGCGCGGTCGCTTTAGGAGCGACGGAAAAGGACCGGCCTAGCGTGCAGCGGGAGAGAATCACGCCCGCGAGGCCGATCAAACCAAGTAGCAGGCCGATCAAGCGCGCCAATGCGTGGGGCCCCGGTCCGGACTGAAATACCCAGCCGAGACCCCACAGGCCTGCGACCAAGGGCAGCCAGAGGCGCAATATGGCTCCACGATCCATTTTTCTTTCTACTCCTTCTTTCTACTCCTGCTTTACTGGACGAATTGCTGGCGCAGGGCGTGGATAAAATCGGTGCAGGAGGGGTCTATGCCGGAAGAGCGCATCTGCAAAGCGATCTGACCGCTGGGTAGTGCGCAGCAACGCAAACCGCCAGCCGCGTTGCGACTGGCTGCGGAAAGACGATACGATGAAAGACGATACGATGACGAGCACGGTGCCATGACCAGCCTTCCTCCGCAATTCATATTCCCGGCAAGGCGGCGCGTCTTAACTCAGGCTCGCATCCTTATTGTGACAGCGATTTTAGTCTGCCTCTGCTGCCTGACCGCGCCCGCGCAGTTGCAAAGTCAGACACAAGCCCAGACGCGCCGGCAATTGTTGCAAGAACTGGAGTCGGGCCAGTTGCTCGATGCAGTCCAGCTAGGTCAACGAGCGGTTTCGCGTTGGCCGCGCGATGCGCGACTCCGTCACTATTTGGGCGTGGCCTATTTCAAAACCGGCGATGCCAAGCAGGCTCAGGAGCAGCTCAGGCGAGCACGAGAGTTGAACCCGAAAGATTCCTTGACGCATTTTGACCTGGCGCTGGTGTTATTGAGCCAGCAGGACTATGCGGGCGCGGCGGACGAACTGGAAGCGGCGATCAAGCTCAATTCTTCGAACGCGCTTGCGCATGTGCTGCTGGGGCGAGCGTATCTGAATTCGAATCGCAGCCTGGAGGCGATCGAGGAGTTCAAAACCACTCTGAAGCTCGACCCGGCCATCAAGCTCGGACACTTCCATCTGGGATTTGCCTACTTCAGTCTGGGGCGCAACGACGAAGCCATCAGCGAATATAAGGAGGAGTTGCGCCGGTCGGGAGAGAGTCCCGCAGTGGTGTACGAGTTGGGGCACGCGCTGCTCGCAAGTGGAAAACATGAGGGAGCGGTGACCTATCTGCGGCGTGGCGCGGAACTGGACGCGCGTAATCCCGACGTCTGGTACGACTTGGGCAAAGCGCAGGCGCTCGCGGGGCAGTGGGCTCAAGCTGAGCCGGCGTTGCGGAAGGCGGCGGAACTGAACCCGAAGGAGCCGAGCCCGCACTATCAACTGGCGCGCGTCCTGGAAAAACTCGGCAAGACCGAAGAAGCACGAAGGGAACGAGAACGCTTCGCGGAACTGAAAAAAGCGCAGCCGGCCTCGGCAGGAATGGCCACCGGGCGCGATCATTGATGGCGATCCAGCGCATGAGAAAACTGCACGTTACGGTTGCGGCGGCGGTCCTGCTGGTAGCACTAAACGGCAGTTGGATTCTGCAGGGAGCAGCGCAGACGGCTGCGCCGAAGAATAAAGCTCCGGCAGCCAAGCCCGCGACGGCTGCGCGCAAGCCCGACGCAACGACTCAGGCAACAAATCCACCGTTGTTTGTTGACGTAACGCACGCCGCTGGGATCGATTTTCGCCTGACTTGCGGCAGCCATGAAAAACTCTACATCCTTGAAACCCAGTGCGGTGGCGCCGCCGCCTTCGACTTCGACAACGATGGATGGATGGACATTGTACTGGTGGATGGATCGACCTTGGCCGACTATCGCGCGGGCAAGTGCCATCCGCCGCGCCTTTATCGCAACAATCATGACGGGACGTTTACGGATGTCTCGGCGAAGTCGGGCCTGAATTTTTGCGGTTGGGGTTACGGCGTGGCCATCGGCGACTTCGACAACGACGGCTGGGAAGACGTTTACATCACCGGCTTCCATGGTTCGGCGCTTTACCGGAACAACCACGACGGAACTTTCACCGACGTCACTAAGAAAGCCGGCGTGGCCAACGCGGATCGCTGGGGAACCAGCGCGGCCTTCGGCGATTATGACAACGATGGCAACCTGGATCTCTATGTCGCGAACTACGTGGACGTGGATATCGACAATCTGCCGCAGTTCGGCAGCACCCAGTTCTGCCAGTATCGCGGCATCCCGGTCAATTGCGGGCCGCGCGGATTGAAGGGCGCGCGCGACCGTCTCTACCACAACAACGGCGACGGCACTTTCACCGACGTCACTGAAAAGCTCGGCATGGACACCCAAAGCTACTACGGGCTCGGCGTGTTGTGGCTGGACTACGACAAAGACGGCTGCCTCGATCTCTACGTGGCCAACGACTCTTCGCCGAGCCTGCTCTATCACAACGACTGTAAGGGTGGATTCACCGAAGTCGGCGCCGAGGCCGGCGTGGCCTACAGTTCCGACGGGCGCGAACAGGCCGGCATGGGCATTGATGCGGCGGACTACGATGGTGACGGCTGGCCCGACATTGTGAAGACCAATTTTTCCGACGATGACAACAACCTTTATCACAACGATCACAACGGCGAGTTCACCGACCTGGCCGGCGCTGCGGGAATTGGAACCATCAGCAATCCCTACCTGGGTTTTGGCGCGAAGTTTCTCGACTACGACAATGACGGCTGGTTCGACATTTTCATCGCGAATGGTCACGTCGATCCGCAGGTGGAAGGACAGTCCTTCGGCGTGGGCTATGCCGAGCGGCCGTTCCTGTTTCACAACCTCGCCGGCAAATCGAAAAATGGAAAGTTCGAAGAAGTTGGCGCGAAGGCGGGCGGCGCGCTTGCGAAAAAATACGTGGGCCGCGCCGCCCTGACCGCGGACTTCTGGAATCGCGGCCGTCAGGACCTGCTGATCACCAACCTCGATGCGTCCCCCGTTCTCCTGCGGAACGAAGTTCCGTCACCCGGCCACTGGCTGCGGATCAAGACCATCGGCAGCAAGTCGAACCGCGATGGCTTCGGCGCCAAGGTCGAGATCACGGCCGAGGGTGTAACCCGCTATGCGGAGGTGCGCGCCGGAAGCAGCTTCGAAAGTTCGAGCGACCCGCGCGTCCATTTCGGCCTGGGCCCAGCGACAAAAGTGGATGCGATCATGATTCGCTGGCCGAGCGGGCAGGTCGACAAACTGGGACCGGAGCCGGCAGACCAGGAACTCGTAGTCCGCGAGGGAAAAGGTGTCGTTACCAGGCAGGACGCAGGACACTGAGAAGCGGCGCGAATATACGGAATTTGGTAGTTTAATGCGTTTCGATCTTCCGTTACTCATAGGCACAAGTGACCAAAGTACCCGTAAGTGCCTGAAACATTGGGTACTGTCGTTTGGTTTAACAAGTGCCCATCTACTTCAAAAGCACTACCTGTTGCTGTTTCCGGCGCAAGCGAGGTTGTTTTCAACACCTTTCACCCGGTTCAGTCAACAGAATCAGCAAGATGGGTTTATGAAACGGTAGTTAGCAGCGCGAAATTTTGCGCACTTCGCAGTAGCAGGGTTGGCGATATAAAGGTCCGAAACAAAAATTTTCGTGCAT
>JANXZM010000091.1 GCA_025355505.1 Acidobacteriaceae bacterium | reverse complement strand
CGTCTTCTTCGTGTACCGTTCAAACCCGCTCTGCGCCGCCAGTGTCCGCTGTTTCATCCTCGCCACCCCTCCGATGCTCTCCCCTCAATCTATCCTGAACATCAGTGGAAAATGGAGAACTTAATCAGAGTCTCCCTAGGGCGTGGTGGGGTAGGAAAGACGGCGGTATTTGGGATGCGTTCGCGCTCCGGCACCGTCAAGGCTTTCCCCATTCAGAACACCGATAGAGAAACGCCACATGCTGCTATCACCGAGAATGTTCGCTATGGTGCCACAATCTACAGCGACTCGCACGCCGGGTATGTCGGCTTGGTGGGATACAAGCATCAGGCAGTCGCTCACAGTGTAGGCGAATATGTGCGCGGCAAGGCCCACACCAACGGCATCGAATCGTTCTGGGCGTTGCTTAAGCGCGGATATTATGGCGTTCACCATCACATGAGTGCCAAGCACCTTCATCGGTACGTGGAGGAATTTTCTCATCGGCACAATGCTGCACGTCTCGGCAGCTTAGATTCAATTAACGGAACCATCGATGGAATGATAGGCCGCAGACTCTCATATAGGGGATTGACGGCATGAAGAAGCCAGTCTCCGTAATTAACACCGCCAGTAACGACCTGTATGGCAAGTTCGATGAGATGGTTGACGCCGTGTTGGGCGCTCCTCCGGCCACAACCAAGAATGCTCTCATCAACAACAGGGCCGCCGTGGATACTTGGGAAGTGCCACTACAGGATATATACGAGAATGCAAATATCCGACTGGATGCGAGCCACTATGACCGCGATACGGCTGCTGCACTCACGGCGCTACGGAAATCTGGTTATGCGTTGAAGCTTCTTTCGGATATGGCTACGGTTCTCTTGCCTGGTCAGTTTGTTCGTATCTGGGCCGCTGACAAGGATCACGGAATACCATATGTCAACGCCACCGATCTGATGAGCCTCACTGGAATCGGAAAGCTGAGCGACCAAACCCGCTACCTGTCCCGGCAGACGGACGTTGATATTAACGAGCTAATCATCCGGACTGGATGGCTGTTACTGACCTGCTCAGGCACAATTGGTAGAGTGTTCTACGTCCCCGAGCGTCTGGATCGATGGGTGGCAACGCACGACTTAATACGCATCATTCCGAACGATCCCAACACCGTCGGCTTCTTACACGCATATCTGTCCTCTCCCATAGCCCAGAAGCAGATCAGCGGCCATACGCATGGAGGTCAAATTGACCATGTAACTCACCACCAGATTAAAACAATATTGGTTCCCATGTTGGAACAAGCCGACGTTTCTGCAATCCACAAAAAGACCATGCACGCTCTAAAGATGCGCGAGCAAGCCATTGACACTCTTGCTACAATTGCGGACGACACGGCGGGGATGGTGGGCGCATGAGTTCACCAGTTGTTACTTATCTAATTCCACGCGGGCATATACGCTGTTTCCTTACTGGCAGTCTCCGCAAGGAGACCCCCGAAGAACACGTCCGGCAGCGGTGGGCACGCAGCCTTATTGACGAGTACGGCTATTCCAAAGATGACGTAGCTCTTGAGTTCCCCATTCAGATGGGAGTAACCCGCAAACGGGCGGACATTGTTGTTTTCAAGCCCGGTTCTAATCACATTCAGGACAATATCGTCATAATCCTTGAAACCAAGAGGGACGACATAAACCTATCTGACAAAAGTAAGGGCGATGGTCAACTCAAGAGCTATATGGCGGCCTCGGTGTCGTGCAAGTTTGGGTTGTGGGTCGGCAAGGCACGCCAAGCTTATGAAAAGAATCCTGACGGCGAGCTAGTAATAATCACGGACATACCATTGGCCGGAGAGGATCGCCCGCGCCGTCCTGAGCGCAAGGATTTGCAGGTAACACATGATTTAACTGCTATGTTTCGGCGCTGTCATAACTACATTCACGTAAACGGAGGTTTTCAAAAAGCCGAAGCATTTCACGAAATGCTCAAGCTGATTTTCTGTAAGATGTACGACGAAGAGGAAAGTGCTGGGGCGGAGCTTAACTTCGCCGTCGATCCAAAAGAGCAGCGTTCTGAAAGTGGGCGGCGCAAACTATTGGAAGATAGGATTCGCCCGC
This sequence comes from Acidobacteriaceae bacterium, assembly GCA_025355505.1. Lineage (GTDB taxonomy): Bacteria > Acidobacteriota > Terriglobia > Terriglobales > Acidobacteriaceae > Acidiflorens. Next base: position 34,977 of record JANXZM010000091.1, on the reverse strand, counting down.
TGTTCTCGAAGGTTAAAGATCGGTTCCCTCACATTTTCGAGGAAAACGAGCAAATTAGGCTAGAACCATTAGTCCTCGCCTATGTGGTGGCGGAGATGCAATACATTTCCCTGACTGAGACCGAGACAGACGTGAAGGGGGCAGCTTACGAAGAATTGGTTGGTCAGAACCTTCGCGGCGACAGGGGAGAATACTTCACCCCACGCAATGTATGTGATATGACCGTCAAGATCATTCAGTCGATGTTTCACGAAGACGCCCTGAGTGATTTGAAGGTTATTGATTGCTGTTGCGGTACCGGAGGCTTTTTGGTCTCGTGGATAGACAATTTGCGTCGTATCATCAGGCGCCAAGAGACCACTAGAAATAGCCGCGATATAGAAGGAAAGATTCGCAGGCGCGTGCGCGATGCATGTGCTCGCAGCATGTTCGGGATGGATATAAATCCGTTCCTTGTGCGCACGGCTCAAATGAATCTAGTGATGCACGGCGACGGTTCAACCAATATCTTTCGTGCGGACTCTAGCCGGTCTCCCGGCGAGTGGTCTGATGAAGCGCGCAAGAAGGTTCCCTATGGTCGTGCGGACATTGTCCTCACCAATCCCCCATTTGGATCCGAGGTGAAAATTGATGATGCCCATGTGCTCGACGGCTACGAGCTTACAAATTGGGAAACTAAGAACCGTAGAGGGGCGATTCCAGCAGAGCAACTATTTGTCGAAAAGGCCATGGCGTGTCTGCGGGAGGGCGGATACTTGGGAATCGTCCTCCCCGATGGTATTTTGAACAACCCCAGTCTGCGGTTTCTGCGGTCATGGCTGCTGAGGCGTGGGCGAATTGTCGCCTCGGTGGACTTACCCAAGGAGACGTTTGCAGTCAGCGGCGGCGTGAATAATCCAAGCGTGCTGATTGTTCAGAAGTTCACGAAAGAGGAAGTGCGAAGGGCCGAAGCCAATATTTTTGAGAGTAACCATACGGTCTTTATGGCGGCACCAAAGACTGCCGGAATTGACAAGCGAGGGACGCCGATATTCCTCCGACACTTGGATGGTCGCGAGATTACTGACAATGACGGGAACAAATATTTAGACGACGAAATCTCGGCGATTCCCGAAAAGTTCTACGATTGGTTAGCCTCTAGAAATGGCTAGTCAAGTATATAATTCCCTTTGTTTTGGAGGTATCTGGGGAGTAACAAGTGGAGGAAGAGTGGTTGGGCTGACCCGGATTCCAGGGCGGAAGTGGAGAAAAGCTGGGAGTTGGCGCTGGTCGAGAGGAATTTTTCACTCCCGGAGAAACAGAGGACACAGGGGGAACCCACTGAGTAACAAGTGGGAATTTTGGTTTTGGGTGCGAGGGTGCGGGATAGGCCTGACTCTTTTCGCAGCGGGTGAAGTCCTGCTGGTGCACGCTGCGGGGCCGAGCTGTGCTCGGCTTGGACGGGCGAGGGCGCCCGTCCCTACGCTAGGGATTATCTGAATCAGTCAGGGTTGGCAAAACTGTCCGGGAACCAACTTGATCAGAGTTTCCTTAGCTGCGGTTCGTTGCGCGGCACCCAGCGAAGTCAGTTCAAGTTAAAAATGACTTTTAGCGGGGGTGGCGGAGACGGGGCGGAGCCCCGTCTCTACGGGGATATTCTGCGTTCAGACTCTCCAATAGTCGGGGCGCCAGTGCTGGATAGAATTTTTTATATCGGCGGGGGCTAGTTTTTCGTTGAGGGCTTTGGCGGCCAGGGCTGGGAGTTCGGCGTCGGAGGCGAAGCGCAGGGCTATGAGTTGCTTTTCCGTCAGTTCGGTGATGCGGGGACGAAGGGCGGGGTCGAGCAGAGTCTGGAGGCGCAATCTTTCTTCCAGGCGGATGACTCGGTCCTGCACCTTTAGGGCATAAAGGCGGATTTTGAAGATGGCGGCTATGGCCGCGATCATGACTACGACCAGCCATGCGGAACACAGCCCTGGCCAGCGGACCAGATGGACGATGGTGGCGATCAGCGAGATGGCGAATACGGGCAGGATAAAAAACTGGAAGAGCGGATCATAACGCGTGTAATTGGAAAGATTCTGGGGGGTTTCGATTGCCATGGGGAAGGGCTCCTTTTGAAGGTCGGACTATGATCGCACGTTTCGGCGGTCTGAGGAGGGGGCGCAGGGAAAATCGAGGATGTGCTGGGGATCACAGTTTTGCGAGTTGGCTCCGGGGTACAATCGCGGGCTTGATCGGCCTGACGACCTGGATCGAGATGATGGCGCGGGCTGATCTTGGGAGGCTTTGTGCCGGATGAACTGTTCCTGGCGATGCGGCAAAGCATTATTGACGGAGTGCCTGATCGGGCCAGGGAATTGGCGCAGCAGTGGCTGGCTGACGGGGTTGATCCGCTGGAGGCGGTGAACTTCGGATTTGCGGTGGGGATCAAATTTGCCGGCGATCAATTTGGTTGCGGGGAAATGTTTCTGCCAGATCTGCTGGCTTCGGCGGAGGCGATGAAGGCTGCGATCAAGGTGCTGGAACCGGAGATGCTGAAGCGCGGGTCGCAGCGTGAAGCGCTGGGGAAGATCGTGCTGGGGACGGCGCGCGGCGATATTCACGACATTGGCAAGAACCTGGTCGCTACCATTCTTTCGGCTAGCGGATTTCAGATATTCGATCTGGGGACAAGCGTGACTCCCGAGGCGTTCGTTGCCAAGGTTAAAGAAGTGGATGCCGACATTGTTGGCGTGTCGGCATTGCTGACTACGACCATGGCGGGTCAGAAAGCGGTGATTGAAGCGCTGGATCGGAATGGCTTGCGGCCGCGGGTGAAGGCGATTATTGGCGGGGCGGCGGTCAGTTCGAAGTGGGCTGCTGAAATCGGCGCGGACGGGTTCTCGCGCAATGCCATCGATGCTTTGGAGCTGGCTAAAAATCTGATGGGCAAGGGAACGGCTTCGGCATGAGACCTCGAACTCAATTGCTTAGTGGTGATTTGATTGGCCGCATTCTGCGCGAGGCGTTTGAATTATTGATGAGCCCGGGAGTTCGCGTGGGCTCGGCTGAGGTGGTGGAGTTGTTGCAGGCGGCGGGAGTTGAGGTCACGGACGGAGTGGCGCGTCTGCCGGAAACGCTGGTGCGGAAGAGCCTGGCATCGGCGCCGCGCGACTTTTATTTGTATAACCGGCGGGGGGAGAAGGCCGTGCATTATGGCGGCGACGATGTGCATTTCGATCCCGGGTCGTGTTGCGTGCAGATGCTTGATCCGGAGACTTTGGAAGCACGGCCTTCGGAGACTCGCGACCTGGTGCGCATTGTGCAAGTCGCGGAAACTTTGCCGCAGTTCGCGGCGCAATCTACCGCCGTGGTGTGTAACGATGCACCGAGTCTGATCGGAGATCTCTACCGGTTGCTGGTGGTACTGCAACATTCCGATAAGCCGGTAGTGACGGGATCGTTCTCGGCGGCTGGCTTGCAGGGAATGATTGACTTGCTTGTGGCCGACAGCGGCAGTGCGGAGAAATTGCGGCGGGAACCGCGGGCGGTTTTTGATGTGTGTCCGTCGCCGCCGTTGAACTGGTCAGAGTTTGGATCGCACAATTTGCTCGACTTGGCTCACGCCGGTGTGCCTGCGGAAATCGTCGCCGTGCCGTTGGCTGGCGGGACTGCTCCGGTGACGCTGGCGGGTTCGGTGACGCAGCATGCTGCCGAAGTGCTAGCTGGCATCACGCTGCATCAACTGGCGGGAGCAGGGTCGCCGGTAGTGTGGGGCGGCGCTCCTGCAATTTTCGACATGCGTACGGGCGGGGCGCCGATGGGCGCGGTGGAAACGGCGATGCTGAACATGGCTTGCGCCGAAGTCGGCAAGCATCTTGGGCTGCCTACACACGGGTATCTGGTGGCCACCGATTCGAAGTTTGTGGATGCGCAGGCGGGGGCGGAGAGTGCGCGTTCGGCGATGCTGGGAGCGCTGGCGGGCATCAACATGATTTCGGGAGCGGGCATGATCGAATCTCTGGCGTGCCACAGCGTGGAAAAGTTGGTGATGGATGCGGAGTGGATTGCGTCGGCGCAGCGGCTGGCGCGCGGGATTGAAGTGCGTGGGGACGACGTGAGTGGTGCAAGTCTGGCCACGGCCATGTTCGCGCAAACCGGGCTCTCCGGAGAATTCCTGAAGCTAAAGGAGACACGCGCGCTTTTTCGGCAGGAGCAGTATCTGCCTTCGGCGGTGATTGATCGCAGTGCGCGCGGCTCGGAGCCACCGACGGACATCTTCGCGCGCGCGCGAACCCGCGTTGACGAACTGGCGAGTGCGTATCGGAAGCCATCTCTTGCCGAAGACGTGCTGCGGAAATTTCAGGCCATCGTTGAGCGCGAGGCGGATAGAGCGGGCGTGGTCGCAGAACTTCCCGGCAATTGAGGCTGTGCACTCGAGGACCGGGCTGGAGCGGTTGCATGCTGACGGGGTTGGGTGTAGGTTTACGGCCGGTCGGCGAGTCAAAATAAAAAACGAGTGCGATGGATTTTGCTGGTCAACGGGCACAGATTTCCGCCGCAGGCCGACCAAATTCGAACGCTTACATTGGAGAGAAAATGACGATCCCCAAGATTCTGTGCGGCTGTGCGTTCGTTGCATTTACTGTGGCAACCACCTCGGCGCAAACGAAGAACTCGATTTCCGGCACGTGCGCCAAGCCCGACGTCGAGCATAGTGTCCCCGCCGGCGACCAGCCGGGACACGCGTTCATGATCGCGCAAGGAAAGTGCGCCACGAAGGGAGAACTCGGAGGCGCGATGAGCAAAGAGGGTGCGTTTTCCGAGCACCGCGATGCTACGGCAAGCCACGTCAAGGCTTGGGGCGTCTTCGTCGAGACGTATGACAGCGGCGATAAGGTTATGTACAACTATCAAGTTTCTCTGGCCGTGAAAGATGGCGCGGTGCAGTCCGGTAAAGGCACTTATCAGGCGAGCGGCGGCACCGGCAAGATGAAAGGCATTAAGGCGACGGGGACGTGTAAGTATAGCGGCGGCGCTGATGGAGGAACGAGCTATTCATGCACCGGGGATTACACACTCGCTGGAGCGGTGAAGGCAGCGAAGTAAGCCGGAAAAACACAAATCTCACAGGGCAGCCCGCCTGGGCTGCCCTTTCACCTAGCAGCCTGTGGTGAAACTCCAGCGCCTAAAACCAGCGCCTAAAGGCGCCCTCATAACACGGCACTTACGGTATGCCTGAACACCTGAAGGCATACCCTGATACAAAACATACTTGCACCACGGGCTGCTAAGACTAAAAGTTGGTCGTTGCCCTATTTGCCGATGCAGAAGGTGCTGAAGATGAGGTTTAGGATGTCGTCGGTGGTGGTGGCGCCGGTGATTTCGTCGAGGGGGCGGAGGGATGAGTAGAGATCGAGCAGGAGCATCTCGTGGGGGATTCGGGCGGCTACGGCGTTGGTGGCGGCGTCGAGCGCGGTTAGTGCGTCGGTGACTAGTTTGTGGTGGCGGAGGCTGGTTAGGAAGCCGGTTTCTTGCGTTGTGGTGAAGTCTCCGGCTATGTGATTGAGGATGGCGGCGCGGAGGGCGGGGATGCCTTCGCCGGTTATGGCGGAAGTTTGGATGCGGGTGATTGCTGGCTGCCGGTGCGCGGCTTGGCGGACAGGAGTGTCCGCGCTACACGGGTTGGTGGTGGGTCGGGAAAGGTTGTCGGGCTTTGTGCGGCAATCATAAGAGCTTGGCAGGTCGGATTTGTTTTCTATAACTATCGCTGGGCGGGACTGTACCAGGCGAAGTAACTCGTTGTCTTCTTCGTTTAAAGGTTGGGTATGGTCGATTACTACCAGGACTAAGTCGGCGTCGGCTAGAGCTTCCATTGATTTCTTGATGCCGAGGGTTTCGGCTTCGGCATCGTCTGGGGCTTGGCGGATGCCGGCGGTGTCCACTAGTTCCACAGGAATTCCAGCGATGGCAACGGTTTCGCTAATCAGGTCGCGGGTGGTGCCGGGCTGTGGGGTTACGATGGAGCGCTCGCGTTCGACAAGGCGATTGAAGAGGCTGGACTTGCCTACGTTGGGACGACCTACTATGGCCAGGGTCAAGCCCTGGTGGACGATTTTGCCGTAGGTGAAGGTGGCGGCTAGTTGCTGTAGCGGGGTTCTGATTTGCTGAATGCGCACGAGGATGGTGGCGTCTGGGACAACGGAGATATCGTCTTCGGCGAAGTCGATGCCGGCTTCCAGAAGGACGACCAGGTCGATTAGTTTTTGCTTGATGGGCTTTAGGCGATTGGAGAGAGCGCCTTCCAATTGCTGGGCGGCGACCTTGGCTTGAAATAAAGTTTGCGAGTCGATCAGGTCGCGGACGGCTTCGGCTTGGGTTAAGTCCAGGCGACCGTTGAGAAAGGCGCGCATGGTGAATTCTCCGGGCTCGGCTAGACGGGCGCCTTGGGCTAGAGAGAGTTCGAGTATGTGGCGGAGGACAACGGGGGAGCCGTGGGCGGAGATTTCAATGATGTCGTCGGTGGTGTAGGAGTGGGGCTTGGCGAAGTAGGTGACCAGGACTTCGTCTATGCGGGTGGGAGTTTGGGTGGAGTTGGCAGGGGCGGAGGTTTGCAGGGCAGGAGTGACGGCGCCGCATGGTTCGATTAGATCGCAGAGGTGGGGACGGTTTGGTTCCAAGACGCGAGTGCGGCGGAGCATGGTGTGGGCTATGGCTCGGGCTGCGGGGCCGGCGAGGCGAACTACGCCTATGCCGCCGCGACCGGGTGGGGTGGCGATGGCGACAATGGTGTCGTCGAGGTTCATCTAAAAGCAGTGGTTCGTCGATTGTGGATGGTGATGAGTCATTTGAGAAGGCGGCGGCGGTGCCCAATCCGTGGTGGATAAAGAGGCGCCGGTCCACTTCATGAAACGAGTATAGCGAGAAGTTTCCGGCGGCGGGATAATATGGTCTCGCCCTGAGGAGGCGGGGGAGGCGGGGGAGGCGTTTGCCGCATTTGGCGTGCGTCATTTATACTTACGGTTTGCCTTTAGGCTAGCTGGTTCAATCAGGAGCAAGGATTTTCGATGCCGAAACGTACATTTCAACCCAACAAGCGCAAGCGCTCGAAGAAGCACGGGTTCCGGACTCGCATGAAGACCAAGAGCGGGGCGGCAGTGCTGTCGCGCCGCCGGGCGAAGGGGCGCAAGCGGGTTTCAGTGGCGCCGGGTTTCCGCGATTAGTTTTCCCTCAACGGACAGCGAAGGCCGTCATTATTACTAATAATTGTGCAGGATTTTGAGCTGGTGAGCGCTGACGCTCCTAACCGGAGTGTGGAGCAGCCCGCGTTGAAGGCGGGGGCGAGGTTTCCGCGCGCGGCGCGGCTGCTGAAGCATTCGGACTTCGATCGCGTCTATAAACAAGGACGGCGGCACTTTTCCTCGCATATGACCATGTTCTATCTGCGACAGGCGGAGGGGGCTTCGCCCAACGGAAGTGCGCGCGTCGGGTTCACGGTGGGCAAGGTGCTGGGGGGCGCGGTGGATCGGAACCGGATCAAGCGGCGGCTGCGGGAAGCAGTGCGGCAGCGGCGTTCGGTGCTGGGGGGCGCGGTGGATGTGGTGATCAATCCTAAGAAGTCGGTGCTGACGGTGGAATTTTCTTTGGTGCTCGAAGAAGTGGGGCGGGCGCTGGAAGCGATCGCGAAAAAGCTGGTGGAGAAATGAAGTCAGCGGCGCTTTGGCTGTTGCGAGTATACAAGCGGTGGATATCGCCGTGGTTTCCGGCGGCGTGCCGGTATGTGCCGACTTGTTCGGAATACGCAATGGAAGCGGTGGAGCGGTATGGCGTAGTGCGCGGCGGAGCGATGGCGGCTTGGCGAGTGTTGCGATGCCATCCGTTGGCTTCGGGCGGTCTGGATTTGGTGGTAGTGGATGCCGCGCGGAATCCCACCCTTCCGTAAAGTGAGCGGCTAAGGATGGGGCACCCGGCGTTCCGATGTGGAATGTTCCAGCGAGTGACTACTAGCGACGAAGAAATGGCGAGCTGCTGAATTGGCTGAATTTAACAATCCGCAACAAGAATCCGGGATGGAGCGCAGGCTGTTGATCGTGTTTGCGCTGACGTTTCTGGTCATCATGCTGTTCCAACCGCTGTTGAAGAAGTATGGGCCGCAGCCTCCGGCGAAGACGGCGAGTGCGGAGGGGGCGGTGCAGAATCAGGCGCAGCTACCATCGGAGAGCGCGGGACAAGTTCCAGCGCAAACGAAAATTTCGAGGGCGCATGGTGCGGCAGGGGTGAAAGCGGCCGCGACATCGGCTCCGGAGCAGGCGGCCAGCGAGTCGGAGACGGCGATTGAGAATGACGTTTACCGGATCGTGTTCACCAATCGGGGCGGGCGGGTTAAGTCGTGGGTGCTGAAAAAGTTCACCGACGACAAAGGCGGCGCGCTGGAACTGGTGAATGCGGTGGCGGCGGAGAAACTTGGGTATCCGCTGACGTTGTGGTCGTATGACGAGGGGCTGCGGAACAAGCTGAACACGGCGCTGTATGTGGTGACGAGCAGCGGTGCGACGGCTCCGGCGGAGATTAAGTTTGTTTATGACGACGGCGATGTCTCGGTAGAGAAGAGCTTCAAGTTCGATCGCGACAGTTATGTGGTAGGCACGCGGACGGTGGTGGTTGAGAAGGGGGCGGAGGTGACGGCGTTTCCGATGTGGCCGGCGGGATTTGGCGACCAGAGCAACGGGCCGTCGTACGCAGCCAGTCAGATCGCCTACCAGTACGACAGCAAGGTGGAACGGCTGGTGACGGGCTGGACAGTGTTTCCGTCGATCAAGATCATGGGCGGCGCTACGGTGCCTGGTCCATTCCACTGGGCGGCGGTTTCGGACCAGTACTTTGCGGCGGTGTTTTTGCCGCAGGACCCGCAGAATGCGGCGATGGTGACGCTGCGGAGCGCACTCGAGATTCCGCACAATGCGACCGATCCGAACAACAAGCAGCAGGACAAAATTGACGTGTTCGGAATTGCCGTGGGCAGTGTGAAGGGGGCAAGCGAAGTGCGGCTGTATGTGGGGCCGAAGGCGCTGGCAGATTTGCAGTCGGTGGCGGTTCCAGGGATCACGGGCGCAGAGCCGGATCTGCGGGCGATCATCGACTTTGGCTGGCTGGGGATTATCGCGCGGCCGCTGTTTCTTTGGTTGAAGTGGATGTACGCGCACATTGTTCCGAACTGGGGCTGGGCGATTCTGTTGCAGACGCTGGTGATCAATCTGGCGCTGCTGCCGCTGCGGCTGACGCAGATGAAGTCGATGCTGAAGATGCAGCGGGTGGCGCCGCAGATTAAATCGATCCAGGAGAAATATAAAAAATATAGTCTGCGCGATCCGAAAAAAGCCGAGATGAATGAGGAGATTTCGGCGCTGTATAAGAAGGAAGGCGTGAATCCGGCGGGTGGATGCCTGCCGCTGGTGATCCAGATGCCGTTTTTGTTTGCGTATTACCGGATGCTGAACGTGGCGATGGATTTGCGGCATGCGCCGTGGATGTGGATACACGATCTTTCGGCGCCCGATCCGTGGCACATACTGCCGGTTGCGATTATTGTGACCATGCTAATCATGCAGCGGATGACGCCGCAAGCGGGCATGGATCCGGCGCAGCAGAAGATGATGAACATCATGATGCCGGGGATGCTGGGCATCATGAGCTGGAATCTGCCGGCGGGGCTGGGGTTGTACTGGTCGGCGGGGCAGGTGATCGGGATCGTGCAGCAGTCGGTGATGAATCGTACGTCGCTGGGCCGCGAAATGCGCGAGATGATGGAGAAGCGGGCGCGGAAGAAAGAGAAATAGGCTGTAGGCTGCGAGCCAGGAGCTTTTAGGGTCAAGAGTTAAAAAGCTAACAGGTAAGGGCTGAGAATTTACATATGCCGATCACTGACAAGGTTGTGGCTGCTAAACAGATTGGGGAATTTCTGCAGGCTGTGATTTCGAATGGCGGCTTCAAGCTGAAGTATCGGATCACGGTGGATCCGCCGATCGCGCAGAATCGCGAATGGGAGCATCCGGAAATTCTGGTGGAGTTTGCGGGGCCGGATTCGGAGCTGCTGCTGGACCGTGGCGGGGAGTTGCTGCGGTCGTTTGAGCTGCTGGCTTCGGAGATTCTGCATTTGCAGGGGAACGAGCACGAGAAGATCTGGTTCGACTGCAAGAATTTCCGTGCGGCGCGGATCGACGAGTTGCAAGTGACGGCGCGGGTGGCGGCGGAGCAAGTGAGGCGGACAAGCGAGCCTTACCGGTTTGGACCGATGTCGTCGCGCGAGCGGCGGATTGTGCATCTGGCGCTGCGCGAGGAAAAGGATTTGCGGACGGAGAGTGACGGCGAGGGCGGACGACGATCGGTGGTGGTGTATCCGGGGAATTACAAGACGGCGGCGCCAGTGAAACGGGAACGGCGGGAGAATTCGCAGTAGCGGAGCGGCAAAGGGTTGCACAGCCGAGGGGCGGCGTCCCCACGCGGACGGGCGAGGACGGCGGTTTCTCGACGAACTTTTCTGGGTTGCACAGTTTGCGGGGCAGTTAGTTTCTCGACACTTGACAGGACAATGGAATCGGGATTGGACTGAGCGGCGGCGGGGAATGTTTTTGCAGCAACGCACCGACGCGGCGTTTTTTTTATGCTAGTATGCCGTTCGTTCAGTAATAAATTTCAGAGACAACCCGTACTGCAAAACAGAAGTTGCTGTGCAGTATAAAGAAGAACTCACAATTTCAAGATTGGTTTTCCCGGAGGCTTTTACGCCGGCGCATTGGATATTCCGATAAAAATGTCTCTCTCCAGTTCTGCCATAATTCCGAATCCCTGGGCGCGCATCCTTGACGCTCTGGAAAAGAAAGTCAACCGGCACTCCTACGAAACCTGGCTGAAGCCAACGCGGTACAGCCACGCCAGCAACGGGATTTTATTTGTGCGCATTCCAACCGCGGAGTTCCGCCATGTGGGGGACAAATACGCGGATCTGATTCAGGAAGCGGTGGACAATCTCGGGCTGGGCTACGAGGATGTGAAATTCGTTACCGACGAGGACGATCCATCGAACACGCCGATCCGGCACAACGGGGGCCTGTCGGCTTCCAATTGGAGAGAAGGCGCGGGGCCGCAGACGGGGCCGGGGATGCATGCGGCGCAGGGGCGGTTCGACTGGGACAGCGCGGCGCAACTGAATCCGCGGTATACGTTTGACGCGTTCGTGATCGGGAGCGGGAACCAGTTTGCGCACGCGGCGTGCCAGGCGGTGGCGGAGCGGCCATCGAAAGCCTACAACCCGCTGTTTTTGTACGGCGGCGTTGGGATGGGCAAGACGCACCTGATGCAAGCGATCGGGCATGAGATCAAGCGGCGGACGCCGCAGGCGGCGATTTGCTACGTGTCGAGCGAGAAGTTTACCAACGAGATGATCAACTCGCTGCGGTACGACAAGATGATCAGCTTCCGGGATAAATTCCGGACGATGGACGTGCTGCTGATCGACGACATTCAGTTTCTGGCGCAGAAAGAGCGGACGCAGGAAGAGTTTTTCCACACGTTTAACGCGCTGCACGAGTCGATGAAGCAGATCGTGATAGCGAGCGACCGTCCGCCAAAAGAGTTGGCGGAGTTTGAGGATCGCTTGCGCAGCCGGTTTGAGTGGGGCCTGATCGCCGATATTCAGCCACCGGATCTGGAGACGAAGGTTGCCATCCTGCAAAAGAAGGCGGAGCAGGAACGGGTGACGCTGCCGACGGATGTGGCGTTGTTTATTGCGTCGAACATCCGGTCGAATGTGCGCGAGCTGGAAGGCGCGCTGATCCGCCTGATGGCGCATTCTTCGCTGATCGGGGCGGAGATCACGCTTCCCTACACGCAGCAGGTGTTGAAAAATTTCATTGACTCGCAGGCGCGCAAGGTGACGATTGAATCCATTCAGAAGGCGGTGGCTGAGCAATTCGGGCTGCGTCTGGTGGAAATTAAGGCGAAAAATAATTCGCGATCGATCGTGTATCCGCGGCAGATTGCGATGTACCTGGCCAAGCACCTTACGGAAGCTTCGCTGCCTGAAATTGGGCGACAGTTCGGGGGCAAGCACCACACGACGGTGTTGCATTCGGTGGACAAGATTGAAAGGGTACGGAAGGACGACAAGGATTTGAACAGGTTGTTGAATAAACTGACGGAGCAATTGGGCGCATAAGCGGCGGGTTCGACCGGCTTTTCCACTTTGTGGGCTATTTTTCCCGCGGTCCGACTGTGGAGGGTTTGTGGAAACGGTGCGAGACGGGACAGAAACCTAAGAAGGGTCCGCGGGTTGCGATGGTGTCCGCTGAGGCGGGGAGCGATTGTTCACACCAAGGGTGGATATGAAAACCACTGAACCACAAGGAGTTGGACTAGTTTTCCACTTCTCCGAAGCGCCTACTGTTACTGCTGGTTTAATTGCTTTTGTATTTGATATAAGAAGAGAACAGAAGTAGAACTGGTTCGATTGCTTTTGAGGATTCCGAGAAAAGCGCAGCCTCAGAAGCTAAAGCTTGGAATTTGGCGGCACGGCTAAAGTTGTGTCGTAGTTAAAATTGGTTTTGAAACCAGTTCTAGAGTCGGGAGATTCAATATGCCGGTGGAAGTCGCCCCTGCCGTCGCTACAACGACCATGGAAATAACGGTCAGCAAATTTGAGCTACTTCGCGAACTGACAGCTACCCAGGGAGTGGTGGAGCGGAAGACCACAATTCCGATTCTCTCCAACTATCTTTTTGAGGCGGCTGGGGACAAGTTGTCGCTGACGGCGACGGACCTCGACTTGAGCCTGCGGACATCGTGCAACGCCAAGGTGAAAAAAGAAGGCGCATGCACAATACCGGCGCGCAAACTTTATGACTACGTGAAGCTGCTGCCCGATGCCGATATCACCATCAAGTTGCTGGAGAATCACTGGGTAAGTATTCGCTGTGGGCGGTCCAACACGAAAATGGTTGGAATGGCGAAGTCGAATTTTCCGGGGCTGCCGGTGTTTCCGGCAGTGGGAACGATCAAGATTCCAGCGGGGGTATTGCGGTCGATGATTGCGAAGACAGGCTTTGCCATAGCGAGCGAGGAATCGCGGTATACGCTGAACGGGGCGCTGATGGTGCTGAAGCCGGAGTCGATGACGATGGTGGCGACGGATGGACATAGGCTGGCGCATGTGGAGCGCGCGGGAGAAAAATTTGAAGGTGTTAGCGGCGAGATGAAAACGCTGATTCCGAAGAAGGCGATGGACGAGTTGAAAACGCTGCTCGATTCGGATGTGGAGACCATTGATTTTGCCAAGGACGAGTCCACGCTGTTCTTCCGAGTGGGGCCGCGTTTGCTGACGTCGCGGCAGCTTACGGGGCAGTTTCCTAACTACGAGGCGGTGCTGCCCAAGGAGATCACGAAGTCGATCGCGCTGCAGGGCGGTGAACTGGGAGCGGCGATAGCGCGGGTGGCGCAGTTTGCCGATGAACGGTCGCGCGCGGTGCGGCTGCGGTTGGAGAAAGGCGAGTTGAAGCTTTCCGCATCGTCGACCGAGACGGGCGAGTCGGAGGATTCGATTGAGGTGGCGTATGACGGTGAGCCGATGGCGATCGGATTCAACGCGCAATACCTGATGGACTTCATTAAAGCGACCGGGTCGTGCGACGTGAAACTGGAGCTGAAGGATGCGCAGTCGGCGGGGCAGCTTCGTCCGGCGGAAGGCGAAGATTACAAGTACCGGTATATTGTGATGCCGATGAGGATATGAGGGCTGGAATGGCGATCCTACCGATGCCCAGTCGGTAAAGAGGCGTCTGAATTGAAGAACCTACGGTATCGCTGGAGCTGGAGCGATACCCCGATACGAAACACATAGCTGCCCGGGTCCAGCGGGTGCAAATCCCGGCACTTTTTCAAGTACGCCCCGGCCATTTGCACCTTGACCAAAGACCACTCTACATTTAGATTTTTGAGCCAATCTATAAGTGGAGGGAAACTTTATGTTATCTGGATTTAAGCAGTTTATCTTGCGCGGTAATGTGGTGGATCTGGCAGTGGGCGTGGTGATTGGGGCGGCGTTTGGGGGAGTGGTCACGGCCCTTACTAAAGACCTTCTTACGCCTTTGATAGCCGCCATAGTGAAGGCGCCGGATTTTTCGGGGCTCAAGTGGACGCTCAACGGCAGCACCTTCTTATACGGCGATTTTGTGAACGCCCTGATTTCGTTTGTATTGGTTGCGGGAGCGGTTTACTTTTTTGTTGTGACGCCGATCAATGGGTTGATCGCGCGGAGGCGCAAGGATCCGGCGCCGGCTGACCCGACGACCAAGAAGTGCCAGGAATGCCTGAGCGAGATTCCGATGGATGCGCGGCGGTGCATGCATTGTGCGCAGCCGGTGACGGGCAAGGCGGCGTAGTTCGCGATGGAGCCTTCGTGGACGCCAAAGGAATAGGTGTACTGGTTCTTATGACTTTGGGTTTCGGGTATTCCATTTGGCAAATGTTTCGGGCAGTCGTCGAGCCTAAGCCGGGACAAGACCTTTCCAGTCGGCCACGGCTTGTTTTTCGGCTCACGATACCTCCTGAGAAGACTCTGGTCTCTGGTCAGACTAGTCGGTTGAGATACAACCGCGAAGAGCGGGTGAGTTTTCTGGCTTGGCGAAATTGGCCGGATTCCTGTAAAATTAAAGTTTCGGCAACAGGCCTGGAAGGACTTCAAGAGTTATGGCACGAGTTTGTGATATTTGCGGCAAGGGGCCGCAATTTGGAAATACTATCAGCCACGCCCACAATGTGAGTAAGCGGCGCTGGAACGTCAATCTGCGGCCGGTTCATGCCAAGGTGGGACCCGCAAACAAACACATCCGGGTCTGCACTTCCTGCCTGCGGAGCGGCAAAGTGGTTAAGGCGTAAATTTTGGGAGGCCCGCGGATTTTTTAGGGATTGCGGGGGCTTTTTCGTCTGCGAGCATTTCGCGGACAGGAGTGTCCGCGCCACACGGGCTACTTCAGATTTAATGGGCTACATCAGATCTAATAGATGCACGTGTCTGTTCAAGCCAGTGCGATCACATCAATTTCAACCAGGACGTCTTTCGGAAGCCGCGCGACTTCGACGGTCGACCGGGCGGGCGGCGACTGCTTGAAATAGCGGCCGTAGACTTCGTTCATGGCGTTGAAATCCCCCATATTTTTTAAGAAGACGGTGCAGCGGAGAACTTTTTGCAGGGTGCTGTCCGAGGCTTGCAAAATGGCGGCGAGGTTTTGGAGCACGCGGTCGGTCTGCGCGCTTATGTCGCCGGCGATGACCTGCTGGGTGGCGGGATCGATAGCGATTTGTCCGGAAGTAAAGATCAAGCCCTGAGCTCGAATGGCCTGCGAGTAGGGGCCGATGGCTTGCGGGGCGTGGTCGGTGGCGATTACTTCGCGCATGATTCCTCCTGGGTGCTGCTCTCTTCCGCGGGGATGATGACGAAGAGTGATTAACGCAGATAGCGGCGGGGGAAGTCAAACGGGTTGGGCTTAACGGCGTCGTGGCGAATCCAGAGTTGAAGTGAGAAGAGGCAGCAGCGGGGCTTCGCCCGGCTGGACGGACGAGGGAGTAGGTTCCTACGGGAGCTTTTCTAGAAGAGGGAGCTTTGGCGGCGGTTGGGCGTGATTCCGAAATGTTCGTAGGCTAGCTGGGTGGCTACGCGGCCTCGGGGAGTGCGGTTGAGGAAGCCGATCTGGATCAGGAAGGGTTCGTAGATTTCTTCGATGGCGTCGGGTTCTTCGGCTAGCGCGGCTCCGAGCGTGCTTAAGCCAACCGGGCCGCCCTGGTATTTTTGGATGATGGTGAGCAGGAGTTTGCGATCGACTTCGTCGAAGCCGTGGCGGTCAACTTCTAACATGCTGAGTGCGGACTGGGCGGTGGGCAGGTCTATGAAGCCGGCGGCGCGGACCTGGGCGTAGTCGCGGACGCGGCGCAGCAGGCGGTTGGCGATGCGAGGAGTTCCCCTGGAGCGGCTAGCGATTTCGATGGCGCCGGGGCGATCGATAATCACGCCGAGAATCTCGGCGGAACGCTCGACGATTATGCGGAGGTCGTCGTGATTGTAGAACTCGAGCCGAAGCAGGAGGCCGAAACGCGAGCGCAGAGGAGCGGAAAGCAGGCCGGCTCGGGTGGTGGCGCCGATGAAGGTGAAGGGCTTCACGTCCATGGTGTGGGTGCGGGCGGAGGGGCCCTGGCCGATCATGATGTCGAGCTTGTAGTCTTCGAGCGCGGAGTAGAGGATTTCTTCGAGCGCGGGCTGGAGGCGATGGACTTCATCGATGAATAGCACCTGGCGGTCGCGGAGATTGGTGAGGATCGCGGTCAGGTCACCCTTGATCTGCAGCGTGGGACCGGAGGTCTGCTGGAAGGCGGTGCCGAGTTCGTTGGCGATGATGTTGGCCAGGGTGGTCTTGCCGAGGCCGGGCGGTCCGTAAAGCAGGACGTGGTCCAGGGCTTCGCCGCGAGATTTTGCGGCCTGGATGGCTACGTCTAAATTTTCTTTGACCTTGGCCTGGCCGATAAATTCCTGGAGGCGCTGCGGGCGGAGTTTGAGCTCGAAGGAGGAATCGTCCTCGACCGGGGCGGCGGAGACTATGCGGTCTTTGAGCGCGGGATTGTCTTTGGCGGCGGACACTTTATAGTTCCCAAGGATTGGTGATATCGATGCCAAGACCGGCGAAATCTTTCACGTTGCGAGTGACGACGCTCAGAAATACAGTGCCTTTGCCAGCTTTCCTGAGGAACGCCGCTACGCGGGCATCGGGTTTTTCGCGAGTGAGTTCTGACGGGATGTTGGTGTCAACCAAGTATCCCTTCACAGGTCAATATCCCGGCCCGTGTCCCGGTCGCGCTCAAAATCGAGATTCAGGCCCCGAAGTGGCGCAAACAGCTCAACCATGTCCTTCGGTTCCGCCTGCATGGGGGGCTTTCCCAACGAAGCATGGGCTGCCTCATCGAGCAGACTTGCGGCATACTCCCCGATACCCAATCCATGTGCGGCAGCTTGGCGGGCAAGCACGGCCTCAATTTCCGGCCTGATATCAAGTGTGATGGCTGGCCTCCTGCTTCATTATGCCCTGAATACCTTACACCGGGCCTGCAAACTGTTGCGGGATCGGCGCACTCGCAGCTTAACAACCTACGATTTAATCTTGCGACAACAAGAGTTAATGGTCAAGTAAGTCATGGGCTTCACGGTGTGGAGGTGCGCTACACGGGCGAGAACGCGGACAAGAGTGTCCGCGCTACACGGCTACTGGCCAATCGCTCCGAGGCGCACGCTCTTCAGCTTGCCGGCGTCGAACCATGCTACCTTCTGGCCGAACCAGGTTTTGGTGCCGGAGAGTTTGTATTTTTTGGCTGCTGCAGCGAAGTCGCGCGTGGCTAGCAGGTAGGCGACCGGGGTCTCGCCGAACTTTCCGAGGCGGTCGGAGAGCCAGCCTCCGCCGGAAGGGGCGGCCAGAATCACGGGCTCGCCGGGGAAGTACGCGAGTTTGCCGAAGTCTTTCTGGGTCTCGATGAGAGGTGGGGCCCAGCCGTACGCCTTGCGGAACAAGGCAATGGACGCGTCCAGGTTGATGACGCCGAGGACTACGCTGTCGATGCCGCTAACCGGCGCGCCTTGTACGCTGGCCGACGTCTGGACGCGCCAGGCGCGCGGCGTCTGGTCTTCGATGATGAAGGGCAGCGAGGAGCCGGGAGTTGAGGAGCCTACGTCGGAGGTCATCCACTCGATGGACATGCCGTCGGGGCGCTTGCGGCTGCCGCGCTCGGCAGTCTTGACGGGGATTCCGGCCTTCTTCAAGCGATCGACTTCCTGCAACAAAACGTTTGTTCCCACTGCCCATGCGCAGGTGATCGCATCCTCGGCCATAAACTTTGCCCAGTCGGAACCCGCAGTCACGCCCGGTTTTATCGGCGCAATCAGTTCAACGTAGGACGCGTCATCGAAGCCAATGACGGCCATCTGGGTAATGCCGTTGCCGTGGGGACCGCCCAGGTCAGGAGTCATGCCTACGTCGGTGAAGGCCTGACGAAGCGCGTCGAGATTCGATCCGCAGATGGATACGTGGTCGAGTTCCAGCGTCGTGCTCTTGGATTCCTGGGTCATGGCGGGTTGGGAAATTAGGAAAAGAACGAGCGTCGCGAAGGAGAAGCGGCGGCAGATCAGGGAATTCCGCTTGGACATGCGTGCCTCCATAGTAGGGAAGAAAGAAGAAAGAGGAATGGTACGCCAGAATGCGCGATCAGGAAACGATTTCCTGCGAATCCAAACCTGCTTGACGAATGGTATATACTGTACCCATAGAGTATATACACAAACAATATGCCCTTGTTCATCAAGAATAAAGCCACCGAACAGCTGGCCCGCCAAGTGGCCAGCGAAACCGGCGAGTCGCTTACTGAAGCCATTCAAATGTCGCTCCAAGAACGTTGGGAGCGGCTGAAGCGGCGGCGGAAAGGCCATATTCTGACTGGGCAGATTGAGGATTTGCTGCGGCGGGTGGACGCGCTTCCGGCGCTGGACTCGCGCCCCGAAAACGAAATCCTCGGCTACGGCGAAGACGGCATTCCGCGCTAGGTTTCCCCTATGGTCATTGATACATCGGCACTCGTGGCCATTTTTTTGGGTGAACCCGAGCGCAAGCTATTCCTCGAACACATTCTTCAGGCAGAAACCAAGCTGATTTCGGCGGCGAACGCACTGGAAACCGGAATCGTGCTCGAGGCCAGGCGCGGGGAAGCCGCGGGCCATGAGTTCGACCTGTTTATGGTGCGGACAAAGCTGGAAGTGGTTCCGGTGGATGCCGAGCAGGCGGAGATCGCACGTTCCGCCTGGCGCAAGTATGGCAAAGGGCGGCACGCGGCCGGTCTTAACTTCGGAGACTGCTTCGCCTACGCGCTGGTCAAGTTCTCAGGGCAGAAACTCCTGGCTAAGGGAGAGGGTTTTCGGCTTACGGACGTAGAATTACTTGCTTGAGTGGCCATCAACTGTATTGACAACTATATGTACAGTTGCTATTGTCGAAGGTGGTTGCACCATGCGTTTCGAGTGGGATGAGCGGAAGGGCAAGCAAAATCTCGCCAAACATGACGTCGATTTCCAGACGGCCGAGCTTGTGTTCAACGATCCCTACGCCGTGACCATTCGGGACCTCGCCCATGTTGGCGAAGAAGACCGCTACATCACGCTGGGCGAGATTGGCCCCGGTGCGGTTCTCTTTGTTGTCCACACATGGTTTGCCGATAAGGGTGAAGAAGTCATTCGATTGATTTCGGCCCGAGCCGCAACCAGCAAGGAGAGAAGGAGCTATGAAGAAGCCCACAAAAGACCGGGCGCGCCAAATCGCCGTTATCGCCGCGAAAAGAGACGCGGACATTGACCTGTCGGAGATGCCGGAGGTGTTGGACTGGAGCGGCGCGGAAATCGGAAAGTTCTATCGTCCGCCGAAGAAGCCTGTAACCATGAGGCTGGACACGGATATTTTGGGCTGGCTGAAAAGTTACGGGCGCGGGTACCAGACCAAGGTAAACATTTTATTGCGGCACGCCATGCAGGACTCGTTCAAACGCTCGCGGCGCAAGGCTAATTGACTATCGACGACCCGCATCACCATGGTATTAGACCCGCTCAGCGCTCATTCACCATGGCCAGGAGTTCGCGATGCAGTTCTTCCCAAGGAACGGTCACTGCCTTGCCCGCTTTCAGGTCTGCGATTCGACGGGCCACTTCCGCATCCCAGGCTTCTTGGAGAGAGACAGATTCGTTCGAACTCTCAAGCGTGTCGAGGAGGGTGTTGGCTAGCGCGGCGCGCTCGTCAACGGGAAGCGCCAGCGCCCGTTTGAGAAGATCGGAAGTTTCCGGACTCATCGTGTTATTTTACAGCACGGGGAAACGCCCTGCCGTCCCCGGATTTTCTGTCCGGATTTTCTGTCAAAAACTACTACTCTGTCGGCGTTGCGGCGGGCCACTTCTCGAAAAGCGCGAGAAGTGGCGCACCCCCAGTTATTTGGGTCGAACGAAAAACCCGGGTTTTCCCGTTAAAGTGGCCCACCCGCCAAGGGAGATCGCGCGCTCCGCCTGGCGCAAATATGGCAAAGGGCGGTACGCGGCCGGTCTTAACTTCGGAGACTGCTTCGCCTACGCGTTGGTCAAGTTCTCAGGGCAGAAACTCCTGGCCAAGGGAGAGGGTTTTCGGCTTACGGACGTGGAACTGGTTTCCTGAGTGCGAGATCGTATCGGCGACCCGCATCACTGATCGTCTTTCACTGGTCGTTTTTCAATGATGCCATGAGCGCGTCATGCTGCGCATCGGTCATGCCGCGTGCCGCAGCCTCGCTCTGTAACTTCCGAGCGATGATGGACAAACTGGGACGGCCGACCATCAGCCGGACAACCGCATCATCGGGCATTCCGGCGAGCGCCGCCTTAATTTCTTTGGCGGTCCCTTCGATGACTCCGGATTGTATCGCCATCGTTTCCACCTCTATTGCTTAGCCAAATTATATTCCAAATGAAAATCTCCGGTCATTTTTTGAGAACACTCGGCAGGACACCAGGGACTTGACACAATGAACGTGATATTCGATATCGATGAATGGTGGAGCGAGCAACTGATTTTCACGCAAGAGATTCTAAGGCTAACATGCGTCTCACGGATCACCGGTCGGAGCATGGATGCAAAAGACCTGGAGAGTAAAGGGCGCGCTATTCTTCTTCTTCTTTAACCTCGCCGCGCTCCACTTTGGCCTTCTCAATAATCTTGTCCTGGAGTTGTTGCGGGACGGTGTCGTAGTGATGCATTTCCATGGAGAAGCTGCCGCGGCCCTGGGTCATGGAAGTAAGATCGGCGCCGTAAGTGAGCATCTCAGCCATGGGTGCCTCGGCTTTGACGATGGTGTTGCCGGCTTTGTTGTCCATGCCCTGAATGCGTCCGCGGCGGCTGTTGAGGTCGCCCATGATGGTGCCGGCGAATTCGTCGGGGATGGTGATCTCGACGTGCATGATCGGCTCGAGCAGCGTGGGCTTGGCCATTTCCATGGCTTTACGGAAGGCGATGCGGCCCGCCATCTGGAAGGAGAGGTCGTTTGAATCGACGTCGTGGTAGGAACCGTCGTAGAGGATGGCGCGAAAGTTCACGACGGGATAGCCGGCGAGATAGCCGCGGGCGGCGGCGTCTTTGATTCCTTTTTCCACGGCGGGGATAAAGTTGCGGGGGATCGAGCCGCCAAAGATATCGTTGACGAACTCGAATTCGACTTCGGCGCCGCGGGGCAGCGGCTCCATTTTAATTTTGCAGTCGCCGTACTGGCCGTGGCCGCCGGTCTGCTTCTTGTGGCGTCCCTGGACATCGGCTTTGCCGCGAATGGTTTCGCGATACGGCACCTTGGGCGCTTTTAAGACCACCTCGGCGTGGTAACGCTTCTTCATTTTGGATACGACGACTTCGATGTGCTGTTGGCCGGTGCCGGCGATGAGGAATTCTTTGGTCTGGGGATCGCGGAAGAAGCGGAGCATGGCGTCCTCCTCCATGAGCTTGTGGAGGCCGACGCCTAGCTTGTCTTCGTCAGCGCGGCTCTTGGGCTCGATGGCAAAGGTGATTGCGGGCTCGGGCAACAGCACGGCGGGATAACGGATGGGCGATGACTTATCGCCCAGCGTGTCGCCAGTAAGCGTTTCTTTGAGCTTGGCGACGGAGCCGATATCGCCGGCATGGAGCTCATGGATCGGAACTGCCAGTTTGCCCTGGATCAGGGAAATGTGAGCGAACTTTTCTTGAATATTTCGATTGTAATTTTGCAGCGATGCTTCGTTCTGCAGCACGCCGGAAAAGACCTTGAAGTAGGAAATGCGGCCGGCGAAGGCGTCGGACATGGTCTTAAAGATGTAGACGGAAGCGGGCTCGTTGTCGGTGCCCTTGCGAGTCAGGGGATCACCGTGGCCGTCGGCAGGCTGGCCGGTGATGGCGTGATGTTCACTGGCGGCGGGAGTGTAGTCGACGATAAAGTCCATGAGCTCGTCAACGCCGATGTTGCCTAGGCCGGAGGTGAAGAGCACGGGAAAAAGTTTATCTTCGCGGATGGCCTCGTGCAGCGCTGGAATTAAATCCTCTTCGGGGATGGTGCCCTTTTCGAAAAATTCTTCCATCAACTCGTCTTTGCCCTCGGCGATGAGTTCGACGAGTCGCTCGTGAGCTTCTTTGGCGACGTCGGCCATGTCGGCGGGGATCGGGCCTTCCCTGCCCTTACCGTTTCCGCCCAACTCGTAGGTGTAGGCCTTCATGCGGACCAGATCAACAATGCCGCTGAGACCCTTCTGGCTGCCGATGGGGAGTTGGAGGGGGGTGACGGCGCGGCCGAAAGCGTTGGTGAGCGATTCGAGGACGCGGTTGGCGTCGGCGCGGTCGCGGTCCATGCAGTTGACGACGATCATGCGAGGCAGGTCGATGTCATTGCAGAATGCCCAGACACGCTGGGTCACGACCTCGACGCCGGCGACGCCGTCCACGACGACGAGGGCGGCGTCCACCACGGGCAGGACCATTTTGGCTTCGTGGACAAACATGTTGAAGCCGGGAGTATCGAGGAGATTGATCTTGACCTTCGAATCCGTCTTGCCCCACTCGACAAAAGCGAGGCCGGTGGCAATGGACATCTTGCGGGCGATTTCTTCTTCGTCGTAGTCGGTGGTGGCGGAGCCATCGTCCACGCGACCGAGGCGCGGTACGGCTCCGGCGGTGAAGAGCATGGCGGACACGAGGGTAGTTTTTCCGGCATGCCCGTGTCCGATGAGGGCAAGGTTGCGGAGATTGGCTGCTTCGTAGACTTTCACGGGTTGTCTCCTTCCGCAGGCTTACGGGAAGGGTGCAACGGCCCGGGATGAGGACGAGTACAGAGAACAGGCCAGCCCAACAACGCCTGCGAAACTCCCGATGCTAACACAGGAGATGGGGAGGCTCAAGGAAGGGTTAGGCCCGTGTAGATGCTCCAAGATAATGTCACCCCCTAACTGCAACGAGACTTTGTCGCCCTTTAGGGATGGTGATGATGAGTCAGAAAGAGTTGCAACGGGTGAAAGTGATTGAGAATGGCGGGTGACCCAGCCCTTTCGATGGGCTGTTCTTCTCTTTCCTAATAACGGAACGCGGGTGCCCCCTGCTTGCGTTTTTTGGAAGGGAGGGGGGCGATGCTGCGGATACGATAATGCCCGTCCTGCCGCGCGGGTTGCAGCGCTACTACGGCGCCGATCGGTTGCACTTTATCACGTGTTCTTGCGATCGCCGAATGCCTCTTCTGTGTTCCGCACGGCCCGGGACCGCATACTCTGCGGTGCGGTGCCGATCGACGGCCCGTGGTTCCGCGACCGGCAGATGATGGTGGCCTTGGGAATCAGCATCGACGGGCGCAAAACGGTGTTGGGCCAGCGCGAGGGGGCGACCGAGAATGCCGCCGTGGTGGGTAAGTTACTCAGTGAGCTGGCGGCGCGCGGGCTGGACTTCAGCGTGCCGCGCCTGTATGTGCTTGACGGTGGTGAAGGTTGCGTAACCTATGACGGTCGAGAGTCGCTAACTTTCAACGGAGTTCCGGGCAACCTCTCGTGGATGGACGTGAGTGCGAAGGCGCAATCCATTCACGCTGTCCAGGTGTCAGCGTGCTGGGTTTCCGCAGCAGAATGTCAACAAGGAGTGCGAATTCCGCACCAAGGCTCACATTGCAGTTGCCGCCGAACTGCTGGGCAGTGAGGATCTCGTCTGGAGTGCGTTACACAATTTAGATGTACCTCTTTGTAAGAAGACGAATAGGCTTTGCTCAGATTCGTAGGCAAGAAAGATATGAACCCGGAGGAGTCGGGAAACTGCTGGGGCAGCTTCTGCCGGAGCGCATTCCGCATCCGGTCGTCTAGTGTTGACGACTGAAAGCGCTTCATAGAAACTCCGTGTTGTTCGCTCTTCCTTTTTCAGAAGGCGAGTGATCGGGTTTGTCCTCATTTCACTTCAATCAAAGCTAAGGACCGCGGGGCCATCTCAATATCTATAACGCTTGGCAACACTACGGTTCGCTCGGTTAGATCACCGTCAATATATATAGTAAGATGCTTATTCCCGCCGCCCTGCAAAACCACACGCGGCGACTCGCCTAAGTCAGCATAATTCGCGAGGACAACGCCGATCTGCCCGTCAGGCGCCTGCCATGTGGCAGACTGTACCAAGGGTTCCTTTCCCCAGCCGAAATCGCGTTCGTTTACATTGCTCACCGTCCAGGGTCGCAGCATGCGGCCAAAGATAAGATAATCTCGCGCGATTCCAGCCCGAAAATGGTTAATTCTCTTCGCCCAATCTAGAATTGCGTTTTGATCCGGGATGGCACGCGTCCATGGTTGGTCCCAGTCATACTCAATTCGACCCTTGTCACGCAGAGTAAAGTTCACCATATATCCGGTAACGAGCGCCCTCGCTACAGAAAGCCGCAAGGCTTCATCGTTAACTCGATTGGTAAAGAAGCCCTCGTGGCCATTGGCATACTCGTGGTATAGAAATGAATACAAGGGGCAGGTCCTTCCGCGGGCATCCCAGATCTGAAACTTCTGCAAATAGGTTTCGGGCGGCGCCCCTTCGCAGGACATGGCGACGGAAGGATTCACAGAGCGCGCGGCCTCAATATCAGCTTCGATAAGACGATTGAAGGCTGCGGTCATCCATGGTCCAGGAACCGGCGGATGACCGTGGTTAGTCGCATAGCAGGCTCTAGGTCCCGGTCCTTGATCAAACTGTTGGATTACGGCAGGTCCCAACTCCGACATCTTTCGCGTCATGTCAGTAATCATCTTGCGACCGCCCTCAGTACCAATACACGCTATATAATTTTTCCGCCAAGACCATACATCTTCCAATAAGTTTCCATCCCAACCGCGAGCAACAGCGGTCTCACCCCCGTGAGAGTGGAAGTAAGCCATCCCATCATAGTCGGTATTCTTTTGCCAAGTTACCCAACTAAGTCCGTCACCATAGATGATAGGATGCCAGCCTTTCTCTCTTGCCTTTGCCATAAACTCGCGCATAGCAGCTTCTCCGCCGATCGGAGGAAAGGCATCGGGCTGGACCCATGGTCCACTATGTTCCCAGTTGAAGATGATCGGCATTAAAAAGCTTGCAAGCTCTGCGGCGAGCTTCTCCAGATAGGGCAATGCATTCGTTGCAGGAGTATATTCGGGATTCACCCTTGCAGGGCCGTCCCAGTCTGCCTGGCCACGCATCGGGAAGGTAATCCCCACGGGAGAATCGGCAATCCACTTTGGAAAGTCCTTCCTCTCAGCTATCTTGCTTTTACAGAACAACTGCTTCGATGCCCATTCCCGATAGATCTCGGCCGCTGCATACCAGTCGCCGTGGAAAGTGCCAAGTACTACGTTGTAGGGCAACTTCATCTCGGCTGAACCAGCCGTACCAGGGTAATGCCCGAGTCCCATCGTCACTCCATCTGTTTCCATCAAAGGATCGATAAACTTCGGCAACCCAGTAGGATCATCGCAGGCTACATAGAGACCTCCCGCATTGTTGTAGTAGGCCATCAGTTGTGTTGAGGCCCATTGTCCCGGATAGTTATTGGAACGCCATATCTCAGGAATGTTACGTTCCCCCCCTCCCCACGCAGCCGCAGCCATGGAAGGTATGACTGGTCCTCCTAGCGCGCCATCCCCAAAAGACCATAAGATATGACTCGAATCGCTGGCCATAGGTTCATCAAATGGAACTTCGATAACAGGGAATTGCACGTGTCCAATCCAAGATTGTGTTCCATTCTTCAACTCCAAATTCCAATAAGTGAGCGCCTCGTTGGTTGGGCATCTGATTGTGACGCGCCCGTCAACAGGTAACTCGGCAATTTCCTTGTATTCAATTGTGATTATTTCTTCTTTTTCGTTTCCGCCTCTGTGTATGCTAATCTTCTTCGCATCCGAAGAAGTAACGGTTTTAAAAGCTGCATGCTCGTTCATGAATTCAACTTTGAAGAGCGGTAAGCGCACGTGGTTTGGAATCAGCAATTCACGGTCCATGCCGTAAGTCGACCGGAACGATGCGATAGTTCCCTTCACAGAATCTATTAATAATCTATATCCAGGATTGGTGACCACCACAGGCGGCGCCGACTCGGATTCACGGGAGACGCTAATATGGCCGTCCTGCGCGCCAAGGGCCGGGGTCGAATCGCCCGCAACGACAGCAATTCCTGCTAGAGGCAAACAGGATGTTGCGGCGGAGTAGGCAACAGCCGAGATAAATCGTCTGCGCGAAAGCCCTTTGAAGTCTCGCATTCTTAGATCGCTCCTTAAATTCGACAAAACAATATCATGCTAATGACGTTGGTGAAACCACCGTCCTCGGCAAACCGTAGGGAAAAGGCTTTCACGTTCCCATGATTCCAAGGTCTGCTTCAGCCGCTGCAAAGGCTTCGATGGCGGCAATATCCTGGGCTGAAGATGGGGTGGGTTGAATCTGCGCACTGGTCATGAACGTTCTCCCGGCAAGAAGAGCCATCAGAGCAATAAAAACGCCTGCGATCAGGATGGATTTACCGCTCTTCTCATGAATTTATCCTTCGCAAACGCAGAGTATCCGCTCACTATGGGAATGCAGCAGTGAAGCCTATCATGTTCGCAGTTTTCACTGCAGGCGATCTTCCAGGGGCCTCAAGTCTCCCGCCGCGGTTCTTAGATCTCCAAACTTAGATCTCCAAACTTACAAACGCCGAACGCCGAAAACTCGGGGCACCATACTTCGAGCTTCGTTCCGAGACTATCTAGGCGACTGAACTAACGAACTAACGATTCGGCGTCGCGGATGCCGTGGCTTCAGTGATCATGAGCAGATGCGTGCCGCAGTTCAGCCGCACGTTCTTGCCAGCTGAGGCGATCACGGAACCTTGTGTTCGGTTGGCCGCCGCAGCGTTCAGGGTGAGACCGATCATGTTAAACACACCGCGGTTGTTCGACGCGAGCTTACCGGCGGCACTCAGCCTGCCCACCGCCCCACGCGACGCACCCAGCGACCCCGGTTGTTGAACTGACGGTAGAGTGCGGCGCCGCATCTCACGCGCCCGCGGCGGTGTTGGTAACGGAACCCACGGCGCTACCCGCTGCGGAGGTTAGACCACCGCCTGCCGCGAGCACCAGCCATACCCGAACCGGCAGAGCCCGCGCCTGCGCTGCCCATCGTAGCCATGTCGGCGTCCGTTGCCGAAGCTGTCGTTTGCGCCGCTGCCATCGCCTGGATGGCGACATTAAGCGATACTTCTTGGCTATTCTTGAAGATGGCACGATCAAACGCGATGGCCAGCGCTGACTCGGAGTCCCTGTTGGCAGGAGCCATAGGCTGTGTGACGCAGCCGATGAGCTTCGAGCCCTGGGGCAAAACCATCTTGCCGTCTGCTTTCACATTTTCTACAGTATGCGCAGTGACGGCATCACCCGGCCTGCACTTCTTCGAGTTGATCGGGGCCTTGAGCGCGGCATTGAACGCCGCGCCGGACGCGAGCCCAGGATTGGGTTGGTTGGATTCCGCAGATACGGACGAAGAAGCCGATGCTCCACCTGCGGCTTGAGCACGCGTCTTGTCCGCTTGAACAGCAGCTCGACCATTCGCTTGTGCCCCGGCCTGTACATCAGCCTGCGCGCCCGAGGAGCGACGTCGTTTTGGCTTCCACAACCTCCGCCACGCATTGGCATCGTGACCTGGTCACCCAGACCACGATTGACGTCAAGACCGTACAATCCATGCTGCGGCATGCCGACATCGGCACCACTTTGGATATTTACGCTCACGCCATTAGTAAGGACAAGTTGGTGGCTCAGAACCTAGTGATGGAAGCTATGCTGAAGCCGGGGCTGGTGAACTGAGCATGCGGAATCACGGGCTGGAGAATTTTGGGGATTCTCTCTATCCCTATGGAAAATATGGTAGGCACGAGGAGACTCGAACTCCTGACCTCTACCGTGTCAAGGTAGCGGTGCAGCAGCCGGCCATTGACTCAAAAGGAGTTAATAACCGGAGGAACCGGCAGAACCGTAATACTCGGCGCAATTTGCTACCAAATTGCTACCAAAAACATGGCAAGTGGGTTCGGGGCTGAATCGTGGGGGATCGGCCCCTTCACTTAAACAACTTGATCCTTGCCTGTAGGGTGACTTATGGGCTCAGGATTTGGCTGCTCCCTCAGAAAACAACAAGTGCATTGCCAAAGGACATTTCACCACTCGGCGCCAGCGCTGAGCTTTTCGGATTACGGAGAGAGTTCGAACCACATTGCTGATCTGCCAACTTCCTGTTTGCCGACGATTCGGAAGTAAGTTCCGAGAAGCGCGTTTCTCGGTACTAATCCGACGGACGAACCGATAGCTTCCCGCTTACCCGTGATCGAGTGTCTGGAAGCGGCCGATCGCGCTCTCTACCAGATAAGCGCAGCGTCGGTGGAGCCGTGACAGCGGCCGTCAGGTTCAACGCCGGGTTGGGCAGCGTTCCGGGAACATTGTGTTTCGATCACCCACGTTCCCTTTTCTCGGTCGCCGCACGGAAGAGTATGGTCTGTCCGACCGCCAGTCGACCGATGCGAGTGACCGCGCCGTAGATTCCCGCGTTGTTCTGGTTCGCACGAACGACCGCCTTCAGCACTTCTGGCGCCGGACTTGCTGAGTCGGGATCAAGGTTCACCATCGAGCAGCGGTCGTCGCGCATCGTGACGGTGATGGCGGGGGCGTTGTCCCCCTCGCCGAATGAGAGCACACCGCCCAACCACTCGTCCTCCTGGAAGGGAACCGATCGCAGTGACCGAACCACAACATTCGGGCGGAATCGTCGCACGTCCAGGCTCCGCCCTGCGAGCCGTCCGATCTCGCGCACCGTATCGAGGGCGATCACGGAGAGGCTCGCTTCATCGAAGATGCCATGCCTCAATTGCATCATCTGCACGGGAGCCCCGTACCGACGTCCAACCTCCGTGGCCAAGTCCTCCCCGAAGACAGGCATCTCTTCGCCATCCGGCGTGCGAATATGCGTAGGGAGGTCTCCCTGAGCACCGTCTTCACGGCGGTGCGGAGCAAACAGGAGCAGGTCGGGAAGCTTGCTTGCCGTCAGCCACGGCATCCCGCTGCGGTCATCAATCCGCCGGAATGCTAGGCGTCTGTCACCATCGAGGCCGTACCAGCCCAGGTTGGCTTCCTCGAGTCGTTCGCCACCCATGGACTTCACGGGATAACGGAAGATCGCCTCCACATGTCCGATTTCTATAAGCATGCTCGATCCGAGTCCGCCCAACAGATAGGGTTGTCTCCGTAGGCGCAGCGACGAGGATGTGAGTGCATGTTGGAAGCTGATGCACCCACGGAAACAGCCTGTTGGACTAAGCCGCGGAATTCGGCGCGTATGGGCAGAAGACGCGCCTTTCGTTCGCCGTGGATGCGGTCGCTCATTGCTTTGATCACTACGGCCAGCTCGTGGAATACCTGCGCATGAACAATACCATCCCGCCTGATAGCCGGGCCCAAGAAGCCCTTAGAGCATGTTCAATAGATCCGAGGCTGCCGTCGTTCTGCCTGAGTAAGGGCGAGCCAACGGGCGACAAAGGCTAGTACCTAAAGTGTCTGTGTTCGTGACAGAACCGGCCATGGGCCCGGGGTTTCCAAATCGCAGCAATCGAACCGTGGAGAATCCTGCAATACGGCTACTTCCGCGACTGACCAAAGACTTCCTTCAGCAACGATGTGGTTCGCGCTGCGGGATCTTTGCGGATCTTCCGTTCTTGATCTGCCAGTTTGTAAAACAATCCCTCCAGAGCCTTGGCAACGACATACTTGTTAATGTCGAAGTTTTGGCTTTCGCAAAAGGAATGGACTGGTATTGATCTGTGAGCGCTTTGTATTGTTGAGTCACTCCGTTGTCTCCCATGGTCTTCTCGACGACGGGTTGAAATGCGGATGTCAGCTGGTCGGTGGTTTTACTCTTGAAGTAATCGGTGGCCGCCGTATCTCCTCGTGGAAGGATTTTTTTGGCGTCATTAAAGCTCATCGACAATATGGCGTCACCAAAAATCTTTTTTGGCAGCTGGAGCTGCGGCTTCCACCGAACGATTCATGCTGAGAATAAACAGCGCTGATGCCTACCCGACGAGTCACATTCCCACACACTCAGCCATGTCGATGCGGGCATATATCTTCTAGCGAGATTCGCACATCTTGCAGAAATCCATCAGAAGGAGTCCGCATCCTCGTCTTATGGTGACAAGCGGGAGCGAAAATCTGTTGCAGGATTGACTCGAAGAAGCAAGAAGTTAGGCCGCTAATGGAGCGTTTTGGAGCAACGAAGAACGGACTGAGAATCGCTAAGTCGTTGAAGAAATGGTAGGCACGAGGAGACTCGAACTCCTGACCTCTACCGTGTCAAGGTAGCGCTCTAACCAACTGAGCTACGCGCCTACATGAACCGTTTCAGTAGTTTACCAGACTTGTGTTGACGCCCGTTGACGGTTTACACCTGTAAAACGTCACCTGTAAAAGTTAGTTTACCGTGTTCGAACCGTTCCGCAAAATCGCGCTGAGCTATGCGAGATGACATTTCTCCCATCGTCGGCGCCTTCTCCCGGCGTTTTCTCTCCGTGGAACTCTAGATGCATTGGTTACGGGTCCCGTGGAGTACGACAGTGCGTCTCTCGGCATCTGAGCGGCAGAGCGGGCGGGTCTAGGGGACGCCGCACCAGAACTTCGGTCTAGTTCGGAAACACGTTGTCAATTTTGCTCATGATCCGTTCCGCCCACTGAACCGCAGCGGCCCTATGAATTGACCTTCCCTTTCATCCCCCGTAACATTCTCGCCAGTGTCCACGCCTTCTCAACCCGTGGGGCAGACGGTTTCCCATTACCGCATCCACAGCAAGATCGGCGGAGGGGGCATGGGTGTTGTGTACGAGGCGGAAGACCTGAAGCTGGGTCGCCACGTCGCCCTGAAGTTCCTTCCTGACGAACTGGCCCACGACGCACAGGCCCTCAGCCGATTCCAGCGGGAGGCGAAGGCTGCGTCCTCGCTGAACCACCCGAACATCTGCACGATCTACGAGATTGACGAGGCCGATGGACGAAGCTTCATCGCCATAGAACTGTTGGAAGGGCAGACGCTCCGGCATCGGATCGCTGGCAAGCCGCTGGAGATCGAAACCGTGCTCGACCTGGGTATCCAGATTGCCGACGCGCTGGATGCCGCACACTCCAAAGGGATTGTCCACCGGGACATTAAGCTCGCGAACATCTTCGTCACGAATAGAGGTCAGGCGAAGATTCTGGATTTCGGGCTGGCGAAAGTCACCCTGATGCCGGAAAGCGTTGCCCTGAGCGCCGTGACCATCGAGTTCGAGGAACATCTCACCAGCCCCGGTTCTACCTTGGGAACCGTCACCTATATGTCGCCGGAGCAGGTTCGAGGGAAGGAACTCGATGCTCGCACCGACCTGTTCTCCTTCGGGGCGGTGCTCTACGAGATGTGCACGGGCACCTTGCCGTTTCGAGGCGACACCAGCGGTGTGATCTTCGAATCCATTCTGAATCGAGCGCCGGTTCCTCCAGTCCGACTGAATCCCGATCTCCCAGTCGAACTGGAACGGATCGTCACGAAGTGTCTGGAGAAGGATCGGAACCTGCGCTACCAGCACGTTTCGGACGTTCGCACCGATCTGCAACGCCTGAAGCGCGACACAGACTCGGCGCGGATTTCGGCGGTGCAGTTGCCAAAGCAGCAGAGAAGGTGGTTACGTTGGTTAATCCCCGCCGTAGTTTGCGTAGTTGGTGTCATCGCACTAGTTTTCATGATTGGAGTGCGATGGAAAAGTTCGGGGTCGGCTCTGCAGACCACACTTTCCCAAGTGACCTTTGCTGAGGGAGTCGAAGAATATCCCGCGTGGTCACCTGACGGCAGAAACCTGTTGTACACAGGGGAGGTCGGTAAAACGCGCAAGATTTTCCGGAAAGACTTGGCGTCCGGGCAGAATTCGCAGTTGACACGTGGTGATTCTGACGAACTCCAGCCGACTTGGTCGCCGGACGGAAAACACGTTGCGTTTGTGCGTGCCCGTCAGCCCAGTGTGAAGCTGCAACCCGGCGACGTTTTCGGTGAATTCCAGGATGGGGATGTATGGGTGCTCGATCTGGCATCGGGTAAAGAAAGCAGACTTGTCGAGAACGCTTTTAACCCGACATATTCCCCCGATGGCAAGTTCATAGCTGTAGATGCGTCTTGGGCTGGCCCCCGTCGCATTTGGGTGCTCGACCGCGAAGGCCACAACCCACAGCAGGTCACGACTGATACAAGTGAGGAAGTTGCCCATGTCGCGCCGGCTTGGTCTCCCGATGGTAAGAAGATCGCCTTCCAGAACCTTGCGCGAACTAAGTTCGATATTCGAGTCGTGAGCCTCGAATCAAAGCAGATGAATTGGATCACGAACGATTTCTTCAGCAACATACGTCCGGCGTGGTCACCGTCCGGCAAGTTCATCTATTTCTCTTCGTACCGGAGCGGCGGTATAAACATCTGGCGAGCGCCTGTCAAAGGAGATGGGACAGTTGGCGGGCCGCTGCAACAGGTGACGACGGGGGCGGGACAGGACGTTGAAGTCGCCACCTCACCCGATGGCAGGCGTCTCGCTTTTGCCACGCTGCGCCAGAATGCCGACATCTGGAAGCTTCCAGTCCTCCCGCAAAGCGGAATGCCACGCGGGTCACCTGAGGGAGTGATCAGCACGACCCGCGAAGACAGCCGCGGCGCATGGTCGCCTGATGGCAAGATGGTCGCCTTCAATTCCGACCGGTCAGGGGACATGAATATCTGGCTGTTTTCACCAGCGGACTCCAACCCGCGCCAGCTTACGACAGGGCACGGCGGCGACTTCCAACCGAACTGGTCGCCGGATGAGAAGAAGATCGTTTTCTTCTCTTCTCGTTCGGGGAGCCCAAACGTCTGGGAAGTAGAGGTCGCCAGTGGTGCATTGAGGCGCTTGACATCGAATTCTGGGATGAACGTCAACCCTTTCTTTTTCCCTGATGGCACATTCATCGCCTACCAGTCCGACCAGAGCGGCAGGTTAGAGGTCTGGGTCATGAACGCCGATGGCAGCAACCCGCGTCAATTGACCAATGTCGGGGTGACGGGTCATTTCATACGCTGGTCAGGCCGGGAGCTAATTTTTCGCTGCCCGTGCGGTGGCAAACCCGCAGTGATGAAAGTGTCTCTCGACGGTGGTGATCCGCAACCGTTTGCTGAAACTATGGGCGGCTCGCACATGTCCTTCTCCCCAGATCGTTCCCGGATAATGGACGTTGTAGGCCACAAGGTGCTGTGGGTTTCGCCAGTCAACGCAGGCAAGCCGGAAAGGGTCTATGAATTTCCTGACCCCGACGTGAGAATTGACTACCCTGTATGGTCGCCGGATGGGAATTGGGTACTGTTCGACCGCTTTAGACCACAGGGAGGCGACATCTGGGCTATGAGCGGCGTGGAGTGACTCGAAGCGTAGCTCCGCTGGAGAGGCCAACCCCGACATCCCCATCTTGAAGGAAGCCAAAGCGGAGTACGCGAAGCTGCAATAGCCCCGGTCGTCTGGGAGAATCCTTGCCGTTCTAGTTCGGACGTCTGGTCGTCGGCTACTCAGTTTACGGTGTCCGAACCGTTGCCTAAAATCGCCTTCAGCATCGACTCCTGCGCTTCGACCATCGACGAATTCACGCTTTGAGCATACAGCCCGAGCGTGGTGGACACGTTGGCGTGGCGGAGTAGACCCTGAACGGTCTTGGTGTCCTTCTTTTTATTAATGAGGAAGGTCGCCAGTGAGTGCCGCAGATTATGGAAACCGAATCTTTGTCCCGGCTTGAGCACAACGCCGGCCGAGATCGCAGCGGGACGAAGATGATCTGCTGCAAGAATGCAGGCTGTTCGCGGCTGACGCCCCTTCAATTTGAAGGAGGCAAATATCCAGTCGTTCGGTTGCGCGTAAGCGGTCTGCTGGTGCCAACACTGTAAGACCTCCGCCAACGTGGGACTCAGCGTGGCGGGCGCTTCGGACTGCTCGGTCTTCAGGTGCTCCACAATTTTGCTGTCCACCCATACGCGGGGAAGATTGATCCTCTGATTGGCATAGACCACGTCCTGCCATTGAAGACCCAAAGCCTCAGAGATGCGCAGGCCGGTGGCGGCAATCATTAGGGTGAGCACTCGTTCCGACTCGGGCAGAGCTATCATGATTTTGAAGGCGTGCCCCGGAGTGACGATCACGGCCTTGTAGTAGCTCTTGCCGGACTGCTCCACCCAATTGACTGGATTGGTTTCCTCCTTGCAGGGAATCAATCCATGTTTCTGTGCCTTGAAGTAGATTCGGAACATCGTCCGGCGAAGCTTATCCTTTGCCGGATTTGCCAGACACGTCTTGCGCCATCGCCGATGGGATGGCGGGGCAACTTCCGAGCTCGTGCAAGTTCTAGAATGCGCCGCCGATTGAGGGGTAAGAATTTCCCGACTTCGTCGGCGTCTACGAAACCTTCCAGTGTTTCAGGGTTCATGGTCGCACTCCTGCGCACTGATACTGGCTTCGGCAGGTGGTCGACAATTGTCGTTAGCGAGAATTGCTGACCGCGTAGCTTCGGCTTACAGCACTGTATCGAGCAACGATACTTTACTCATTTGCTTTTGGGAGAGAGCAGGCAGAGTAACCGAGTTGTTAAGTGCTGCTTAGTTACAAAGGATTATCTGATTCAGTCCATGGTGGCAAGACTGGCTGCTGGGGAGGGGCGACCGTCGGCGGCTAAAGCCGCTTGTGTGGCGGGATCTAACGGCATGGCTGAAGGTGTAAAGTTCCACCACATCCCTTACACAACGTTATCACCACATCCTTTACACTTTTCCCAGGTCGACGGCATTGCCGTCCGAGCGGAGCGAGGGCGGC
>JANXZM010000079.1 GCA_025355505.1 Acidobacteriaceae bacterium | reverse complement strand
CCGCCATCGCGACCCTCGCCCACGCGGTGGAACGGGCCGATCCGGTCTCGATCATCGACGCCGACCTCGGCTTCCACCGGGCCCTGGTCCGTCTGCACGGCAGCGAGCGGATTGACCACGCCTTCGCTGCCTCACTTGAGGAACTGCGGCTGGGCCTTGGACTCCTCGACCGGCGCAACACACCGCTGGCCGGTCTGCTCGAGGACCACCGCCAGATCTACGGCCTCCTGATCCGCGGCGATTTCGACCAATGCCGCGCCGCGCTGGCCCGGCACCTCGACGAATCCGAACCGCACTTGCTCGAAGCCATCCGGTAGCCGATCGTCAGGCAATGCCCTTGGGCTTCGGCACGAAGACTTCGGGCAACCCGAGTTCCCTGAGCAGATCGTTCATCGCCTTGAGCTCCGAATCCTCGAGCACCCGGAGCTTCTTGATCTGCTGGTCGACCTTGCCCGACAGATCATCGGACACCTCGCCCAGCTGCTTGCTCGGCGCGTAATTCCCGGTCTGGATCTGCGAATTCAGCGTCAGCAGCATATTGTAGAGCTTGATCGGCTGATCGAGCGTGCATTGATCCGCGTGGCATCCCACCTCGAACAGTTCAGCCCGGATCTCCTCGAACTTCTTTCGGAGCGACGTCGCGGCGTCGGTGACCCGCTTGGCCTGGGCTTCGGGCTGGCTCTTGGCCAGGCCGGCGCGCTGATCGAGTTGCCCTTGGATGTCTTCGACCTGCTGGGCGGCTTCGACCAGGGTATTGAGCCGGTCGCGCACCCGGAGGGCGGCCTGCGTCTGGGCCGCCAGGTCAGCCGTGCTGCTGGTCGTCCGCGGATCGGGCACGATCTCGAACCGCCGGGTGAGCGTATCCCCATCGACGATCAGGCGAACGCCATACTGGCCCGGTGGCACCAGCGGGCCGGACAGCGTGCCTTCGTCCACGACGGTGTTCTTGAGGGACTTCGCTTCCGGGTACCGCATGTCCCACACGAACCGCTGCGACCCGGGCCGGGTCGAGAGCAACGAGTCCGCCACCGAGTACACGACGCTGTCCTTCATCGCCTTCCGGATCCGGGCCCCGATCGAATCGTGGGCCGTCCTGAGCGTGTCGGGCACCAGGACGTCGCTGGCGTAGGACCGGATGACCGTTCCGGTCCCGTCGAGGAACTCGAGGGCAATCTTGGCCTTCGGCGTTTCCTTGAGCCAGTAATCCACGGAGGCGCCGTTGGCCGGATTTTCCCCGTCGGTGAGCGAACGACCCGATCCGGCGAACCACCGGAGCGCCGCCGACGGCTGGAACAGGAACGCCCTCCGTGCCACAACGGAATCCGCCAACTGCCGGAGCGACGCGATATCGTCGATCATCCAGAACGCCCGCCCGTGGGTGGCCGCAATCAGATCGTTGCCGTGAATGGTCAGATCGCGGACGCTGGCCCGCGGCAGATTGAGCTGGAGCGACTCCCAGTGGCCGCCGTCGTCGAACGAGACGTAGACCCCCGCTTCGGTTCCGGCGTACAGCAGGCCACGCCGCACCGGATCCTCACGGATCGTCCGGGTGTATGCGCCCGTCGGAATGCCCGCATTGATCGCCGACCAGGTCTTGCCGTAGTCGGTGGTCTTCCAGAGATAGGGAGCAAAATCGTCAAGCTGGTATCGGGTGGCCGCGACGTAGGCCGTGCCGGCGTCGAAGTGCGACGGCTCGATCACGGCCGTCCGGGTGTATTTGCCGTACGCCCTGGGCGTAACATTCGTCCAGGCGCCGTTCTCACCCTGACGGATGTGAATCAGACCATCATCGCTGCCCGCCCACAGCAACCCGCTGGTCTTCGGCGACTCAGCCAGCGCATAGATCGTGGCGTACCACTCGGTACCGGTCATGTCACCGTGGATCGGGCCGCCGCTCCGCACCAGGGTCTTCGGTTCGTGCAGCGTCAGATCGGGCGAGATCTTCTCCCAGCTGGCGCCTTCGTTGGTGGAGCGGTGGACGAACTGGCTGGCCACATAGAGCACTTTCGGGTCGTGAGGCGACAGCAGCACCGGGAAGGTCCACTGAAACCGGAACGGTACCAGGGCCGCCGCAATTCCGTCGTAGTTGCTGAGCCAAATCGCAATGTCCCGCACTTGCCGGGTACGGCTGTCGTACCGGTTGAGCATCCCGGTGTAGCAGCCACCGTACGTCACGGCGGGATTCCGCGGATCCACCGCGATGTGGGCGTTCTCACAACCGGCGACGGAGAAGAAGTCCCGGACCCCGATCCGGCCGTCATCGGACCGGCTCGCGATACTGACAGTGCTGTTGTCCTGCTGGGCACCGTAAATCCGGTAGGGAAACTGGTCGTCGGTCGTGACGTGATAGAACTGGGCCGTCGGCTGGTTGTACCAACTGCTCCACGTTTGTCCACGATTGAGGCTGATTGTGGTTCCCTGGTCCGTTCCGAGAACCATGCTGGCGGAATTTGTCGGATCGATCCAGAGCTGGTGATAGTCATCTCCGCCCGGCGCGCCACGCACAACCGAAATTGTTTTCCCGCCATCCTCAAATCGGTAGAGCGCGACATTCGGCATGTAGATCACATCGGGATTCTCGGGATCGATGGTGATGCGATTGAAGTACCATGCCCGACTCGTAAGACGCGGATCGGCGTTGGTAAGCGCCCAGGTGTTGCCTCCATCGTCCGAGCGATAGAGTCCAGATTGTTTCGCCTCTGATTGTTTTACTTCGATGAGCGCGTAGACGCGCTTGCCGTCCGGCGCAACCTCAACACCCACACGTCCCCAATCGCCTTCGGGCAGGCCGTTTCCGTCGAGACGTGACCAGGTCTTGCCCGCATCTTGCGAGCGGTAAAGGCCACCACCAGGCCCGTCCGTCGGAGCATACGAACTCCATGGCGGACGCCGCACATGCCACGCACCCGCGAACAAGAGCCGCGGCGCGGTGGAAGACATCACCAGATCGGAGACGCCGATTTCGGACCCCAGATCGAGAACCCGCGTCCAGTGCGCTCCTCCATCGACCGATTTGTAGACGCCACGCTGTTCGTTGGGACCGTAAGCGTGCCCCAGCGCGCCGGCGTAAACGATGCTCGGGTTCTGCGGATCGATCACTATACGGCTGATCTGCCGCGTGTCCTCCAAGCCCACGTGTTTCCACGTTGTGCCGCCGTCAGTGGATTTGTAGACGCCGTTGCCGGATGAAAGATCCTCGCGAATGTCAGACTCGCCGGTTCCGGCATAAATAGTTTCAGGATCGGAAGGAGCCACCGCCAGCGCGCCGATCGAGCCCACCGGATGCCCGTCGAAAATCGGCGTCCACACAACTCCGGCATCGGTTGTTTTCCAGATGCCGCCATTGACTGAGCCAAAATAAAAAGTTGCCGAGTTGCCGGGCACGCCAGCCACCGCCACCGCGCGTCCGCCGCGGAAAGGGCCGATTAAGCGCCATTTGAGCCCATTCACCAGTTCCCGTGCAACGGGCTGGCCAACCGCCGTGACGGTGAGCATCAGAAAAAAACAAGCATGGATACGACGGTTTAAACACGACCAGAATTTGTGCAAGCTCAGACCCCTCGGTTCGGTACCAGTTTAGCGGATGAAGACGGCGTTCTTGAAGCAATCCGCGATTTTCTTGCCTGCTTTTCATCGGTGATACCATCAACCTGCTTTAACGAACTCCCGGCACTGGCCTCCCGGAATGACTCGACCCTCCCGCTCCGTCGCCTCTCCCCGCGTCGTCAGCATCTCGGATTTCCGCGCCCTTGCCCGGAGTCGCCTGCCCCGAGCCGTCTTCGACTACCTTGATGGCGGCGCCGAAGGCGAAGTCACCCTTCGCAAAAATTGCCGCGCGTATAAAGACGTCACCTCGTGCACGCCGTCAATGTATGCGGCGATCATGTGGGCATCGGATCGGATGGCTCAATCCAGAAAACGGCCTTGACCGTTGCACAGAAAACCACCTTCGATGAGGACGAGACGCATCGCAAGAAACTTGGCATCGCCGCCCCCGAAGAGGATCGCTATCCCTGCGTGCCCGGCCTCAACGGCCCCGATCGCATGGAAGTCATCGCCACCGAACTCGCAAAACGCGGCCAGCCTTCGTCGGTGATCGAGAAAGTCCTGGGCGCAAACTGCCAGCGCGTAATCGGCGAAATCTGGGGCAGGAGTTAGCGGAGCTTCGCGGCGTACTCGCCATTTACTGAGATGGCTTGTACCTTCTATTTGTGAATGGGCCACAGCCCCCGAGGTAACATCGCTCGTGAATTCAATTTCCAAAAAAGTTCCCGCGCATTCCAGCCCCGAGGCGCAGCGCCGTCTCGCTTATTTCGGCGAGCGACGCGACGCGATCCTCTCGACCATCCGCGAGTTGGTTGAAATCGAATCTCCCAGCCACAACAAAGTCGCCGTGGACCGCCTTGCCGATACCGTCGCGCTTAAATTTTCCCAGCTCGGCGGCGAAGTGCGCTTCCACCGTGCGAAAGACTTTGGCAATCATCTGCAAATCGCCTTCGACTCTCCCGGCAGGTCCGCCGCCCAGCCGGTGCTGCTGCTCGGCCATTACGACACCGTCTATCCCCTGGGCACGCTCGCCGCCATG
The DNA here is from genome assembly GCA_025355505.1 of Acidobacteriaceae bacterium. Classification (GTDB taxonomy): domain Bacteria; phylum Acidobacteriota; class Terriglobia; order Terriglobales; family Acidobacteriaceae; genus Acidiflorens. The sequence goes on along the minus strand of JANXZM010000079.1, from coordinate 60,783 downwards.
CCCTGCCGCGCCGTGGACAACAAATTAACCGGGCCCGGCGTCCTCGACATGAAATCCGGCATCGCCCTGATGCTGCATGCGCTTTCTGCTCTGCAAGCGTGGCATGGCCAATTGCCGCGCCCCGTGACCGTGCTTCTGGTTTCCGACGAGGAAGTGGGTAGCGACTCGTCGCGTGCGATCACCGAGTCGCTGGCGAAGAAAGCCTCAGCCGTGCTCGTTCTCGAACCTTCCTATGGGTTCCAGGGCGCCGTGAAAACTGCGCGCAAAGGAGTTGGCGAATACCTCGTCAAAGTTACCGGCAAGGCTTCTCATGCCGGCCTCGATTTCCAGAAAGGCGTGAACGCGATTCTTGAGCTGGCGCGTCAGATCGAAAAAATTTCCCGCTTCACCGATCTCAAGAAAGGGTTGACGGTAAACGTCGGAATCGTGAGCGGCGGATCGCGAACCAATGTGGTCCCGGCCGAAGCGGCGGCGCAGATCGATGTTCGCATCGCGCGCATAAAAGACGCGGCCGGAATCGATAAGCAGATGCGCAGCCTGCGCCCCTTCAATCGCAAATGCAAAATTGAGATCACCGGAGGCATCAATCGTCCGCCGATGGAACGCACCGCCGGAGTCGCGGCGTTGTACGCGCAGGCCTCCGTGATCGCGCGCGAACTGGGCTGGAAACTCGGCGAAGCCGCGGTGGGAGGCGGCTCCGATGGCAATTTCACCGCGGGCCTGGGAATCCCAACCCTTGACGGTCTCGGCGGCGTAGGCGACGGAGCGCATACCACGCACGAGCACATCCTGATCTCGGAGTTGCCGCGCCGCGCCGCGCTCCTTGCCCGCCTGATCGAAGCAGTGTGATGGAATCCCACGCTTCGATGGCTGAATACGGACTCTCTTTGACCTGAGGGTCCAACTAACCTAGAATTCAATTCGGGGACCTTGGAGTGATGTGAGCTTGCGCCGGGCAACCCCGTTTGGAGGTTTCTATGCCGGGAAAACTGGGATTGCCTGAGATTCTGATTATTCTTGCCGTTGCGCTCCTCATCTTTGGGCCAAGCAAACTCGCCAGCCTGGGCAAGGGCTTGGGCGAAGGCATCAAGAATTTCAAGTCCGCCGTAAAAGAGGGCGAAGAACCCGAAGAGAAGAAACCTTAGTAGCTAGTGTGGCGCGGACACTCCTGTCCGCGAACTGCCGGCACACTCACCAAATCTGCGCTACAAAAACGCTGCCTTCCGCAGCATGCGCCACACCAGCGCCACCGGCAGTCCTACCACGTTGCTGTAATCCCCTTCGATGCGGGGAATCCAGCGGGAAGCGATGCCTTGAATCGCGTAGGCTCCTGCTTTGTCCATCGGCTCGCCGCTGGCGACGTAGTCGGCGATTTCTTTATCGGTGATCTCACTCACGGTAACGAGCGTGGCTTCACTCGCCACCGACGGCCGTCCGCTGACCGCGAAACAGACTCCCGTGATCACTTGATGCTTGCGTCCGGAAAGCAGGCGCAACATGCGCGCGGCGTCAGCGGCATCAGAAGGCTTGCCGAGAAGTTGGCTGTCGACCACAACGACGGTGTCGGCTCCGAGAACAACATCAAGCGGACGTTGACGTGACACCGCGAGCGCCTTCTCCCGTGCCAGGCGTTCTGCACATTCCGTTCCGCCTTCTCCTGGCTGTGGGTCTTCCGGAATGTCCGCGGGCTGCACTTCGAACCGAATGCCGGCGTTGCGCAATAATTCCTGACGACGCGGCGACGCGGAGGCGAGCACTAGCATTCCGTTATTGTAAGGGGCAGACTACAAAGGCCGCGGACAGGAGTGTCCAAGCCACACAAACCGTGGCTACTCCAGCGCTTCGGGCTCGATGGAAATGTTCTTCTCGCCTTTTGCGCGTTGTTCCCAGTATTTTTTTACCCACGCTTCGTAGCTCTTGCCGGCGGCCGTGTCGCGTCCGGTAAAGGCGATGGCGGCGATCTCGGAATAGGGGATGGCTGGGCGCTCGTTGCTGGTCGCGAGCATCAGACGCACTACAGAGTTCGCGAGGGTCGGGCCGATGCGGCGGTCGAAAAGATATCCGGTGATCGCGGAACCATTTTTATCTTTGCGGGTGACGGTTACGTCGCCGCGATAGTCAAATGCCTTTTCGATGACCGCTCGGATGTCGGCTTCGGTGGCCAGTTGCGGGATCCATCCCTGAAGATTTTCGCGCTCGAATCCGGGGACAACTTCGAGCTCGTCGGTGGGGCGTGGCGGAGCAGCGACAGCTTGCGCACCGTGGGGCAACGCAGGATCGTGCCCATGTTCTCGCCCGCTCATACGTGGCTTTCTTCTGCTTGCAGAGCCGCAGTCTCCATATCAATTTGCGCGTCAATTTGAACGAGCGGATTGTAGGAATGCACCGGCCGCACATCGCGATCAAGATCGGTGAGCGCATCTTTGTCGGGATAGAGCGAGAAGGTCGCCTTCACCGTGTCGGCAAATCCGCGCAGCGATCCGAATGTGTCGTTCACCGACGAAGGTTCGTAGCCGCAATGCACCATGCAGTTGGCGCACTGCGGATTGCCCGACTCGGTGCCGTAGCTGGCCCACTCCGTCGTTTCCATCAACTCTTTGTAAGACTCGGCGTAGCCGTCCTGCAGCAGGTAGCAGGGTTTCTGCCATCCGAAAATGTTATAGGTCGGCATGCCCCAGGGCGTGCATTTGTAGTTGCGCTTGCCCATCAGGTACTCGAGAAAGAGCGGGGACTGGTTAAAGCGCCACGTCTTCTTGCGATTCGAAAGCATGCTGCGGAACAGGCGCCGAGTGCGGGCGCGGCCCATGAAGTGTTTCTGGTCGGGCGCCTTGTCGTAGGAATATCCGGGCGAGACCATCATGCTCTCGACACCAACCTTCATCATCTCATCGAAGAAGTTGCGCACGCTGTTGGGATCGGCGCCATCGAACAGAGTCGTGTTAGTGGTCACGCGGAAGCCGGCTTCGATGGCGGCGCGGATGCCGTCGAGGGCGATCTCGTATCCACCTTCGCGGCAGACGGAAAAATCGTGGTGTTCTTTCTGTCCATCCACGTGAACAGAAAAACTCAGGTACTTGCTGGGCTTGAACAGGTGCAACTTTTCTTTCAGAAGCAGCGCGTTGGTGCAGAGATAAATATATTTTTTGCGCGCGACCAGGCCTTCAACAATTTTGTCGATCTGCGGATGCATCAGCGGCTCACCGCCGGGGATCGACACCATCGGCGCTCCGCACTCATCGACCGCCTTGAAGCAGTCTTCCGGGGAGAGATCTGTTTTCAGGATGTGGGCAGGGTACTGTATCTTGCCGCATCCGGCACAAGCCAGGTTGCAGCGGAACAGCGGCTCGAGCATAAGCACGAGCGGATAGCGCTCGCGTCCGGCCAGCTTCTGGCGCAGAACGTAGGAGGCCACTGTCCACATCTGGGATACAGGAACTGCCATCACCCCTCCGGGAAGAATGTGCTTCTATTCTACCGGATTCTGTGTCGTCGGTCGCGGTTCGGAAACCACGCGAACTCCTTGCGCCTTAAGCCGTGTTGGCATGAATTGTTTCGGCCGAAAAACTGCCAGTTACTAGTTTGCTACGGTACCCCCCTCCCCCCTCGTCATTGGAATCATCGGGTTAGAGATCAAATCCAGGCATGGTCTTTGATTCTAAAGGACTTACATATAAAGTCTTTGAGAACAAAGAACTTAGCGGCGATTTTGCTTGCTTGGTTGTCGAAGAGCACCCCAAAATGGGATTTTGACGGATTCTGTGGCCATCTTGGGAGACGGTCACACGTCTAGCTACCCCAATCAGAAGAACATTTTCACACGCGAGGATGTTCGAAGTCTGTGACCCACGTACACGATTTTTGTGATGAAAAAGGCAGAAGGCCAGAAGTTGTCAACTCCCAGCTCTCAGCGGATTTCGCTCACGACTGGTCGTTGGTGCAATCGCGATTTATCAACAGTGACCCAAAACCGCAGGATTACTTGGCCGTTTCAGGCTGCGCGGTGTCTTTCCGAAGGTCGTACACAAGTAGGCGTTGTTCTGTAACGCAAAAGCGTTGTTCGTATGATTCGTCCTCCGGGGGTCTAGAGATTTTGACCAGTATCTGCTCGTTGTTCCTCCAGCCCTCGATGGCAGACTCGAACTCGCAATCGGACCCGAATTGTCGTGTAAGCGCCTTGTCCAAACCACGAATCTCCGAAGCTATCCCAGTCGAAGCGTCATAGATCAGGGGAACGTGCCAAAAGCCTCTATCGGTAAAGTATTTCCAGAAGTTGATTTCAGCAAGCAGCTTGTCGCCGCTCGCGGACCAGCCAATTAAGCGAATACCGTTGCCGCCGCCGCTTCCCGAACGAGGCTCTGCGTAAGCAATTGTGAATGCCCGCCCTGCTCCCCGAGCGACATAGAGCGTGGTGGAGTTTTCGCACGACCCGTTCTTCACGAGAACCTTAACCTCCGTGTAAGCACGGTAACCCTTTGGAGACTCAACCAGCGGTGTCCGAGCCGAACGTGCGGTTGGAGGCGTCCATTCTTTGCCTGTCCAGATCGCGCAACCGAGATACGAGGTGTCAGTGGCAGACAGTTCCGGCTGTGCATCTTGTGCAGCCGCTTGCCACGACGCAAACACTAGCAACAATCCGACAGCGGTGTTCATGCAGTGTCACCCACAAGAATTATGCGCCGATTCGATAACTCTTGTAATCAGGCGTTTACATTGACGATCCCGTTGTTGGTGTAATTGCGATGAGTGGAGCGGTCGCCGGAACCCGCGTGGAAAACCGCGAGACGTAGAGCGCAGTCAGCAGGAAAGTGCCGTCCCTTGCGGGACTCTGCTTTCCACTTTCGCCTTCCCGGCACACGGGCAGGGTCACTACATGGCGTGCTTCTCCACAAACTCGCAAAACTTGGGCGCGGACTTCTTCAGGCTGGCGACAACAAATGCTCGGTTCTGCGCGATACCGGCTGCTTGATCGTCGAGTTTATCCAATACTAACTGCGGGTAGAGATGGTACTGATGACACAGGAAATCATCGGCGGTCTGACACAGCACTCCGTATTGATCGAGACAGGCTTTCGGGAAGTGCTTTGTGTTTTGGGTGACGATGGTGTTCGCATGAGCAATGATTGCGGCGGCCAGAACGTGCCTGTCGTTCTTGTCGGGAATACACTCGACCGCCTTCAGAAGATCGGGTGGCACAGTGACCATCGCCTCCGGAAACGCTTCTTTCATCTGCCGCCGTCTCCAGGCCACGGCATCGGCGGAGCGGCGAAGTTTCGTCTTCAGGGCCTTCGCCATTTCGGTCAGGATCCGCTCGCTCCATAGCGGACGGTACATGGCTGGGTCCTCCGCCAGCCGCAACAGCAAGTCGCAGAGCGCCATGGGGACAAGAACGCAGGCATCCAACACCGCCGCATACTCATTTTCCTGAGTGAAAATCATCCGGAACCTTGCCGTAGCCCCCTTTTGCAAACTCCCGCTTCGCCAAATCGTCGAGGGTTTTCCGCCGCGAAGTGTCGCGTCTTGATTTGTAAGCCAGCACATCCCGCACGTACATGCGGCGATGCGTGCCTACCATGTGGAAAGGCATTTCTCCTTTTTCCAGCAATTGAATTAGGAACTGCCGGGACATGCCTAGAATCTTGCTGGCTTCGACGGTGGTGACTTCGTGGCGGCTCTGCAGGATGGTGACGGAATGACCAGCGCGCAGATCGGCCAGCAACTGAAGCAGGAACGAGTACAGGTTGTTGGGCAGAATCTCGGTTTTGCCATCGGGTCCGATGAGCTTGGCTTCCAGTTCACGCAGCTTGGAATAGATCTCAACGATTTCGCGCTGCTCTTTTTGAGAAATGTCCACGGTGGATGATTCGCTGTTTTGTGGCATATGGTTTCGGGCGTCTCCAGTTGACGTCTCCCGAAGTAAGCTTACCTCGTAAACGCTATATATGCAATAATGTGATTGCATTTATGTGCGGTGAATGTCGGATGTGACTTAGTTTATAGCGTTTACACTGGGGACGCCCGGCCCCTAAAGGGGCGTCTGATTGCGAAGAAATTACGGTATTGCTAAAGCAATACCCTGATACGAATTCCTTGGATTGTCCGCGGTTATTACATCTTCTGAGTCTGTTAGATTTTCTGCAATCTCTGCACGTCATGCACGCCCGGGATCTGTCTTACGCCATCCATGATTTTCTGCAGGTGTTTCAGGTCGGCGATTTCGAGGACAACGTCCACGCTGGCTTGGCCGTTCTGGCTGCGGGCTTCGATGTTGCGGATGTTGGTGTGGGTGTCGCTGATAACGGCGGTGATTTGTTTTAACATGCCGAAGCGGTCGTCGCAGAGCAGAGTGATTTTTACGGGATAGGAAACGGGCAGGCCGTCTTTGTCTCCGGCCCAGAGTACGTCGATGCGGCGCTCGGGTTCGTAGAGAAGATTGGTGACGTTGGGACAATTGATGGAGTGGACGGCAACGCCTTTGCCGCGGGTGACGTAGCCGACGATGGCCTCGCCGCGAATGGGATTGCAACAGCGGGCGCGATAGACGAGCAGGTCGCCGTGTCCCCGAACGACGATGGCGTTGCTGTCGCCGCCGAAGACGCGTCTTACGACGCTCGAAAAGCTGCTGGTGAAGCCGCGGGACGCGGCTTGCTCTTCGGTTTCGGACATGGGCTGGGCGCCTGCGGGTGCGAACTTCGCGAGCACCTGGCGGGCCGAGTACTTGCCGTAGCCGATGCCGGCCATCAGGTCGTCGGGACGGCCTAGTCCGTATTCGCTGGCGACTCTTTGCAGGTCGGCTTCCTTGATTTCCTTCAGCGAGATGCGGTATTTGCGCGCTTCTTTTTCGATCAGTTTTTTTCCGATTTCAATGGCGCGCTCGCGCTGATGGACGTTGAGCCAGTGCTTAATCTTGTTGCGGGCACGCGAGGACTTTACGATGGCGAGCCAATCGCGGCTGGGCTTGTGTCCGGACTGGGTGATGACTTCGACGATGTCGCCGGAATGGAGTTTGTGGCGGAGCGGGACCATGCGTCCGTTGACCTTGGCGCCGGTGCAATTGTGGCCGACCTCGGTGTGAATGGAATAGGCGAAGTCGATGGGCGTGGACTCGCGCGGCAGGACCAGGACCTTGCCCTTGGGCGTGAAGGTGTAAACCTCTTCCGGATAGAGATCGACTTTCAGGGTGGAGAGAAATTCGTTGGGATCGGAAACGTCGCGCTGCCACTCTACAACCTGTCTTAGCCACGCCAGCCGCTGCTCGTCCTCGGCGGAGACGGGGCCGTCTTTGTATTTCCAGTGGGCGGCGATGCCTTCCTCGCACATCTTGTGCATTTCTTCGGTGCGAATCTGGATTTCGAAAGTCTCGCCGGTCTCGGTGATCACGGAGGTGTGCAGCGACTGGTAGAGATTGGGCCGCGGCATGGCGATGAAATCCTTGATGCGGCCGGGCACGGGGCGCCAGAGGTTGTGGATGATGCCTAGAACGGCGTAGCAATCCTGCACCGAGTTGGTGATGACGCGCATGGCGTAGAGATCGTAGACCTGGTCGACGTTGATGCGCTGACGGATTAATTTCCTATGGATGCTGTAGAGGCGCTTGACGCGGCTCTCGACGCGGCCGGTGATGCCAGCTTCCTTGAGGCCGTCGCGCAGGACGCCTTCGACACGCGCCATGAAAGCTTCGCCGGCTTTGCGGCGCGACTCGACGGCTATGCGGACCTGTTCGAATCCGATGGGATCGAGGTATTTGAAACCGAGGTCCTCAAGTTCGCCGCGAATCTTGCCCATGCCCAGACGGTGCGCGATGGGGGCGTAGATTTCGAGCGTCTCGCGGGCGATTTTCTGCTGACGTTCGGGATCGAGATGTTCGAGGGTGCGCATGTTGTGCAGGCGGTCGGCGAGCTTGATGAGGACGACGCGAATGTCGTCAACCATGGCCAGCATCATTTTGCGGAGGTTCTCGGCTTGCGCTTCTTCCTTGGACGAGAAATCGATTTTGCTGACCTTGGTAACGCCCTCGACGATGTGGGCAACCTGTTCGCCGAATTCCTGGCGGATTTCAACGGTGGTGACCGAGGTGTCTTCAACGGAGTCGTGGAGGAGGCCGGCGACGATGGAGACCAAATCCATTTTCATGTCGGCCAGAACGTTGCCAACTTCGAGCGGGTGCACGAGGTAGGGCTCGCCGGAAGCCCGGGTCTGTCCGGCGTGGTGCTTCTGGGAGAATTCGTAGGCTTTCTTAACCAGGTCGAGGTCGTCGTTGGGACGGTTCTGGCGCAGCTTCCGCATGAGCTCGCGGAAGCGGGTCGCCGTGAGCACGTTGGTCGCAATCTGCTGACGCAACGTCGCCATGATGGATTTTACCCTAGCCGAAAGCTATTTCACCTTTGCGCCGCCGAGGCCGCCGAGAAGAGCATTTGGACTGGTAGAGTACGGGGGACGGAGTTGCTTCGTCCGTTCTTGAGTTTTCCAGCGACGGGCAGGAGTGCCCGCGCCACACCAGCTCACGGAGGCAACGGCTTGGACCGGATTCTTGTTAGCGGGGTTTCAGGGCCGATTGGGACGGCGCTGCTGGCTTCATTCGCACCTCAGGGGACGCAGATTGTGCGGTTGGTGCGGGGACGCGCTCAGGATGGAGGGCAAGTTTCCTGGGATCCTTTGGCTCCTCTGTCACCAGCTAAGGTGTCGGGATTCGATGCGGTGGTCCACCTGGCCGGGGAGAGCGTGGTGGGACGCTGGACCGAGGCAAAGAAGAAGGCAATCCGCGAGAGTCGCGTACAGGGGACCCGCAACCTGGTGACGGCGTTGGCGCAGAGTGAGGCTAAGCCGCGCGTTTTGGTATGTGCTTCGGCGGTCGGGTTCTACGGGAATCGCGGCGACCAAACTCTACGCGAAGAGAGTCCGGCAGGGCTGGGATTTCTGCCCGAAGTTTGCCGCGAGTGGGAGGACGCCAGCCGGATTGCGGCCGAGGCAGGCATCCGCACGGTGAACATCCGGATTGGGCTGGTGCTGAGCGCGAAGGGCGGCGCGCTCGCGAATATGCTGAAGCCGTTCAAACTGGGGCTGGGCGGACGGATTGGGTCGGGGCAGCAGTGGTGGAGCTGGATTCATGTGGACGACATTGTGGGCGCCATCCATCACATCCTGGTCACCGAATCGCTTTCCGGGCCGGTGAATCTGGTCGCGCCGAATCCGGTCCGGAACGAAGAATTCACGCGAGTGCTTGCTTCAGTGCTCCGGAGGCCTGCTGTGTTTCCGGTCCCGGCCTTCGCGGCGCGGCTGGCGTTCGGCAAGATGGCCGCGGAAGAGCTGTTGCTTGCCAGCCAGCGCGTCGAGCCGGGAAAACTTCGGGCGAGCGCCTATTCGTTCCGCTTTCCCGAGCTGCGGACTACTCTTGAAAATCTGGTGGCATAATCCAAGAAGGGGAAGGGCACGGCTTCACCGGCTGCGGAAAAACTCGTGTAGAGACGGGGCTTGCCCCGTCTCGGTTCGCTCATGAATTATGCAAGAGCAAGGACGGGAAGGGCACGGCTTCAGCCGTGCCGCCCGGAGCCAACAAACACCCGGGCTTTAGCCCCTGAGGGCCCGGGCACTGCCCCTTCTGTTTATTAGGGAGGGCTTCCATTTCAACCTGATACGCACGCGCGGGAGACCGCTCGAACGGTCTCCCGAGTCTGACCAAAAATCCGCTGTATAGGAGCGAAAGCGGCGCTCGCACGAAGCAACAACTCGCGAAAACCGGGCCTTTGCCTACGATCAAGTGCCCCTTCCGGTGCGGTGTAGACTTGCAGACATGTTTGAAACCTCCTCGATTCCATTCTGGACTGCGGTCGCTGCATTGGCCGGTGTTAGCCAAGTACTCGTTCTAATCGTCACCGCACTCTTCGTGTGGCGGTATCTAAAAGAGACAGAAAAGTTGCGACTCGCTGCTCAGGCACAGGTCGAGGCGACGTTTCGGCCTGCAGTCGTTGCGCTCTCCGGCGGCAGCTTGGAGAGCAACCCGAAGTTAGAGAACATTGGAAATGGCCCAGCGATGAATCTTGAGTGGTTCCTCGTGGACGGTGAGTTGAAGGGGAAATTGCCGATTATGCGGATGCACAAGCCTGAAGAATTGCCGTTTGGAGGTGTGAGACCATTGTATAACGCGGCGAGCGCGATGGGACGTAACCAGACGACAGCAACGATCGAGTGTAGCTATCGCAGTCTCTCCGGCCATCGTTATACGTCGACCTGCACTTACAACTGTGAGCGTTTTCATTTCATCACCACGTTTGAGGATTGAATATACCCGCGCGTTTCGCGGTCTATATTTGTGAGCAGATGAGGAGATCAAGATGAAGACGTTGAGCATCTGCATTGTTCTGCTGTTTGCCGCAACACTGACACAAGCACAAGAGCACGCACCTACCAAAGCCCAATGCGATGCGGATTTAAATTTGTGGCGGGCGGGATTGATGACCGGAACACGCGGCGAATGGACTCTGCGCAACGACGCGAAGATATCCTTTCTCGAACTTGTGAATGAAACGCAAGAGATGAGGACTTGCGAGGCCGCGTACATGCCGGGCGACAAGCTTGGTTCCGGCCCCTATGCTGAGCTAGCAAAGATACTTGACTCAATAATTGAAACTCGGCTGATAGCCTTCCTGAAGAAGCACCCCGATCTTTTGAAACAATTCATTCAAGAGGATGCGGCAGGACTACGTTAAGGTTCGCCGCTCCCTTGCCTCCTTACTACTTCGCAGACTCAGCGCGTCTTTAAGATCATGAGCCATCGGCGCATGTAGCCGAGAACAACTGGACTGGGCGGACCCCACGACAACTCTGCGCCGTTTCGGAATATTGGCCGTGCGAATTTCAGAACAATCGCGGCTTGCCGCTCGTGCTCCGCGATTCGCGCTTCGGTCGCTCGCTAGGTCTCGGGACTGAGACGCCCGCTCGCCACGCTTTGTTTCCACAGCTCACAATCAATGCAATGCCACATTAGAATCCTCGTTTTTAAAAAATGGTGGGATGGCGTTGGCCGTTCGAGCCGCCACCACCCCGGCCGCTTAAACGGCCGGGGCTTTTCTTATTCTGCGTGGTTTTCCGCTTGGACGGAGGTGCGCGTGATGCGGTCGTGCCAGCACAATCCGTCCTGGTCAAGCGCACACCAGAGATAACCGAGCCCAGCGGGAAACGCGGAGAGGAACGACGCTAGCACGCGCCAGCGGCGCAAGCGACGATTAAGCGGTGAGCCGTCAAACCCAGCCAGCCGCAGCCGGGCGGCGCGAAGTCCGGGAGTGGAGCCGGTGTACACCACAAACAAAAACTCGTAAGCCATCCAGAGCAGGATTGCAACCAGGCCGAGCGCACCGGCGAGCATGGGGAGCGGTCCGCGAACGTGGTTCAGGCGAAAGAAAACTGCGGCAAAGGCGGCCAGAGCGGTTGCCAAGACAACGCCATCCACGAGGGCAGCCAGCGCGCGCCGGGCTATGGATGCGGATGCGGAGGGAAAGTCTTCGCCGGCTCGCCTGTCGGCTGGCTCTTGCTGAGCAGGTTCCATCAGCATCCCACCCAACGCGGGTGGCGGTGGCAGAATTTCCGGGACTTCCACTATGCGCGGCCGATCGAAGATCGGATCCGCCAGTTGGCTGGGGCTGAAAACCGGAATTGCGGCGGAACGTGGGAACTCGATCACCTTGGCGGATTGCTCCGGGGAATCGTCCGAATATCGGTGCGAGCTTTGCTCCGATGTCTGCCGCTCCGATGTGAAGCGGGATTCAGCGAGGCCGAGCGCGGCGACGGTCGTAGCTTCATCTTTTATATCGAACGCAAAGTCTTGCCCGGCTGGCGCTGGCGCCGTCGCAACTGCCGCCGATCCACTTGGCGGCGCGGGACGGGACCAGCTCTCGGGCGCATCAAAAGGCAAGAGGAGTGATGGATAGTGCGGAGTCCGGGGTTTGCGGCGCGTGCGATAGCGTTCGAGGCGTGCGGCAACCTCGACGCGCCAGGAATCGGCATTCGGATCGGCATTCGGGCAACCGTTCGGCTCCGAGGCCGCCGTTTCAGCAGCGGCGGTGCTGAGCGCGGGCTCGACCGCATCGCCGGCGCAGAAGTGTCCTGCGCTGGCGGGATCCCCGCCGGCCGGACAGTTCGTCAATCCGCTCGCCATTTGTCCAGTCGTCATCAGTCCGGCATCAATCCGGTGGTCGTATAGCAGGTCGTCGCAGGCAAGTCACCAAGAATGCCGGCAGCCAGAGCCTGGCCTGGCACGAATTAGCGAGGACCGCAAAAATAAGCAGCTTTGCTTCGCCTGCCGCTCGCATGCTAAGGTCAGTTCGTTCCCGTTAGCAGACCGGCTGGCGGAGCGCACGCGCGATCACCCGCTAATGATCACCCGCTCTCGAATCTTTATCACGGCAGCATTCGTCTGTCATCTGCTTCTCGCTCCGGGGATAGTAACCAGCCAGACGCTGCCCCCTGCGGCCGCGACGGTCACGGCTCCTGAGAGCGCTTCTGCGACAGTTCCTGTTCCACCGGCAGCTCCTGCCGCACAGACGGAAGAAGAAGTCACGATTCGGGCGGTGCAACAGGAGAAGGATGGGTCCGTTTACCACCTGCGGGGAGGGGTGGAAATTGACTATCGCACTTACATCCTGCGCGCCGATCAAGTCACCTACAACGCCGACACGGGGGATAGCGAAGTGGAAGGCCACGTCGCTCTGGACGGCGGCCCTTACGACGAGCACGTCGAGGCCAGCCACGGCACTTACAACATCCGCACCCAGACGGGAACTTTCTACAGCGTGATTGGAACGGTGGGATTTCGGATGCGAAAGTCCCGCTACATGCTTACCAGCCCCAATCCGTTTGCCTTCACCGGAAAAATTGTGGAGAAACACGGGCCCGACCACTATCTGGTGCGCCAGGGAACGGTCACCACCTGCGAGCTGCCGCACCCCAAGTGGCAATTCTACGCGAAGCGTATTTCGGTGGATGTGGACAGCACGGCGAAAATCTATAACAGCGACTTCCGGCTGATGGGCATACCGGTGTTCTATTTTCCATTTGTGACGCACCCGGTACAAAAACAGCAGCGCCAGAGCGGCCTGCTGATTCCGAGCTTCGGTAACTCCTCTACCAAGGGAAAGATTGTCGGCGAATCCGTTTACTGGGTCTTCAATCGCAGCATGGACGCCACGATCGGCGGCGAATACTACTCGAAACGCGGCTGGTCGCAACGCGGAGAATTTCGCGCTCGTCCAAGCGACAGCTCTTACGTGTTCTTCAACTACGTGGGAGTTGTGGATCGCGGCATCGGCACTCCTCAGCATCGGCAGGATCAAGGCGGCGAGGACGCCCGTTTTCTTGCCGAGCGCGCCTTTGGGACTTTCCGCGGCGTCGCGAATGTCGATTATTTAAGCTCGTTTGTTTTCCGCATCGCCTTCACCGACGTGTACACCCAGGCCATCGACTCGGAAGTGAAGTCGCAGATTTTTCTCTCCAATACGACCAAAGGATTTCATTTCAATGCCCTGGCCGAGCGCTACCAGAACTTCGAAGTTTGCAATCCGAACACCGAATTAAACGCAGGCTGCACCACGCTAACCCAGACGGAGTTGGTTCGCATTCTGCATGCGCCGAGTTTCTTCCTCTCTGGCGAGGAGCGGCAATTGGGAAATACGCCTCTGTATTGGTCGTTTGAAGGCGCGGCTGAGGGCTTGCAGCGCCGCCAGGCGCCAGAGGGTTTGCAGCAGACCCAGCCTGGGTTCCGCACCGCGCCTCTGGTGGGCCGCTTCGATCTTGCGCCGTCGCTGACCATGCCGGTGCAATGGCGGGGATGGTCGTTGCGTCCCGCACTTATTTTGCGCGAGACTTTCTACACTCAGCGCTTTAATTCGGCATTGGCCGCAGCCAAGGGAACAGCCTCCGATGACCCTCTTAATCGTAAGTCTCTGGAAGCTTCATTCGAGTTGCGCCCGCCGGCGTTGTCGAAGGTCTTCGATCGTGCCTGGCTCGGCCGTAAATGGAAGCACGTGATTGAGCCTCGCATGCGTTACGACTACGTAACCGGTGTAAGCAATTTCGCCAACGTTCTGCGTTTCGATGCCACGGACATCCTGAGCAACACCAATGCAATCGAGTACTCGCTGGTGAATCGTCTTTACGCCAAGCACCTTGACCCCAACGTCAAGGGTTGCGACCTGCGCGGCATGAGCACGCTGACCATCGGCGGCGTCCCGCTAGTCGGCGCGGTTCCGTGGGAACTGCCTCCAAACCCAGACGCCCAACCTTGCGCCTCGGGACCGCGCGAAATTCTGAGTTGGGAGGTCGCACAAAAATATTTTTTCGATCCCACATTTGGAAACGCTCTGGTGGCGGGCCAGCGGAACGTATTCGAGTCAACTGCCGATTTCACGGGCATCGCGTTCTTAAATTCAGCGCGGCGCTTCGCCCCCATCATTTCCCGCCTGCGCATCGAAACCAGCCCGCGCACCAGCACCGAGTGGGACTTGGACTACGACCTCAAGGCTGGCCGCATCAATCACAGCGCGGCGCTGGTCAACTACCACTATGGCGCTTTTACAATAGGCGGTGGAGATGCCTTCCTGCGAGTGCTCGACAATTCCCTGGGAACAGCGAAGACCTTGAGCGATTTCCACCAGTTCCGCGTGCTGCTCGGCTACGGCCAGCTCAACAAACGCGGCCTGAGCGCCGCCAGCAGCTTCGGTTTTGACGCGAACACCGGCTCCCTGCAATACGCAACCGCACAGACCAGTTACAACTGGGACTGTTGCGGCCTGAGCCTGGAATACCGCCGCTTTGCGTTGGGATCGGTGCGCAACGAAAATCAATATCGTTTCTCGTTTACGCTGGCGAACGTCGGAGCCTTCGGCAACCTCAGACGGCAGGAGCGGCTCTACTAGGAGACCGCGTCATGAGTCAAGCAATGGAGGAACTGCAAGATGGCCGTCCCTCCCCCAGCAATCGTGGATAATGGAGATCGTGAACACTGCGGCCATGCCCAATTCGAAAGCTGAGCGCTTACGCCAGATCCTTGGTGGCCACGCTCGCTTGCTCGTCGCCTACTCGGGTGGCGTGGACTCCGCTTTTCTTGCCTGGACCGCGCACCAGGTTCTCGGCGGTCAAATGCTTGCCGTGATTGCCGATTCCGCCAGCCTGGCGCGGACTCATCTCGAAGACGCGCTTGCCTTTGCGCGCGAGGGCGGAATTCCGGTCGAGGTTGTGGAAACGCGGGAACTGGAAAATCCCGCGTACACGCGCAACGATTCGATGCGCTGTTTTCACTGCAAGGACGAATTGTTCACCGTCCTCGAGCGCTACCGCGAGGCCCGTGGATTTGAAGCGATCGCCTACGGAGTCAACGCCGACGACGAGGGCGATTTTCGCCCCGGACAGCAGGCCGCGCTCCAGCATCACGTTCTGGCCCCGCTCCTCGAAGCCGGTCTGAACAAGGCTGAAATCCGCGAACTGGCGCGCCAGGCGGATTTGCGGGTGTGGGACAAGCCAGCCTCCGCCTGTCTTTCCTCGCGCATGGAATATGGGCGTGCGGTTACCCCCGAAGCGCTAAGTGTGATCGAGCGGGGCGAAGACGCACTGCGGGCGATGGGGTTCCGGCAATTTCGCGTGCGCCATCACGGGGAAATCGTGCGCATTGAGATTGCCCGCGAAGAACTTCCCCGCGCTTTGAGCGCTGAAATGGCCCGTGAATTCACCGTCGTGTTCAAAGGCCTTGGATTTAAATTCGTCACTCTCGACCTGGAGGGCTTCCGCTCCGGATCGATGAACCAACTGCTGACGCCCGAAGAGTTGCTGCGTGGGCGCATCTGAAACAGCCTGCTGCATACTGGGGGCTGCGAGCTGCGGGACAACCGGTTCGGTCGAAGCTCATGGCTCTGCAACCCGGAATGCAGCCCACTGCCGCATACTGAGAAACCACGCAGCCGTCTTCTCGCCATGAGATAATCAACCGATTTCCTCATGGTCAGGTGGTTTCGATTGATGATGCGTCGCGCGTTTCTGGCTCTCCTGCTGATCTGCCTGGGCTGCTCCGCCCAGTCGCCTCCTTCGGACGTTGCACGCCTGGTCGAACGGCAAGTGCGGGCGCATTATTCCCTTCCGCCCGGCGTCAAAGTGGTTCTGGGACCGCTCCGGGCGAGCGACTTTGCGAACTACGACGCGCTGACGGTTACTTTTGCCAGTCTCAACAAAAAACAGGAGTTCGAGTTTCTGCTTTCCCGCGACCACAAGACTCTGGTCCGCATGACCAAGCTGGATCTCACCAGTGATCCGTACGCTGAAATCATGAAGAAAATTGACGTCAGCGGGCGGCCGACGCGCGGCAACAAAGATGCAAAGGTAACGGTCGTCAACTATGACGATTTTGAGTGTCCGTTCTGTTCGCGCATGCACGAGACACTTTTTCCAGGGCTTTTCAAGGAATACGGCGACCGCGTCCTTTTCATCTACAAGGATTACCCGCTCGAGGAAATTCACCCTTGGGCTGTGCATGCGGCAGTGAACGCCAGTTGCCTGGGCGCGCAAAATAGCGACGCCTACTGGGACTATGCCGATTACCTGCACAGCAATCAGCACGCCATCAGCGCTGAAAAAGGGCGCGACGGCCAGAATGCGGAACTCGATAAGCTGGCCACTCTGCAGGCTCAAAAGCATAATCTCGAGGTTGCGAAGTTGCAGGCTTGCGTCAAGGCCCAGGATGAAAAGGCCGTGCGTGCTTCGATGCGCGAAGCTGAAACCGTTGGAGTGGATGCAACTCCGACCATGTTTGTAAATGGACAGAAACTGGATGGAGCCGTGCCTGTGGAAGAGGTGCGACTCGCGTTCGACCAGGCGTTGAAGGATGCCGGCGTTGCGCCTCCAGAGCACAAGCCTGCCGCGGCCGAGAAAACTCCGTCGGCTGCGCCATCCAAGTAAGCTGTCATCGTTTTTGAACCGGCTTTTGTATTGCCTGCATTCTCGGCAGGTCGCTGGACTAACATTGTGGGATTGACTCGCCGTCGTGGCGGAGGGAATAACTTGAAAAATCGTAACTGCTTCGGGCGAGCTGGGTTGGTCATGATCAGCGCGCTTCTTTTGATGGGGCTGGCGGCCTGTAACCGCAACAGCAGCAGCGGCGACGTTATGGCTTCAGTCAATGGGCGGAAGCTTTATCACAGCGAAGTTGACAAGTACTACGCCAATCAGACGGCGGGCTCCGATCAGCAGCCGGCGGGCGAGCAGGCGGTCAGCCTTCGCCTGAGCATTCTCAATGAGCTCATCGAGACGGAAATTTTGATGCAGCGCGCGGAAAAACTCGGCCTGCTGGCGACCGACGAAGAGGTGGACCGCAAGCTGAACGAAATCAAGTCGCCCTACACCGCCGAGGAATTTAACAAGCGCCTGCAGGACAAAAAAATATCGCTCGACGACTTCAAGCGCGACCTGCGGCGCTCGCTCACCCGCGACAAGGTATTGAACAAGGAAATCACCTCGCGCATCAACATCACCGACCAGGATGTTTCCGGCTACTACCACGATCACAAGGCCGAGTTCAACCTGATCGAGGCGCAATACCATTTGGCCAAGATCATGGTTTCTGGAGTGGTAAGCGCACAGGTGCACAACCTGCAGAACAGCAAGGCGCAGAACGATGGCGAGGCGCGCAAGAAAATCCAGATGATCGCCAACCGCCTCGATAGTGGCGACGACTTCGCTACCATGGCCATGAATTATTCCGAAGACCCCGAGACCAGCAACAACGGCGGCGATTTGGGAATGGCTCCTGAATCCGCGCTCAAGAGCGCCGATCCGGCAACCCGCGAAGCCGTGATGAAGCTCAAACCGGGGCAATACACGCCGATGATTCCCATGATCAACCCGACCAATCATCAGCCCTACGCCTACATGATCGTCAAGCTGATTGCGAAGGAGCCGGCCGGCCAGAGGGACTTGAACGATCCGCGGGTGCAGCAGGCCATCCGCCAGCAATTGCGCGACCGCCGCGAGCAGTTATTGAAGGCCGCTTACTACGAGAGCCTCCGCGACGACGCCAAAGTCACCAATTACTATGCGGAACAAGTGCTGAAGAACGCGGGCGCGGCGAAGTAGGGCGGCCCTCGGCGGCTAAAAAATTCCTTCTGTAGCGACGGGCATTGCCCCGTCTCCGGCCGCGCGGCAATGCCGAGACGCGGCAAGTCGCGCCTCTACAGGAAATCAAAACCCCTACCCTTCCAGTTTTTTCGTCAAGACTTCGTTCACCAACTGAGGATTGGCTTGCCCCTTCGAGGCTTTTATCACCTGCCCCACGAAGAAGCCGATCACGGTTTTCTTACCCGCCCGATATTGCTCCACCTGCTTCGGATTCGCTGCGATTAACTCATCCGCGAGTTTCTCCAGCACCGACGTGTCGCGCGACTGCTCGGGACGCCCCTCGGCTTCGTAAACGGCAGGGAAGTCCTGATTGCGCGCGAAGCAGAGGTCGTAAAAATCCTTCAGCATTTTGCCCGAGATTGCGCCCGACTCGACCAGATCCGCCGAAGCCGTAACCCCAGCCATCGAAATTGGCGACTGCTCAAGCTCGAGGCCCTGCGCTTTCAGGCGTCCGAGTAGCTCGCTCTGCACCAGGTTGGCGACCCGCTTCGGATTTTTCGCGGTGCGGGCCGCGGACTCGAACTGGTCGGCCATCGCTCGCGTCAACGTTAGCGTGTGGGCGTCGCCCGCGGTGATGCCGTAGTCCTTCATCATGCGCTGGCGGCGCGCTTCCGGAAGCTCGGGCACCCTGGCGCGGATTGCGGCTTGCCATTTCTCATCCACCACCAGCGGAAGCAAATCGGGTTCGGGAAAATAACGGTAGTCGTGCGCTTGCTCCTTCGAGCGCATGCCGTAAGTCCTGCCTTCGTTCGAGTTGTAGAGGCGCGTTTCCTGCGTGATCCTGCCACCGGATTCGATGACGCCGATGTGGCGCTCGATCTCATACTCCAGCGCCTGCTTGATGAAGCGAAACGAGTTGACGTTCTTGACTTCGGTTTTTGTGCCGAATTCTTTTTGTCCGCGAGGCCGCACGCTGATGTTGGCGTCGCAGCGCAGCGAACCCTCTTCCATGTTGCAGTCGCTGACGCCAGTGTAGAGAATGATTTCCTTAAGCCGAGTGAGGTACTCGTACGCTTCCTCTGGCGATCGCATGTCGGGTTCGCTGACGATCTCGGCCAGGGGCACGCCGGTCCGGTTCAAGTCGATGGCAGTCTTCGAGGCAGCCGCGGCGAAGCCCTCGTGCAGGCTCTTGCCCGCGTCTTCTTCCAGGTGCAGGCGGGTAATGCCGATCTTCTTCCTGCTGCCATTTAGATCGATGTCGATAAATCCAAACTCAGCCAGCGGTTTGTCGTACTGCGAGATCTGGTAGCCCTTCGGCAGGTCGGGATAAAAATAGTTCTTCCGCGCAAAGATGGAAACTTCGTTGATCCGGCACTCCAAAGCCATCGCCGCCAGAGCCGCGAATTCCACGGCCTTCCGGTTCAGCACCGGCAAGGCTCCGGGAAGCCCCAGACAGACCGGGCACACGTTCGTGTTCGGCGGATCACCAAAACGAGTCGAACATGAGCAAAAGATTTTCGACGCGGTCAGCAGCTGTATGTGGACTTCCAGTCCGATGACCGGCTCGTATTTCGCGAGTAGATCCTCGGAAACGGCTGGAGTGGTCGCCATATCAGGAAATTATAGCTGGTGGTGAAGAGCCGGGCGAGACCCCCGTCGCTCCATCGTAGAACTACCACGGCCGCTTCGCCTGCGGCGCGCTCAGGTATTTCTCCATCGGGATTTCGAAATACATCAGCTCATTGCCTTTCGCGTCGAGCACTCCCATCAGGTAGAAGTTGGCGCCGGGCAGCGGATTCGAGATGTCGGCGATATCGAAAAACAGAAAGCCCCGCGCCGTGGAGTGCGGCTCCACCGCCTTGGCGCCAAATTGCGCCTGCTCGATTTCGTCCCACGTCTTAAGGCTCACGCCTCCTTTGACCTCTTTCCGCGGAAGCGGAATCGGCAACGTATTCGGCCTGTCATTCCTCGAAGGATGCGAGAGCCTGCGCAGCAGATCGTCCGTGGTCGCCGGAAACAACTTGCTGCGATCTTTGGTGTTCAACTGCGCCTTCATGCCGACCAGAGAGATCGGCTGGTCGCCGTCATTGGTGATTACGAAGAAAACCGGCATGTAACCGTAGTTGCGGTAGTTGACGCTGAAGATCGAAGCTTTATCCTCTACGTCATACGGATCGACCGCGACTGCAATTTTGTCCGCGGGGTGGTCGTCGTGTGCCGGGTAGGTGCGGGCGGGCTGCGCCGCGGGCATCACAAACTCCTTTGCCGCAATCGCGCAGAGACAGCAGAGCAGCACAAAAGCACAAACTGCCGCAAACCGCGGGGCGCTCAGCATCGGCACACGAGATGATTCTTGCAGACCTGCCTTATGCATACGTGAATTATAGGATGCCGTCAGCGCAAATCGGGCTGCACAGTCCCGCGATTGGCATCGGCAAGGTTTCCTCTCTGCTCCTCCGTGGTTCAAGCTTTTTCGCTTTGCCGCAGCCCCCTCGCAGACACATCAAGCTACACTTTCCCTAAAATCACCATAGAATGGGACTGCTTTCATGTACGCGCTCTACAGTGCGCTGCTCGCTTTTTTGCTGGTGCTGACGCTGCCCTACTGGCTGCTGCAGATGATGCGGCACGGCAAGTATCGGGCGGGCTTGCGCCAGAGATTCGGCGTTGTTCCGCCCGCTCTGGCTGGTCGCGGCGAGATGCCCACAATCTGGGTGCACGCTGTTTCTGTGGGCGAGGTGGTGGCTTCAAGCGCAGTCGTCACGGCGCTGCAGCAGAAATTCCCATCCCATCGCGTCCTGGTTTCGACGACCACCAGCACCGGGCAGAAACTCGCGGCGCAGCGGTTCGGGGCGGAGAACGTGTTTTACTTCCCCCTGGACTTCGCCTTCGCCATCCGGCCCTACCTCACCGTACTGCGTCCGGAACTCGTGGTTGTTGCCGAAACTGAATTTTGGCCGAATTTTCTCCGCCTTGCCAAGCGCAGCGGGGCCCGCATCGCCGTGATCAACTGCCGCATTTCCGACCGCTCGCTTCCCGGCTACAAGCGATTCCGCTTGTGGCTTCCAAGATTGCTGGAGAATACGCTCGACAACGTCGATTGTTTCCTGGCTCAAACCGACGAAGACCGGAAGCGGCTTATCGAAATCGGCGCGGCCGAAACCAAGGTCGCGGTGGCAGGCAACCTGAAATTCGATGTGGCCCCACCACCGTTGCCGGAGATTGTTGCCAGCCTTCGTGAGGACTTCAACCGCTCCGGAGTGGAGCCGGTTCTGGTGTGTGGCAGCACGCTCGAAAACGAAGAAAACTCGCTGCTCTCGGCGTTTCGCAACATTCTGGCCAATCATCCGAAGGCCGTGATGATCCTTGCGCCACGCCATCCGGAGCGTTTTCCGGAGGTCGCGGAGCTCGTCGAAGAACTCGGCTTCCGGATGTGGCGGCGTTCTCTGTGGAGCGGCGAACCGCTGGCTGGCGGCGTGTTTCTGGTCGATAGTATCGGGGAGTTGGCGGCGATCTATTCCCTGGCCACCGTCGCCTTCGTCGGTGGCAGCCTGGTGCCGCGCGGCGGCCACAACATTCTTGAGCCCGCGCTCCATGGCGTGCCCATAGTCACCGGCAACCACTACGAGAATTTTCGCGACGTCGTCAACTTCTTTGCCAGTCGCAATGCGGTCCGCATCGTTGGACTGGCGGAGCTGCCGCTGGTCTTCATGGAGCTCATCGAAAACGGCGGCGAGCGAACAACGCTTGGCCGGAACGCACTGGCGGCGCTCGAATCCCAGCGTGGCGCCACGGACAGGACCGTATCGACGCTGATCCAGCTGATGAGTGTTTCATCATGAATCCGCTTACTGGACTTTACGGCGCCGCCACCGCTCTGCGAAACATGCTGTTCGATCGCGGCGTGCTGCCTTCGCGGCGGCTGGAGCAGCCCGTGGTCAGCGTCGGGAATCTGTCGGTGGGTGGTTCGGGCAAGACGCCATTCGTGATCGCGCTTGGCGAGCTGTTGAAGCCGCGCGGCATTCGGTTCGATGTGCTCACACGCGGATATCGCCGCAAAACCCGCGGCGTCCTGGTAGTTGAGACGGATGGCAACGCCGCCGACTTCGGCGATGAGCCGCTGCTCATCGCCCGGCGGCTGGGCGTTCCGGTGATCGTCGGTGAAAGCCGCTATGACGCGGGCCGAGTCGCCGAGCAAAAATTTCAGCCGCAATTGCACATTCTCGACGACGGCTTTCAACACCGTTCTCTGGTTCGCGACTTCGACATCGTACTGATGACCGAGCGCGACTTCGAAGACCGGTTGCTGCCTTCGGGGCGGCTGCGCGAGCCACTGTCCTCGCTGCAACGCGCGGATGCGATCGTGTTACCTCAGGGGCTTTCCGCGCTCCACCCGATGACCGAAAAGTTTGCCCAGCAAGGAAAACTTATCTGGCGAATGAAGCGTGACCTCGTTATTCCCGAGGCGCCCATCTCGCCGATTGTGTTCTGCGGTATCGCGAGGCCGCAGCAATTCTTTGCCCAGGTACGCGCCGCCGGAATCAAGCCTGCGGCAGAAGTAATCTTTCGCGACCATCATGGGTACGACCTGGACGACATTCAGGCCCTTATCGGCGCGCGCCGCGACCTGCAAGGCGGCGGGTTCCTCACAACTGAAAAGGACGTTATCAACCTCGCCCCCAACCAGCACGGTCTCGAACCACTCGCCGTTGCCGAGCTCAGGATCACGCTGGACAATCCCACTGACGTGGTTGATGCCATTTTAGCGAGAATTTCGAAACTGAAGCCCCACTCGTGAGAAAATCTTGGTTGCACCCGATCACCAAGCATTGGGTGACGGCAGATTGATGACAAAGCATATTAAAGAAAACGACCGCCTGCGGAAGATCGTCGAATCTTTCCCCAAGCTCACGGTAACCGTCCTCGCCGATCTGGTCGCCGACGAGTTTGTGTTTGGCGAGATTTCCCGCGTCTCGCGCGAAGCGCCCGTGCTGATTTTGAAGCACCGCGATCGCAAAGTGGTTCCGGGCGGCGGCGCCAATGCCATCTGCAACCTTGCCGACCTCGGAGTGAACGTCTTGCCGATTGGCATCGTGGGCGACGACGAACCCGGAAGACTCCTGCTGCGCGCCTTTCGCCACAAGCGCATCCCGGTCAACGGTATTTTCAAAGACAAGAGCTACACCACCGTGACCAAAACGCGTATTCTGGCCGGATTCGCGCACACCGCCGGACAGCAGGTCGTCCGCCTTGATCGCGAGCCCGCCGAAGGCCCCAATTCCCATTTGCGCCGCGAGCTCGTGCTGGCAGCCCGCCAATACACACGCGCCTCCGATGCGCTGCTGGTTTCCGATTATGGATACGGCGCCGCAACGCCAACCCTCCTGAATGTGATCCGGGAAAAGCGCGGCCTCGACAAGGTTCCCGTGACCCTCGACTCCCGCCATCGCATGCTCGAATTTTCCGGCGTCACCGCCGCAACGCCGAACGAGTCTGAGGTCGAAGAAGTTCTCGGCATCCGCATCGGCAACAACTGGGAGCGCCTTCTCGCCGCCGGAGACCAGATCGCAGGCGAGATGAATCTGGAATCGCTGCTGATCACCCGCGGCAAAGACGGCATGGTGATTTTCCCGCGCCGCCACAAGCCCGTGGATATTCCGATCTACGGCGGCGATGAAGTCACCGACGTAACTGGCGCCGGCGATACCGTCATCGCGACTTTTACCGCTGCCCTGGCTGCGGGCGCAACTGCCGAAGAGGCCGCCCAACTGGCGAACTACGCGGGCGGCATCGTGGTCATGAAGCGCGGCACCGCGACCGTCAGCCGGCAGGAATTGCTGGAGGCGCTGGATAAGACGCCACCGGTCATTCGAGAGCATTAACCGAGAGCATTAGCCGAGATCAGTGCGCACAACACTTCATCAGAAGATTCTTTCGCGCGACGAGCTGCAGCAACGCGTGGCGGATTGGCGGCGCGCCGGCGATCGCGTCACGCTGGCCAACGGGTGTTTCGATCTGCTGCATGTTGGCCATGTGCGCTACTTGCATGCTGCACGGGAACTCGGAGGCAAATTGATTGTCGCGGTCAACGCCGATGCTTCCGTGCACGCGTTGAAGGGTGAGGGGCGGCCCGTGATGCCGGCGGAAGAACGCGCGGAAATTCTGGCGTCGCTGACGGATGTGGACGCCGTCGTTGTTTTTCCGGAAAAGGACGTGCGCGCCATCATTCGCGAAATCCGTCCTGATTTTCATGCCAAGGGCACCGACTACACGGCCAAGAGCGTCCCCGAGCGCGACGAGGTAGAAGCCTGCGGAGGCCGGGTCGTCATCGTGGGTGATCCCAAGAATCACTCGGCTACCGAGATGATTCGCTCGCGGTTGGGACCGCGAAAACCGTGAGGCAGTGCGGATGGCGATGCGGGCTGCCACAAGCATGACTGACTCTTGTTCTCTCCCAGCCGGCACTCCGCGATTCGACAGCCTGCTCATCGTGCGGCTCAGCGCCATGGGAGACATCATTCACACTCTGCCGGCAGTGGCCGCGCTGCGCCAGGCTTTTCCATGCGCCACTTTGGGATGGCTTATCGAAGAGCGCTGGGCGGAACTGCTATGCACGCTGCGCTATCCGCGATCGGGGCGGCGCTCTGCGCAGCGCCCGCTGGTCGACCGCGTCCATTCCGTCAATACCGCGGAATGGCGCCGTGCGCCGTTTTCGTTTAACACCTGGCAGCAGATGGCCGTGGGCTTGAGTCAGTTACGCGGAATTCAATACGACGCGGTGATTGATTTCCAGGGCGCGGTGCGTTCGGCATTGCTGGCTCGCTGGTCGGGCGCGCCCATTGTGTTTGGCAGCGCACAACCGCGTGAGAATGCTGCCAGCATGTTTTACACACGAAAGGTGCTTTTGAAGACGAACGGCACTCATGTCGTCCAACAGGCGCTGGCGCTGGCGGGAGCCATCCTCCCAATACCGGCGGTGGAAGCTCAAGTAGAATTTCCCGTGGACCCGGATGCAACGAACAAAATTGCGGGCCTCGCGGCGGATGGGAACGACTTCGTGATCCTCAATCCTGGCGCGGGCTGGGGGGCGAAGAGGTGGCCGCCCGAACGTTACGGACAGGTTGCCAGGGAACTCGCAAAAGACGGATTATGTTCGCTCGTAAATTACGGGCCGGGAGAAGAAGAGCTGGCCGTGGCGGTAGAAGCGGCTGGCGAAGGGGCGGCGCAAAAAATCTCCTGCTCGGTTTCTGAGTTGATCGCGCTCACGCGCCGAGCTCACCTCTTTATCGGCGGCGATACCGGACCGATGCACCTGGCGGCCGCTTTGAAAATTCCGGTAGTGGCAATTTTTGGCCCGACAAATCCCGCGCGCAACGGCCCATTCGGGACGCGATCGATTGTCCTGCGCAGCGCGAGCAGTATGACCGATCACACCCGGCACCGCGAGCCAGAACAGGGTTTGCTCGAAATCACGGTCGGCGAAGTCGTTGCGGCAACTCAGAAGCTGTTGCAGAATCATATTGCCGAACCTCGATTGCCTAGCCCAAAGTGAGTGAAGTTTCACATCCCGGATCGCAAACTTCGCAGACGACCGTCACCACCTGGTCGCGTGTGGCACGTCGCATTCGCGTGCCCTTGGGATTTGTTTTTGCGATTGTTTACCTTTGGCTGGCGCGGCCAACCAGATCCTCGCTCATTGCTGGTGTACTCATAATGCTTCCCGGGCTGGTCTTGCGGGGACTGGCTTCCGGCCACGTACAGAAAGACAAGCAGCTCACCACCAGTGGCCCCTATGCCTACACTCGCAACCCTCTCTATCTCGGCTCGCTGATGCTGGCCGCCGGCTTCGCCATTGCGGCGCTCTGTTGGTGGATCGTCGGAATTATGCTCCTGATGTTCGCTGTAATTTATATCCCGGTCATCGCTGGCGAAGAGCGTTACCTGGGTCAGACGTTTTCCGACTATGACGACTATTCCCGCCATGTGCCGCGCATGTTGCCGCGGCTTACACCCTATGGCCGCCAGCAAAGCGCGTACTCTTCCGCTCGCTACTGGAAGCACCGCGAATACCAGGCAAGCATCGGCTGCGTGGTCGTGCTGGCCGTCCTCGTCGTCAAGCTGATCGTTCGCCGTTAAGTGGGTGTGGTAGTCTGCCGGGGAGCATGCGCCGTTTACCTCAGGGGCTAAGGCCCGTATCTTCCGGTTCGAGTTGCGGCGCGACTGAGGCCGCGCCTCTTCAAAGCATCCGTAGTCTGCTCGCGCTTGGTGTGCTGCTCTGCTGCCTGATTCTCGCGGCCATGTTGTCGGCGCAGCAAGCCCCGCCCACAGCAATCACAACGATCGGACCCGCTCCCGTGCAGATTGCGCCTCCCCGTCCGAACTATCCGTTCCCCGATGGACGGGGCTACGTCTATTCGGCGGAGTGGCATCTCATCACCGCCGGGACCGCGGTCGTGAAAATGGAAGCCGCCGGGAACGAACGTAAGGTCACCGCGTCCGCCGAATCTTCAGGGGCTGTCAACGTCATCTTTCCCGTGCACGACCGCTTCGAGTCGCACTTCGATCCGCGGACGTTTTGCTCGCTCTCGATCTTCAAGCACAGCGAGGAAGGCTCGCACAAACGCGAGACTTCAATCCACTTCGATTACGCGCGCAAAAAAAGCGCCCTCGATGAAAAGAACCTGAAAACCGGCGAGACCAAGCACGTCGAAAACGACCTTGCCGGCTGCGCCACCGACGTCATCACCGGCTTCTACTATCTGCAGTCGCTGCCGCTGCAACTCGGCGAAAAATATGAGTTCCCGATCAGTGACGGGAAGACGACGATCATTCGCGCCACCGTTGAAAAGCGCGAGCAGATCAAAGTGCCGGCTGGAACCTTCCCCACCCTCCTGGTTACGGCCGAAGCTACCTCGGGCCCTCTACAGTCCAAGGGCAGAGTATGGGTATGGTATTCGGAGGATGCAAGCCACACGCCGGTGCAAATGCGCGTCAAGCTGGGATGGGGCACGCTGCTGTTTCGCCTGCAGAGAATCGAGAAGTAAGTCCTATTTCTGGGCCACCACCGCCAGCTTCGCCCGCGCAAGTTCCGGACGCGCCGAACTCGATCCTTCACAATTTTTGACCAGCACCGCGTAATACTCCGTCGCCTGCGAAGCCTGCCCCGCCATCTCCGCCGCCTGGGCCGCACCATAAAGGCTGTTGAAGCGATTCGGAAAGAATTTCAGCCCAGCCTTGTATTCTGCGAGTGCCTGCTCCGGTCGCTTCATATCGAGCAGCATGTCCGCGAGCATTTCCCGCGCAGGCATTCCACCATCGGATTCGTCGCCGGACGATTCCTGCTTTTCGGCTAGCGCGCGCAAGGCCGCGATGGCTGCGTCGTGCCTGCCCTCGGCATAATCCAGCCACGCTGCTGCTTCCTTCCGATCCTGATCCACGGCTTCGGTAGAAACTTTCTTCTTCTTTCCCAAAACCGTTTTATGAATGGCGGCGATGTGTTCGATGTCAGTCCGTGCCTGCGAGATGTTCCCACTGCGGGCGGCGCCGATCGCACGCGCCCAGTAAGTAATGGAAGCATCCTCGCCCTGCTCATCGGGAACGGGCGTCAGGGCAGCCGCTTCGGCCCAGTGGTGCATCTCCAACGCGTAGCGCGCGGGAAACGCGACCAGAGCGTAGGCACGAGGATCGTGTCCCGTGCCATACATGTCTTTCATCGGCGGCATGGCTTTCACTTCTTCGATTACTTTGACGGCGTCGGCTTCCCGTCCACTCTGCAGATAGGCGGACACGAGGTAATCCATGGCGTGGAACTGATGACCTTCGCCACCCATGTGCATCGCCGCCGTCTTGCGCGTGGCCGCGATCGAGGCCAAGTTCGAGTTGATGTCGTCCTGCCACAGTCCGAGGCGAGCAAAGATATGCGATGGCATGTGCAGCGCGTGCGGAGCGGCGGGAGCGATCTGTGCGTATCGGCGAGCGGCAGGCAAGCCGAGTTGCGCCAACTGTGGTTTGTCGTAGGTGTGGATCAGGTAGTGCGCGATGCCCGGATGATTGGGCTCCACCGCAAATAGTTTTTCCAGAATCGCGCCCGCTTGCTTGCGGTTGGCGAATGTGGTGTCGTTGTCGGGCTCCGACGCCAGCAACGAGAGCGCATAGAAAGCAGCCGCCTCGTGGTCGTCCGGATACTTCTGGTACACCTTCTCCATGGCTGCCGAGTAAGCCCGCGCTCGCGCTTCATGATCCGCTTTCTTGCTGTTGGAATAGAAGGCCTTCAGGGCGCGGATGTAGTCGCGTTCGCGCTCGGTCTCTGTCTTTGTTTTCGCCTTGTCAGCCTTCTTCAACTCCCTCGAAGCGCGCTTGATGGTGGCCGCGTCCGGTTGATTCCAGAGCTGATGCCACAGGCTCACGGCCTCGCCCCAGTACGCCATCGCGCACTTCGGATCCTGTTTTTCAATATCGAGAAAAGTCTTCTCCGCCTCTTCATACCAGAACGAATGCAGCAGCGCGATATCCTTTTCAAATGTTTTTTGCGCGTCCGCGGTACAAGACACGGGGAAATGCACCGTGCCCAGTTGTTCCTGCGTAAGTTCCTCGTGATGATGGCCTTCGTCGGCAACCGCCGCACCGGAAAATGCAGCGGCAATACATAGAACCCAGATTAGTTTGCGCATGGAGCACCCCAGTCGGAGTCTAGTGGCCGAGTTGAGGCGCGGTCAAGGCGGAGGCGGGGAGAATATCTTATCGCCAACACCCGAGAATCCTCATTTCATTGCGGCCAGCAGCGCCTCTGCCACGATCTTCTTTGTCTGCTCATCCATCTCCGATGGCCCAGCTTTCAGGCTGGCCTCGCTGGCTAAATGCTTGGATTTGATCCCGATATCGACGGCGTTGTATGAAGTCCCACCGAGGTTTTCCACTTTGTGCTTGAAGGGCGGGAACCACCGGGACTCTCCCGGCTTGGCAAATACCTCTTGTGTCTTGCCATTTTCATCGGTGAAGCGGAGATGCCCTTCAGTGAGAACGACGACCACGCCTCCAGGATGCGCGTGCAGGCCCGACTTCTCGTGCGGTCCATAGTGGACGTTCACCACCTGCACATACTCATTCTCAAAAGCCAGCTTGTAATGTGCGGGCTCGACCTTGGTGGGATCTTGCGCAAGCGCCACGGCGCAGAAAAACAAGACTGCCAACGCGGCGCAGAACGGCCTGCTGCAAACGGGTTTCCGCATGTAAGAAGGACCTCGATGATTTTTTAAAGCTGTCCTCAAGCTTATCCCGCCCTAACAGCCTGTGGTGAAACTCCAGCGCCCAAAACCAGCGCCTAAAGGCGCCCTCATAACACGGCACTTACGGTATGCCTGAAGGCATACACCTGATACAAAACATACTTGCACCACGGGCTGCTAAGCAACTGTCAATGATGGAAGCGGATGTTAGGACCAAAGTGGTAAGAAGGCAACGGTGCTCCGATTACTTCTACTGCAGCCGGAAGCGTTCATTCATCAGCCTTTGCAGCCGTGGACGGTAGAGAAGATCGTAGGCAAGTTCTTTGTCGGGGAACATGCTCAGGGCGGTGCGGCGGGTATTCGCGGCCATCTCCGCCGCTTCTTCCAGCGTCAGATCGGGATCCTGGCCGATCACCGACATCACCATGCTCATCATCACCTGCAGGCGCCGCAGTCTTCGGGCCTCGTCCATATCCATGCGCTCGTTGTGTTCTCCGCCTGGTGGTTCGGCCGGTTGAACTACCATGCTGCCCCCGTGTTTATTGGATGTTGGCCGCGTTCCCCGCGTTGCGCTCCACTCGCCATTGTGCCAGCTTCCGCCCGCGAATCAAGCTGCCCTTGGCCGTACACCTTTGTGACCCGCAAGACAGGGGCGCAGTGACTGCCGTAATCTGTTAACAGACAGTTTTACGGAGGACGCATGCCAGAGCCGACTAACGCCTCGCCTCAACCCGAACCTAACGAGAAACTCGTCAAGATATTCGACACCGAGCAGGAAAACGAAGCCATTGTCGTGCAGGGCTTGCTCGAATCCGCCGGCATCGACTCGGACTTGAAATCCATTGACGCAGTCCAGGACGCGTTTCCAGGCGTCGGTGGAACGTTGATTCTTGTGCGGGAAGAAGACGCGCCTGAAGCGGTAAAAATTATCGAAGCGTACCGTAAATTGCCGCCTCTCGATGACGAGACGGCTAGTGGGTGAGCACGTCTCTACATGCGGGAGAAACGTCTGCAACGTGCAAGGCGAGAATCACTAGTATCAATGGAGCAGCGCGACGTCCGGAGTCACGGACTTGCCGTCCAAATAAAAACTGACCGCGCCCTCCTCGTCGGTGCGGTAGGTTTTCACCCCGGCTTGCTCTAGCCGCTCCAGCACTTCGCGCCTGGGATGTCCGTACCCATTTCGCGCGCCGACGGAAATCACCGCATAGCGCGGATGAACGGCCGCGAGCAGATCGGCAGAGGTTCCGCTTGCGCTTCCGTGATGTGCGACCTTCAGCAGCATTGCCTCCGGATGCTCTTCCACGACGCGCCGCTCCACCGCGCGTTCCGCGTCTCCCTCGAGCAAAGCGGTCGTCCCGCCAAACGTCGCCGTAAACACCAGGCAGTCATCGTTCGGACGCATCGACCCGGTGATTTGGTCGCGTCCGGGAGCGAGCATGTGGAAATGCGCTCCGCCGTATTCGAATTGATCGCCTTCTTTTTTTATTGAGACTTTCATCCCCGCTCTCTGGGCTTGCGCAACGATCGGCGCCAATTCGCCCACCGGCTTATCGATACTCAGCCAGAGTTCTCGCGGGTGGAAATTTGCTATTACCGCGGGCATCCCGCCGAGGTGGTCGGCATGAGGATGCGTGATTACCACCACGTCGAGACGATCGATACCCCGATTCCAAAGATAAGAAGAGACCACCTGTTCGCCGAGATCGAAGTCCGAATGCATCCACTGCGGCAGGCCTCCGGCATCGATGAGCAGGGCGCGGCCCTCGGGAGTAACCAGCAAAATGGAATCGCCTTGTCCAACGTCGATGGCCGTCATCTCCATCACGCCGGCGTGAAGGTGAGGGCGCGAGGGGACAAACCCAATCCAGGCCGCAACGCCGAACAGCAACGCCACAGAAGCGGAGGCGGCGAGGCGCGAACGCCGCGCCACGAGCATCGCGAGCATCAGCGCGGCGATCGAGGCCAAGATCATCGCAAGCGAAGGCATGGCCACGCGCAGGTCGGCGATCGATGTTCCGATAAGTTGGGCGCCGCCCAGCCAGTGCACCGTTCCCGCAATTCCTTCGAGCGCGAGGCCGGAAACCCAAACCGCGGGCTTGGCCAGCGCGGTCGAGATATATCCCAAGCCCACGGCGGCGGCGGCGGCGGGCATCAGCACCTGGGTAAGCGGAATCACCGCCAGGTTGGCCGGCATTCCCATGGTGGTGGCGCGATGAAAGTGGTACGCCATGAGCAGCGCCAGTCCCGTCTGCATCAGCGCCGAGATGAAAAGCAATTCGCTGAAACCAATGGCCACGCGCATCACGAGCGCCGGCAGTGCCAGGCTGAGGCGGTTGCCGATGAATCTCGCCAGCCGCCCCGCGATCAACCGTAGATCGATCCGAAATTGCGCCACCGCGGGAGCAACGTGCAAATCGTAGCTGGCGGCATGCAACAACCGTAAGCCCCGCGCGTAGGGCAACGTCGTCCGTTCCAGAATCGGCGAGCCGATGCCCGCGATAATGAAGACCGCAAGAAACGTCAACTGAAAACTGGCGCCAAACAGGGCGTGCGGGTCGGCGATCAGAATGCTTAGCGCCGCCGCTCCAATTGCGTTCATCATGTTGCGTTCGCGATACAGCAAACGCGCGCCTAAGTAGGTCGCCAGCATCAGTGCCGCGCGCCACACGGGCGGACCGACCCCCACCACGAATGCATATGCGAACGAGACGACGACCGTCGCGATGGCCGCGAGCGCAGGATCCACGCGAAACTGGCGCAGCGTCCAGAAAATGGCGAGCGCCAGAATGCTCAGGTTCATTCCAGAAACAACCAGCACGTGATACGTGCCCGAACGTTGGTACTCGGTGCGTGTGGCATTACCCAGGAATGATTCTTCGCCGAGAACCATGGCGTCCATGAGCGCGGCCTGCGGCGCGGGCCACAGCTGGTGAATCTTAGCCACGATGCTCGAATGAACGCGCGTCCGCCAGAGTTCGATGCGGCTGCCGGAAAACCCGGGAAGCCGCGCAATATCTTTTGCCTCCGCCGACCCCAGCACGCTGATGCCGTTGCCGCGCAGATATCCTTCATAATCAAAGGCCCCGGGATTGCGGTAATTGCGCGCCGAATGCAGCTTCGCGCGAACGCGCAGCCGCGTGCCGTAGGTTAAAGCAAGTGAAGCGACGGGAAGAATCGGGTCATCAAAGATCGCCCGATGACCCGATTCTTCCCGTCGCTCCACCTGCTCGGAATTTTCTACTTTCTCGTAAATTGTGAGCCGCACCCCTGCCCGCACCGGCCAGCTTTCGCCTTGACTCGCGATTTCTTCCGTCTCCACATCAATGGATTCACGAATCGACCGCCGCCCCGCGGCCCGTCCATATCCCTCGCGAATCACGCGCGCCGTGAGCGTGACGGTACGGCCATCCGCCAAGGCAACAAGGCGAGCGTCATCCTGCTGAAGTTCTTTTGGCCGCTGACCCCGAATCTGAATCAGAAAAGCGCCGAGAAGAAACCACGCGCTCAAAGAGAGCGCCTTGGCCAGCCAGGCTCGCTTCGGAAGAAACCATGACGCCGCGAGAACGAAGGCGACTACGGCGATTACCCACCACGAGGGCGGCCGCCAGGCGCGCACGCCCGTCCACAGACCAGCCGAAAATACCAAGGCCGTCCACAACAACGGCTGCCGCGGCGGCTTCCGGTCGTGCGTCATTGCTTTGATCTCCGGTGGAGAAAATCGGCCTCGTCCGTCCCTCGTCGGCGCTACGGGGAGGCAGCCGGCGGCCTGCCCGAACGGCGGGCGCATCTCGGCCAGACTTAAAACAAACGGCCGGAAACAAACGGCAGAACGAGTGGGGCCCTGGCGCGTGCGTTGCTTTTGCCAGGGCCCTCGGCCAACCCACCCGTCTTCCAGGAGGAACTGGGCGACGTGAAAGCGGTCAGCGCGCCAGCAGCATCACCGATTCGATGTGAAACGTCTCAGGGAAGAGATCGAATAAGTGTGCTTCCTCGATGTGGTAGCCGGCCACCAGGAGCGGGCCGATATCCCTCGCCAGGGTCGCCGGATCGCACGAAACATATCGGACGCGGGGCGCTCCGAGTTCCACCAGAAAACGAATCACCGCCTTGCCGGCACCGGTGCGGGGAGGGTCCAGGACGACCAAGTCAGGACTTTTTCGCATCGGCCGGCTTCTCAGGTAGTCCTCAGTCCGCGCGCCAACCGCTTTCACGTTCGCAGGGACATTCTGCACGAGGTCGGCATACGATGTCTGTGACGCCTCTACACTAAATATGTGATGAAAGTTTCCGGCCAGCGCCACCGAAAACAAACCCACCCCGGCATACAGGTCGAGTCCGCCATCCCCGCTGGCATTGCCGGCCACGACCGAAACCAGCTCGTCCACCAGATAACGGTTCCCCTGGAAGAAGGCTCCGGCGCTGACCTGATACTCGTGATCTTTTGTTCGATAGCGAATTGCCTTCGCGCCCGATTGCGCCAGCTCTTTCGCCTCCATCGGCGCGTCGTCGTCCAAACTTCGCTCCGAAGATCGGCGCCGCGAAGAGAAAAACGTCACGCCGCTGATTTCCGGCAACTCGCGCTCGATCGCTTCCGCCCAGCACAAGAGCGCTCCTTTGTCAGCATCAAGTCCGCAGAATGCCCACGCCAGCAAACGCTCATCCGCCGCCTCCGCGAACAACTCTATTTCTTCCACCACCGCCGGGCAATTCAATCCGCCGAGCTCAAGCAGCCGCGCTATCACCCGATTGAGCAGCGGCGAGCTAATCGGGCATTCGCGCACCGCAAGAAATTCGTGCGAGCTCGTCCGCAAGTACCCCAGCGCAAACTCCGGCGCAGTCCGCACCTGCAGCCGCGTCCGGTTGCGGTAGTTCCACGGAGGAGAAGCATGCAGGTGAATCTCGGATTTTAGCTCGATCTTCGAAATCCGCCGCAGCGTCTCGCGCAAAATTTCAGCTTTAAATCCCAGGTGCCGCTCGTAGGGGATGTGCTGGTAATGGCATCCGCCGCATTGCCGGAAATATGGACAGCGCGCTTCGACACGATCTGGCGAGGCTTCGATCAACTGCGCCACCGAGCCGCGCGCGAACCCAGGCTTCTCTTGCCGAATCTCGGCCTCAACCCGTTCCCCCGGCAAAACAAACGGCACAAACACAGCCATGCTCCGCCCGTCCGCGCCAGCCGGAGTCCGCGCCAGCCCATCACCGCCGTAAATCAGTTTTTCTATGGATAGAAGCAAGTCGTAAGTGTAGCGCGGGCACTACTGCCCGCGCCTCACGATGCGAGCCTTGGGACGTCACACTAAGAAACGCTCAGCCGCAGGCCCGTTGGGACGAAAGGCGGCGGACAGGAGCGCCTGCCCTACACGATCTAGTGCATGTAAAACAAACTCAGCCGCGGCACGCCGCACCGCTCCAGCAGCCGCTTATGAACATATTGCTTGTGCAGTTGTTCGATCTGCGCCGCCGACATCTTCCGCCGGTAGGGAGCAATATCCCGTTCCGCTTCCGTGCGAACATTCACCAGATCCTCATCCGGAGTCGCCACCATCAACACCGCGAACAGTTTTTCTTCCAGCACCGTCAGCCGCCGCTCCACATCTTCCAGCCGCGGAAGCTTGCCCGCGCACTCGATCGCCTCCGCCATCTCACGCAGCGAAGCAGCTTCTTCCCGCGCCAGCGCGCCAGTCGCAAATCCCGCGCGCTCCGGCAGCTTTGCTTTTTCGAGCTTCTCGGCGTTTCCCCGCAAGAATGCTGCGATCTCCGCCGCCTCAAATCCCGGCTCTTTCTGAATTTGTTCTTTGCCGGTCGCGCCCACCGCGGCTTCTTTCATATCTTCCGCCGCCGCCAGCACAGCCTGCGAACAGTAGGCCAGACTGTTCACCTTCTTCGATTTCGACGGTCGCTGGTCGTACTTGTCAAACGCCGCATCCACCCCGCGGAGCACGGCCTCCAGCGGCACGCCCGCGCTTTTCCAGGTCTCAATCAGCGCCCAATCGAGCGTCGACAGCAGCAGATGGGTCCCACGCCGTTTCAGGTAGTGCTCTTCGATTTCCGTAAAGTAATTGAAGTGATTTTCCACGATAGTTCAGCGAAAGCTCAGCGCGATTTAGGAGACTTCGGCGAAGGCCACGGCTTCGCATCGGCATCTGAAGGCTTGGCCGGCGTCGGCGACTTTGCCGCTTTCGACGCGGCTTCGCGGCGGAAGGACTGATTCCGATCCCATATTATGCGCAACCCCTCCAGGGTCAGAAACTCGTCCACATCTTTAATGAAGTGCGAAGCGGTGCCAAGCAACGACCCGAGCCCGCCCGTCGCAATCACGTGCGTCTCCGAGCCCATTTCATCCACCAGCCGCTCCAAAATTCCGTCGACCAACCCGAGATACCCGTAGTAAAGTCCCGACTGCAAACTGCCCACCGTATTCGATCCAATCACTCGCGCCGGCTTGCGTATCTCCACCCGCGGCAGCCGCGCCGTTCGCTGAAACAGCGCGTCCGCGGAAATTCCAATGCCCGGACAAATCACGCCGCCCATGTACTCGCCCTTTTTCGAAATGCAATCGAAGGTCGTCGCCGTGCCAAAATCCACAATCACGCAGGGCCCGCCATATTTCTCAAACGCCGCCACCGCGTTCACAATCCGGTCCGCGCCCACTTCCGCGGGATTGTCGTACAGTACCTGCATGCCCGTCTTCACACCTGGCTCAATGAACAGCGGCTTGATTTTGAAATAGCGCTCGCACACCTGCCGCAGCACGGAATCGAGCGGCGGCACCACCGATGAAATCGCGATGCCATGTACCGCTGAAACTTCCAGGTTCTCCATCGAAAAAAGATTGCGGAAGATCACTCCGTACTCGTCAACCGTACGGTTCAGATGCGAACCGACGCGCCAGTTCGCAACCAGCCGCTCATAACGAGCCGCTTCCGTGGTCACATCCTCGCCCGGACGGTGCGCCACACGCTCAAACACGCCCAGCACCGTATTCGTATTCCCGACATCAATCACTAGCAGCATAGAGGAATTTGGAACTTGTAATTTCTAATTGCTAATTTGTAATTGGAAAAGCAGCCACTCTTGAATTGCATATTACCTATTACAAATTATCAATGACCCTCACCGTTCCACTTACCACCGTCCTCAACCCCTCGGCTGTTCTCACACGCAAAAATCCGCCCTCATCCAATCCCTCGGTAATCCCCGCCAGGTCGCCGTTCTCCTCGATGCTCACTTTTCTGCCGCGCACCGACGAAGAGCTTTCCTCAAACCGGCGCAGGATCGCATCTCGCGCTCCCGCATCTTCAACCAGGCTCCGATATTCCCGGTCAAGCGATTTTAGCAAAGCGGCGCAGAGCTCGACGCGCGACCACTCCGTGCCCGTCTCGATCCGCAACGAAGTCGCAATGTCACGCAGCTCCGTTGGAAACTTCACCGGATTCACGTTCATCCCCACCCCCACCACCAGATGGCGCACCCGCGTGGCCTCGGCATTCATCTCCGTCAGAATGCCGCAGAATTTCTTGCCGCCAAGCAGCAGGTCGTTCGGCCATTTCAGATCCACCGGAAGCTGCGGCGCAATCTCCGCCACCGCCGCCCGCACCGCCAGCCCCGCTGCCAGCGAAAAAATCAGCGCATCCGAAGGCGGCATCGCCGGACGGAGAATCACCGAGCAGTAAATCCCCGTCGCCCGCGCCGAATGCCACTTGTGCGCACCACGTCCTCGCCCGGCCAGCTGTTCCTCGGCAAGAAAAACGCTGCCTTCCGGCGCGCCCTCCGCCGCGGATCGCATAGCCTCCGAATTGGTCGAGCCGATTTTGTAATAGTGATGGACCTGCTTGGCCGCGCCGAAGATCGTGCCCTTCAACCACGGCGCCAACATCTCGGGCAGCAGCAAGTCTGGAACCGCGCGCAGTCGATATCCCGTCGCCGAATGTCCGGCAACATCCACCCCCAACCTGCGCAATTGCTGAATCAACCGCCAAACTTCCGACCGGCTCGTCCCAATTTCCTCCGCAATCTTCGTGCCGCTGACGACAACCGTAGCGTGGCTCATGAGCAGGCGCACGATGCGGCCCAGGCGAACATCCGTGGCCTTGTGCACAGACGGTAGGCTGCGAGTTTTCCCGGAAGCTGTGATGGAGGGAATTATAAACAGTCGCTGGTCGTTAGTCGTCAGTCGTGGCAAATCGAGTCTGGGAAGATTAAAGAAGCAACGATGGCGTGCCGTTCCACGAACGACAAACGACAAACGACAAGCGACAAACGCCCGCTCTTTACGCCGGCGTCACCCGTAAACTCATATCCACCGCCGTCGATGAATGCGTCAGCGCCCCCACCGAGATAAAATCCACGCCCGTCTCCGCGTACGCCCGCACGTTCTCCAGATTGATTCCGCCCGCGCACTCCAGCGGAATCCGCCGCGGCTGTCGCGAACAAATCTCGACCGCCTTGCGTACACTCTCAACGCTCACATTATCGAGCAGGATCGCCTCCGCCCCGTGGTCCAGCGCCTGCTCCAGTTCTTCCAGCGACCGCACTTCAATCTCGATCGGCTGCCGCCCACGCCGGTTGTGGATCGCGCGTTCCAGCACCGGGATCGCGCCCCCTGCCAGCGCTATGTGATTGCCCTTGATCAACACACCGTCGGAAAGATCCAGCCTGTGATTCTGCCCGCCACCGCAGCGCACCGCGTACTTGTCAATCACGCGCAGCCCGGGCGCCGTTTTACGTGTGTCGAGAATCCGAACCCGCGTGCCCTCCACCGCATCCACAAACTTTCGCGTGGTGGTCGCGATTCCCGCCATCCGCTGCAGAAAATTCAGGATCACCCGCTCGCACGACAGAATCACCCGCGCGTTATGCCGGATCACCGCGACCTGCTGCCCCGCGTTCATGCGGATCCCGTCAAAAATCGATGGATGGCTAGTCACCTCGTAGTGCGAAGTGACCGCCCCGTCAAGCGCCGCATACACGTCGAGAATCCGCGGCACGCATCCGAGCCCAGACAGAATACACTCCTGCTTGGCGATAATCGTCGCCGAGGCGCGCTGGTTGGGATCGATGCAGGCGTAGCTGGTCGCATCGCGCGTCGCCCGATCTTCGTTCAGCGCGTTCTCAAGAATCGCCGTAATGCGTCGTGAATTCCAGTCCATGTCCGTTTCGTTCATGTGGGGACGGGCGCCCTCGCCCGTCCATGCGGCTCGAAGAGCCGCGACTGCGATGCTGCGTCGAGCGCCCGACTGTCCGGACGATTGCGTCCGGGCCCACGTAAAACCTGACTACTTCAGCTCCTTCAATTTGGCGAGGAGCTTGTCTCGCAGCGTGGCCGATTCCTCTACCTGCTTGCGCAACCCCTCCACCACCTTTGCCGGCGCCTTCGCCAGAAATTGCTCGTCGCCAAGTCTGCGCTTCGCACTGGCCAGTTGCTTTTCAATCTTCTCCAGCTCTTTCGTTAGACGCTCGCGCTCGGCCGCTACGTCGATCTTTTTTTCGTAGATCGCATGCACATCGAACCGCGACGTGCTGCGCCCTCCCGGTAAGTTCGACAGCGAGCTTTCCACAAACGTAATCTTCTCCACATTCGCCGGACGATCAAGCAGAACCGCACCAAGATTCTTTTCGAGCATCGCGCGAATCGCCGGCTCATGCGCAAACACCTCAATCGGCACTTTCACCTTGGGCTCAACTTTCAACTCCGCCCGCAGATTGCGCACGCTGACGATCAAATCCTGCAGAATCGCCATCTCCGTCTCCGCCCCCAGATCAATCTGTTTTTCGTCCGCCGCCGGATACGCCGCCAGCGCAATCGATTTCAGCGGAGGCCTGCCATCGTATATCGCGTGCCAGATTTCTTCCGTGATAAACGGCATCACGGGATGCAGCAACCGCAACGATGCCTCGAACAGATTCACCAGATTTGCACATGCAATTCGAGCTGGTCCCGTCTCCGCTCCTTCCTCGAAGTTCAGTCGCGGCTTGATCAGCTCGATATACCAGTCGCAAAACTCGGCCCAGAAAAAATCGTAGATGCGATTCGCCGCCTCATCGAAACGATACGTCCCGAGAGACTCGTTCACGTCCTTAGCCGCCCGATTGAACCGCGAGAGAATCCACCGGTCTTCAAGCGTCTCAGTCTGAAACCCGGCAATGCCGCCGCTTCTGGAGAGACCCGCGTCCCCCGAGCCTGCCCTGAGAGAAGCCGAA
This sequence comes from Acidobacteriaceae bacterium, assembly GCA_025355505.1. GTDB lineage: Bacteria > Acidobacteriota > Terriglobia > Terriglobales > Acidobacteriaceae > Acidiflorens. Next base: position 21,265 of record JANXZM010000079.1, on the reverse strand, counting down.
GGGTCCCCGGGCCGCAAGCCCGGCTCCACGCGATCCACGTGCATAAACATAAACCGCGCCGCATTCCAGATCTTGTTGGCAAAATTCCGATAGCCCGCCGTGCGGGTCTCGCTGAACGCGATATCGGTCCCCGGCGCCGCCATCGCCGCCAGGGTGAAGCGCGTCGCGTCCGTCCCGTACTGCCCGATCACCTTGATCGGATCGAGCACGTTCCCTTTCGTCTTCGACATCTTCTGCCGGTCGGCATCGCGCACCAGCGCGTGGATGTAAACCTCGCGAAAGGGAACGCTCGCGCCCAGCGCGTCTTCGTTGGCATCGCCGTCCGACGCCAAACTCCCGCCCGGCTTGTGCGGTGGCATCATGAACCAGCACCCGAGCATGATCATCCGCGCCACCCAAAAGAACAAAATGTCGAACCCCGTAATCATCAGCGAATTGGGATAGAACACTTCCTGGTCCCGCGCAGCCGCAGGCCAGCCCAAAGTCGTAAACGGCAGCAGCCCCGACGAAAACCATGTGTCCAGCACGTCCGTATCCTGCTCCAGCTTCGTGCTGCCGCATTTGCACGCCGTCGGAGCCTCCCGCGCCACCACCACTTCCTTGCAATCGTTGTTCGTGCAATACCACGCCGGAATCCTGTGTCCCCACCACAACTGCCGCGAGATGCACCAGTCGTGGATGTTATTCATCCAGTTCAAATACATCTGCCCGTAATTTTCCGGCGTGAAGCGGATGTATCCCTTCTCCACGACTTCAATTGCCCGCTTCGCCAGCGGCGCAATCTTGACGAACCACTGCGTCGAGAGCCGCGGCTCCACAATCGTGCCCGAGCGGTCGCACTTGCCGAGCGCAATCGTGTAATCCTTCGTGCCCACAAGAAAGCCCTGCTCGGAGAGGTCTTCCACCACGCGAGCACGCGCCGCAAAGCGATCCAGCCCCGCGTAAGCGCCGGCATTTGCATTCATCTTGGCGTGCTCGTCAATCACTTCGATCTGCGGCAGGTTGTGCCGCACGCCAGCCTCGAAGTCATTTGGATCGTGCGCCGGCGTGACCTTCACCGCGCCCGTGCCAAATTCAGGCTGCGCCAGTTCATCCGCAATAATAGGAATCTCCCGATTCATCAGCGGCAGCAGCACATGCTTGCCCTGCAGATGCAGGTAGCGCTCGTCCTTCGGATTCACCGCAATCGCCGTGTCGCCCAGCATCGTCTCCGGCCGCGTAGTCGCCACCGTGATAAATTCTTCTTTCCCATTGACCCCGCCAACAACGGGATACCGGATCTCATACAACTTCCCCGCGACATCCTCATGCTTCACTTCGAGATCCGAAATCGCCGTCCCGCAGTCCGAGCACCAGTTCACGATGTACTTCCCGCGATAAATCAGCCCATCTTCATACAGCCGCACGAAAACTTCCTTCACCGCATGCGACAGGTTGTCGTCCATGGTGAAGTATTCGCGCCCCCAATCCACCGACGCGCCCAGCCGCTTCATCTGCTCAAGGATCGCGCCGCCATACTCGCGCCGCCATTCCCAAACCCGCTCCATGAATTTCTCGCGCCCCATCTCGCGCCGTTTCTTGCCTTCTCTCGCAAGCTGACGCTCCACCATCATCTGCGTAGCGATGCCCGCATGGTCCGTGCCCGGCAGCCAAAGCGTGACAAACCCGCGCATGCGATGCCAGCGCGCGACGATGTCCATCTGCGTCTGGTTCAGCATGTGCCCCATGTGCAACCGCCCCGTCACATTCGGCGGCGGCAACAGCAGCGTAAACACCGGACGCAAATCTCCAGGCGCAGGCGTCTCCACCTGAAACAGTTTTTCCCGCACCCAATACTCGGCCCAGCGCGTTTCAATCGCGCCCGGTTCGTAAGCTTTCGGCAATTCGTGCGGCATGGTTATCCTGATCGTGTAGGGACGGCCGCCCCCGGCCGTCCAGGCCGAGCAAGCTCGGCAGATTTTCCGGCAGAAGGAGGGAATGATTGATCTTACAGGCGTGAGAAAAGAAGGGTCAAACTTGTGCGGGGGTACTATGACCTGAGGGGATTTTGCTACACCCCCATTCAAGCACGAGGCCCGCTGGCAGGCGGGCTTTATGCTTTTGGGGAAAGATTCTTTGCTCCTAATTTGGCTGCTTTGAGTTCCGCAGCATCAACCGTTTCCCGCTTACACTGCTGAGCGCCATCAATGTGCGATCTCCGTCTTTTTCTCTCCGAGAGTTATACCTGAAATCAAATTCGCTCAAGTAGCGATGCAGGTGCTGCTTGCCGACATGATGGTACACCCCATTGATCCCGCGCTTCAATGTCGCAAAATGGCCTTCGATGGCGTTCGTTGTGATGCACACGCCAGCCTCACAGTCACAGAGTTCGTTGACGGACGATTAAAAAATAGATTCGAGAAGTACGGATGGGAAGGGCAAGTTGTCTGTGGTGACGGCAAAGCGGCGCACCAGTATGTTCCTGAAGAATATCCGAGACTCCTACGGGAAGTGAACCCGAACCGCATTCGCGCATCATGGGAACTTTCCCAGCTCGTGTTCGCCCGCGTAAAAAAGAAAGCAGGAAGGAAACACGATGGCAAACCCAAGCGACGAAACAGTCCTGGCGATTCTCACTATCTTAGAACTTCTGGGCAAGCGGGAAACTCCAGAAAGAGTCACGGACGTGTACCGGATGTGGCAGGGCGTTCTGAAACAGCGCCCCATTAAGTAGGAAGTGAGGCTCCGCGTTGCCATCTGCGAAGCCCCTACAGTTTCCTGAAAACTACCCCCTTGCCTTTCAGGTCCACGGAATCAACCTGCCATCCTGCATCAAGCCAAGCGTGACACTGCCGAGATTCAGCGTTCACCTCATTTCCCCCACCAAGGCCGGTGCTGTGCGGCTGAGTCTGGCAGCCTTTCCCCGATAATCGTTTCTATCTCGCTGAACGTGAGCGGCAGCTTCGGTTTTTTCAGCCATTCCGTGAGCCTATCGTATTTCGCCATTCCAGACCTCCACCGTTGGAAGTATTGCCAGCGTTCAGAGTAAGGCGCACAATCTCAGTTATGAAAACCAGACTGTGGCTGTTTGTCGTGCTACTGATTGTATTTCAAAAGTCCGCTGCTGCGGGAATTGCATCTGCGAAGACAGCGGAGGACCTCATGGAAGAGTGCCGGTACGCAGAATCGGACTACGAGAAATTGAGCAAGGCGGAGTTGATTAGTGTAACAACGTGCATGAGCTACATTCAGGGAGTAGTGGACGGTTATGCTTTTGGAGTGGCCACAGGCTCAGGAGAAAGAACGATGCTGTGCGATATTCCCGAGGGGGTCACGCTAAAGCAAATGGCACTGATAGTACTGCATTATGGGAAAGAAAATCCCAGCGAACTCCACTTGCCTGCGAGCATCAACACCATGAAGGCGCTTAACAAAGCGTTCCCGTGCAAACGGTCAGGTTAGGTGAAGGGCTCTGGGGGAAAGTAGCAACTGACTTTTGCGCCGTTGCTCTCCCGCCGAGAATTCGCTCGAAAAGCTATCACTTATCTGTCACTGATGCAGGCAAAAACAGCAGCATTCCACAGCACGTGACAACATCTAAGCCGTTGAAAAATAACGAAAATGGCTGACGTGAAAGCAATTAAGAGTCAGTTGCTCACACACCTTCTGAAACACCCACGAGTTCCGCCAGCGCCAGCCAGTGCCGGGGATGCGGGCGGTAGCCTTCGCGAATCCGACCCGCGTACCAGCGGGAAACTCCGATCCGTGATCGAATGGCGGATGTTGAAATGCCCGCGAGCAGCGGTTGGATTTCTTGCGAGAACACTTCACTCGTAAGCCAAGATGGTTGCTTCGATGCGTCCCATTCCGAGCACGCCTCTGCGTGCCGTCGCCGTGAGGCCGCGTGTTTGGCGCGAGCTTCGGGGCTGCGCGCAGCTACTCGCCCAATTTGCGCTGCGTCCGTAAGGCGTTCGGTTGCCCCGTCAATGGCACAGTTTGCACAATGTTTTCGCTCGGCCCTGATGGTCTTTCCACAACCGCTACAGACGTGTTCCGGCTTCGGTTGCTTTACTCCGGGCACCTCACTGCCCTTTACTTCGCGCTTGTTTCGCTGAGTAAGGCGAGTTGCGATCAGTCGTCGGGCGGGCGTTGATGTAGGTTTGGAAATCGAGGACCAGAGTTTTTGCGCAACATATTCTGCTATCGGAGCCACGAGTTTGCGCCAGGTGTCGGAAGTCTCGCAGAGCTTGATTGCCAACGATGACCCGATGCGACAGTTACCATTGCGATCTTCCAAGAAGTCCGATTTGCAAAGAGGCTCGCTCCGAAGCCAATCAAGAACGAACGCGTCCACCTTGGGGCGACAGACTTCCATCAGGTCGCAAGCGAGTGAATCTCTGCTAGGTACATCTACATGTAGCAACCCAATACCTGGATCAAGACCCATTGCAGCGGCAGAAAGACGCGCCTCACTTTCCAAAAGTGCGTATAGAAGATTGAGCAGGGCGTTGGGCGGATTGGCGGCAAGGCGCGGGCTGTGGGTCAAGGGTGAGATGCGCGAACCGAAGCGCTTCCAATGTTCGGGTACGCGGTGCTCGTCCTTTCGGGGCCAGCAAATTGGTATGTCAGACCAAGCCCGCCAGTATAGCCTCGCCGCTTGGGCTTCAATCAGCCTTACAACCTCCATGCTCTCCGCGCTCGGTAACTCGTCTCTGAATTGAGCAATCGCGTCTGCCGTCGCAGCATCGTGCAGCATATCCCGTACGAGTAGCTCCTGCCCGGCAAGTTTCTGGGAGATGAGTTCCTTGGAAATCTTGAGTGCCTTTCCGTTGCCGAGTGCGAGCGCTTGCGCTCGGCGGAGCTTGGCATCCGAAGAAGAAACGGGACCAGTGACGGCGAGCACCTTGCCTCTGCGGTCAAGCATCACGAACGCTGCGCCCACGTCAGAAATCCAGCGGAGCGCCCCAAGGGTGATGAAGCCATCGCTCCCGATCATTACCAGCCTCTTGAGGCCATGATTTACACGGGCCAGGCGGATTGTCCGGCGCTCGTCCGCTATTCCATCATGCAAGAACAAATGACCGGCATTCACTTGGACGCGAATGCCATAGCCGTTCAATACGAGAACGCCAGATTTGCGGATGGCGCGCGAGTGCGGTAGGGTGTGCGAAGCTGCCATTGGAGTATCCTTCCGATGGTGGTGAGGGGCGCGTTGGGTGCTGATTACACCCGCGCGTCCCGCTAAGTTGCTGAATTCATTATATCTTATTCGGCCATGCGAATGACGCGCACAAACCGCGCCCTGCTTCACACCTTAACACCGGCTCTGAAAGCCATTGGCGAACTATTCGAGGATGGGTTCGCCCAGCTCGACTCTTGGGGTAAGACAGAAGCACTTATGGCCCACGGCGAGATCGAGCGGATGCCCGTTGGGAATAAAACGAGCCCGTTTTTTCGACATTTTCTTCCTTTGCGCAGGGACATGGTTGTACTTCTGGCCGACAGCTACCGCCGGTACTTCAAACTGGCCCTGGCCCACGTGAGCCAGGCCGGGGGTGATTCAGACAAGTGGGCGCAAGCACAGCTTTGGCCTGCTGTCTGCGTTGTGCTGGTTTGGATCCGTGATTGGTACATTTTGGCTTGTGATGGCGAGAATCAAAGTATGCGACGTCTCGCTTCAACAAAGTTCGTTCCGGGGGCGACCGTTTCGCTTCCTATACCACTGAGCCTTCCACCAATTCCACCGCCGACATCTTGGCGCGCTCCCGCTTGGCTCTTCGCAATCTCCCCAGTACTTGGCGTCGGACCCTTAAAGGAGCAGCACGTCCCAGCAAGAGACTCCGAAGAGAGATTGGGAGAGGCTCACACTCGCTTGCTGCTTAAGGGAGCGCGGCGAGCGTTTTTGTGGGACTTAGGAGCTGCAATCGGAACAGTCCGGAACGAAGAAACTGCCGCCGCTGGTGCGGTTCGAGTGGAGGCGGGCAACAAGCCAGGGCGGGGGCCGAATAAGCGGAAGGGCTGGAAGCAAAGACTCAAACTTTACAGCGCAATTCAGAAGGTGCTAAGCGCCAAGCCCAGCTTGGAAGGAATGGAATTCTGCGCCGAGTTAGACAAGCGACATGCACCTCCGCTCTTGGATTGGACAGAAAGCGGAGAATGGCGGGACGGGCTTACGTGGAAAGAAGCCTGGAGTGATATGGGCCTGCGCCGAAAAATCCGGCGGGTTCGCCAAGAAGCACAAAGGGCGAGTTGAAGTCGCTCGTTTGCCTACCCGCGTCTCTAAAGCGGCAAAACTTCTAAAACCAGCTCCGGGGGGGGCTTCAGCCTACTCGCGAAATAGATGCAGGTAGGAACCTTAGAATCCCTTGATATATTGAGGCTTACGGGTTCAGCCTACTCGCAAATAAATGCGAGCACGTAAGCTTGCAATCGCACTCAAAAAGGGACTGAATACTCGCAAACAAAGCCGAGTACTACAAAGGTGGTTAGATGAATCCCTATCCTCGCGAGCATGGCAAAATCTCAAACTCCTTCTCGCCGGAAACGTCGCCAGCCTCGCTCGTTTCCCATCTCGCAGTTATCAGAGCGTAGTCAAGCGGCGCGTGACCGTGCCATGCACGTTCTGGCGGCCATGCGCCACGATTCAAATCTTTCGCTAACTCACGCCGCCAAGCTGCAAGGCGTCAAACGCGAAACGATTAAGAAATACTTTCCGTCTGCGCTGAAACAAGCTAATGGCAAATTCCGAGCTACGAAGAGTGACCGTTACGCAGCAACGCTCTACGTTCCCGATGCACACGGTAATTCCGTTGCCGTCAAAACTCATTCCTCAAAGGAACGTGAACAGCTTGGCCTCTACCTTCGCGATTTGGGACGCTACTTGCGCGGGAAGCGCGATGCTCTTGCGCCCTGGCACGGAAAACGAATCGCCGGAGTGGAACTGGTTACGGCCGGACGCGCTATCGTGGCCATCGAACCCGCGCTATCCGATTTCTCCCTGTATCGGACATTCAACGGCGGTGCTGACTGAGCGACCCGTGCCCAATCCGTACGGCGCGACGAAAATCCCAGAGGGAAGATCGCCTTGGAACCGATGCCTTTTGTCTTTTCTGCGGCTATGCGTGTCTGGAATCGCTCACTCTCGTAACGCGGCGGTGGCTTGAAGCGAAAGGAATCCCGAGAGACCGCCTAAATCGTCTCCTTCAGGACCATCACATAGTCGGGGAAGCGCATGATCCCAACCTAATCGTGACGCTCTGCCTTAATTGCCATCGGGAGATTACGGAGGGACTTGCGAGCGAAGGGGTCAGTATGAGCCCTGAGACAAATCTACTCAAGCTCATAGCTCTGATGCTCAGGGGTTCGGCTGTGCTCTTTGACGCGCTAGCGACTTCATACCGCAGGTGGGCGACTTTGCTCGAAAACCGATCCGCGCGGGACGTAGCAAGACCTAATCGGACAAATGGGAGGTAAAGAAAAAATGACCGAAGCTAAACAGCAAGACATTTATGTTCGAGCACACACGGTGCAACTGGAGAAAAAGCAGACCAAAAGCATGTGGCAAGACAGCGAACTCAAATGGCCCGACTATGCGTTCGTCTTCGATTGCGAATCGCGCATCACAGCAGACCAAACTCTGACGTTCGGCTTCTGGCGATTCTGCGAATCGCGAAATGGAGAGTACGTCCTTCTCGAAGAGAGGATCTTTCACGATGACAACGGGCTTACCGCGAAAGAATTCGATTTGCTCCGCAAGTACGCGAGAAACACAAAGCCCGATACCACAGACGACGGGTGCGACCGTTTGCGTCTGTACGCTCGTACAAAGTTTATCGGAGAGGTCTTCGGGATGGCAATTCAGGCTAAGGCGCTAATCGTAGGGTTCAATCTTCCATTCGATTTAAGCCGTATCGCCCTGGATTGGAACCCGGCGCAAAACGGCGGATGGACGCTCATAATGAAACAATGGCGCAACCCGGAGAGCGGAAAGTTAGAACCTGATGAATCCTTTCCTCGCGTGGTCATCCAGGCACTTAATAGCAAAGCAGCCATCATCAGTTCGACACGCGCTCCTGTAACCCTTCACAGGTCAAAAGGCAAACAGGCGAAGCTCTGGCCACGCGGTCAGTTCCTGGACCTGCGGACTCTACTTTGGGCCCTTCGCAATAAATCCTATTCCCTCAAAACAGCGTGCAAGGAATTTGGTGTTCCAGGGAAGATGGACCATAAGCCGAGCGGACGCGTTGATCGGGACGAGATCGAATATTGCCGCCACGACGTGCGATCTACAGTAGGTCTTCTTAACGCAGCAAAGCGGGAGTACGACCAGCACCCTATCGCCCCCGGTCCCGACCGCATGTTCAGCCCGGCGAGTGTTGCGAAGGCGTACCTTGAGGAACTCAAGATTTCGTATCCGAGTGGAAAGGTCAAGGATGCCAATTACGCCTATGGCATTTTCATGCAGAGCTACTTTGGCGGACGCGCGGAGTGCCGTATTCGGAATTGGGAAGTACCAGTCTGCCCCGTCGATTTCATGTCGCAGTACCCGACCGTCAACGAGCTTCTGGGGAATTGGGGTGTCCTAACAGCACAAAATGTAACTTTTCCCGACGCCACAAACGAAGTGCGGAAATTTCTTGCGCGGATCACGCTCGACCGTTGCTTTGATCGCAAGTTATGGCCGCGATTCAGGTTCTTTGCGCTCGTTCGTCCGGACAATGACATCCTGCCGGTACGGACCGTGTACAACGGCACAACTCAAAATATTGGAATCAATTACCTCACGAGCAAGGAAGCGCTCTGGTTCGCAGGCCCGGACATCATTGCATCCATTCTCCTAACCGGGAAAGTTCCGCACATCGAAAAAGCGATTCGCGTCGTGCCGCACGGTAAACAGACCGGACTAGGTTCAACGTCCCTGCGCGGCATGGTGAATGTGGATGCCAGCAAACATAGCTTCTTTAGGCACGTCATCGAGCAGCGTGCTGCTAACGAGTCGAATCCGGCACTCCATTATTGGCTGAAAATCCTCGCCAATAGCGGATCATACGGACTATTCGTGGAGCTAAACCCTAATGACGCTGATGCGACAGAACTGCACGTCCATTCGGGAGAAGATTCATTTTCTACGCAGTCAGACGTAGTAGAGGAACCTGGGGATTGGTTTGCGCCGCACATTGCTTCACTCATCACGTCCGGCGGTCGCCTGCTTCTGGCAATGCTCGAAAAATGCATCACTGACGCGGGCGGGACGTATTTGTTTTGCGACACGGATAGCGCGGCCATCGTTTCCACGGAAACACGGCAACAAATAGCAATGCCGGGCGGTGCGAAGCCGATCACGGCGCTTTCATCGGTCGAAGTTCAGCAAATTACTGACAGATTCAAGTCGCTCAATCCCTACGCCATCGACGGCTCGATTTTGAAAATTCAGAAATTAAATTGGGACAAAAACAAACAGCAGCGCCAGTTGTACGGCTACGCCATTGCTGCAAAAAGATACGCGCTCTACACGAAAAGCGAGAATGACATTCAAATCGTTGAGCCCAAGGCACATGGGCTCGGCTATTTCTATCCTCCAAAAGATTCGCCTGAGGGATGGAAACACGAAACGCCCGAGTGGATTTTTGAGGCTTGGGACTGGATCGTGCGCGGGGTTCTCGGATTGGAGCGCACAAAACCTGCATGGTTCGATCTTCCAGTAATGATGAGGTTGACCCTCAGTACCCCGCATCATGCTCTGAAAAACCTTGCCAAATGTCCGCTCACGAGACCGCACAATTTCATGATGCTGCCCCAAATTTGCCGGTTTGGATATCCGCAAAATACCGACCCGAACAAATTTACGCTGATTACTTCATTCTCATCCGAGCGGGATCAGTGGATGCGCGCGAAGTGCATCAACATTCACGATGGCGAATCTCCCGTTTACGAACTCACAGATGATTACGACGGTAGTCGCGCACTGGTAAAGAATTTCTTCATGCTTCTGGACTCGTACCAGAATCACCCTGAAGCCAAGAGCCTGGGGCCGGACGGGAAGCCGTGCGAGTTCGATACGCGAGGGTTCTTGCAACGCGCGCACGTGCTTGCAAACTGGCCGCCAACTTACATCGGGAAAGAATCCGACCGGCACTGGGAAGTGGGGGAAGACCCGAGTTTGCTGGATTTCAAAGCCATCGAGTACAGGCGGAGAGGGAATGCCATTGCCGATCCCGAACAATTGGCGCGCATCGCAAAGGTTCCGAAGCGGGAGTTCATGCGGCGCGGAATTAATCAGCACACATTGGAGAAAATCTGCAATCGGGAGCCGGTACGCGCGATCAAGCTGGCTAAGTGTTTGAAAATATTGGATGAAATCGTCTAGAGCTGAGCGGCATGAGCGTCGATGAGTGTAAACGGGATTTTACAACAGCTATGCGAGTTCAGCACCGGTTAGGGGGACCCCGCAAATTCGCGCACCTTGACAATGGCTTCGTTTAGGCGCACTGTTGCAGGCACTTTGTGGGGAGCCTCATACCTAGCCAATCTCTCTTCCCTTCCTAGGCTCTGGCTTTTCGAACCCGTATCGGGGATTGCAAGCACAAGTTGACTAAGTGTGTGTCATGAGATGCACTGCTGTGCGCCGGGGTATGCCGGGCGGAACCGCCGTGGGCGTGTCCGCATTGGCGGAGGATCAAACGAACTCAGCAAAAAGCACCACACTCACTGAAGTGAGAGAGGAGAACATCATGAGGCAGAGGACAAGGGTTCTTGCATTCTTTCTGTTGGTGGCCATTGGGGCGGCAAGCCAGTGTGCTCAGGCTGCGAACCTAACCGTGAATTGCGACAACAAGGAAACCATTCGTAAAGCCCTGAGAGTTCTTGCAGCAACCAATCCGCAAGGGCCGAACACGATTACTGTTTTGGGCAGCTGCAAGGGAAACTTCGTGATTCGAGGTATGGACCACCTGACTCTGATCACCAAAACGGGAGCCTCAATCACGGATCGTTCCGGGGGAACCTTGCCGGTCGTGGATATCGAGGATTCGCAGCGTGTAAGCCTGCAGGGATTCACCATCAACGGCGGGGCGCAGGGTATCCTGTGCAGTACCGCAAGTCTCTGCTACCTGACCGGCAACACGATTCAGGGTGCGGTAGGGTATGGTTTCTGGGTAGGTCGTGGCTCCCATGCCTTTCTCGAAAGCAATGTGATCCAAAACAATGGGTTCCTCGGTGCAAACGTCGATGATGGATCGCAAATGTTCAGCAGTAATGACATCTTCCAAAGCAATGAGCTCGGAGTCGCCCTTGGGGGCGGGGCTTACTTCGTAGCTTCCAATTCCAGCTTCCTCAACAACGGGGTTGGCATTCTGGCGGCCGCGGCCAATCTGCTACTCCACGGCGGTACCATCAGTGGGAGCATCGGTAATGGCGTGACATTGCTCGGTGGCTCCATAGTAGTGTTTCGGGATGGTGCAACAATCACCGGCAATGGCGGGAACGGTGTCCACTTGGAAGACGCCTCTTTCGCGGGTTTCCAATCGGCCACCGTAACGGGTAACTTGAGTGGTCTGGACGTAGACTGCGCCCCGCAATTCACGATTACTCACTTTGTCGCAAGAACGGGCGGTATTACAAACTGTGTTGAGCCTGCCAGCCCTGCACAAGCCCGAGACAGCATGAAATAAGGTTTGCCAGTTCATAGCAATATCAGCCGCCCGATGTCTGGGCGGTCTTTTTTTTGCATCACGGCGGAAGGCAGGGCGCGATAACTGGCGTAACCAGGCGATTACGCTCATTGACCCCCGCTCGTCCGCTCCTTCACCCACCCCGCCTCGCACGCGCGCGCGCCCCGGCCCTCCAGCGTCCAAGTCCAGTGGGGGTGGGGGTGTAGCAAAATCCCCTCAGGTCATAGTACCCCGTCAAACTTGTGCGGGGATAGGAGGTGGAGCACTTTGAAACCGGTCTCGTTACCGAGTGGTAAACAGGTGGGACGGGAGGGTGACCCGAGAATGACAAACAACCCGACGTGTGGGCGCAGATTGGAATAGTGATAAAGATACGAAGTGACCTAAATCGAGACTTCGTTGCAGGAAATATCCGTTGGGGACTTGTATACATACTTATCGGTGTCGTCGTCGCCTTCGTCGGAAGGTGCTTTGTTCATAATGCTTAGTTTGGCGACAAATCCAAACTGCATTCCCGCCTCGTTAGGCTTGGACTGCGTGAGTGGGCCAGAATTCAGTTTTGTACCGCAGGAGGAGCGTCTGCCGGGTAAGGTATCGCACCCTTAAGAATTTCATGGCGAATTTCGCTTAGTAGTCTGTGAGAAGAGCGCCCTTCCTCCATAAGGAGATAGGCAGCCAACAAAGCCACGCCCATTCCGGCCAAGGCGCTGCAGAGAGACAGCGTGGTGAATAGTAATCCCGTCGCCGCAAATAACAATGCGATAGCGGTTCCGAGTTCAAACTTGAACCTGAGCAGAATTGTATTCAAATAGCGCTGTCCGATTGGTTCGGCCTTAAACACGACGCGCCAATATGATTTCCATTCGTCACGGTGCAGCGCGAATCCAGGTTTCGCCACTAGCCACTCGTCAAAACGCTTTTCGATCCTCGATCCAAAATCTTCCACAAGCAGACCGACGGCAATACTAGCAAGAGTGAGCAGAAATATTGTTTCCGTATGATTGGCGTCGGCAATTGCTCGAAGTCGTGCGAATTTTTGAAGCAAAGCGATGAACCAGACGGTTATCGCCATGGCCCCAGGAATCACTATTGTGACCAGTGGTCGAAATACTTCTGATCCAAATGCTGAGAATATGTCTTTCATATCTCTTGTTCGGAATTAACAATTCTATCTTTTCTCATTTGAACTTGAAAAGGAGGTGCCTGTGCTGGTTCTGCCAAGGCCCGCCACCACCGATCTGAAGGCGATTACTGAGTTACTAGGAAAATCAGCCACACGTAGCCACACACGAAGCAGATCAGCGAACCGAACCCTAGGGCTTCGGTGAGGGAATAACTTTGCGCCGTATATTGTGCGCCATGTTGGTGAACCTCGTAGCAGTGGTTGAGCCAGATCATGAAGGCCGCGCCGAACACAACGCTCCAAGCCAGCAGCAGAAGGGGCGTCGCAAAGACCCACGGGATATGTCCGCTTTGTCCATGAAAGACAGATGATCCAGCCAAGAGAACAATCGAAGTTGATGCGATGCCGATGATGAACTCAGCTCCTCGGATATATCTCGCCAAAATGGGCTCGAAGGCCCCTTCTTTGTCTTGAGGGTTGATATTGTAAGTTCCGGAGCGCTGAGGAATCGCATATATTCCGGCAAGGACCAGAGGTCCGAGAATAGCACCGGTGAACCCGGGGAACGGATGCCAGCACATGAACGCAGAATACGACTTGTTCTGGGTTCCAGCTAGTTAATAGAATGATGCATGGCCTCTGAACCGGAACTCGATAGCCAGATTCAGTTCGCACGTCACAACTTCGACAACCACCAAGCGTTGATCCGCTCGTCCGACACGAAGGCCGGAGTGACGATAACAGTGATAGTGTTCCTTGCTGCGAGTGCTCTCCAGATCTCTAAAGATGCCATCAGCAAGCTTGCCCTTCATTCATGTAGTGTCACGATCCTTAGCGTCGTCTTTGTGGTCGCGGCAATAGGTTTGCTATTTGCTGTCCTTCTGAGCCTTTCTATGGTTCACAGTGTCGTGCGTCCTCGTGGTGCTCGATACACCGATCCGCAAAAAGTTCGAGACCTGATGTGGCAACAGCACGTTCTTCTGCACGAGAACAATGAAGTCTACTTCTCAGCAGTTCGTGAGGCATCACCGGAGCTGATCCTCCGCAACCTCACCAATCAGATTTTCGAGCTAGCTCACATCTCAAGTGAGAAAATGGATGCACTGGCTAAGAATAGATGGGTTGTACGTCTTGGCTTTTGTTCATGGGTTCTGATGATTGCGTGTGGACTTTTCCTTGCGAGGTACTGAGATGGCTAGAGGGCCGTACGAGAGTTATCCTTTTTGGAGGATGGTCGTCGAAGCAAAGAAAGCCGCCGACGCAAAGAAAGCCGCAGAAGAGGAGGCTGCAAAATCAAGCCTGTATGGACTACTGAACGCGAACCCTGTTTCGATTTTCAATTCCAAGCCGAGTGATGTCTTATTCGGTCGGCCACCGGTAACCCCCTCATTTCTTAGCGCCCTGATTGGCATCCCTATTCCCTCTTATACCCCACCGGTGATCACAAAACCGCTAGCGATTCCACCTCCACCACTTGGTATTCAGTCGTGCTCGCGTCTGTCGAAGGTTTGCTTCGTAGAAAGCCAATGGTCGCTCCGGGCAGGGTTTTGCCTGAGATAAGTGAGATGGCCCGACTTCAAGGCAGAAGGATTAGGGCAGCTTTCGTTTACAGCGATCTGCACGGTTTTACCAAGCTGGTCGCAACGCAGCCGGAAGCCAGAAGCTTTTTGCTGCTGGATACGTTTGTGGAAATAGCCACTCGGCTTACAAAGCACTATAACGGCGAAGTCATGGATGTCGCCGGTGACCGAGTGCTGTCGGTCTTTCACCGTTCTCTTGGGGACGCCTCGGATGATCCAGTCCACGAAGCTGTCACGTTCGCTCTATGGTTGCAGGGTGTTTTCAACAAGGTTATTTGTCCGGCCTTCGGGGGAAGTCCAGGACAACTGAGCTTAGGAATCGGAATTGACTACGGACTGGCTATAGTCGGATGTGTCGGGATCAGGAACAATAGGCGAATCGTATTCTTGGGAGACCCCGCGAACGATGCAGCCAAGCTGCAAGACCTAGCTGGAGCCGGAGAGACGATCCTTTCTCAGGAAGCAAGTCGGAGGCATCCGAAGCTGCTCAATAACGTAGGCTGGAATCCGAAGATAGAACTCTGGAAGGACCAAGCAATCATGAGGATCAATCAGTATATCGACGACGAAAATCCGCCCCGACCGAGATGAAGACCTACCCCTTCGCTTCCGCGCTGTGCAGCTCAACTGAGCGTCCGCACACCCTTCTCACTCGCGGCTGGTGTTGCCTTCGCCGGGGGCTATCACGAGCTTTTTCAGAACTGTCAGGAGCATCCGTCGATTTTTAGGGTGCGGCCTACTACGTCCTGCTCGAATTTCGATGAGGGTGCTCCGGGAAAGGCCGCTTAATTTCACGAGAAGAGCCAATGGCGATTCCTTGAGCGCGGGAAGAATCTTCGTCTGCCATTCATCCCGTCGCGGGTCTGGATATTCGGTGTAAACACTCTGTTCCGAGTGGATCAAACCAGATTCCACTTCTTCGAGGCTATTCGATTCCTTCCCGATGTATTTGAGCTGCTGGATTCGAACGTGGCGGCGCTGCAAAAGGCCGACGGTTTGTTTGCTGCACGTATCTCCATTTGCATCGGCGCACTTCGATTCCGGATGGTACTCATACTCAATCAAAACATCTCCATAGGTCTTCACCCGAGCAGTGCGGCGGTCTCCGTGGTGACCCGTTGTCGTGATTCGATAGTCCTTTCCCGAGTACTGGTCAATCCAGTCTTTCTTGAGCCATTGCCGCGAGTCTTTTTCATAAGGCGAGATGAGGTGAAAACGCTCCGGATCGACGCCCAGAGGATGGCCGAGGGGCCTCACATGGCACGTCAGCAAGAAATTGAAAGGCTTGATTTGATCCGGATACTGAAGTCCTTCATTGAGGTTCTTCAAAGGCTTCATAACGGCTGGACTGCTGACCGTGATCTGACCGACCGCAGGTAGTGATTCGATACCCAAGGGGACGGTTGGCAAAGCGAGTGCCTTGCGAACCATGCTGAGCCACGCTTTCGCGATCCATTCCCGGTCGTCGCTCTCCGGGTCGGTGGGATTCAAAAGATGGCCAAGTCCATGCTCCGACCATCGGTCTTCCACATTGTTCAGTTGAACGGATTTTAGACACCCTACGCAGCGACTCACGTTAGGTTTGTTCTTGTGTCCGCAGGACGGGCAGCTCGCTCGCAGCAGTGTCGGGGTTCTGTCGTCGTTGATCAGAAACAAGGCATACCGTTTCGCAGAGATGGCAAAGCAGTGAAGCTGCCTTTGTTTCTCGGTTTTCGGATCGCGATTGTCATCCTCGATCTTCAGAATGGAGCCGGAGCCCGCCTCGCCCTCGTACGGATTGAGGGCCATAAAGCGATCCGATATTGTTCTGACCTGTTTCCAAGACAAAGCATTGATTGTGTTGGGTTCGGCCGCCAAACAGCGCACTGTTCCGCCACTCTCTGTAGCGACAATTGCCATGGAGTCCGTGTCCTCCATCGCATACGTCCCTCCCTGATCAGCTACCCTCCGCTCCACCAGCGTCAACATGAGGCGAGCTGCTCCTGTAATCAGGGATGCCAGCGGGGGAAAACAATAGTCCCCGCGTTCATCCGGATGAGCCACACGGCATTTGAACGGTTCCGCGTCGACGCCGTGGCACGTCACCTCAGTTTTATGGTCAGACTCCGTACGGTGCATCTCGGCATAGATTCCGTAGCTGGCTGCGTTGGCGAGAACCTTGAGGAATTTGTCGAGCCGTTCCTTCTCTTGATCCGAGATGTCGACGCGTTTGGGAAGGTTCTTCCGTTCCTCGATGACTACCTTGAAAAAGTCTTGCTTGGCTGGATCGACGTCGATCTGACCGCGCAGCTTCGTTGAACTAAGCCCACTGAGCTTTCCATGCGCTTCAATGCGAAAGGCGTCCACGATTCTTGGGACCCTTCCTTTGCAGAGAAGCACCGATGCAACAATGTCTGGAAGGGAGAACCAGAGCGCATCATTAGGGCTCGTACTCCCGGCGTAAAGATGGTTTACAGCCACCTGCCAATCGTTGCCCTGGCTGCTGTACCCTCCGCGCGATGGCAGGATGTCGCCATCCGGGATGACACGAACGAAGGCGCGCAGCCGCTTCCACGTCGCCGGGTCGAACATCGTGTCGATGTTTACCTGGCTTAGGAATGCTTCGATTTCCTTTTGGCAATGCTCAACGACTCCGATTTCACCGGCAGTGACGAAACTCCATAGCCCCATGAGACTGTTCACGGTCGGATACATCGACAGAAAATCGGTGTAGACGACGGGCACTGGGACCTTGCGAATATGAGCGCTGGTTCGTCCACCGAAGAACGCCGATTGGGCATATCCGAGATATTGCTTGGGGAAGTCTGGCTGACGCTCCAGAATCGGTGGAATTTCCATGGCACGTAGATACGATTTACCGATCGAAGCGGGCGAATATGCCTTCGTAGCCTGAAGGTCTATTGGATGCTTGTCATACTCTTCGAGGAGTTTGACCGCCAGCTCGGAAGTTGCCAGAACGTCCCGGCGGTTGTAGTCGATGTAGTTTTTTGTGACGAGTCCATGCTGTTTCACGGTTTGCTTTCCGTGTTCCACCCCGAAGGCATTGCACGCCGCTTTTAGGGTGAAACCTCTATCCGTAAGAGCGAATGCCAAAGTCCGCAAATCGAGAAAGTGACCGTGGAAGACATAATCCTCTTCCGGATCGCCGGTCATGGAGCCTTCTGGGATTCGGTCCTCTTCGTCAGGTGTCACTCTCGCCGTAAAGCCTTTGAGGGCGCGCTTGCTGTCAATGTGTTTGATACAAATGCAGGGCCGGTACCGATGCCGCCGTTCGTCGCCGCCTTTAAAATAAGACCAAAGTTCGAAAGAGAAACCTCCGGCGTATCGGCGTCGTGCGTCCGAAGACTTGCAAGCAATGCGGGAAATATCAAACGGGAAGTTGAAAGCCGTGAGCAAGGCGCGGCCTTTGTAAGCGGCGCTGAAGAGCTTCTTGGCAAACTCGTTTCGGGTCAGCAGCGTTAGGCTGTGGGTGGCCTCAGTCAATACGATGGATCTCGGCACCGATGCGTAGCGTTCTAGAATGCGCCGGTCTCGGGTGGGCAATGTCGTACCGTAGAAAACATTCTCCTTCACCAGTTGTCCAGCATCGATGAGCCGGTAGCTGCCAAACGTCAGGCGCTGAGTTTGATCAGTTCGCGTTTCCGTATCAAACACGAACATCGCAGCCGGGCGTCTCCATTTTCGTGGCCGCTTGTCTGAGTCCAGGTTCTCATCTTCAAGGCCAGGATAGACCCGAACCGCGAGAACCAAAGACGTGGGATCACGATGGGGCATGGATGAACTCGCACCGACCCACTAATTGTGGACTCGATGCTGCGATTGACAGCGTAACCATTCGGGTTCGCCAATTCACCGGGGTCTATTGCTTCGACGCGAACACCTCCAGCGGGGTGTCGAGCCAGTATTTTTCGCCAAGTCTCTCTCTCAGATACGCGTCGGCTGTTTCGAGCATGTCCGCAATCCAGTGCAACCCCTTTTCGATCAAATGCACAACCGTATCGATGAAACCACGGACGCAACCGGCGGCAGCGATGAGCGGGCTGCCATCCGGATTTTCCCGCGTTTGCTTTGGCCAATCGTATTGTGCGACGTTCAGGTCGGCGCGGTGATCGTTAACCGGAACTTCGACTGTGACGGGGCTGTTTGCCTTTCCAAAAGGATGATGTTTGTCCATAGTTGTTTTTCCTTCTTGTTTTCGATTGCAGCGATGGCATAGAATCGGCTTACTCTTCGGTATGAGAGCCTCCGGCCGATTCTCGCCGCAGGCACATTTGGCGTTCATTCCGACACGCCGTGCTGCGACGTTCTTCCGTACACAAGCGGCTTCAGGATCACGCAGATGAGGTTTCCTCGTCATCAGGCTACCCTCGCGTAAATAGTCTCGAACGATAGAACGCCGGCCGATTCCAGCCGACCCAACTCGTGGAGATCAGTGAGAAGCGGAACCGGATTTCCGTTGGCATCGGTGACGTGCTCTCCGTCGAATTGCTCCAGTGCCGAAGCGTCTCCGGTGGCGCGATAGAGATCGATTGCATTCCAGTATTTCCCAATCACTGTGGCCTGCCGAGAATCCCGCGTGCCGACCTCGATCAGCCCCTTACGGCTCGGAAGTGCAAGGACGCGCAAGAGACGGTCGTAGCTCTTGGCTCTCCAACGCCCATTTTTCAGTTTCCGCAATGCCGGGCGAACTAGCTGCGGTGCTTTGCGGGGGTCTAACCCGAACTTGAGTGAGGCTTGACGGAGCGACGCACCTGCCCTCAATTCCGTGACGACCTGAACGCCATTTCTCCAGAGGTCCTGATGCTGCTCGGACATGGCGAAAAACTGTTCGACAGATAGCGGCTGGACAAATCTTCTCTTGTTTGATCGGCGAGGACTTTTCCGCCTCTTTGTTTTAAGTTGAGACTGTGTACGCTTCATTGCTGGCCTCTTTTCTCTTTCGTTGGAAACGGGGCGATGCCCTTTCACTCCAATTCCCTAGGTCATAATTTACGCATAAATCGGATGATCAGTTAAATTATGTCTAGCCTGTTAACTTATTTATAATAAACATTTTAACTAAATCACTAAGCATCTTCCGCATATTTAACCTTGTATATATTAGATTTATACGTATAATTAAAGCTACTAGCCGGGCATTCATCGCAGAAATGACCAATGACCATGAATAACGTAGAAACGTCGATCGGCTCAGAACGAGGACGAGGGCGCCCACCGAAAATACGGTCCTCGGAGGTTTACGGAAGGGCTGAACATTGGCGGGGCGTTCTGGCGCAGGTGTGGGATCGACTGTGGCCGCTCCTGTCAAACGCACGGAGCGAGGGCGAAGTAACAAATGCGTTCCAGGACGGTGCCTCTCCATACGATTCGTATTTTGTACCTGGTCTCGCGGCGCTCACACTTCAAGTCTTACGAGAATCCACGTTGCCCAAAAGAGCGCAGCCACTGCAACGCTTCCTAGCGGATTCGCTGGCCGGTGTGGGCGTGGTGACTCCACGTCGCTCCCGTGACATCTGCGCCCAAGAAAGAGCCAAGCGAGCAAGCGTTAATCGCATCCTTCGGTATGAGTTTTACGTCGAGTGTTCGTGCGGCTACTGTGGGCGCTCGAAGAATCACGCTTGCCCAAAGTGCGGAGCAGAAATCTTGTTTCCAGTGAGCATCGGTAGTTTTATGTCATGAACAAAGCGGGCCTGCCGACTGTTTCAGCAGCCGACAAGCCCTGACCACCAAAGGAAGGACACTCCAATGGCAGCTAACAGAACCGTACATCAACCTGCACAATCCCTCAATTCAGTTCCACGTCACGGCGTTCTGACCTTAGTCGGCTACGGCATTCAGGTACGTGTTGATCGTGGACACCTGGTCGTTGAAGACGGAATTGGAGCTGAACGCTACCACTACCGCCTTCCCCGCATCGGACACCGCCTCCAGCGGCTCGTAATCGTCGGCTCAGACGGACTGGTATCACTGGCGGCATTGCGGTGGTTACGAGACCAAGATGCAGGACTCATTTTCCTGGAACGCAATGGGAAAACGCTGTGTGTCACTGGTCCGGTCGGATCATCCGACGCGAAGTTGAGACGCGCTCAAGGTCTTGCGATCAGTAACGGCGTCGGCCTCGAAATCTGTCGCCGCCTGATCGATGCAAAATTGCAGGGTCAGGAAGGTGTGCTCAGGGAAGCTCTGAATTCCCATGCGACGGCAGACGCAATCGTTCGCTTCCGAAATGAGCTGGGTTCGGCGGAAACCTTTGACGCGATCCGCAATCTCGAAGCAAACGCCGCCGCTTCATATTTCCGCGAGTGGCGGAATCTTCCCGTTAGTTGGCCCAAAGGGGATCTACAAAGAATCCCCGAGCGATGGCAATTTGTCGGGAGTAGGCAATCCCCTCTAACCGGCGGACCTCGTCTTGCCGTGACGCCAGTCCACGCGATCTTAAACTACGTTTTCGCCCTTCTGGAGGCTGAGACCAGACTAGCAGTAAGCTCTCTGGGCCTCGATGGTGGCTTGGGGCTGGGTTTGCATACCGATACCGCCAACCGCGACTCCCTCGCGTTCGATGTGCTCGAACCAGTACGACCTCAGGTTGAAATGTGGCTACTTCGGTGGATTGCAAGCGAGCCGTTGCGCCGGGCTGACTTCTTCGAAACTGCTTCAGGCAATTGTCGTCTCATGTCCCAGATGTGTACCAAGCTGGGCGAAACAGCTTCCACATGGGGAAAGCTGGTTGCACCGTGGGCTGAATACGTAGCGCGAACCCTCTGGGCTGGAGCTAAATCTGGACGCACTCGCAATTCAGTTCCTCCGACGCGTCTTACTCAGCAGCGTCGCACTGAAGCCAAGGGCAAGGTCTGGATCACCGCTGTTGAAGCACCGAAGTCGGACCATCTTTGTCGAGGGTGCGGAAGTACGAT